>NZ_JACSKI010000002.1:0-308749 GCF_018617535.1 Exiguobacterium sp. s35
CGTCCTGAGCCAGGATCAAACTCTCCAAAGAATTTGATATAGCTCTTAAATTGACGAAGCTTGCGCTTCATTCAAAAATTGTAAAACTTATTTTTGCCTCATCGTTCAGTTTTCAAAGTTCGTCTGCCGCTCTTAGCGACTCATTTATAATAGCACCTGACTTTATATCCGTCAACTATAAAAATAAAGTTTTTTAAAAAAGAATAAATAAAGACGATTCCTATTATTTTCGATGCAAGGAATCGCCAGTTATCTCTTATTGAAACGATATAATTTTTACTTCGGCCAACCGTGATAAATCATATTCTATCCTGTCTGTATCTTCTATAATGACAGGTCGCTCAATACGATTCGTGTAGGCGTGAATTTTCCCCCGCACTCCACTACTTAATAAAACGGGTCGACCGATTTCATAAAACCCGAGCAATGTAGCGAGAAGCGTCAAAGCTTCTTCATCATAGGCTTTGTTTTGCCACATATAGAAGTACGCCTCTTCTTGTGAAAGTGGTTTCCGAAACGTTCGGGGTGCCGTTAACTGACAAAAACGGTCCGCGACAATAAATAAAGGCGACGCGGGATTCAACTCACGCTCGGTTAGACGGTTTGGGAACCCAGACCCATCTAAACGTTCGTGATGCTCGGTGATCAATTGATAGACACGTCCCCGTAATGTTTGATTACTCGGAAGCATGGCAGCTGAGACGAGTGGATGTTGGTATAGTAGTTCGCGTTCCATTTTCGTGAAATAACGCATATGAGACCATTTTCTAATTTTAGCGTAACTCGCATCTGCAAAATAAGAAGCAATTCCATAATCAAATTGAAGTTGATGTTCATCGCCTCGGTACTTTGATAATGTGCGAGCAACGAGTGCTCGATAGATCGCATGGTAGATGACATGGTTTTTTCGCAATGGTTGATGCGTAAAAAAATGTACGACTGCCGAAAGCGGCAGTTCTTGACGAAATAGTTGATGAACGAACTCTAGACCTTCATATGGGTTCGGGGCGATTCGCTCTTCCCACTGATTATAATGTTTCTCATATTGAAGAACCTGTTCACAAAGACGCCTTTCCTCTATAGAAGTAAAGATTGTTTGTTCAACTGGTGCGACATCAATGGCTTCAATCTTTAAGAAACGGAGTAAACGCAAATGTTCATTTGTTAAATGAATTCCTGCCTCTAAGGAAGAAACGGGTGACAATAACGTCATGCCAACATGTACAGCGGATAAGTTCAAACGCACGCGAATCCCTCCTATATATGAAAAAGGTCGAACGGAAACACCGTTCGACCTTTCGTCTTACTCATTCACATCAGACGATTCGTCGGTTTCAGGTGCTTCATCCTCAAACCCATTCTCCAAATCGACTGCTGATTCCTCTTCTAACTCATCTTTTTTCAATTTTGCGATTGTCGCTAAACGATCGCCATCTTCAATGTTCATCACTTTCACACCACGTGTGCTACGGCCCATCTGAGAGATGGTTTGCGAATCGATACGAATGGCAACGCCATGTTCAGTCATCAACATGATGTCATCATCTTCATCAACGACACGCATTCCCACGACCGTTCCGCGATCTGTTTTAATTCCGATGATTCCGGAACCACCACGACCTTGTGTACGGAACTGCTCCATGGCTGTACGTTTTCCAAATCCTTTTTCCGTGATGATCAAGACGTCTTGCGTCGTACGAACGATTTCCATTGAGACGACCAAATCATCGTCTTTCTTCAAACGAATCGCGCGCACACCACGTGCCGTACGTCCCATCGATCGAACTTCTCCTTCGAGAGGGAAACGGATTGACATTCCTTGGCGTGTGACAATCAACATTTCATCATCGCTCTTCGCCAAGCGGACGGTAACGAGCTCATCTGTTTCATTCAAGCTGATGGCACGAAGACCATTTTTGTTGATTCGGGCGTATGCCGAGAGTGGCGAACGCTTAATCAAACCTTCTTTCGTAATGAAGACGAGAGACAATTGTTCGTCTGCCACTTCTTCTTCCGATTCGTTCTGCGCATCTTCTGCTACCGTTTGGTTTGCCAGGTAACTGTTGAAATCGACAGGAATCATCGTTTCGACTTTTTCACCTTTATCAATTTGAAGCAAGTTGATGATTGGCATTCCTTTTGCGGTACGACTCATCTCAGGAATTTCGTATCCTTTGAGGCGGAAGACACGTCCAAAGTTCGTAAAGAAGAGAATCGTGTCATGTGTTGACGCGGACAGCAAACGAAGTACGAAGTCTTCATCGTTCGTCCCCATCCCTTGTTTTCCACGTCCACCACGACGCTGTGCGCGATATGAATCGGATGGAATTGATTTAATGTATCCTTCACTCGTAAGCGTGATCATCATGTCGCGAACTGGGATCAAATCCTCATCCTCAAGTTCAATGATATCCGTACGAATCACGGTACGACGTGCATCACCATATCGCTCTTTGATTTCAAGCAACTCGTTACGAATGATATCAAGGAGTAATTCCTCATCACCAAGAATCGCACGGAGTTCCTCAATCAATGCTTTCACTTCGCGATACTCGCCTTCGATTTTTTCGCGTTCCAAACCAGTCAATCGTTGAAGACGCATATCTAAAATCGCTTGCGTTTGCTCAGTAGAAAGTCCGAAGCGGGCAATCAACTTCTCACGCGCCTCGTCACCAGTACGTGTACTACGGATGATAGCGATAACTTCATCCAAGTGATCGAGGGCGACACGAAGTCCCTCTAAGATGTGGGCACGTGCTTCCGCTTTATCCAAATCGAATTGCGTACGACGACGGACGACTTCTTTTTGGTGTTCGATGTAGTAATAGATTGCTTGTTTGATGTTCAACGTTTTCGGGCGACCGCCTACAAGGGCAAGCATGTTCACTCCGAACGTCGTCTGCATCGGTGTTTGCTTATACAAGTTGTTTAAAATCACACTCGCATTCGCATCTCGACGAACTTCGATAACGACACGCATTCCGTTACGATCGGATTCATCACGTAAGTCTGTGATTCCTTCGATTTTTTTATCACGTACCAAATCCGCAATTTTCTCAACGAGACGTGCCTTGTTGACTTGATATGGGATTTCATGAACGAGGATTCGTTCACGGCCGTTTTTCAACGTTTCGATTTCGGCTTTCGCACGCATCGTAATCGATCCACGTCCAGTCTCATACGCACGACGAATTCCACTACGTCCCAAAATCTCTCCCGCTGTCGGGAAGTCAGGACCTGGGATGTGCTGCATCAATTCGGCGATGGTGATGTCCGGGTTATGAGAAAGAGCCAACACTCCATCGATGACTTCATTCAAGTTATGTGGAGGCACGTTCGTTGCCATCCCGACTGCAATCCCGCTTGTCCCATTGACAAGGAAGTTCGGGAAGCGAGCCGGAAGAACGACCGGCTCTTTTTCTTCACCATCGAAGTTCGGTTGGTAATCGATTGTGTTTTTGCCGATGTCTCGTACGAGTTCCATTGCAATTTTAGACATACGTGCCTCGGTATAACGCATCGCAGCGGCCGAGTCGCCATCGACTGAACCGAAGTTCCCGTGACCGTCGACTAATTCATAACGATAACTGAAGTCTTGAGCCATACGAACCATCGTTTCGTAAACGGCTGAGTCACCGTGTGGGTGATACTTACCGATAACGTCCCCGACGACACGCGCCGACTTCTTATGTGGCTTGTCCGCGCGAATCCCGAGCTCGTTCATCGCATACAAAATACGACGGTGAACCGGCTTCAAACCATCTCGCACGTCCGGAAGGGCACGTGATACGATGACGCTCATCGCATAGTCCATGAACGACGTTCGCATCTCTTGGCTAATATTTATATCCTTGATATTTTCTTGTTCTGCCATTCGTTATTGCCTACCCTTCTTATTAAATATCGAGGTTCTTCACGTAATGGGCGTGAGATTGAATAAAGTCACGGCGTGGTTCGACGTTGTCACCCATGAGCGTTTCAAAAATCTCATCTGCCTCAATCGCATCTTGAAGATCGACGCGAAGCATCGAACGCGTTTCTGGGTTCATCGTCGTATTCCATAACTGTTCAGGATCCATCTCTCCAAGACCCTTGTAACGTTGAACGCTATAACGTGCATTTTCAGGAAGTTGTGCGAGTGTCGCTTGCAACTCTCGCTCGTTTTGAACATAGATCGTTTCTTTACCGTGCTTCACACCATAGAGCGGTGGTTGAGCGATATAGACGTATCCACTTTCCACAAGTGGACGCATATAGCGATAGAAGAACGTCAACAACAGCGTACGAATGTGCGCTCCGTCGACATCGGCATCGGTCATGATGATCAGTTTATGGTAACGCGCTTTTGATAAATCGAACTCATCTGCAATCCCTGTTCCGAGAGCCGTGATGATTGTCCGAACTTCTTGGTTGGCCAAAATCTTATCAAGACGTGCTTTCTCGACGTTGATGATTTTTCCTCGAATCGGCAAGATTGCTTGGAAGTGACGGTCACGACCAGATTTCGCCGAACCACCCGCTGAGTCACCCTCAACGATGTATAGTTCAGATTTCGAAGCGTCTTTCGATGAACAGTCGGCCAATTTCCCTGGTAATGAACTGACTTCGAGAATACCTTTACGACGTGTCATCTCACGTGCGCGTTTCGCAGCAAGGCGTGCGCGTGCTGCCATCAATCCTTTGTCGACGATAAGACGACCGACTGATGGGTTCTCGAGCAAGAATTGTTCGAACGTGTCACTGAATAACGTATCTGTCGCCGTACGAGCATCGGCATTTCCCAGTTTCGTCTTCGTCTGTCCTTCAAATTGAGGAGACGGGTGTTTGACGGAGACAATCGCCGTCAATCCTTCACGGACATCATCTCCTGAAAGACTGCCGTCGGCCTCTTTCATCAATCCGAACCGCTTCGCATAATCATTGATTGAACGTGTGAGCGCTGTTTTAAATCCAGTCTCGTGCGTTCCACCTTCATGTGTCGGGATGTTGTTCGTGAATGAGTAGATGTTACTTGCGAAACCTTCGTTGTACTGAAGGGCAATCTCTACTTCAATCCCGTCTTTTGTACCATGTACATACACAGGCTCTTCATGAATCGATGCTTTTGAACGGTTCAAATGCTCTACGTAGGACTTGATTCCACCCTCGTAGTGATAATTGCGTTCAATCGTCTCATCGCTACGATCATCTTTTGCGACAATCCGTAGCCCTTTGTTTAAGAAGGCAAGCTCACGAAGACGTGTTGCCAACAAATCGAAGTCATACTCGAGCGTTTCTTGGAAGATATCGCCGTCCGGGAAGAAGCGGACAGTCGTTCCTGTCGTATCTGTCGTCCCGACGATTTCGAGTTCGCCTTGCGGAACGCCACGTTTGAACGATTGATAGTACACGTTTCCGTCGCGACGAACGAACACTTCAAGTTTCGTCGATAGTGCGTTAACAACCGACGCCCCTACACCGTGTAGACCACCTGAAACTTTGTATCCACCGCCGCCGAATTTACCGCCAGCGTGCAATACCGTGAAAATAACTTCAACGGCAGGTCGACCTGTTTTCTTTTGGACGTCGACTGGAATCCCGCGTCCGTTATCTTCAACAACGATTGAGTTTCCTGGCTCGACCGTTACTGTGATTGTGTCACAGTAACCAGCAAGCGCCTCATCAATCGAGTTATCGACAATCTCCCATACCAAATGGTGGAGACCACGAGAGCTTGTGGAACCGATATACATACCTGGACGTTTACGGACAGCCTCTAAGCCTTCAAGAACTTGAATCTGATCGGCGCCGTACGCTTGCAATTCTTTTTCGTTTTCATTACTCATCGGTTATTTTCACCTACTATACATGATTTGGTGTTCCTTCTTACCACGATTACACGGATTCTGTTTCGACTTCGCCTTGTTTCACGTGAAACACTTTGGCCTGTTGAATGGTTTCATGTGCGATTCCATCAATATTTGTTGTCGTCAAAATCGTTTGTACTTTTCGTCCCATCGTATCGAGTAGATGGGTTTGGCGATGATCGTCAAGTTCAGATAACACATCGTCTAATAACAAAAGAGGATATTCGCCCACTTCTTCATGAATCAATTCAATTTCAGCTAGCTTCAATGACAAGGCAGCCGTTCGTTGCTGACCTTGTGAACCGAACGTTTGAACGTTTCGATCGTTTACGTACAATTCAAAATCGTCACGGTGCGGACCAAATAAGGTCACACCTCTTCGTCGTTCGTTCTCTCTTATTTTATCAAACTTTTGACGATACGTTTCAAACATCTGTTCTTTTGAGAAACGTTCTTTTTGGAACGTGTCAGAAACGTATTGAATCGTCAGTGTTTCTAACTCTCGTGTAATCCCTGAATGAATCGGATTGGCCCATTTTTCGAGTTGATCAATGAAATGATAGCGCCTCATCACAATTTTCACGGCGAGTTCAATCAATTGGTCCGTCAACACTTCAAGTAACGTCTCATCCCCACCCTTTGTGGATAACTGCTTTAATAAGGCGTTTCGTTGTTTTAACGTTTTCAAATATTGATTGAGCTCGTGTAAGTACACGGGACTGACCTGACCGATTTCCATATCTAAAAATCGCCGTCTCCCTTGTGGACTGCCTTTGACGATGGCTAAGTCTTCAGGGGCGAACAAGACGACGTTAAATGCGCCGACATAGTCACTGAGACGACGTTGTTCTAAATGATTGAGCTTTGCTTTTTTTCCTTTAGGAGAAAATGAGAGACTCTGCACCGATTCGCCGGTACGCTTATGAATCCGTCCTTCGATACTTGCGGCATCAGCTTCCCAACCGATCAATTCTCGGTCTTGTGTCGTCCGATGCGATTTTGCGAGCGCAAGTACGTAAATCGATTCGAGAAGATTCGTTTTTCCTTGGGCATTCTCACCAATTAGAACATTCGTCTGTTCTGAGAAATCTAGCTCGAGGGTTTCGTAGTTGCGATAATTTTGCAATCGGATCGACTTTAAATGCACGTCAGTTTCCCTCGATTTGATATTCACCGAAGCCTTCGACTTCGATCGTATCTCCATCTCTCAATTTACGACCACGGCGTTGGTCCTGTTCACCGTTCACTTTGATCATGACATCTTCTAAAAAGAACTTTGCTTGTCCCCCACTTGAGATGATATCTGCTAATTTTAAAAATTGTCCGAGTGTCACATACTCGGTTGTAATCGACACTTTTTCCATGTCGTCACTTCCTTTCTCACATGCTGATCTGAAAAAATCGCCATACATATTAGTTTATCGAAAATCGTCGAATAAGGCAAAAAAGGGATGACAAGGTCAGACACCTCATCATCCCTATCCGCTGCTTACGATGTGCGGACTGGCAAAATCAGTTGAAGAACGCTATCTTGTTCAACCGGTCGTAAAATGAACGGTCGCATCGAACCCGTGAATTGGATTTCGATTTCAGATGCATCGAGCGCACGAAGCGCATCCATTACAAATTTAGAGTTGAAGGAGATTTTCAATTCTTCCCCTTCAAGCGATAAAATGCTGACACGCTCAGACACTTTACCGACTTCAGGTGAATGTGAAGATACTTCTACTGCTGTTGTATCTTCCGCGACAAATTTAATGACGTTGTTTCGATCGGCACGTGCCAAGAGTGACGCACGGTCGATGGCTTGCAAGAATTCTTTTGCATTCATGCGGACCGCTGTACGATATTCTTCCGGAATGAGACGTGACGTGTCTGGGTACGCACCATCTAACAAACGAGAGAAGAACGAGATATTTTTCATTCGGAACAAAATCTGCTGATCCGTCAGTACGATTTCAATCGGCAACTCTTCACGGTCGAGTAATTTAGCCAATTCGTTGAGTGAACGACCTGGGACGACGACGTTTTGGAACGTTAAGTCGTTATCTGTCTCAAAGCGGGCACGACGAAGTGCCAAACGGTGGCTGTCTGTTGCCACACATGTGAGGAAGCCTTTCTCAGCAGAGAAGTTGACTCCCGTTAGAACAGGGCGCGTTTCTTGCGATGAAACAGCGAAGCTTGTCTGACGGATGATCGTCTTCAAGAGATCAGCTGGTAGATAGAAACGACGGTCACTCGCAAGTTCTGGGAGACGAGGATATTCGTCCGGGTCGAGACCGTTTAAGTGGAATTCTGCTTGGCCAGACTCAATTCGTGTCATAAAGTTCGGTGACACTTCGAGTGTAACTTCGTTCGTTGGCAACTTTTTCACGATTTCTCCTAAGAAGCGTGCGTTTAACACGACACTCCCAGCGCGTTGAATCTGAATGAGTTCGATTCCACCTTCTTCGATTGGGATCAAACGTTCAATCGAAATTTCGGTATCACTTCCTGTCAGTGTTAAACCATCTGCATGTGCTTCAAGTTTTAACCCTGTCAAAATTGGAATAGTCGTTCGTGAAGCCACAGCTTTTGATACGTCTTGTACGGCTTGCATGAATACATCTCGTTGAATCGTTAAATGCATGTGGATAATTCCTCCTAAGGTGAAATGAGTCATTTTACTAATGATAATAATAGTATTAATTAAGTCATAATAGTAATAAGGGCTGTGGATACTGGGGATAAGTCCCCTTAAGCATACGTACAAAGCCATTTAGCCTGTGAATAACCTGTGGATAACTAAGGTGGTTTATCCACAGGATATCCACAGAGAATCCGTTATTAGTTTGAAAGCGCCTTTTTCAACGTTTGAATCGTCTCTTGCATTTCCACATCATTTTTCAGAAGCGTACTAATTTTCTCATGCGCATGAATAACAGTCGTATGATCACGCCCTCCGAACTCTTCCCCAATTTTCGGTAATGAACTCTCTGTCATTTCTCGAGACAGGTACATTGCGATTTGGCGTGGGAATGCTAACGTTTTTGTGCGTTTCTTCGAGTTCAATTCTTCTACTTGAATGTTGAAATGTTGACCGACAACTTCTTGAATGTCACGAATGACAATCTTTTTCGCTTCTTGGACTGGCATGATATTATGAAGCGCTTCTGCTGCTACGTCTGGGTCGATTGGTCGCCCAACTAGTTTTGCGTAAGCGACAACGCGTGTCAATGCCCCTTCTAGCTCACGGATGTTCGTATCGATTTGATTTGCGATATAAAGCATGACCTCGTTTGAAATATCGAGACCTTCAGCAGTCGCCTTTTTACGGAGAATCGCAATCCGAGTTTCAAGGTCAGGTGGTGTGATGTCCGTAATGAGTCCCCACTCGAAACGTGAACGCAGACGATCTTCTAACGTCGGGATTTCTTTAGGTGGTCGATCACTTGAAATGACGATTTGTTTCTGATCATTGTGTAGCGCATTGAACGTGTGGAAAAACTCTTCCTGCGTTTGTTCTTTCCCGGCTAAGAACTGAATGTCATCAATGAGCAATACATCGATATTCCGATAGCGATTGCGGAATTCCCCAGTTTTGTTGTCTCGAATTGAGTTAATGAATTCATTCGTAAATTTTTCAGACGAGACATATGCAATGCGCGCTCCTGGTTTTTGAGCTTTTACATAATGACCGATTGCATGCATCAAATGCGTTTTGCCGAGTCCGACTCCCCCATAAATGAATAGTGGGTTATATGCACGTGCCGGCGCTTCAGCGACAGCTAGTGATGCGGCGTGGGCAAATCGGTTCCCCGATCCGATGACAAACGTCTCAAAGATATATTTGTCATTCAGCTGTCCGAGATCCCCTTCCTCTTTTGAGGGTAATGGTAAGGGCTGTTCTCTTGTTTCCGTCACGGCAATGGATTCGTGTGACGATCCATCAGCTGGAGCATACTTGTGTGCTTGAGATTCTTCAATAAAATGAATTTCGAGCTTGTTGTTCGTAATTTCTTCGACCGTATCTTGTAAAAGTGACAAGTACTGTCGCTCTAACCATGTAACGATAAAACTGGCAGGTGCCGACACAACGAGTGTCGTTCCCATCAATGATATCCCTTCGGTTGATTTCAACCACATGTCAAAACTAGCTTTTGGAGTTCGTTCCTCTTCTTCAATTACAGATAAGACGTTTCTCCAAATCTCGCGAGCATTCTTCAATGAAAGACCTCCTTTACTCACATGTTTGGTAAAACTTATTCACACGATATACACATACACTATTTTATAGTAGAAACTAGGGTTATCCCCAGAGAATAAAAACTGTGGATAAAGTTATCCACATGGTGTTCATTATGGGGATAACACTTATCCACAGCCTGTGTATATCTTGGAATCACGAATTGTTCATCCACAAGTTTGTGCACATTCAGTTTAGCAAAATAAAATAGACGTGGCAATGCTTTTTGGTATTTATCCACAGATAAAGAAAAGTATCCACACCCACTTATCCACATGCTGTGTGTTTTGTGGATAAACTGTGGATATGTTGTGGATAAAGACATTATGAGAGATAAGAGAGTGAAAAAGTTATACACAAAAGAGGAGGAAGTGAAGGGAAGAAAAGTTTTGTAAAAGAAGAAAATGAAAAAATGAAGAATTCGGATGTGAAAAAAGAAGAGTTATTCACATATAAGTGTGGATAACTTCGTGAATATGTGGATAAAATGGCTCAACATCGCTATTTATAAAGACCGTTTAAGAAATACGTAAAGGTTTCGTATCAATCTGGATTCATATAAGCTGTTCTAGACAAAATTGAACCATCCCGAATGATGCCTCCAGATCACGTAATCTATCTGATTCGAAAACCGTTCGAAAATACATTGACAATTGTTGATTCGATTTATATAATCTTAAAGACTGCCTTAAATGAAACTATAACTTGCTAATAGAGCGTTAATCTTGAGGAGGTGCTGTAACCATGAAACCAACTTTCAACCCTAACAACCGTAAGCGTAAGAAAGTCCACGGATTCCGTGCACGCATGGCGACTAAAAACGGTCGCAACATTCTTGCTGCTCGTCGTCGTAAAGGCCGTAAAGCCTTGACTGTATAATTTCGAATGAAGATTGCCCGGGGATCCTTTCCTCGGGCAATTTTTTAGTTTGTCACAGAAACGTAGCATTTCATGGATTCTCCCTCGTTCAAATGATGTGGATATGATATGATGTTAGTTGACGATTTTTGAAGCGAAGGATGGAGTGAGAATTTTGAAAAAAGAATACCGCCTGCAAAAGAATGAAGAGTTCCAAGCGGTGTTTCGCGAAGGACGCTCCGTGGCCAATCGTCAGTTTGTCGTCTACACGCTCAAAGCGGATCAAGCGCATTTCAGAGTGGGTCTTTCTGTCAGCAAAAAGCTTGGAAATGCTGTAGAACGAAACCGCATGAAACGATTGATGCGTGAGTCGCTTCGCTTGCTTGAACCGAACGTTGCGCCGAATGATTATGTGATCATCGCCCGGAAGCCTGCGACCGCATTGACGCAGTCGGAAGTGACCGAGAGTTTGAAACACGTATTCAAACGAGCGAAGGTTTGGCAAAAACAAAGCCGGTGACCATGACAATCTGAATTTGTTCTCTCATATAATTAGAGTCTTATAAGATTGCCCGATCGACGTGTGCGTTAAAAAAGAATTGATAAAGAAAGCGTAGGAGGAACTATGAGCAAAAAGCTAAAATTAGGATTACTCGCTGCCATGACTGCGGTCATTATGCTGATGGCAGGCTGTGTGGATCCGTCTACCATCCAAGCCGAACCAATTACGGCTGACACAGAAGGTTTCTGGGCGAAGTACTTTGTATGGCCGCTCGCATGGCTTTTGAAGGAAGTTGCTTATTTAGTCGGTGGCCCGTGGCAATATGGGATTTCAATCATTATCGCAACGATTATCGTTCGTTTATTGATTCTCCCGCTCATGATCAAACAGACGAAGAGTATGGGTGCCATGCAAGTCTTGCAACCGGAAATGTTGAAGCTTCGTGAGAAGTACAGCTCAAAAGACCAAGAAACACAGCGTAAACTTCAAGAAGAGATGATGAAACTTTATCAAGAATACCAAATCAACCCGCTCGCAGGGTGTTTGCCAATCTTGATTCAAATGCCGATTCTCTTCGCATTCTATGATGCGATTCGTCGTACACCTGAGATTTTCGAAGCGGACTTCTTATGGTTCGACCTTGGAGCTCCGGACCCGACGTTCATCTTGCCGATTTTGGCGGCAGTCTTGACGTTCGTTCAACAAAAAATCTCAATGGCGGGTCAAGAACAGAACCCACAATTGAAGATGATGCTTTACATCTTCCCAGTCATGATTTTCATCATGTCGATCAACCTTCCAGCCGCCCTTTCATTGTACTGGGTAGTCGGTTATATCATCTCAATCATCGTCACGATGGCAATCATGCTCCCGATGCGTGAGAAGATGAAGGTAGCAGCAGAAGCAAAAATTGCCGCGAAAGAAGCAGAGCGTGCAGCACTTGCTGAAGAAGAAAAGAAAAACAAAAAGAAAAAACGTAAATAATCGTTAAGCTGAGTGTCATCTGACACTCAGCTTTTTTTATAGGATTGTATGTCGAGAAGACGGGAATAATGAAAGAAACGGGTAAATGGAGGTGTGGAAACATGGAGGCATTTATTCATCGTGTAGAACGTTCGACGTTATGGCAAGCAATCATTTACTTTGTGCTCGGTGTTCTTATTCTACTGTACCCTCGATTTTTCTTTGACGTCATGGTGTACGTGATTGCGGGATACTTGGCGATCATGGGCGTATGGATGATGTTTCAAGGGGTTCGTAGACGACAGGGTGGGTTACCACCGGCTTTCTTTATGGGTCTCATCTATTTGATTTTGGCAGCGGTCGTCTTTTTCTTCGCTGAGACGCTAGCTAGTCTTCTCCCGATTTTAATCGGGGCGCTGTTTTTATTTGGAGGGATCATTCGCCTCATTCAGGCGTTCGGTTACCGTCAATCGATGGCAGGACGATGGCTCTGGTTTTTGATTGGCAGTCTATTGTGGATTGGTGTCGGGATTCTTATGCTGACGAATCCGTTCAGTAGTCTGCTTGTCCTATTCCAGCTTTTCGGTGGAATACTCATCGCCATTGCAATTCTAGAATTGTTCCTCTATTTCACGATTCGTTCGACGAAACGACAAGCACGTTACTAAAAAACAAACCGTCCTCTTTCAAGGGCGGTTTGTTTCTCGTTGAAGCAACTGTTCCATAAACGGTCCAAACACATTGTAGCCGGATAAGGATTGGAAGAAAGGGTGTTCTTCTTTAAGTCGCTCGATGTAGAGTCGGGCGGCTTTTTCATGATTCGTTGGAGTCAATTGTTCATAAAAGAATCCTAAATTGATGTCGTTTCGTTGCGATACATCTTTTAAACCGAGCGAGGCTCGATCGGGCGTATGATGCGCAGCCAATACGTATGCGAAATGAACCATTCCTTGACGAAGCATTTCGGTTGCCCAAATGTCGTTACCGCGATTTCTTGATTTCGTATATTGGAAAAAGAACCAAACGGTGTCGAAGGCATGATCACTTGTCGACTCTTCTTCAATCTGTAACGAACTTTCATGTGCAGTGAGGAGCTGGTGCGGATCATAGAGGATATGGATCGAGTCTTGATGATTCAACGTCTCTTTTGTGACAGTGAATAAGTCGAGGTGAAGAAAATCATCGAATACCACAATGAGTTGAGGGGCGACTATGAAGATGTCGTCTTTCAACAGAACAGGTCGATACGAACGAAGGTGATCGAGTCGTCTCGATAAAAACAATTCTTCCTGATCTGCGTGTACCATCACGTAAAGGTCGATATCTGAATGCTCATCGGCTTCTCCACGACCGAATGAGCCTTTCATAAAAATCGCTTGAACCGCTTCATCCTGTTCTAATCGTTCCGTGATGATTTGAATCGCTTCTAGTTGCTTCATGTGTATACCCTCTCTTCTCTGTAAATATATTCCTTTATTGTACGAAAATAATGATAGGAACTGCAATGACTTCATCGGCGGGTGAACTCTTTCGTTCAAGTCGAATATCGTGTATAGTAGGTTCGTTATGCATATGATAGAAGAAGATGGCTTAGGTTTGGAGGGAGAAAGATGCTAGAGTTTGACACGATTACAGCGATTTCGACGCCGATGGGTGAAGGTGCCATTGGCATCGTCCGATTATCAGGCGATTTGGCGGTCGAAACGGTGAACAATGTGTTTTCTGGAAAAGACTTAACAACGGTCGATTCACATACAATTCATTACGGTACGTTAAAGCGTCCTGACACGGGCGAAGTCGTCGATGAAGTCATGGTCAGTATCATGCGGGCGCCGAAGACGTTTACACGAGAAGATGTCGTCGAAATCAATTGTCACGGAGGCGTCGTTGCGGTCAATCGTGTCCTTGAACTCATTCTCGACCAACCCGACATCCGCTTGGCAGAACCAGGCGAGTTCACGAAACGCGCCTTTTTAAACGGTCGAATCGATTTGTCACAAGCAGAGGCGGTCATGGACTTGATTCGGGCGAAAACCGATCGGGCGATGAACGTCGCGATGTCTCAAATGGAAGGTCGGTTGTCACGACTCGTCCGCGAACTCCGTCAACAATTGCTCGAGACGATTGCGGCAGTCGAGGTCAATATTGATTATCCAGAGTATGACGCGGAAGAGATGACGCAAGCGATCGTCGAAGAGAAAGCGGGCGAAGTCAAACGTATCCTCGAGGAGTTGCTCGAAACGGCGCGACAAGGGAAAATCTTGCGTGAAGGCTTGGCTACGGCGATTATCGGACGACCGAACGTCGGGAAGTCCTCGCTCATGAATACGCTCGTGCAGGAGACGAAAGCGATTGTCACTGAAATTGCCGGAACGACACGTGACACGATTGAAGAATATGTCAACGTGAAAGGAGTCCCACTCAAATTGGTGGACACTGCCGGTATTCGTGAGACGGAAGATATCGTTGAACGCATCGGTGTAGAAAAATCAAGGAAGGCGTTGGAAGCGGCGGACTTGGTTCTTCTCGTCTTGAACGGGCATGAAGGATTGACGGTCGAAGATGAGGCGTTGTTTGAGGCGGTCAAAGGGATGAATGCGATCATCATCATCAACAAGACAGACTTGCCACAAAACATGGATTCTTCTAAGCTAGAGAAACTAGCGGCAGGACGTCCAATCGTGGCGACGTCGCTCTTACTAGATGAGGGAATCGATGCGCTTGAAGCGGCAATCGCGAACCTCTTCTTTGCAAAAGGCGTCGAGTCACAAGATATGACATATATCTCAAACGCTCGACACATTCAGTTAATCAAACGAACGATTGGTCAAATTGATGAGGCGCTCGGTAGTGCTGTCATGAATATGCCGATTGATATGGTCCAAATCGATTTACGTCGAGCGTGGGATACGCTCGGTGAAATCAACGGAGATACGGTACAAGAGAGCTTGATTGACCAGCTCTTTTCACAGTTTTGTCTTGGGAAATAATAAGGAGGAACAAATATGGCTTATACGGCAGGCGAATATGACGTAATCGTCATCGGGGCCGGACACGCAGGGATTGAAGCGGCACTCGCATCAGCTCGAATGGGTGCCAAAACAGCGATGCTGACAATGAACCCTGATATGGTCGGGTTCATGTATTGTAACCCGTCAATCGGCGGACCGGCGAAAGGAATCGTCGTACGTGAAATCGATGCGCTCGGCGGAGAGATGGGGCGTGCGATTGATGCGACGTACATCCAAATGAAGATGCTTAATACGTCGAAAGGTCCAGCGGTACGTGCGTTACGTGCACAGGCGGACAAATTCCAATACCAAAATCATATGAAGAAAGTGCTAGAAGACGAGCCGAATCTATTGCTTCGTCAAGCACTTGTCGAACGATTGCTCGTTGAAGATGGAGAAGTGCGTGGCGTGGTAACGAACACGGGTTCAGAATATCGCGCGAAAGCGGTCATCGTCACGACAGGAACGTTCATGCGAGGTCAAATCATCATCGGTGAATTGGCATACGAGAGTGGTCCAAATAACCAAATGCCGTCGGTCGAGCTGTCGAAACATTTAGAAGAACTTGGTCTCGATTTGGTTCGATTCAAAACAGGGACACCGCCGCGAATTGATGGGAAGACCATCGATTACTCGAAGACTGAGATTCAGCCGGGGGATGAGAACCCATCGTTCTTCTCGTACACGTCGACTGATTTGAATCCGATCGAACAAATCCCATGCTGGCTCACGTATACGAGTGAACGTACGCATCAATTGATTGATGAGAACTTACACCGTTCACCGATGTATTCAGGTGCGATCAAAGGTACAGGGCCGCGTTACTGTCCATCGATTGAAGATAAAGTCGTGCGTTTCAATGACAAACCGCGTCACCAAATCTTCTTAGAACCAGAAGGACGCGACACAGAAGAAGTATACGTTCAAGGTTTCTCGACGAGTATGCCGGAAGACGTTCAACACCAAATGCTTCGGACGATCCCGGGTCTTGAAAAGTCAGAGATGATGCGTCCTGGTTATGCGATTGAGTACGATGCGGTCGTACCGACGCAACTTTGGCCGACTCTCGAAACAAAAGCAGTCCCAGGACTCTTTACAGCGGGACAAATCAACGGAACGAGTGGCTACGAAGAAGCGGCAGGACAAGGAATCATGGCAGGGATCAACGCTGCATGCAAAGTGCTCGGTAAAGATCCTGTCATCCTTGACCGTTCCCAAGCATATATCGGTGTCTTAATCGATGACCTCGTGACGAAAGGAACGAACGAACCGTATCGTCTCCTCACATCACGTGCCGAGTATCGCCTCTTGTTACGTCACGACAACGCGGACTTACGCCTCAGTGACATCGGACACGAGATCGGCTTACTTTCAGAGGAACGCCATGCACATCTCAATGAGAAGCGTGAAGCGATTGAAAAAGAAGTAAAGCGACTCGCCTCACTTGTCGTCAAACCGACACCTGAAGTGAACGCGATGCTTGAATCAGTCGGTGCACATCCGCTGAAAGAAGCGACGCATGCCAACATCTTGTTGAAACGTCCAGAAGTGACGTATGAGGCGCTCATGACGGTCGTCCCATCCATGGACGAGCTGTCGTTCGAAGTAAAAGAGCAAGTCGAAATTCAAGTGAAGTACGAAGGCTATATTTCAAAACAACTCGAACAAGTCGAGAAGATGCGGCGCATGGAAGAAAAACGAATTCCAGAGAACTTGGATTACGATGCGATCGGCGGTCTTGCGACAGAAGCGAAACAAAAATTAAAACAAGTTCGTCCACTTTCGATCGGACAAGCGTCACGAATCTCGGGCGTAAACCCTGCAGACGTGTCAATCTTGCTCGTCTATATCGAACAAGGACAATATGCGACGGTGGAGTGAAACGATGAACGAATCTCAATTTATTGAAGCGTTACGGGCTAAAGGATTTGAACTGAACGAGACACAACTCGCTCAGTTCAAGCGCTACTTCGAGATGCTCGTTGAATGGAATGAAAAAATGAATTTGACGGCCATCACGGACCAGGAAGAAGTGTATTTGAAACACTTTTACGATTCGCTCAGCGTAGCGTTTCACTTCGACTTCACGCAAGTCGAAACGGTATGTGATGTAGGGGCGGGAGCTGGATTCCCGAGTCTTCCCCTTAAGATTTTATTCCCTCACTTACATGTCACAATCATTGATTCATTGAATAAGCGCATCACGTTCTTGAATGAGTTGGCTCTTGCCCTCGGACTTGAAGGTGTCGCTTTCCATCATGGTCGTGCCGAAGAGTTTGGGAAAAATAAAAAATTCCGCGAACAGTTTGATGTCGTCACAGCGCGAGCCGTTGCCCGCATGACAGTGTTGGCTGAGTATTGCCTGCCGCTCACGAAAGTGGGTGGAAGCTTTGTCGCGCTTAAGGCGGCTAAAGTTTCTGATGAGATGAAAGACGCTAAAAATGCGTTGGCTGTTCTAGGTGGGAAAGAAAAAGCGACACACCAGTTCCTATTGCCAGGAGAGATGAGTGAGCGTAATATCGTAGTTGTAGATAAACTACGAAAAACGCCCGGGAAATATCCGCGTAAAGCGGGGACGCCGGCGAAAGAGCCACTTATCTGATGATGTCGTTTCACGTGAAACAAAAGCAGATTCCAGTGGTGGAGTCTGCTTATTTTTTTACATAAAAGGGGTGCCCGACGTTGAAGAATAGATTTGCGAAATTGTTCGGTGTGAATCGAAAAGATGAAGTTGCCGTGACGCAGATTGCGGAAGTTCGAGCGGACGACACGGTGCAGGAGCTCTCGTTGTCACGATTGCGTCCGAACCGATATCAACCGCGTAAAGTATTCGAACCGGCAAAAATTGAAGAGTTAGCAACGACGATTTCGGAACATGGACTGCTTCAACCGATCGTGGTTCGAAAGGCAGACGGGGACTGCTATGAAATCATCGCAGGGGAGCGCCGTTTCCGAGCCGTGAAATCGCTTGGCTGGTCGGCGATTCCGGCAATTGTTCGCGATATGGATGATGATACGACGGCTGCGCTCGCATTGATTGAAAACTTACAACGTGAGCAGTTGAGTCCGATTGAAGAGGCGGAGGCGTATGACCGGTTGCTCGCCTTGAACGGATTGACGCAAGATGCGTTAGCGAAGAGTTTAGGGAAGAGCCAGTCTACGATTGCGAACAAGTTGCGACTGTTGAAGTTGCCTGAGGACGTGAAGCAGTCGCTTCGTGATCGTCGCATCAACGAGCGACACGCCCGTGCACTCTTGCCATTAAAAGAAGAGGGGTTACAGCTCCAAGTGCTCGTGGAAGTGTTGGAACAGGATTACAACGTCAAAGAGACTGAGGAACGAGTCGCCTTTTTGACAACACCAATCGAAGAAGAAAAACGTAAGCCGAAAAAGCAACGTCGTCGAACGAAGAGTTTTGCGCGTGATACACGAATCGCCATCAATACGATTCGTGACTCGATCGATTTGATTGGGAAAACAGGGATTGATGTCCAAACTGAAGAAGTAGACGAAGAGGAATTTGTTGAAATTCGAATTCGCATCCCGAAAGCGCGGCCTCAAAAATGAGTCCGTGCTTTTTCATACGATGAAGGAGGTTTGTAGATGGAACGATTAGCTTTAAAATTCATTCGCCCAAACCCGAACCAACCACGTAAACAATTTGAGGTGGAAAAGCTAGAAGAATTGCGTCAGTCGATTGAACGGTATGGTGTGTTGCAGCCGATCGTTGTTCGAAAAGCGACTGGGTACTATGAGATCATCGCCGGTGAAAGACGATTCCAAGCGGCAAAACTCGCCGGTAAAGAAGATATTCCCGCTTTAGTCGTCACGGCGGACTCGGATCGCGTCATGGAGTTGGCATTGATTGAAAACATTCAGCGGGCCGACTTGAACGCCATCGAAGAAGCAGTCGCCTACGAGCAATTGATGCAGACGCTCGGACTGACGCAACAGCAACTGGCAGATCGGGTCGGAAAAAGCAGAAGTCATGTGACGAACAGTTTGCGCTTGCTTCGTTTACCGAGCGCGGTCCAGCACGCGGTCATGGTCGGGGATTTGACGATGGGTCATGCACGGGCGATTACAGGCATGAAATCGGAACAGGCGATGGAACAGATTGCAAAACGGGTGATTGCTGAGCACTGGACGGTACGTCGACTCGAGCGTTACTTACAAAAAGAGCGCACAGCAAAAAAGACGCTGAAGCAATCGAACGCAGATATCGAAGCGGTCGAAGCGGTGCTTGCAGAGCGTCTTCAAATGGATGTGTCGATTCGTCCTCGCCGAAAGGGCGGGGTCTTAGAATTAAAGTACTTTTCACAAGACGATTTAGAACAACTACTTACGCTGTTGTCTCCTCAAGACTTTGACTCGTCCCGTGACTGACGAAGCCTTGTGATCGCGGCTTCTTCTTGATGAAGGCGTCCGATGCGTGAATCAAAATCGACAAAGCCTTCCGTGATGAAGCGTGCGAGTTCGTATACGAGATGGAGACGTGTGTTTTGTAGAATCATCATTTCCATGAACCCACTGACATTCACGACGGCTTTGATATTATAAGCGCCGACTGCAGGGAGTTCTTTTTGGACACCTGCACCTGGGGCGAGTGGTCCTTCGGAGAAGAAGATATAGCCAACGCTCGACAAACGTCCGAGACAGGCATCGATGGCGATGATGAGCGGTTGATGGAAGCGCGTTTGAATCTCATGTAACGTCTCCACTAAGTTGAGCGCGTGTACGGGTTTCGTCAACGTACCGTATACGTGTAAATTACGAATGCGACGCTCTTCTAAAAACGTTCCGACGAGTGGACCAAGAGAATCACCGGTCGAACGATCCGAACCGATGCAAACAAGGACAATGGGGCGATGGGTTTCATTGACCAACTGTTCATGAAGCTGGTCCGCAAGTAATCTGGATCCACTCCGTTCAGTGTGTTCAATGAAGAAAGAGTATGGTTTATGAGGTTTTAGGCGAAACGGCATGAATCTCATCCTCTCTTCTGAGCTGCCTATTCCTAGTTGCAGTTAGGGGATTGATCTCGTATTAACCCATTCCCAAAAGTGGAAAACTTCTAAACTTCCGAATGCGGCGTTTGAGAAAAGTCGTGAAATATGTTTTGATGATTTAGAATCTACGACTTTGAGGTGAAAAGATGGCTTCGCAAAATACAGAAAAAGATTTAAGCACGGTGGCAGACGAAACGATGGATAGCGTGAACCAATTCGTGGAGTACTTTAAAGATACAGACATGTGGATTGGCTTGGGGATTAAGCTCGCTGGGGTAGCGCTCATCATTCTTGGTTTATACATTGCGACAAGAATCTTGACGACGATGGTCGAACGCGTGTTTACGCTTCGGAAAATAAAAGAGCATGACATTGTCGCTCAACGTCAAAATGAAACGTTATTAAAACTCGCACAAAACACGATTCGTTACGTGATTGGGTTGATCATGGTCCTGACGGTGCTCGGACAGTTCGGCGTCAATATCGCCGGTTTGATCGCATCGGCCGGGGTCGCAGGTCTTGCGATTTCATTCGGTGCACAAAGTTTGGTGAAGGACGTCATTACGGGCGCATTCATCATTTTTGAAAACCAATATAAAAATGGGGATTATGTCAGTTTGAATCAACAGGTCGAAGGAGTCGTCATCGAGGTCGGCATTCGAACGACGAAACTAAAAGGGTTGAACGGACAAGTTTCTATCATTCCGAACGGACAAATTATGCAAGTGACGAACTATTCGCTTGAAAATAGTGTGGCGGTTGTCGATGTCGGTGTCGCCTATGAAGAGGATATGGAGCGTGTCGAGTCGGCGATTAAAGAGATCGCAAAAGAAGTTGAGGCGAAATATCACGACCTCTTCATCGAACCGATCACACTCGCCGGTGTACAATCACTTGGAGCTTCAGAAGTCGTCTATCGCTTGATGGCAGAAGTACCACCGACTCAACACTTCGCAGCTGGACGAATTTTGCATAAAGAGTTGAAGGCAGGATTCGACCAACGAGGCATTGAAATTCCGTACCCACGGACGGTCATGTTACCGCCGAACCCAGCTCCTAAAGGAGGAGAAGCAGAAAATGCACAGTAAAACTTATGCGTTGAACGATGTTGTGGAAATGAAAAAGCCACATGCCTGCAAGACGAACCGCTGGCAAATCACACGTGTAGGGATGGACATTCGCATCAAGTGTCAAGGCTGCGGAGCAAGTGTACTCATGCAACGCCGAGACTTTGATAAGCGATTCAAGAAAGTGCTTGAGCAAGGGAACGCCGCAGAATAAGCGGCGTTTTTCTTTAGGTTATGAACGTGAGTTGCGGTTTAATCGTGGACTAACTATAATTGTGAAGGATGTGACGGTGTGGTGTACTGAAGGTACCCACTCCACAGACGGCTTAACATTTCCCGGGAAACACCGGATGAGGAGGAACTACTAGTGGGATTAACAGCAGGAATTGTCGGATTACCAAACGTCGGGAAATCGACTTTGTTTAATGCGATTACACAAGCAGGAGTCGAAGCGGCTAACTATCCGTTCGCGACAATCGACCCGAACGTCGGAGTCGTAGAAGTACCAGATGCGCGCCTTGATCGTTTGACGGAACTCGTCAAACCGAAAAAGACGGTGCCGACAGCGTTCGAATTTACAGATATCGCTGGAATCGTTAAAGGAGCATCAAAAGGTGAAGGGCTCGGAAATAAATTCTTGGCGAACATTCGCGAAGTTGATGCGATTTGCCAAGTCGTTCGTTGTTTTGAAGATGAGAACATCACGCACGTTTCGGGACGCGTCTCACCGATTGACGACATCACGACGATCAACCTTGAATTGATTTTAGCTGACCTAGAGTTAGTTGAAAAACGTATCACACGTGTTCAAAAAATGGTCAAATCAAAAGATAAAGGTGCCGCGCAAGAACTTGAGGCACTCGAAATCGTGCAAGCTGTCTTAGAAGCAGAACGTCCAGCCCGTGTCGCAGAGCTCACGGATGACCAGTTAGCAATCGTGAAACACTTCCAATTGTTGACGATGAAGCCAATGCTCTATGTGGCGAACGTGAGTGAAGACGAAGTGGCAGACGCGGACTCAAATGAATACGTTCAAGCAGTTCGTGACCATGCGGCAACAGAAGGTGCGAAAGTCATCGTCATCTGTGCGCGTATCGAAGAAGAAATTTCAGAGCTCGAACCGGAAGAACGTCTCGAATTCTTACAAGATCTCGGTATTGAAGAGTCAGGGCTCGATCAATTGATTCGTGCGGCGTATTCGACACTTGGTCTTGCGACGTACTTCACGGCAGGTGAGAAAGAAGTTCGCGCTTGGACGTTCAAACAAGGAATGAAAGCACCACAATGTGCCGGTGTCATTCACTCTGACTTCGAACGTGGCTTCATTCGTGCCGAAGTCGTGGCGTATGAAGATCTTTCAGCAGCTGGCAACATGACGACAGTGAAAGAACAAGGGAAGCTTCGTTCGGAAGGTAAAGAATATGTCTTCCAAGATGGCGACGTTGTCACATTCCGATTCAACGTATAAGTTGATTTACGGAAACGTGTTGTAAAAACCAAGGAAGTTTGATAGTATATTATGACGTGAGTAAAACAATTGTTTGCTCCTTGCTCCTACAAACCGGTAGGAGCCGTTAGTCCAAGAGGAGGTGAAAGATAATGCGTAAATACGAACTTCTTTACATTATCCGTCCATCAGTTGATGAGGAAGCGAAGAAAGCTTTAATCGAGCGCTTCAACAACGTCATCACTGAAAACGGTGGTACTGTTGAAAAAACAACAGACATGGGTAAACGTCGTTTCGCTTATGAAATCAACAAGATGCGCGAAGGACACTACGTTCTTCTTAACATCGTTGCTGAACCTAAAGCGATCCAAGAAACAGAGCGTCTCATGAAGATCTCTGACGACGTTGTCCGTCAAATGACAACAAAAGACGAGCGTTAATCCTTAACGTCTCGTATCGTGAAAGGGGAGCTTGGAGATGATTAACCGAGTTGTGTTAGTTGGTCGATTGACTCGCGATCCGGAAATGCGTTATACGCAGAGCGGAATCGCCGTAACACGCCTTACTCTCGCTTGCGATCGTCCATTCGCTGGACAAGATGGGAAGCGCGAGACGGACTTTATTGATTGCGTCGTTTGGCGTAAACAAGCAGAGAACGTAGCACAATACTTGAAAAAGGGCAGCATGGCCGGCGTTGACGGTCGCCTTCAAATCAGTAGTTACGAAGGACAAGATGGCCAACGTCGTTACCGGGCAGAAGTAGTCGCCGACAGCGTACGCTTCCTTGAACCACGCGGAGCCTCAGGGCAACGTGAGCAAGCACCATCTGGAGATGTCTTCGGTGGTGGTGAATCAAGTGGATCAGGATGGGGCGCAGGAGCTGCTTCGACTTCATCTCAGTCCTCGAATTCGAATAAAGGTTTTGACGCAGATCCGTTCTCGGGTGGCGGCAAAATCGACTTGTCAGATGATGATCTGCCATTCTAATCATCATTGACAACAAAAACTAACTTATAAAGGAGGTCTTCACATGGCACGTCGTCCAGGAGGTCGTCGTCGTCGTAAAGTATGTTTCTTTACGTCGAACAACATCACTCATATCGATT
This sequence comes from Exiguobacterium sp. s35, assembly GCF_018617535.1. Taxonomy (NCBI): domain Bacteria; kingdom Bacillati; phylum Bacillota; class Bacilli; order Caryophanales; genus Exiguobacterium; species Exiguobacterium sp. s35. The sequence goes on from NZ_JACSKI010000002.1 coordinate 24,035, forward strand.
ATAAAGACGTAGAATTGCTCAAACGCTTCGTTTCGGAGCGTGGTAAAATTCTTCCACGTCGTGTGACTGGTACTTCAGCGAAATACCAACGTCCACTTACTGTCGCTATCAAGCGCTCACGTCAAATGGCTTTGCTTCCATACGTTGCAGAGTAATGTTTGACGAACGGCTTATCCTTTTGGATAAGTCGTTTTTTTGTATTTTACCTCGTTTGTAAGTGTGTAAGTGAAACCGACGAATATGGTATGATAGAGCAGAAACCTTTACGATTCCATGGGTGAACATTACTCATTTTAGGAGGCATACATGCACAGTGGTGAAGCAATAACATCCGTGAAGAACCAATACGCGCGGCACATGATTCCATATGTGATTGGATTTTTTGTCTCGTTTGGATTGGCGTTCTACAGCATTGTGGCAGCAATCACCCTGTTTATGGGCACGCTGATCTTTTATATCTATCAGCAAGTGACGATGCGACGGGAACGTAAAAATTGGGAACAGTATGTCCTCTCACTCTCTCATCAAATCGAGGAGGTCGGGAAAGAAGCGTTGACGACGATGCCGATCGGGATTTTAGTCTTTGATCAAGACCGACGCATCAGTTGGTTTAACGAACAATCGCGATTGATCTTCGAACTCGATATGGCGATTGGTGTACCGCTCGATGCGCTCCATTCCGCATTCGATGAATTGATTGAAGAAGAAGAGGATGAAGCCACGATTGAAGTGGGTGACCGCGTCTACCGTGTCTATTACAATCAAACACATCAAACACTCTATTTGTTTGACATGACCGAAGAAGCGGAGATTGAGCAAAAGTATGTTCAAACACAAACGGTCATTGGTATTTTGTATTTAGATAACTATGACGAGATGTCGACTGCGGTGGATGAGCAAGTGCGCAGTGACGTGAATCGTCGTGTGACGGTGCTTCTCAACCAATGGGCGCAGCGACATCATGTCTACATGCGCCGTACGGCAGCTGACCGCTTTTTCCTCGTGATGAACGAGCGGACATTGTCCGAGCTTGAAAACAATCGTTTTTCGATTTTGGATGAAGTGCGCGATGCGACGAAGGAACAAAAAATTCCGTTGACGTTATCGATTGGAATTGGATGTGGAGAGACGACATTGACGGAGCTCGGTAATTTATCGCAATCGAGCCTCGATCTCGGACTAGGTCGCGGTGGTGACCAGGCCGTCGTCAAACGTCATAACGGAAAAGTCCGCTTCTTTGGAGGAAAGACAAATCCGACGGAGAAACGGACGCGCGTCCGGGCACGTGTCATCTCGAACTCGATGCGTGATTTGATTCGGGAGTCGAGCCGCGTCCTCATCATGGGACATAAAAATCCAGATATGGACTCGCTCGGAGCTTCCATCGGGATCATGAAATTGGCTGAGTTTGTCGGACGTGAGGCGTATGTAGTGATGCCGTCAGGTGAGACGAGCATCGGTATTCAACGGCTCGTTCAAGAAGTGGAGAACGATGACTCCTTATATAGTCAGTTCTTGACCGAATATGAAGCACAGCCGCTCATCGACGAACAGACACTCCTTGTCGTCGTCGACACGCATCGTCCTTCACTCGTCATTTCAAAGGATATCTTGTATCGGGCGGAGCGCGTCGTCGTAATCGACCACCATCGTCGCGGGGAAGAATTCATCGAGGACCCGGTCCTGGTGTACATGGAGCCTTACGCCTCATCGACATGTGAGCTCGTCACGGAGTTGATTGAGTATCAGGCGGGAAGTCGCAAGCTCTCGATTCTCGAGGCGACGTCACTTCTTGCAGGAATCATGGTCGATACGAAAGGCTTTACGCTCCGCACAGGTTCACGTACGTTCGATGCGGCGTCCTACTTACGCATTCAGGGAGCTGACACGGTGCTCGTGCAGCACTTCATGCGTCAAGACCTCGATGCCTATATCGAGCAGTCACAGATTTTGAAAAACACCGAGATTTACGCAGATGGTATGGCGATTGCGGTCGCTTCTGACGACGAGGCTCATCATCAAGTATTGATTGCCCAGTCGGCAGACCAATTGCTCAATATGGAAGGTGTCAAAGCCTCGTTCGTCATCGCGATTTTACCAGATGGGCGAACGGGCATCAGCGCTAGGTCGCTTGGTGACGTCAACGTCCAAGTCATCATGGAAATGCTCGATGGGGGCGGACATTTGACGAATGCGGCGACACAACTCGAGATGAGTCGCGAACAAGCAAACGTCTTGTTAAAAGAGGCGATTGATCATTATTTGACAGATGATACTGAAGGAGAGGAATTAGAATGAAAGTCATTTTGAAAGTAGATGTAAAAGGGCAAGGGAAAGCTGGAGAAGTGAAGAACGTAGCCGATGCTTACGCGAAAAACGTCTTGTTCAAGAAAAACTTGGCGGTTGAAGCGACACCTGGAAACTTAAAAGCGTTCGCAGCGAAAGAGCGTCGTGCCGAAGAAGCGGCAGAAGAAGAGTTGAAAGAAGCGCAACAACTCAAAGCGAAACTTGAAAAAGAGACGATTGCCGTTACGACGAAAGCCGGTGAAGGTGGACGCGTGTTCGGATCGGTCACGAGCAAACAAATCGCAGATGCCCTCAAATCGATGGGTTACAAAATCGATAAGCGTAAAATCGAGCTCGAGCACCCGATCAAGGCGCTCGGTTTCACAAAAGTGCCAGTGAAGTTGCACCATGACGTCGTCGCGACGTTGAACGTACATGTACAAGAAGCCTGAAGGTGAGGTAGAGACGGATGAGTGATGCGATTCAAGTCAATACACCACCACATAGCGTGGAAGCGGAGCAAGCCGTCTTAGGGGCGATCATCCTCGATTCGGACCGGCTGATCACGGCCTCAGAGCGGGTCGACCCGGACGACTTTTATCGCGTCAGCCACCAACGCATCTTTGAAGCGATGTTAAAGATCAATGACCGGGGTGAACTTGTCGACTTGGTCACGCTCAGTTCAGAGCTTCAGGCGCAGGGCATTTTAGACGAAATCGGCGGCCTCAACTATTTGGCCGAGGTCGCGGAATCGGTCCCGGCCATCGGGAACATCGGCTATTATTTGAATGTCGTCGACCAAAAAGCAGCACTTCGTCGCCTGATTCGAACGGCGACAAATATCGTTTCAGATGGTTATGAGCGCCAAGATGAGGTCGATTCTGTCCTCTCAGATGCAGAACGGAACATTTTAAAAGTATCGCAACGTAAGGGGCAATCGAGTTTCCATCCGATTGGTTCCGTCCTATCGGATGCCTATTCGACGATTGAAAAGCTGCATCAGTCGAGCGGTGAAATCACCGGTATTGCGACAGGGTTTACCGATTTGGATAAGATGACGGCCGGTTTCCAACGAAACGATTTGATTATCGTGGCCGCTCGTCCATCTGTTGGGAAGACCGCATTCGCCTTGAACATCTCGCAAAACGTTGCCGTCCGTACGGGCGAGAACGTCGCCATCTTCAGTTTAGAGATGGGTGCGGAACAGCTCGTCATGCGTATGTTGTGTGCGGAAGGGAATATCGATGCCCAACGCCTCCGGACCGGTCGTCTTGAAGCGGAAGACTGGGGTCGCTTGTCACTTGCGATGTCATCGCTCTCCCAAGCGGGCATCTATATCGACGATACGCCAGGTCTTCGTGTCAACGAGATTCGGGCGAAATGTCGTCGCTTGAAGCAAGAACATGGTCTCGGGATGATCATGATTGACTACTTGCAGCTCATCGTCGGGAACGGGAAGCCGGGCGAGAACCGCCAACAGGAAGTTTCTGAAATCTCGCGTACGCTCAAAGCGATTGCGCGGGAACTCCAAGTACCCGTCATCGCCTTGTCGCAGCTCTCACGTGGAGTAGAGAGCCGTCAAGACAAGCGCCCGATGATGTCGGATATCCGTGAATCGGGAGCGATTGAGCAGGATGCCGATATCGTTGCCTTCCTCTATCGTGATGACTATTACGATAAAGAGAGTGAAGACGCCAATACGATTGAAATCATCATTGCGAAACAACGTAACGGTCCGACCGGTACGGTCAAGCTCTCCTTCCGGAAAGAGTACAACAAGTTCGTCAATATGGAGACACAAGCCTTCGCGCCACCGATGTAACGTCGGTGGTGTCTTTTTTTGTATAGGTCAGTCATAAAATAACGAACGAATAGTTACATGTTGTATAAAACGTTCGGTATTGGATTGACTTTCTTGCTTTTCAAGTGTACACTTACGGATGGTTTGAACAGAACGTTGATTAATAAGGAGGATTCATTATGTCATCAGTAGTCGTAGTGGGAACGCAGTGGGGCGATGAAGGGAAAGGGAAAATCACCGATTTCTTATCGAAACAAGCCGAAGTCGTCGCGCGTTATCAAGGGGGAGACAACGCTGGTCACACGATCGTCTTCAATGATACGAAATATAAACTTCACCTCATTCCGTCGGGTATCTTCTATTCGGATAAGACGTGTGTCATCGGGAACGGAATGGTCGTCAACCCGAAATCACTCGTGACGGAACTTGCTTACTTACATGAGCGCGGTGTGAGCACGGACAACCTCCGTATCTCGAACCGGGCGCATATCATCTTGCCGTATCACCAACTTCAAGACCGTTTAGAGGAAGATGCAAAAGGTGATGCGAAAGTCGGGACGACACTTAAAGGAATCGGTCCAGCATACATGGACAAAGCGGCACGCATCGGGATTCGTATCGCGGACCTTCTCGACAAAGAAGTGTTTGCGGAGAAATTAAAGACCGTTCTCGAATTGAAAAACCGCATGTTCGTGAAAATGTATGAGGTCGACCCAGTCGAATTTGATGATATCTTTGAAGAGTACTACGCGTATGGCCAACAGTTCGCGAAATACGTGTGTGATACATCTGTCGTCTTGAACGATGCGCTCGACGAAGAGAAGAAGGTTCTCTTTGAGGGAGCACAAGGTGTCCTTCTCGATATCGACCACGGAACGTACCCGTTCGTCACATCGTCGAACGCAGCATCAGGCGGTGTATCAAGTGGTGCCGGAATCGGCCCATCGAAAATTCATCACGTTGTCGGCGTCTGTAAGGCATACACGTCACGCGTCGGTGACGGTCCGTTCCCGACACAACTCGATGATGAGATTGGTCATACAATCCGTGAAGTCGGGAAAGAATACGGAACGACAACAGGCCGTCCACGTCGTGTCGGCTGGTTCGACTCGGTCGTCGTCCGTCACTCACGTCGTGTCAGCGGGATCACAGATCTTTGCCTCAACTCAATCGATGTATTGACAGGTCTTGAGACGCTCAAGATTTGTACATCGTATGAGTACGAAGGAAAGCATCTTGACGAATACCCACCGAACTTCCGTGTCCTTGAGAAGTGTGTACCAGTGTACGAAGAACTTCCTGGCTGGACAGAAGATATTACGGGCGTCCGTAACTTCGACGATCTTCCAGAGAATGCGAAGCGTTACGTGCGTCGCATCGAAGAATTGACGGGTATTGAGTTATTGACCTTCTCGGTCGGACCGGCTCGTGAGCAGACGGTCATCTTGCGTGACATTTACGAAGCATAAGAAAGGGAGCCATTGCGGCTCTCTTTTTCATTTCCACGGAAATGGACCACGCTTTCTAAGCTGTATAAAAAGAGTTACAATGTAGGCATGTACGTTTAATGATAAGAGGAGGACTCACTGAATGGATCGTACGATTTTAGTGGTAGATGACGAACAACCAATCGCAGATATATTGAAGTTTAAACTTGAAAAAGAAGGTTACCAGGTGCATGTCGCATACGACGGCGAAGAGGCGCTCGTGAAAGTAGAAGAGATTCAACCGGATCTCATCCTGCTCGATATTATGCTGCCGCTTAAAGACGGCATGGAAGTATGCCGTGAGGTACGCAAGAAGTATGACATGCCAATCATCATGTTGACGGCAAAAGACTCAGAAATCGATAAAGTGCTCGGGCTAGAGCTTGGTGCGGATGATTACGTCACGAAACCGTTCAGCTCACGTGAGTTGTTGGCTCGCGTCAAAGCGAACATGCGACGTCATGCGACAGCGCCGGCGCCTGAAGCAAAAGGTGCGAACGCGAACGATATCGTGATCGGCGACTTGACGATTCACCCGGACTCGTACATGGTGACGAAACGGGAAGAGAAGATCGAGCTGACGCATCGCGAGTTCGAATTGATTCATTACCTCGCGCAAAATATCGGCCAAGTGATGACGCGTGAGCATTTGCTCCAAACCGTATGGGGCTATGATTACTTCGGGGACGTTCGTACCGTGGATGTCACCGTACGCCGTCTTCGCGAAAAAGTAGAAGACAACCCATCGACACCGACGTATATCATCACACGTCGCGGAGTCGGGTATTATTTGAAGGCAGGAGAAGAAGATTAAACGATGAAACGGACGAACTTCTTTAAATCAATCCAGTGGAAGCTCGTCGTCATCTATGCGCTGCTCATTCTCGTTGCGATGCAAGTCATCGGCGTGTACTTTGTGCGTTCTTTGGAACGGCAATACATCAACAACTTCTCGCAGTCACTCGTCGACCGGGCGAACCTACTGAGCTATAACGTCAGTGAGGGGATCGCCGCGAACGAGAGTGACTCGACCACGGACCAGCAGTTGAACCAGTTACTGGATCAGCTGCTGTCTGACTTTACCGAGAGCACGACGCTAGCTGACGACATTCGAGAAGTCCAAATCATCGACACGAACAGTGTCGTACGGGCGACCTCGAACCAAAATAATCAAAGTCTCGTCGGACAACGGACGGCGAGTACGTTTATTCAAAAATCATTCGCGACAGGCGGCGCACAAGAGACGCTCGTCTATGAAGATTCGAATGATCGGATGCGTGTCGTCGCCGTTCCAGTCAAATCGGAAGTAGACGGAACCACAATCGGCATGATCTATATCGAGGCATCGATGCAATCCATCTATAACCAGATGGAACAAGTCATCCGCATCCTCGCAACAGGGACGGTCATCGCATTGATCATCACGTCCTTCCTCGGTATCCTGTTATCTCGAACGATCACACGACCGATTGCCGATATGCGTCGGCAAGCCGTCGAGATGCGAAAAGGGAACTTCTCGCGGAAGGTTAAAGTGTACTCGGATGACGAGGTCGGTCAACTCGCATATGCGTTCAACGAATTGACAGACGAGTTGATGGAGGCGAATGCAACGACGGAAGCCGAGCGTCGCCGATTGACGAGTGTCCTCGAGAACATGTCGGACGGTGTGGTCGCAACCGACCGTTCGTTACGGGTCATTTTAATGAACGACCAGGCACGCGATATGATCGGGGTCGACGAAGAAGAGGCGATGGGAATGAATTTACAAAGCCTCCTCGCGTTCGAAGAAGAGATTGTCATCCCGGAGGATGGGACGATGCCGGCGAAACTGATTGACCTCAGTACGGATGAGGAACTGTTCCTCGTCCGAGCCTATTTCTCACCGATTCAAAAACATAGCGGGCCGATCACAGGTCTCATCGTCGTCTTGCACGACGTCACCGAACAAGAGCAGGTCGAACAAGATCGCCGTGAGTTCGTCGCAAACGTCAGTCACGAGTTGCGGACACCGCTCACGACGATGCGCAGTTACTTGGAGGTCCTTGCAGAAGGCGCCTATCAGGACGATGAGTTGGCACCGCGTTTCCTAGAGACGACGCAAAACGAGACGGAGCGGATGATTCGCCTCGTCAACGACTTGTTGCAACTCTCGAAGATGGACAGTAAAGAATATAAGATGCAGAAAGTGAAGTTCGATTTTGTGCAGTTCTTTAATGACATCATCGACCGTCACGAGATGACGAAAGGTGACGCAATTCAATTCCGCCGGAAACTGATGAAACGCCGCGTGTATGTGCATGCCGACCAGGATAAGATGACACAAGTGATTGATAACATCATCACGAATGCCATCAAGTTCTCGCCGGAGGGCGGTACGATCACGTTCCGGACGATGCTTCGGGCGAAACGCCTCGTCATCGGCATCAAAGATGAAGGGGTCGGGATTCCGAAGTCGAACTTGAAGAAAATTTTCGAACGCTTCTATCGTGTCGATAAGGCGCGGGCGCGTAATATCGGTGGAACCGGACTCGGTCTATCGATTGCCAAAGAAGTCGTATCCGCTCACGGTGGGGACATCTGGGCAGAGAGTGAATTTGGCCGCGGCACGACGATTTACTTCACGATTCCGTTCGATACGATTGTGGAGGTGAATGATTGATGAAACGGTTTACGATTGCAAAGCCAGAACTATGGAAGTCGTTGCTTTTGCTCACGTTAATCGTCACGTCGATTGTTCAAACCATCATTTTGTGGGATTATCATCCCACCTATCAGTCAGTCCAATCGGAGACACAGCTGACGACGGTGGACGAATCATTACAACGCCGGGCGAATCAAGTCGTCATTCCGGTGCAGGCGGTCGTTCATGACAACAACGCCGTCTTCGCTTCGAAGAACACCCCGAAGCAGTTGATGCGGGTCATTCGGGATACGTTTGAAGCGAGTGAGTTCAAACCGCTCGCCGCGAAGAATATCCCGAGCTTTTACACAGATATCAACGAAGGGCTCGAGTTGATTTTACCGGAAGCTTACTATGCGGATACGCTCAGCTACATGTTGCCGGGCACGTACAGTCTGTCTGGGAAGATTCCGCAGCGTGTGCTCATCTACATGGACGACAATGCGTTTACTATCCGGACGATCATGAGTGACCAATCGATTTGGGAAGGGAAGTTGACGAAGGTTGGAAACGGCGACGTGAACAGTCTGTTTTTGAAAAACTCGGGTCGCACGATGAAACGGGTGACGTATACGGATGAACGCGTGAACTACATCCCGGTCGTCGGACCGGAGATGAATGAGTTGTTCGCGTATGACGTATCGTCGATTCAAATCGATGCGCGTCTCGACTGGATGCGGGACACGTTCTTCCCAGGCGACCCGAACGTCCAAGAAGTCGATCCGGCAAGTTCGGTCGGTGCATTGACGAACGGTGTCAGCGTAGCAGAATATGACGCGAAGCTGAACGCGAGTCGCTATCGGAACTTGTCTCGAAACAGCACTGAGCGGGAAACGGCACTCGGATTGGATTCGATTGTTGAATTCGTGAATTTCCATGGTGGATGGGTCGACGAGTCTTCGGAGAATCAAGGACTCTCGCTTCGTTTCGATGCGATCACACCGGCGAACAAAGGCTTTGAAACGACCGTATTCCGTTTTCATGTGAAAGGATTCCCGGTCTTTAGCCAACGTGAGGCGTTTATAAACAATGACGCCATCGACTTATCCACATTGCGTGTGGAAAACGACGGGGCACAAGTCCGATCGATCACACGACATCACTTAGAGATTGACCGCTTGATCACAGTCGGCACGACGCAGCTGGCTGACGCAGAAGAAGTACTCGGTACACTTATCAATTCTGGACGGTTTGAGAACGTGACCGAGATTCGAATCGGTTATGAGATTGAATATAACGAAGATACGAGCCGATATGTGACGTTCTCACCGAATTGGTTCGTACGTGAAGCCGGACGTTGGGTCCCATACAATCAGTCAGAAGATTGGACAGAAAGGATGATGTATCGTGGATTGGAGTAAAGCGAAAACGATTTTAATCTTCGCCTTCCTCGCCCTGAACATCTATCTGTTGTTCCAATTGGTGACCGAAACATGGGCGACTGAAGTCGTGACGAATGACAATACGTCGATTGCACAAATTTTAGATCAACGAAATGTCGACCCGGCAAAATTGCCACGAATGGGTCGGGATATCGGATATTTGACGGGGTCGTCTGAAGAGATGTCGGCCGCGATGATCACGAAAAATCGTGATGCCCAACTGGCGACGACGCTCGACAACATGCAACTCGAAGTCGAACTGAAGCAGCCGGTGCCGCTCGATGCAAAAGATTTGAGAACGACCGCTTCGACGTTCGTGGCAGAATATGTCCCGTTCGGAGAAGAGTATGCATACTGGCGATATGATGAAAAGACGAGACAAATCGCCTTCGTCCAAACGTTTGAAGACAATAAGATTTTCTCGGCACCCGAAGTCGAGGGAGATTCGGAGATGTATATCGGACCATCCCTCATCTTGATTCAATTGAATGAGGAATATGAAGTGACGGATTATAAACAACGTCACTTGAAAGACATCTCATCAAAACCGCAGGACGATCTCGTGTTAACGGCCAGTGAAGCCATCTCTCAACTCGCGTCACGGAAGTATTTCCAACCGAACCAAGAGATGCGGGCCATCAACACAGGGTTTTATAGCTTACCACTCGACAGCTCTGGCGGTTTGATTATCATGCCACCGCTCTGGTCGGTCGCGATCGACGATTATGTGTATTTCGTCAATGCCATCGATGGGACGGTAGAGCGCGTCGAGTTCGAAACGAAAGAATGAAAGGAGTGATGGTGTGAGTTTACAGTATAGTGTGTTAGCGAGCGGATCGACTGGGAACGCCCTCTATATCGAGACGGAACGGACGAAGCTGCTCGTCGATGCCGGATTGACCGGGAAAGCGATGCAACAACGCATCGAAGCCATCGGTCGGTCGTTTGATGGGATCGATGCACTGCTCGTCACCCATGAGCACTCCGACCATATTAAAGGTGTAGGGATATTAGCACGAAAGTATAACTTACCGATTTATGCGAATGCGAAGACGTGGGAAGCGATGGAATCACTCATCGGAAAGATTGACCCGGCTTTGAAGTTTCATATCGAGGTAGGGGACGTGAAGCAGTTCGGTGATATTGAAATCGAGACGTTCAACGTGAGTCACGATGCAGCAGACCCGATGTTTTATCAGTTTGCCCACGATGGGAAACGTTTGGCCCACATCACGGACACTGGTTACGTCTCGGACCGCATGAAAGGGGTCATCCGTGGGGCCGACGACTTCATCTTCGAGTCGAACCATGATGTCTCGATGCTCCAGATGGGGCGTTATCCGTGGAGCGTCAAACGACGGATCCTTGGAGATTATGGGCATGTCTCGAATGAGGATGCGGCGATTGCGATGAGCGAGGTCATCGGTGACCGGACGAAACGGATTTACTTGGCGCACTTAAGCAAGGACAACAACATGAAAGAGCTCGCGCAAATGAGCGTCTCGCAAACACTCGGCATGCGAGACGTCGACTTAGGTCGTATCAAATTGTGCGATACGGACCCGACAATCCCCACTTCGCTCGTTTCTTTATAAGGAAACTTGGGAAAAGACAGTTATCACACTGTCTTGAAGGGGGGACGCGTCGTGAACGAAGAGAGACACCATGAGTATGAACCTCAAGACGTCGAACCTGAAGCACACGAAGCAACAGAAGAAAAACCGACGTATCCGTCTCGGAGTGAATGGCGTCCGAAGCAAGAGGAGCACGTACGCCACAAGCCGAGACCGAATATAAAACCGTTGTTACTCGGAGGGGTTGGCGGATTCTTAGGAGCGGCTTTGTTTTTTGTCACAGTGATGCTCTGGGATTCGCCGACCTCTCGTTTTGTGACGAACGAACTGACCCGGACCGAGCAAGCCGTGACCGTCACCGAATCTGACGTCACGACCGCTGTCCTCGGGGCGAAGACGTCCGTCGTCAGCATTACGAACATCCAGCGTGCCTTCACCTCAGACTCGCAGTGGGAGGCGGGCGCAGGCTCTGGCGTCATTTATAAAGTCGAAGGGAACACGGCGTATATCGTCACGAACTTCCACGTCATCGAAGAGGCGGATGAAATCAATATCGCCTTCTCCGACGGTCAGATTGCGTCAGCGACCATTTTAGGTGAGGACCCGCTCAATGATTTGGCGGTCGCGGAAGTCGAGCTGCCGGACAATATCGATGCGAAACCGATCGTGCTTGGCGATTCCACCGTGCTACAGGCCGGTGAGACCGTCATGGCCATCGGAAATCCGCTCGGTGTCTTCTCAAACTCGGTCACCCGTGGTATCGTCAGTGGTGTCGAACGGACGGTGCCGGTCGATACGAATAGCGACGGCTTGATGGATTACAACGCAGAAGTCATCCAGACCGACGCAGCGATCAACCCAGGAAATTCGGGCGGTGCCCTTATCAATGTTCGTGGGGAGCTCGTCGGGATCAATTCGATGAAAATCGCCGAAGCGAGCGTGGAAGGGGTCGGCTTCTCGATTCCGGTGAACGTGGCGCTACCGGTCATTGACATGTTAGAGCGTGACGGCAAAGTGACACGGGCCCAGCTCGGGGTCACGATTCAAGAAGTCATTGCCGTACCCGGTAACGTCCGGGAAGAATACGGCATCTCATTCGATCAAGAAGATGGTGTCTTCGTCGAAGAGGTGACACCAGGTAGTCCGGCTGAAGATGCGGGACTCCGCGTCGGTGATATCATCACGCAAATCGGAGATCGGGAGATTAAACGATACGTCGATTTACGCGATGCGCTCTATCGAGATGCGACGGTCGGTGATACGATTACGATTGAGTATTTACGTCGCGGGGAAACGAGAGAAACCGAGGCGACTTTAACTGAAGCAACTTAAAGAAGCGGCAACGCTTCTTTTTTAAGGAGGAAAAACTGTGGAAAAAAAAGTATGCAAGGAACATGTTGAAATCGCTTTAGACATCATTGTGGATGAAACAGGGGAGTACCCGTTGTTAGAGGAATTATCCACAAGTGAACACGTGACATGTGAGTTCTGTGAAGCCGATGCAACATATGTTGTGTCAAGCAAAAACTAATTATCAACATGTGGATTTGTGGATAACTCTGTGGATAACCCTATGGATAACTCCAAAAAAACTGTGGAAAAAGGAAGAATTGGATGAATATTTCAATTATCACGGTCGGCAAACTGAAAGAAAAATATTTAAAGCAAGGAATTGCCGAGTATACAAAACGGCTCTCTGCCTACGCAAAAGTGCAGGAAATCGAGGTCTCAGACGAAAAAGCACCCGAGCATTTGAGTGAGGCAGATATGTTACTAGTAAAACAAAAGGAAGGCGAGCGAATTTTGGCGAAGATATCCCCGGACACGCACGTCATCGCCTTGGCGATCAAAGGGAAGCAGCGGACGAGTGAAGAGTTCGCTCGTGAACTCGATCAACTCGCGACGTATGGCAAGAGTAAAATCGCCTTCGTCATCGGAGGATCGCTCGGTCTGTCGGACGATGTGATGAAACGAGCGGACGATACAATTTCGTTCTCGAAGATGACGTTCCCGCATCAACTCATGAAACTCGTATTGTGTGAACAGATTTATCGGGCGTATCGGATCAATCGGAATGAACCGTATCATAAATAAATATTTTCAAAGAGTTATGTAGAACATTGTTTTATACTTGTTCTAGATGACTTTTTTTAGGAGTTGAATCATATGGGTGTTTGGGGAGTAGCGATTTTATCGAATGATCTTGCCGAAGATATTCGGTTTATATACAAAGATTTACTAGGGGACGGCTATTCGAATGAACAAGCGAGTGAAAAGGTCATTCAAGAGTACGTAGATGAATTAGATGCTGAAGAAATGACACTTTTTTGGCTTTCCTTTTCACTTATTCAATGGAAGCTAGGACGATTACAAGATCACGTAAAACAAAATGCTTTAGAGATTATTGACAGTGGAATCGAGCTAGAAAATTGGAACGATGATTTAAAGTTAAAGAAGAAAAGAGAGGCCGTTCTTCTTAAGTTAAAACATCAATTGAATCAGTCTCAGCCCCTGGCTAAAAAGATTCCTAAACGCTTTGTAGCGGATACGACGTTTAAATCAGGAGACATTGTCAGTTTCCAAATGAACTCTTCCGAATATATCCTGTTAAAAGTGATTGATATTATTGAGCAGTGGACACGTGATCGGTACCCAATTTTTGAGATATACGATTGGCAGGGAAAAGAAATTCCTTCATTAGAGGAAATCAGTACATTGAGATTAAAGACAGAACCTTATGATGACGATGAGGACATGCCTCGAAAAATTGCCGTGTATCAGTCTGGAAAAAGGGATTCATTCATCAAGCGGTCTAGTCTCATTGCTGAAGGTTTTCCTGTAACGAGTGATACGGAACCACCTTACACATTGTTATCTTGGAAGAGCCTCAATGCATTCATAGATGAGATGAATTTAAGTAAAAACTAGATTGGACAGTAGGAGTCATCAAATCGATGGACTTTGCATCGGACTGTAATATTCTCAATCAAGGAAATGGAGCTGCAGCCAAACATGAACTACACCATCAACTTCCTAACAGAACGAATCGCTCCCGATTTTCTAACAACCTTTGAACGTTTTCAGGAAACGCATCGCATCTATGCTGTAGATCCGAGCGGTCAACTTTATCAAAAAGATGAGCATTATATCGATGAATGGGATAATGCGAAAAAACAACAGGTCGTTGAGATTCTCAACTACTACATCGATCGTGGCGGAGTTGTTGTGGCAATCCAAAAGGGCGAGACGCTACTTGGATTTGCTGGACTGAACGGACAACCGCTCGGAACGGAAGCCCAGTATTTGAATTTGGGATTTATTCATGTGAGTCGTCCTAATCGTGGACAGGGGATTGGTAAAGTGTTATTTGAACAGGTCTGTCAGGCAGCGGTCGATCGAGGTGCGAAGAAACTCTACATCGGGGCGAACCCGGCCGTGGATACGTATCATTTCTATGAAGCGATGGGATGCACATTAGCCAAAGAGATCGTGCCAGAAATCTATGAAGAAGAACCACTCGATCTGCAACTTGAATATGTCTTATCGTCTCCTGAGACCACATCGTAACGATGTGGTCTTTTTCATGCATAAATCGCTCAACTCCAAGTTTTTTCTCCTATGAAGAATTGACCGATTTCGAAAAATTGTGATAGAATCACAAGGCAAATGATTATCATTATCAGTCAATAATAATAGATGAAATCGAACCGTTGGAGTGAACGTGAAAGGATGAATACAATGAGCACGCTTGAAGCATATAACATGGCATTTAAAAACGGATTGGAATTAGAGGACGATGTGGTTCTCGAGGACATGAAGCTCGGAGAGTCGACGGAATGGGATTCGATTGGACACATGACGCTCATCGCAGAAATCGAGGATGCGTTTGACGTCTATATCGACTCGGATGAAATGACGGAGTTCCATTCGTATCAGTCTGGCATCGCGTTGCTGCAGCGCCTCGGTGTGGACATTAAATCATGACACTTTTTCAAACACTCGAGCAGTACACGGATCGTGAGGCGGTCTATGCGGACCGTTCTTACACTTACGGTGAGATGTTAGAGGTTGGCGACGCGATTAGTCAGGAAGTCGGCGAACGATCGCTCGTCTTCTGTTTGTGTGCCAACCGGGTGGAGTCGCTCTTCGGGTATGTCGGTTTCCTTCGGGGACGCGTCGTACCCGTCTTGTTGGACGCGGACATCCCAGCCGAGCAATTACAGAAGTTGATGGAACGGTATCGACCGACCCACGTATGGGCACCGGAATCGAGAGACGATTTGGCGAACTCGTTGAATGCTTACTACGGTTACGGCGGCTACGCCTTGTTTGAAACAGGAGCACCAGTTCACCATGAACTTCATGATGAATTGGCCCTTCTGTTGACGACTTCAGGGAGTACCGGAAGTCCGAAATTTGTCCGCCTCACTTATAAGAATCTATCAGCGAACGCCACATCGATCATCGACTATCTCGACATCGATCAAACGGATAAACCGATCACGACCCTTCCGATGAACTATTCATATGGGCTCTCCATCATTAACAGTCATCTGTTGAAAGGGGCGACCATCATTCTGACAGATTGCTCAATCGTTCAAAAAGAGTTTTGGGAGTTATGTCGTACCGAGCAGGCGACGACGTTCGGTGGGGTCCCGTTTCATTACGAGATGTTGAAACGATTGAAATTTGAGACGTATGACCTTCCTAGTTTGAAGAAGTTGACGCAAGCTGGTGGGAAGTTAGATTCGAAGCTCGCACAGCACTTCGCGACGGTGTGTGAAGAAAAAGGGATACAATTTTTCATCATGTACGGTCAGACGGAAGCAACGGCCCGGATGTCATATTTACCGGATCGGATGCATGCGGAAAAAGCGGGGAGTATCGGAATCGCCATCCCAGGTGGAGCACTCTCACTACGAGACGAGGCCGGAAACGACATCAAAGATGCGAACGTGACGGGCGAATTGGTGTATCAAGGCGACAACGTGTCGTTCGGATACGCGACCTCGTTGACCGACCTTGCGAAAGGTGACGACCATCAAGGTGTCTTGCGCACGGGTGACATGGCGTACCGCGATGAGGATGGGTATTTCTTCATCGTCGGCCGAATCAAGCGCATGATTAAACTATATGGGAGTCGAATCAGCTTAGACGAAGTCGAGGTTCTCCTTCGAGAGCACGGACATGACTGCGTCTGTGCCGGAGAAGACGACCAACTATACGTGTATACGCTACAAGATGACGTCGCACGCATTAAAAAAATCATCAAAGAACAAATCAAGGTGAAAGGTGTTCGAGTAATGCAGATTGATGAGATTCCACGCAATTCGTTCGGAAAGATTCGTTATGCCGCATTGCCGAAGCGAGAACTTGTGACCACCTGATTGTCAGGAATCGGTACATCGTCAAGTTTCATAACATCAGGTGGTAAATATGACTTTTATTTCGATTGAATTTCTCTTATTTTTAACAATCATTGTCGGAACGTACTACGTGGTCCCACATCGTTTCCGATGGATGCTCCTCCTCTTGGCGAGCTATGTTTTTTACGCCACGTTGAGCGTCCAATTCATCCCGCTCCTGTTGGTCAGTACCACTTTCACCTATGTGATTGGGATTCTGATTGAGAAGCAGGAGAAGAAAGAGCAGAAGAAACGGCTCATGTGGGTCGGTGTCTCCGTTCTCGTCTTCTTCCTCGGATGGTTCAAATATTTTAATTTCGTCAATGATTCGCTCCGTTCGTTCGCCGCATGGAGCGGATTTGATTATGATGTCCCTTATAAAGAAATCGTGTTGCCGTTGGCCATCTCGTTCTATACGTTCCAAGCCATCAGTTACGTCGTGGACGTTTCGCGAGGGAAGCAAAAAGCAGAGCGTCATTACGGCTATTTCTCGGTCTATTTCGCCTTCTTCCCGCAACTCGTGGCGGGGCCGATTGAGCGGGCGAAAAAGCTGCTTCCGCAACTGAAGACGGAGCAACATCTCGATTACGACAATATCAGCTATGGGATTCAGCGTATCATTTGGGGATTCTTCAAGAAGACGTTGATTGCTGACCGATTGGCTCCGATTGTCGCAAGTGTGTTCAATAGCCCGGACCCGACCGGTTCAGAGATCGTCCTCGCGACGATGCTGTTCTCGATTCAATTGTTCGCTGATTTCTCGGCGTGCAGTGATATCGCGATCGGTTGTGCAAGATTGCTCGGGATTCGGCTATCGGAAAACTTCAAGCAGCCACACTTCGCCTTATCGATTGCCGACTTCTGGAATCGTTGGCACATCACACTCTCGATGTGGTTACGGGATTATATTTTCATGCCGCTCGCGAAAGGGAAGAAGAAGCGCGAACAAATTTACGGCGCTATCCTCGCAACGTTTTTAGTGAGTGGAATTTGGCACGGTGCCGCATGGAACTTTGTCTTATGGGGACTCATTCATGGAATCTATCGTGTGTTCGGAGACCATACGAAACAGCAGCGCGAAAAAATGGCATCGTTGGTCGGGTTTGACCGCGTGCCGACCCTACATCGATGGTGGAAAATCGCCATCACGTTCCAGCTCGTCTGCTTCTCGCGCGTCTTCTTTCAATCGCATTCGATGGCAGAGGCGTTCTCGCATGCCAAATTGTACGTGACGCCTTCTTCATGGGCACCGTCAGGCATGGTGCAGGCGATTCAAATGTTCTCGTTACTCGATTTGATTATCTTCCTCGTCGTCTTTGTCGTCGTTCACTTATTCCAACATATTGAACGGACGAAAGGTTCGGCTTGGGATTGGATGGCACGTCAGTCTGCCGTGACGAGCGTGGCCATCAACTTGTTCTTGATTGTCTCGGCCTTCTTGTTTGGCGTGTCGGGCCAAGGATTTGTATACGGTGGGTTTTAAGATGTACGGAAAGGAATTAGCATGAAGCGTTTAGGAATTAAAATCATCGTCGTGTTACTCGTGATTATCGCCATCTTTATTCCCGTCAACGAGTTCGTGAAAGACTCGTGGGAGTACAATAACAATCGGGCCGTCCTTGCCTTCAAGGAAGACCCCCATCCTGTCGATATCATCAATTTGGGCACGTCTCATGCGATGTATGGGTATTATTTTGAACCGACCGGATTGTCGCATCTCGACTTGGCGTTACCGAGTCAACCGATTGAATATGACTTAAAGATGTTGAGAGAATACGATGAACACCTGAAACCTGATGGGGTCGTGATTGTCTCTTTATCTCAGATCACATTCAGCAACTCAGATGTCGGTCGGAAGGCAAATTACTATCGCGTCTTGGACCGTGAAGACATCGAGCCGGTCAGCCTGTTTCAATATTATACGCATGAACAGTTCCCCGCACTGAATAGTGGCAGTGCTTACGCTGCCATTTCCCGGGAAATCCGCGATTTTCGATTTGATGCGCACAAGCCATGGGAGAATGGCGGACTGAACTATTCCGAGCGTAAGTATGAGGAAGTGGCTGCCCAATATGAGAATGCTGTGAACAATCATGAGATTGAAAAGAACATGACGCATTTAAAAGACATCATCGACTATTGTGAGCAAAAAGGATATCGCGTTGTTCTAGCGATGGAGCCGGTACATGCGTCATATCATACGTATTTTAATGAAGAAGTCATGGAACGTCTCGTGTTTCAGCATCTAGAGAAGCTTGATTTAGATGTACCTTACCTCAATTACATGGGGGATGAACGATTTATTCACAAGCAGTCGTTCTTCCATAACCCAGACCATTTGAACGGTGATGGGCGGACGCTGTTGTCTTCGCTCGTTTATGAAGATTTGAAGCGATTGGGATATGTTCAAGAAAAATGATTTCGTATTCAATCAAAAAGGATACCCGCGAACGTCCATAATATCACTAGCATCGACAGAAACGAGACGAATACCGTCTTATTCGATACCCGTTGCTCCGCAAATCGTCGAAATAGTCGTTGAGGATGGTTTGACCGAAGACGACCGCTAAAAAGATGATTGCCATTTCAGTGAATAAAGAAAAGTCGTTGCGAAAAATAAAGGTCATGGCAACAAAGAGGATGATGGAGCTGGTCAATGTGGTGAGAAAACGTTGTTTATTCAATCGAATCTCTCCCTTCTCTCATCATTACGTGTATGCTTTTAGAAAAGATTCAAATAGACGGGGAGTGATTCACATCGAAACGATCTATTTAGCCGGCGGATGCCTATGGGGTGTCCAGGAATTCGTGAAGACGTTACCTGGCGTTTTCTCAACCGAAGCGGGACGCGCGAACGGAACGACCGATATGTTAGACGGAGAGTATGACGGATACGTCGAATGTGTCAAAACAACGTTTGATCCAGAGTGTGTGAAGGTAGATGAATTGATGCAATATTTATTTGAAATCATCGACCCATATAGCGTCAATCAACAAGGAATCGATGTCGGGGAGAAGTATCGTACGGGCGTATACAGTGAGGAGTCACGGCACTTGATGGAGGCGCAAGCGTTTATCGATCGACGCTCGGATGCGGAACGGATCGCTGTTGAAGTCAAACCGCTCACCAACTATGTGCGGAGTGCGGACGAGCATCAGGACCGATTGACGCGTTGTCCGGATGATTATTGTCACATCCCGAAAGACTTGTTAATGAAATATCAGAACGTTTAATCAACAAAGGCGTCTCTTTTGAGATGCTTTTTTCATTTTTTCCCAAATGAGTAAAGCCAAATGCATGCGTTTCATGTCTAATGAGTGTAAGGGAAAAAACGAAAAGGGGGGACGTTCGATGAAACGTCTCATTCAAAAAGCGCAACGAGGCAATGATCAAGCGTTCTTAAAAATCTTTCAGCATTACGAGGCTGACCTATATCGGATGGCCTACGTATACGTCAAAAATCCGGACGATGCACTCGATGTCGTACAAGAAGTCGCCTATCAAGCATTTAAAATGATCAGGACGTTACGGGAACCACAATTTTTGAAGACGTGGCTGATGAAGATCACCATCAACTGTGCGCTCGACGTGATGAAAAAAAGACAGAACGTGATTCACTTGAATGCAGATGTGGAAGAGGCGTTCGGGAGTGAACAAGCAGATCTTGCGATGACGATGACACTCGCTGACATGATGGAGTCCTTGCATGAGGACGAACGCAGTGTGGTCGTATTGAAATATTACCAGGATTATACGTTTCAACAAATCTCAGACTTATTGGAATGGCCGATTGGTACGGTAAAGACAACCTTGTATCGGGCCGTCGATAAATTGAGACGTGAGTGGAAGGAGGCCGATTGCTATGGATCATGAGATGAAACGGATGTTAGCGGACATCGAAATCCCAAGTGAACTGCGTGAGCGGGGGCGAAAAGGTGTGAAGCGAGCGAAAGAAGAGATGCGCCGAGAACCAGGGTTTATCCGCAGGCGGTTGATAACTGCCGGAATCGCAGCGGCACTCCTTATTCCGACAGGTGCATTCGCTTATCAATCCCTCTTGGCAGATGAGTTATACGGTTCGTTTGACGAGATGAAAGTACATATCGTCAGCGCTACTTTAGAGAAATATTTGTTATTGGACGCCAAATTGAATCAAGCGAAAGGGGTATTGGGTGAGGCAGAATATGAAGAGTTCAAGCGAGGGCTGAGTGTCTTCACGGATACGAGAATCGCCTATGGAAATACGAACGGAAATGTCGATTATGAAGCAATTCCGAAGGCGGAGCGAGCTGAAGTGAAGCAAGCCCTCGCTGATCTTCAGCCATATTTCGATCAATTGAACGATCAGCCTGCTGCACGTGATGTGTTGACTGCTGACGAATATGACGCGTACATCGAAGCACTCATGCAAGAAGAGTCGATTCGGGTACGTGCTGGGGAGTACGTCGAAGACATGCCAGATGAATTGCGACAGTCTTATGAAGAGGCACTCACGATTATTCGAGAGGTCGATCGGAAGCAACAACAAAACTAGTCAAGGTTCATAAGAATGGGAAAATATGTTATCTTCATCATGTTCTAACTCAGAAAATGAAAAAGAGGTACAAACATGTTCACATTCGGAATCATTGGTGGTGCGAGTCTTCTTTTAGTGGCGTTCGTCTTCGGTGTGACATATCTTGTCGTCCGATCCATTATGAAAATGATGAAAAAGTAAAAGAAGGAGTCCATCCCTCAACTCGAGTGATGGACTCCTTCTTTTTTACGTCCGCTCGAGGATGTTCACGAGCATCTGATGGATGACGTCATGATCGTTCGGGTCATGCAGTTGATATGGACTCCCCGGGAGCGTATACACATCTCTTGCTCCGACGTACGTGATGTGGAGTGTCAAGGAACCATCTTCCTGACACGCAGTCGTCAATTCCAACTCGCCACTGATGACCCCGACTTCTTCCGTCATGACACCGTGGGTTGCCTTAAAGGTGGAAGTAAGTTTGTTCATGAATGACTCCTTTTCTAACTTAATAAATACAAGCGTTGATGGCTGTCGTGAGTGCTGACTTCTCTGAAGATTGAAGGCTCAAGCCCCAACGACTTTTCGTCTCGACCCACATCTTCGCATACGCACAGCGAGCACCGGTGCGAGGTGGTTGCCATGTCGACGGATCTTGGTCTCCTTTTGAGCGGTTCGATGAAGCGGAGACCGCAATCAACTGAGGACCGTTCAAGTCGTTCGCAAAGCTTTGACGTTTTGTCGTCGTCCAGCTACTTGCGCCAGAACGCCACGCTTCGGCGAGCGGGACGACGTGGTCGATATCAATGTCAGATGCCGACGTGAACGTCAAACCGTCATAGTAACTGTACCATGAGCCGGTCGTTACCGGACATTCGTCGACGACCGAGTCAGCGTCCCGTTTCAAGACGATGTGACGCGTGTTACAACCACTTCCTTGACTCGACCAGTGCGGGAAGAGGTCACGACTATACCCCGTCATTGACCCTTCATTTTTGACAGTAAGTGCATTCAGTTTCGTGAGCGCATCCGCTTTCGATGGAATGTTCGGCGGGAAAGCAGATACCGGTGTGGCGTCAAATGACGCGGCCACCCAAACAAGCAATGTGACGAGTGCGACAGATATGAGTTTCTTCAACATATAAAGCCTCCTACTATGTATTTGGAATGAACACTTGTCGAAGCAAGTGGGCAACCTTTCATCAACCAAAAAGTGAGACAAACATCACGCAATAAATTCAACTTGATCATACACAGGACGATTTTGAAAAAGTGTGAAAATCTGCAAAATGATTAGAAAGACTATCGCAAATCCTTCTCTAGCATTAATGGATAATTCGGTGTTATTTCTTTGGAACTAGTGAGCGATCAGGACTGGTATAATGAATGACATGGATTGAGAGAAAAGAAGAGGTGGATGGAATGAACAAGAAAGAGATTGCGGCGATTCGTCGACAGTTTAAAGTGAATGCGACCAAATTAAAGATTGCTGACTTATATACGATTTACATCCGACAGGAAACGAATGAGATTTATTATGAAGAGTTGCGTCCGTTCCCGTTCTTAGAAGAAGAGCAGCAGGAGCTGTTTTTGACGAACTTCAAAAAAGTGCTCGGTGGAAAACTCGATGAAAAACTGTTCGAAGTGAAGTTCCAATATCCCGAGGAAGGTCAGGTCGACCATACGCAAGGATTGCTATATGAAGGACTTCGTACGGAAGAGACCGACGTATGGACGGACTATATGCAGCGCATCGCGTTGAAGATGGTAAAAGACACGCCATTTGAAAAAGACATGGTCGTGACGTTCATCCGAGGGAATTACAATAAGCCGACGAACCGGTATTCGGAAGAGTCTGAGATTCACGCGAACGACGAGGTGTATACGACGAAGTTCATCCTCGGAAGCATCAGCCCGACAGAACTTCCGAAAAAATCACTCGTCTTCGACTTCGTCGAGCGTGAATTTAAAGCCAGTCTGATTGTGAATCCAATCATCAAACTCGAGGCTCCAATCGGCGGCTTCTTGTTCCCATGCTTCACGGATAACGCAGCCGATGTGAATCATGTCCTCTATTCGGCGCAAAAAGCGCATCAACCGGATATGACGTTCATCGAGAAAGTGCTGAACGGTTCGGAAATCGTTACAGCAGTGGAAGAGAAGGCGGTCTTTGAAGAAGTGGTCAAAGCGGTCATCGGGGAAGAGGTCAATTCTCGGACGCTTGCGACCGTTTACGATGAGATCAATCAAATCATTGTCGCGGAAGAAGAGAATGAACAGGAAGAAGAGAGGGTAGCGATGCTCGATTCCCGTGCCGTCGAAGTCGTCTTACGAGCGAGCGGCGTGGAAGATGTGACGACAGAGAAAGTCGAGCAGGCGTTCAAGCAAGTCGTCGATGACACGAAATATGAGATGAAAGCGACGAGCGTCGTTCCGAAATATACGTCGAAATCGATTAAAATCAATACGAAAGTCGCCAATATTTCTGTCAGTCCACAAGATTTAAAATACGTGAAGCAAGTGAACTATAAAGGGAAACCATGTTTGTTGATTGAAGTGGAAGAAGAGACGGAGATTGAAGGCTTCAAACTCATCTCTGAAGAGTCGCTAGACTGACTGGAGGAAAATTGATGCATCCGCTCGAGTTGATTGACCTGTTAGTTGTGTTCGCCATCGTGATTGTATTGGCTTTGCTGTCGTTTCAATTTCACGGGAAATGGCGCAGGCGTATACGGATTGTGACGGTATGTTGTGTATTGGCGTACGGAATATTCTATTCAGTTCGTCCTTATTGGGTGAATCAACAGGTGCAGGAAGAAAAAATAGTGCTCGAAGCGTATCTCAAGAATCGATATCCAACCGAAACCATCACCGTCCGCTCTATTCCTTATGGGGAGGACGGTTTTGAGAGTATGAATCCTCATACATTGTTCGTGAAATTTTCGACAGAACCGGATGCTGAGTACACATACCTCGTGAGTGGTGACGAATCGATTCATCAAACGAGCCACAGTTCAACCATCGACTCAAAATTTGATTTTCTCCACTTGGAAGACTGAGCCCAAACGACAGATTGGGCTCTTTTTTGACAATCGAGTGAGGAAGGTTGAAATTTATAAGTGTAATGGGTATGATGCATGTGAAAGCGTTTTCTATAAGTTAAAATATATCTTTGAAAACGTGTATTTTTTTTACGATTCAACGAAAGCGCTTTCGATAATGATATAAGGAGGCTTATCTATGTTGAAAATGAAGAATGCATTACTTGTTTTACTGAGTTTCATCGTGATTTTTTCAGCCCCGTCGTCATCGTTAGCGGTAACAGATACATCAACTGCTTCAAATAAGGCGTATAACTGGTTAAAGAGTCAACAATGTACAACTGGTTTAGTCGACAGTTTCTCAGATGCTCAACAAATCTCTTATACATATGATCAAGCGGTAGCAGCTATCGCTTTCTTAGTGAAAGGAGATGCCGCGAGCGCTAAATCGGTCTTAGATACATTGAAGAATTTACAGACTGCTCAAGGTTCATGGTATACGGCATACTACTGCAATAACTTGTCTGTCCAAGAATTCAATCAACATGTCGGTCCTGTTTTATGGGTCGTGATGGCGATTGCCAAGTATGAAGTAGATACAGGGGATACGGTGACCTATCGTAATATGGCCATTCGTGCCATTGATTGGTCACTTCAGTTCCAACAAGCAGATGGTGGAATCAATGGTGGGCTCGACACAACAGGTAGTGTATTGACATGGGCTTCAACTGAGCATAACCAAGATGCTTACGCTATGCTCAAGCACTATGGCTACACGCAAGAAGCTACAAACGTTAAATCGTTTTTAGACACGAAAGTATGGCAAGAGGCAGAAGGATTCTTCTGGGCAGGTCGAAATGATCCGAACAATCCAATGGACACGAATGCTTGGGGTGTTCAAGCGCTTGGAACAACTGGTACACATCAATACGATCGTGGGTTGGACTATGTAATGAATCAACATCGCAACACGCAAACGAAGCGTGTAAAAGGTAGCTCAATCACCATCAATGGTTTTGATTTTAACGGCGATAAAAACGATGTTTGGTTTGAAGGTCAAGGACAGATGGTCGTTTCATTTAAAATGGCAGGAAGAACTGCTGACGCTGACTATTTCCTAAATGAGATCATCAAGATTCAGGATTTCTACGGAACAGGTGGCGTTCCGTATTCGCTTCTTGGTACGAATAATGGATATTGGACAATGAAAAGTGTGGAGTCTGTATCAGGAACAGGTTGGTTAATTTATGCGATTGAAGGATTCAATCCTTTCCAACCATAAGGACATAAGAAAAGGACCTTGGAGTCATATCGACTTTAAGGTCCTTACACATGATTATTTACGAGCTTTGCTCACTTTAAGTTTTTTCCCTTTGACAGGCGTTGTCTCCATCGCTTGAAGGACGATTGAGCCTTTCCCGTTGAGGATATCGACATACGTCATCTGGTCATTGATTGTGATGATGCCGATGTCGTCAGCGGATACGCCAGGGATTTTGGCGATTGTGCCGACGAAGTCGACAGCGCGAAGTTTTTTCTTCTTCCCGCCACTGAAGTGGAGCTTCATGATGTCCTGGTTAATGCGAGCCGTCTTGTTGTTTCGAACGACGCGTCGTCCGCTCAACTTTTGCTCAAAGGCGTCTTGATTAGCCGCGACTTCTGCTTCAGTCGGAGCATCAATCATCGGAATCTCGAATTGAACGTATGATTCGATGGCTCCGATGAGGCGTTCTTCCTGACGAGTCATGAGCGTAATCGCCGTTCCTTGTTTGCCGGCCCGTCCCGTACGACCTGTACGGTGCACGTAACTTTCCTTTTCGACAGGGACGTCATAGTTGATGACGAGTTCGACATTGTCTACATCGATTCCGCGCGCTGCGACGTCTGTCGCGACGAGGTAACGGAAATTGCCCATCTTGAAGCCGTTCATGACGGCGAAACGGTCTTCTTGTTCGAGTCCACCATGGAGACGTTCAGCTGAATAGCCGGCTTTGTCGAGCTCGGCGTACACTGTATCGACGTTCTCTTTCGTCCGGCAGAAAATCATACAGCTGTCGGGGTTCTCAACGACCGTGATGTCTTGAAGCACAGCTAACTTCTCGTTCCGGTGAACCGGGAGTAGGCGGTGTTCGATTGTTGAAGCGGTCATGCCAGTCGACTCGATGGCGACACGTGCCGGAGCATTCATGTGCTTTTGGCAGAGACGTTCGATATCTTGTGGGAATGTCGCTGAGAAGACCATCGTCACGCGCTCGTTTGGCAACTGTTGAAGGATCTTCTCGACGTCAGCGAGGAATCCGCGGTTGAGCATCTCGTCCGCTTCATCGATGATCAAATATTCGATGCGGTCGAGTGAGAGGGTCTCGCGCTCGATGTGGTCCATGACGCGACCTGGTGTACCGACGACGATATGTGTCTTCTGTTTCAACTCTTCACGCTGCTTCGAGAACGGTTCTTTCCCGTAGACGGCAGTCGCTTTGATTCGCTTGAAACGTCCGATGTTCGTCATGTCTTCCCGTACTTGAACGGCGAGTTCGCGTGTCGGTGTCAAGACGAGCACTTGCGGTTTGTTTTCGGCCCAGTCGATGAGCTCGATGACCGGAATCCCGAAAGCAGCTGTCTTTCCGCTTCCTGTCTGTGCTTTGACGATCAAGTCTTCGCGCTCGAGAGCACGTGGGATGACCTGTTGTTGTACTTCGGTCGGTGATTCGTATTTCATAATGCCTAACGCACGAGTAATCTCGTCGCTCAGGCGATAATCCGTAAATTGCTGTTTGTTCATGGGTAACCTCATTCTTTCGTGAAAACTTCTGCTTCAGAAAATTTCAATGTCTATTTGCAATACAGTCCATTATAGACCGAAAGACGGTAGGAAAGCGAATGTCACATAAAAATAGACTATATCTAAGGTTGTCTAAGGTTGATTGAAAGGAGCTTACATAGTGGGACATAGCTATGAACATCTCATACATTCTCTAAGTAAATATGAACAACATACGAGTGCAAATCATCTCGAAACCATCATCAAACCGATTCCAGATTCAGATCGTACCGGTGACCTCGATCCACGCGTGTTTGCGACACTGACCTCGAATCATGCTTCAGATGACGAACCGGATGGCGAATTCAATCTCGCTGTGGCACGTGCCAGCATGGGCTGGCCGAACCGGGATCAGACGACGACTGCTATCAAAACCGAATATGTAAAGATTCCAAGTGTAGACGGAAACATCCCGGCCCGTCTGTATCGCCCGCATCATACCGAACCAGTCCCAGCGATTCTCTTTTTCCACGGGGGCGGGTTCTTCGGAGGGACGCTCGAGACGATCGAGAATCCATGTAAGTTGCTGGCGGAACGGGCAAACGCGGTTGTCATCTCTGTCGATTATCGTCTCGCCCCGGAGCATCCGTTCCCGGCCGGATTGAACGATTGTGATCGCGCCTTTGAATGGGTGTATGACAATGCGAGTGAGTTGAACATCCTGAAAAATCGAATCGGTGTCGCCGGTGACAGTGCCGGTGGCAACTTGGCGACCGCTTGCGGTCTGATGGAGCAAGAGCGCGGAACAGCGCGCATTCGTTATCAAGCGCTCATCTATCCGGTCGTCAATCTAGGGTCGATTCCGACAGATGATTTTGAATGGACGCTCGATGCATATGATATTTCACATCATCACGATCTGATTCGAGGTGTGGTGCTCGCGCTCGCCGACCCGGATTCGCTATTAAATGACCTCTATCTTCAAGGAAAGACGGATGTCACGCACCCGCTCGTCTCACCATTATTCGCAGACGATGTCTCGGGCCTACCACCGACTTTGATTGTGACGGCTGAGTACGATTACTTACGACTTGAAGGGGAAGCGTATGCGCGAAAGCTATCAGGAGCGGGTGTCCCGACACGCCTCATTCAATATCGGGGCATGGACCATGCCTTCATGGATAAATTGGGCGATTATCCACAAGCAGAAGATTGTATGAATGAAATCGCAATAGGATTAAAGGAGCTGACGAAATGAAACAGTATACATTGGATTGGAAACGTTATGAGGAATTGGCACGTCAAGCGGTCGCGGAAGGCGTCGTGTTAGTCAAAAACGAACATAAGACCCTCCCATTACAGTCTGGAACGAAGCTCGCCGTATTTGGTCGTAGCCAGTTCCATTACTATAAGAGCGGTACGGGCTCAGGTGGGATGGTAAACGTCGGTCACGTCACGACGCCGCTCGAGGCGTTACGTGAAAATACGGATATTCAAATCAATGAATCGCTCTATTCGACGTATGAGGCATGGGTGAAAGAGAATCCGTTCGACCAAGGTGTCGGTTGGGCAGGTGAACCGTGGTCGCAACAGGAGATGGACGTAACGGACGAACTCGTCGAACAGGCGGCACAAGAATCGAATGTTGCGCTTATCATGATTGGACGCACGGCAGGAGAAGATCGTGACAACACGGCTGACCCAGGCAGTTACTTATTGACGGATATCGAACATGCGATGATTGAGCGCGTCACGAAACGCTTCAACAAAACGGTCGTCGTCTTAAATGTCGGGAACATCATCGACATGAAATGGGCAAATGAGCCGAGTGCGATCCTTTATGCATGGCAAGGCGGGATGGAAGGTGGAAAAGGACTCGTCGACGTTCTCGTCGGAGATGTAAGTCCTTCCGGGAAACTGACGGATACGATTGCTCGCTCGATTGAGGATTATCCGTCGACGAAGAACTTCGGTCATGCAGACAAAGGCATTTATCAAGAAGACATCTATGTCGGTTATCGCTACTTCGAGACGTTCGCGAAGGATGATGTTTTATACCCATTCGGTTTCGGTCTGTCTTACACGACGTTCAAAACGGAGGTCAAACAGACTAAGGAAGTCGATGGCATCCTAACGGTTGATGTGGAGGTGACGAACACGGGTGACTGTGACGGGAAAGAAGTCGTTCAGCTCTATGTCGAGAAACCGCAAGGGAAGCTTGGGAACCCGCTCCGGTCATTGGTGGCGTTTGAGAAAACATTGCTCCTTGAACCAAGCGAGCGCCAAACCCTTTCTTTCAACGTTCACATGACTGACTTTGCGAGCTATGACGACTCAGGCGTGACGGGTCATGAATCGAGCTTCGTCCTAGAGGCAGGAACGTATCGGTTATACGTCGGAACGGATGTGCGTTCGGCTTCACTCGCTCTCGAAGTCGAGCAACGGGAGCAACGTGTCCTCGAGACGTTAAGTGAAAATATGGCGCCGGTCCTCCCGTTTGAACGGATGAAACCGATCCAAGGAGAACAAGGGATTGAAGTGGTCTACGAATCGACACCGCTTCGTGCCGTTGATGTTGAGACACGTTATTTGGAAGAACGTCCTGAGACGCGACCGTTCACAGATGACCAAGGCATCAAATTGAGTGATGTGTACCATGGAAAGGCGTCTCTCGACACATTCTTGGATCAATTGACGGATGAGGATTTGGCTACGATTGTCCGCGGACAAGGGATGAACTCACCACGTGTCACACCGGGGACGGCAGCTGCGTTTGGTGGCGTATCCGATCGATTGAACGAACTCGAGATTCCAGCGGCATGTTGTGCCGACGGTCCGTCAGGCATCCGTATGGATATCGGGACAAAGGCGTTCGCGCTTCCGAATGGGACGCTTTTGGCTTCCACGTTTAACGTCGACCTCGTCGAAGACTTGTTTGAGATGACTGGGCTTGAGATGCGTAAAAACCGGGTCGATACGTTGCTCGGACCAGGGATGAACATTCACCGTAACCCGTTGAATGGTCGAAACTTCGAGTATTTCTCAGAAGATCCGCATTTGACTGGAAAGATGGCGGTCGCTCAACTGAACGGCATGCATCGTGTCGGGGTGACGGGAACACTCAAGCACTTCAGTGCCAATAACCAAGAGGCGCATCGTCACGATATCGATTCGGTCGTCTCGGAGCGGGCGTTACGCGAGATTTATTTGAAAGGGTTCGAGATGGCGGTGAAAGAAGGACGCGCATCGTCCATCATGACGACATATGGTGCGGTCAACGGGATCTGGACGGCAGGATTATACGACCAAAACACGCGTATCTTACGTGACGAGTGGGGCTTTGAAGGCATCGTCATGACAGACTGGTGGGCAAAAGTGAACTTCCGTGAGGATGAGTCGGCCAACCGTCAAAATACGGCAGCGATGGTTCGCTCGCAAAACGACTTGTACATGGTCGTCGACCGTCCGGACCTCAACTCATTCGAGGACAATACCATGGCATCGCTCGAAGAGGGAATCGTCACACGGGGTGAGTTGTTGCGGAGCGCGCGGAACATTTGTTTATTCATCTTGAAATCACCGGCGATGGAGCGTCTTCTCGGAATTCATGATGGTTCGGTCGAGGTGCTCGGATTTGAAGATGAGACGAATCAACAAGACACATTCGAGTTGGACTATCAACATCTCGAGAACGGGGAGCGCGTCGATTTGTCAGGAATCGACACATCGACAGGCAGCACGCACGTCTTCGCCATCTCGGTCGACCAGACCGGAACGTATGACATCACGTTGACTGCTCGTTCGAACGCGGGAGAGTTGGCGCAGATGCCGGTGACGTTGTTTGCGAACAATATCCCGGGTGCGACGTTCACGTTTAACGGGACGGACGGAGAATGGGTGACGCAGACGAAGCAGGTCTTCTTCTTGAACCAGCATAACTATCTCCAACTCTATTTCGCATTGAGCGGACTAGAAGTAAAGGACGTGTCCTTCACCCTTGCAGATGAATTTAGTATGAAGAACGGCTGATCGATTCAAGGACGTCTCAATGAGGCGTCCTTTCTCTATTTACAAAAACCATACACACCTGTATTCGTTCTGAAAATATATCTTTACAATCGTCCGTTACGCTACAGAAGTAGCAAACATTCGGGAGGGTTTACAGATGAAAAAGACAATGAAGAAGTTCGTTCCACTCGCGGTCGTTTCGACGCTTGCACTTGGGGGAATCGTTGGCGTTCAGCAACAAAATGAAGCAGAAGCCGCAAAAGATTCAAAGAATCATAAGGCGAAAAACGTCATCTTTATGATCGGGGACGGGATGGGCGTGCCTTATACGACAGCGCTTCGTTACATGAACGACAATGAAGAGACGGTGGAGATGGAGCCGACGGCCTTCGATTCACATTTGGTGGGTATGCAATCGACATATCCTGAGGACGACGCGGAGAACGTGACAGATTCGGCAGCCGCAGCGACGGCGATGAGTTCTGGTGTCAAGACGTATAACAACGCAATTGCCGTCGATAACGACAAAACAGACGTGAAAACGGTACTCGAACAAGCGAAAGAGAACGGCATGTCGACAGGACTTGTCGCCACGTCAGAAATCACGCATGCGACACCGGCATCTTACGGGGCACACGAAGAGCAGCGTAAGAGTGAAAATGCCATCGCTAATGATTATTATGATGACTTGATTAATGGAGAGCATAAAGTAGACGTCATGCTCGGAGGCGGAACGAAATTCTTCGAACGCTCGGACCGAAATATTGCGAAACAGTTCCAAGAAGACGGCTACAGCTACGTCACGTCTGCAGAAGAAATGAAGCAAGACAATAACGAGCAAGTGCTTGGTCTCTTCGCAGAAGTTGGCATGGATAAGATGATTGATCGTGACGAGGAGCAACCGAGTCTTGCGGACATGACGACATCAGCGCTTAACCGTTTGAAAGGGAACGACGATGGTTTCTTCCTCATGGTAGAAGGAAGCCAAATCGACTGGGCTGGACATGACAACGACGTCGTCGGTGCGATGAGTGAAATGAAGGATTTTGAGCAGGCGTTCGAGGTCGTTCGTGACTTCGCCAAAGAGAACGGTGAGACGTTGGTCGTCGTGACAGCGGACCACTCGACGGGCGGTATTTCTATCGGAGCGGATGGGAACTACAACTGGGATCCGACACCGATTCAAGCAGCGAAACGTACACCAGACTTCATGGCGAAAGAAATTGAAGGTGGAGCGGATGTGGAAGCTGTCTTACGTGAGAACATTGACTTGGAATTAACATCTGAAGAGATTGCTTCTGTGAAGAAAGCGGCTGAGACGAATGATGTGACGGAAATCGACAACGCCATCGAGAAAATCTTCGATCAGCGTTCAGGCACGGGCTGGACGACGGACGGTCACACAGGTGACGACGTACCGGTATATGCGTTCGGGCCACAACAAGAGAAGTTCGTCGGTATGAGCGATAATACGGATCAGGCGAAACGGATCTTCAACTTGTTGAAGAATAAAGGGAAAATCAAATAAGTGAGGGCATACGCTAAGACTACGCGGGAATTCCTGCGTAGTCTTTTTAATTGATGTATGAATTTAATAGGCTTCTAATGACTTGATTGCGTGTCTGAGTATGTCCACTTCTTCGTTTTCCCACCCCAATCGATCTACCGCGTTGATGAACTGTCGGGTTGCTTTAATAAGAGCAATTTTCAGTTCTTCGATTGAAATGATCCCAATTTCTGTCTTCATTTGACCATCTTCCATAAACGATAGCTCAAGCTCGGACAATGTTATTTTTTTGGCCGACATCGAAAAAGGACCATCCATAAATGGAAACGAATAAATGGATGCAACTGGAGCGAATAAAAGCGCTCGACAGCTATCAATCCACCATTTTAGAAGGACAGCAACGAAATCAGACCACCCCACTCCTGGGAAATAATCGTATGTATCAACGACAAAGTTGATTTCGCCAATAATTTGATCAGAGTATGTGAAGGAATCAAGATTGACTTCAATCGAAATGTGACGACACATCATTGCTCACCTCATCTGTTTTGGAAGATTACTTACTAAGATCATCTTACTCGAGCTATAGGGAGTATGAAACAATGAGCTGAATTGACAAAATTTGTCGTATGATAGACAGACAAGCGATGATTCAATCAGATCGTTGGATCACAGAAACTTATAGCATTCAACAAATCGACACGTTGGATAAGGGCGATTTGGTGGCTGAAATTGTGAATAAGTATGAGCTACAGGATGGCTTCGTGGTAGGTGACCGATTATCGGATATCATGGCTGCACGAGTGAACGGACTGACGTCAATCGGCTGTCGTTTTGATTTTGCACAAGAAGCGGAATTAAAAGAAGCGGACTATATTGCGAATCACTTGTCGGATGTACTTAAACTTGTATCAAAGGAGACAGTTTCGCGATAAGTGAATCGATTTCGAAGTTGGACTCGTACGTAAAGGACTACAAAAAATCGGAGGGATCATCATGCATACGCTCTACATGAAACAAAAAGTGTTAAGCTTACGCGGGCGCTTTACCATCAAGGATGCGGACGGACATGACAAATATTTCATCGAAGGTAGCTTTATGAAGTTTCCAAAATCATTTGAAATCAAAGATACGAACGATCAGACGGTCACAACAATCACGAAAAAGACGTTCAGTTTCTTGCCGAAGTTTTTTGTGGAAGTGGACGGCACAGATATGATGACCATCTCGAAAGAATTTTCATTCTTCAAACCGAAATATTCCATCGATGCGGCTGGAATCGATGTCCAAGGGGATTGGTGGGACATGGATTTTGACGTGACGAAGAACGGACAATCCATCGGAAGTGTGCAGAAGAAATGGTTCTCATGGGGAGACAGTTACGAGATTCGTGTCGAAGAACCGGAGATGGAACATTTGCTCATCTCCATCGTCGTAGCCATCGATTGTGCGAAAGCCGATCAAGCAGCGGCATCAAGTGCAGCAACATAAGGGAGAGTATCTAATGGAATTTTGGGATGTTTATACGGTCGACCGTGAAAAGACGGGCTGCACATGGCAACGAGGAAGTCGATTGCCAGAAAACGAGTATCATCTTGTCATCCACGTATGTATCTTTAACCAGAAGGGCGAAATGCTGATTCAACAGCGCCAACCGTTCAAGGATGGTTGGGCCAACATGTGGGATATCACGGTCGGAGGAAGTGCAACTGTAGGGGATACAAGCCAGCAAGCCGCGATGCGTGAGCTCGAAGAAGAGATTGGGCTCAAGCTTGATCTATCTCAGACACGACCGCATCTGACGGTCAATTTTGACGAAGGGTTTGATGATATTTACCTCGTTGAAGCAGAAGTGGATTTGAACGAGTTGACGCTACAAGAATCTGAGGTGCAGGCTGTGAAATGGGCTGATGAAGCGACAATTCTGCAGATGATTCAACAGCATGAATTCATACCGTATCACACGCCGATGATACCGTTACTTTTTGCGATGCGAGGGCAATGGGGAGGAATCAATCACAAGGCCGCAGTAAAAGTGGATTCTTAAATGTAGGAAGCATCGACGTGAGTCGGTGCTTTTTTTTATGTCATTTTGATTTCACTTCCGAAAAGTGGTTGAAGTTGGAATGGATAAAATTTTATAATGATATTAACGAAAGCGCTTTCGGAAATCGCTTTCAAAAGAACGGCTGATATATAACCATCACTTATCCTGAAGGAGGACACATGATGAAGAAATGGGTTGCACTCGCACTCGGGACAGGTCTTGTCCTGTCATTGCCACAAGAGGTGCCGGCTGAAAAGAGCTCAAAAGCCGATGACGCCAAGTGGAAACTTGTCTGGTCAGATGAGTTTAGTAAGGCGGAAATCGATCATTCGAAATGGAACTTTGAAACGGGGAACTGGATTGTCGACAAAGACGGAAATCCAGTCGCTGCCGGTTGGGGTAACAATGAGAAGCAATTTTATACGGACAAAAACGAAAACGCTTTCGTAAAAGACGGGAAGCTTGTCATTCGTGCGAAAAAAGAGCAAGCATCGGATCAATTCGGCACATATGATTACACATCGGCGAAGTTGACGACAAAGGGGACGTTCAGTAAGACGTATGGTCGTTATGAGATGAGAGCCAAACTTCCGACAGGAAAAGGGCTTTGGCCTGCATTTTGGATGCTTCCAGAAGAAGACCGCTACGGTGGTTGGGCCGCATCTGGTGAAATCGACATCATGGAGTCATGGGGCAGTCAGCCAGATAAAGTCGCTGGCACGATTCACTACGGGGAAACATGGCCAAACAACAAATACACGGGGAAAGACTATCACTTCGCAGAGGGTGACGGCATCGACAAATGGCATACATATGCGGTCGAGTGGGAGCCTGGTGAGATTCGTTGGTATGTAGACGGACAATTGTATCAGACGCAAAACGATTGGTATGCGAAAGAAGCAAACAAGGCTTCAAAATATAGTTATCCTGCGCCATTCGACCAAGATTTCTATTTGATTATGAACTTGGCAGTCGGTGGATGGTTCGATGGGGACGTTGACGAGACGACACCATTCCCGGCAGAGATGGAAGTCGATTACGTCCGCGTCTTTGACTTGAAGAACGGAAAGTATCGCGATGCTGTCGAACCGACATACTCGGATGAGGAAGTCGTGTTACCAGAAGGTGCGAAACAACCTTTAGAAGACGGGAACCTTGTCTATGATGAAGACTATACAGAACCGATTACGACGGTGACAAACGGTGCACAGACGCTCAACCCGACGTATTGGAACTATGTGGCGCTTCCTGACTTTGGTGGGGTCGGCTCAGTCGATGTGATTGATTTGGCAGGGTCGCGCTTCGCCGACATTTCGATTGATCAGGCGGGAAGCCAGCCGTACTCGCATCAATTGATTCAAAACGTATCGCTCGGACAAGGCGGACACTATAAAGTGACGTTTGACGCCAAGGCGGACGCGGCGCGTTCGATCGCCGTTAAAGTTGGCGGTGGACCGGACCGAGGCTATGCAAAATATTCAGATGAAGGGTCATTCGATTTGACGACAGACGTTCAAACGTACTCGATGACATTTGATATGACCGAAGAGACTGACCTTGCGGCACGTCTTGAGTTCAACGTTGGACTCAGCACGTCTGGTGTCCAAATCGGGAACGTCCGTGTCGAGCAGACACCTCGTGAGGCGTTCGACCCGAATGCGACAAAACCGAAGCTTGGAGACGGGAACCATGTATATAACGGTACGTTCGACCAAGGTGCGATGGATCGCATGACGTATTGGACGTTCGACCCAGGTGTCACGAAAGGGACAGGAACAGTGGATCCAGTAGAGCGTCTCTTCCGTTTCGAAACGAACAAGAAAAAAGGAGCACCGGCAACATTGGTGCAACAAGGAATTCAATTGCAAGAAGGACATGAATACGTTCTTCGCTTCAAAGCACGTGCAGAGCGGGTAGACGGTCTTCAAGTCGGGTTGAACGGTGCGAATGGGGATGCCTACCTTCCGCTTCAGCGTGTCGCTCTATCAGAAGCGTTCGATACGTATGAAATTCCGTTCACGATGGAAGCCGGAACGGACCTCATGAGCCAGCTTCAGTTCATTCTCGGTTCTGAAAAAGGTGTGATTGAGATCGATGATGTCGAATTGCGCGATGTCACGCCGATTTATATCGACCCATCTCCACTTAAAAATGGATCATTCACAGAAGGTCTCACAAACTGGGGCTCCTATGTACACTTTGACGCACAGGCTGCTGTCGAAGCGGTGAATGAGGCGGCACGTATCTCGATTACGCAAGAAGGGAACGAAGCATGGAGTGTCCTTATGGAACAAGGTGGTCTTGAGTTACAACAAGACCAAACGTACGTCGTTCAATTCGATGCATCTTCTACAGTCGCTCGTTCGTTCGAAGTGACGTTAGAGAATGCCGGGTACTATCGCTACTTGAGCGAAGTCGTTTCGGTCATACCGGAAACGAACACGTACACGTTTGAAGTGACGATGCCCGTGACGGATATGACAGGATTGAAGTTCTTGATGGGACGCACAGAAGGGTCACCACTTGGTGCGCATGATATCACGATTGATAACGTGAGTGTGACGTTGAAATAAGATGATACGCAAAACAGGAATTTCTCATCGTGAGAAATTCCTGTTTTTTAGCGTTTCCGACTAATTAATCGCGCCGTTCGTAAAATCGACGGCAACAATTTACGTCGTTGTCGGAATGCGAGATAACGTCCTTCCCAGGACGGTTTGAACTTTTGTTTAAACTGTCTCAGGCCGCTGAACGGATAGATGTAACTGATGTTTTCAAAAATATCGGCGGCGACGCGCTCTGGCCAATGGGAGAATGTCTGCTCACCGACGGCGGCAAGTGGTGCCACACCGAGTCCGACATGTTCATAGCCTTCCGCACGTGCCCATTCGATGATGTGAAGAATCAGCACTTCGATTGCTCCGGACGGCGCATCATTTTTCGAACGCATCAAATCGATTGAAATGGCTCCATTCCCTCTGAGCAACGAAATGAAGGCGACGACGACACCATCCGCATCTCGTAACAGAGCGATTGGATAACGTGTCAACGTTTCGTAGTCGAAGAAACCGAGAGAGAATCCTTTCTCGTTCCGATTTCCAATCCACTCGTCTGAAATCTCTTTTAACTCCTCTAATAACAGGAGGCTCGGCTCACAGACGATCTCGAACGTGATTCCCTTCTTTTCGAATTGATTGTAAAGGGAGCGCATATTCGCACGCTTCTTACCCGACAACGAGAAGGTCGACACGTCAACCGTCGCCTCTTCCCCTAGCTTGAAGAACGTGAAGCCGGCATCATGAAGGCGTGGCATCCAATTCGGTGTGATTTGATAAAATAAAGGAATATATCCAATTCGGTCCGCATCCTCGATGAAACGTGTCAATAACGCAGTCGCGGCCTGTCGTTCCCCTTGAATATCACCAAGGACGATCGCATGGTTCCGCGCTGTCGCAAACAAGAGACATGCGTTTCCAGCTTCATTCATATAGAAACGTTTATCTGCCATGTGGGCCAAGTCAAAGCTGCTCGATGTGTGCTGTGTTGCTTGGAACTGTCTGATTCGATCTTCATCGTATGCCTCTCCGAGCGCCGGGCGTTTCCAACGGTCGAACAGAAGTAGGAGTGCACTGGCCACGAGCGACGTGAAGAGGAGAAGTAACACCGTCAACCAGCCAGCCTGATGCGATGTGAAGAATAAGTCATCGGTGCCGGCGAACGACTGTAGCAACAGGGCGTGAGAGCCGACATATAGCAGGACATAGAACAGATTTCGAATGAGACGACCAGTCGTTAAAATGGAGCGATATCGGACGTGTCGTTTACGCGTCAACCAGACGAACGTCGCAAAACCGATGACGACAAATGTTTCAAATAAGTTCAAACCACGAGCGATGACGCCGATTGAAGCCCAGATGAATGCCGTGTTGAGTAACCAGAGCGTTCGCTTCGTCCGCACATACATGCCATAAACGGAAAGGAACATGAAAAGTCCGGCGCTCAATAAGAACAGCGTCCCGATCCATTCGAACCAACGATTCACTTCATAGAGTGGTGTCACACTCGGGAGAAGTGTCTGGAACCAAATCAACAAACTGCTCATCAAGGCAATGAGGCTACCTGTTAAGCGCCCGATCTTTGCGAGCGTCCGTGAAACGATGCGCCAGACGACGGTCCCGATTTCATAAGAGGACCCAATGATTGGCCGATATTCGATTTGTTTGACGACCTGGTCTCCGAACGCGATGGCAGCCAAAAAGAGACCAATCAAAAAAGGAACGACGAAATAGACGAACCGATAGATGATTAAAGATGAGAGAACGATGTCTTGATGAATCCCGAGCTGTGTCATCCCGACAAGATACAGTAAATCAAACGTACCGGCACCCCCCGGGACGAGTGAGACGACACCGACGACCGTGGCGACGATAAAGACTCCAAAGAGTTGCGTGAACGAAGCTGACCCGTCGAGTAACGATAGCGCATAGACGGCGACGAGTCCTGCCGTGACCCATTCCGCAAGTGAAGTCATCGTGTAACCGATCAAGGTGGACCAACCCACGTTTGATCGTCGTGACGTGACGAATAGATAGAATGGGAGCATCGCACTCACCGCGAGTAATACCGGCCAAATCCACGGTTTTGTCCCGACGAGCCCGCCTGCTGGGAAGATACCGAAGAGCACACCGACGGAAAGGATGGAAAGACCACTGATGAGTGTCGGAGTCATCCAACCGATCGCACGGAG
This sequence comes from Exiguobacterium sp. s35, assembly GCF_018617535.1. NCBI lineage: Bacteria > Bacillati > Bacillota > Bacilli > Caryophanales > Exiguobacterium > Exiguobacterium sp. s35. The sequence continues at coordinate 63,278 of NZ_JACSKI010000002.1, forward strand.
CAAGCGTTTTGTGTCCGTATAAGGACGGTACAGGGAAGTACGAAGGGCGATCCCAATCACCCCGCCGAATCCGAGCATCCCGTTCATCGAGTTCGTGATCCATGCCGTTTGGACGACTTTTCGCTTCGGTAATTGAATGTGTAACGAGCGGAGCAAGAAGTAATCGTATCCGGTCATCGTCAAGACGGCGAATCCACCGAGTAGGATGAGTGTGAACTGTTCCCAACCGGTCAATTGTTTCAATGTCGTGAAGGCGGTCGCGAGCGAGAGGTCTTTCAACTCTTGCCCGCTCTGGAATAAAATCAATCCGATTAACGCTATAGGGATGAGCCATTTTAATTGTTTCCATGAAAAACGAGTGCGCATGAGGTTTTCTCCTTATCTGTCATATGACTGACAGCGTCTTCTAACTAAATCGTACTATAGGATACGATTGAAATCTGTAAAACGTTTCAAATGAGGGGATTGTAAGCGCAAGAAAAAGGACGAAATATTGTTTTTATCTTTGCTACAGTGAAAGAAGAAAGGGGTGTGGAGATGCTGACATTTGAAGAAAAATGGACGAAAGTGCTCGCTTGTGACGCGACGTATGATGGACTATTTTATACAGCCGTGAAGACGACGGGAATTTATTGTCGACCATCGTGTCGTTCCCGCAAACCGAAAAAAGAGAATGTCGATTTTTATATGACAAGACAAGAGGTGGAAGCGAAAGGGTTTCGACCGTGCAAGCGATGCCAGCCAGAAGTCGAGCATGCCCCACACCGCGCGCTCGTCAAACAGGTGACGGTATATCTGATGGAACATTACAAGCAACCGATTCGTCTTGAACAGATTGCTGAGCATGTCCAGCTGAGTCCGTTCCATTTGGAGCGAACGTTCACCCAAGCGACAGGAGAAACACCAAGGCAGCTGTTGGAACGACTACGCATCGACAAGGCGGCTTATTTATTGCGAACGACTTCCATGAGCAATTTGACGGTCTGCTATGAGGTCGGGTTTCAAACGCCGTCGAACTTTTACCGAGTCTTTCGCCGAGTGAAAGGTTGTACACCGAATATGTATCGAAAAGGAGGGGACGTATGAACGATTTGTTACTAGACGTTCCGCAACCGTTTGATTTTAATGAATGTCTCGTCTTTTTAAGTCGGTCCGAGCAAGAGGTGCTACATGTCACGACGGACGAGGCGATTCAAAAGTTGATGTTGATTGGGGAGCGTCCCATCCTCGTCGAACTTTTAGAAGAGCAAGACCACATTCGTGTGGTGTTCCCGGTCGATGACGTTTCAGATACAGAAAAAGAATGCGTGGAACGTGAGGTACGTGACTGGTTAGACCTTGATCGTGATTTAACACCCTTTGAGGCGATGGGTGCAAAGGATGAATTGTTGGCACCATTGATCGAAGCGCATCGCGGGTTGCGGATGATTGGATTTCCAGATTTGTTCGAGGCACTCACATGGGCCATCATCGGGCAACAAATCACGTTATCCTTCGCTTATACAATCAAACGTCGATTCGTCGAACGATATGGAGATCAGCGAGTCGTCGGAGATCAGGTGTATTGGACATTCCCACGTGCAGAGCGAATCGCTTTGCTTGAGCCGGAAGAGTTGCGCGAGCTTCAGTTTAGTCGAAGAAAATCCGAGTATGTCATTGATATTGCACGGGAAATAACTAACGGAACGCTATCGAAAGCGTTGCTACAATCACAATCTTCAGCTGACATTCGTCAACGGTTACTTTCCATACGTGGCGTCGGAGCCTGGACGGCAGACTATGTATTGATGAAGTGTTTTCAGGACGCATCAGCCTTTCCCATCGCGGATGTCGGATTGCAACAAGCGATTCAACATCAATTAGGTACGCCTGAAAAGCCGACGATTGAAGACGTGAAAAGATACGGGGGGCGCTGGCAAGGTTGGGAAGGATACGCGACATTCTATCTGTGGAGGTCATTATATGGAGACGTATAAATTAGACATGAAGACACCGATTGGCGTGATCGAAATCGTTGGGACAGAAACGGTCATTCAATCGATTCTATTCGTCGAACGAGAAGAGGCGCAATCGCCTGAATCAGGTATCCCAAATGTATTGCGACAGTGTAAGGAGGAACTCGATTCTTATTTTCAAGGGGAGAGGATGACGTTCTCCTTTCCGACTGAACAAACCGGTACAACGTTTCAGCATGACGTATGGAAAGCGTTACAAACAATCCCTTATGCGGAGACGGCTTCCTATCGCGAACTCGCCGAACGCGTAGAACGACCTGCGGCTGTCCGGGCGGTCGGGGCGACGAACGGTCGCAACAAGCTGAGCATTGTTGTTCCATGTCATCGTGTCATCGGGTCGAACGGGAAATTAACGGGGTATGCCGGCGGATTATGGCGAAAAGAATGGCTTTTGCACCACGAGAAACAAGTCGTACATCAAACCCAGTAAAAAAACATTTCCCCCTCCAAATCTGCTACACTAAAGGAGGTCCTATCGTGACGTCGGAATCGACGAAGTTATAGGATGATTCCCGTCACTTATGGAGAAGGTTTTGGAGGAATGTATGATTAAATTACTAGCAGATTCAACGTGTGACTTATCGGATGCAGTGCTTGAACAGTACAACATCGGGGTCGCGCCGTTGATTATTACGATGAACAATATGTCTTATCAGGACCGGGTGGATATCCAGCCGGATGATTTTTACGGAATGTTGGAAGCGCTCCCGGAATTCCCGACGACGGCGATGCCGAGCCCGGCGACGTTCTTGAAGTTGATGGAAGATGCGGTCGCTTCTGGTCACGAAGAGATTTTATGCATCTGTATGTCGAGCGGCACGAGCGGCTCGTATCAGTCAGCCGTGATTGGAAAAGAGTACTTTGAAGAAGCGCATCCTGAATCGACTGTAAAGATTCATGTCGTCGATTCTCGTTCGATGAGTCACGGTAGTGGCTGGTTGTTGCTGAAGAGTGCGCAGATGCGTGAAACGGGTGCGACGTTCGAACAGCTCGTCGATTTCAATGAGACGTATAAGACGAAAGTGAAACACTTCTTGTCCGTGGATGACTTAGACCACTTGATCAAGAGCGGACGTATCTCGAACACGAGTGCTATCATCGGAAAGCTACTCATGGTGAAGCCGATTATGAGCATGAAGGACGGCAAAGGTGCGATTGTTGCGAAGGAACGCGGCACACGTAAAGTGTTGAAGCATTATACGGACGAGTTCGTGAAGCGCGTGAATCCAGACATCACGAATTTCGTGATCATCGGATACACATCAGATCAACGAATTGCCGAAAACTTAAAAGCGAAGATTGAAGCAGAAACAGATTTCACAGGCGAGATTTACCTCATGCAGATGGGGGTTTCGGTCGGGACGCACGTTGGTCTCGGTGCCATATCGATGTTCTTCGTGGAGAAATAACAAAAGCCGTCTCATTGTGAGACGGCTTATTTGTTGATCCAAATATGTTCGAGGAATGGATTTTCATCACTGAAATCCAAGCGATAAACGTCTGGGTTACGCATCTTGCGCCATGTATCAAAGTCATATTGTGGGTCGAGATGTTGTAAGAGGAGCGCAAGTAAGTTGCCGTGTGTCACGAGTAATGTCGAACCATGTGGAGATTGAGCACGCTCCACGACTTGTAGGATACGATTCGTCGCCTCCATACCAGATTCAGCATCAGATAATTTGAACGTCGGGTCGATGAACGACTGACGCAACGGCGTCAGCCAGTCTTCGAGTGGTTCGTGAGACAGAATGCGCTCTCTCAGTAATGGTTCACGTTCGATTGAGAGCTGATGCGCATCGGCGAGTGGCGTTACCGAAGCAAGCGCTCGGGTGTAATCACTGGAGATGATTCGGTCAATTGGAATCTTACGAAAGAAGTCACGGAGCAGGAGTGCTTGCTCGTGTCCCGCTTCCGTCAGAGGTGCATCGGGTTCTTGACCGGTTGCGGAGCAGTGGCGAATCAGATAGAGCGTAGGCATGGTGGATTCTCCTTGATCATTTTTTGTGAAAAGCCAATAATGAAATATATGTAAAACTATTTCACATCATAGAATATATTTCAATTTACTTAGTGATAAGTAGGAGGAACCAATGAGTCATTTTAAAAGACAATTAGAAAGCTCTCTTTATACTGGTTTTGTAGATAAAGATCACCATCACTCTAGTCCATTCAAACCAGAACTTTTAGTAAACGAACGAGTTAAAAGACAGGATGTATTGACTGTGTTACTCGATGAATTGAAAATTTGTAAAAAGTTTCAATTTGCCGTTGCGTTCATTACAGAATCGGGTTTGGCAACACTTAAATCAACATTATACGACTTGAATCAAAAAGATATCCGAGGCGAGATCATTACTTCTACATACCAATTGTTTAATCAGCCAAAAGTGTTTAAAGAACTTTTGAAAATTTCGAACGTTGACGTAAGAATTGCAGATGTGAATGCGTTTCACTCAAAAGGATATATTTTCCAACACGAAGAGTACTATTCATTGATAGTTGGTAGTTCAAACTTAACTGCAGGAGCATTAAAAACAAACTATGAATGGAATATTAAACTTACTTCTCATGAGAACGGTGAAATTGTTCAACACTTTTTCAATCGTTTTGAAACGATGTGGAATGAATCGATTCCGTTAACCTTAGAATGGATTAAGGCTTATGAAAATGTATATCGTCCAATGGTTAGAGATCGAGTTGCTGAGTTTCCAAGTATGCACGATTTTAATCAAGTCAAGCGGGACCTTGAAATTAAGCCGAATGCTATGCAGCGATCTGCTTTAGATGGTATTGAAACAGTCCGACAGCAAGGTCATCAACGCGCACTTGTTGTATCAGCTACGGGGACTGGGAAAACATATTTAGCTGCATTTGATGTTCGTCGATATGAACCGAAGCGAATGTTGTTTGTAGTCCATCGTGAACAAATTCTGAAGAAAGCTATAAGTGATTTTCATAAAGTGATTGGTGGGAACATTGAAGATTTTGGTATTTTGTCAGGAACAAGTCGAGCAATTGATTCTAAATATGTTTTTGCAACGATTCAAACCATTTCAAAAGATGAAACTTTATATCAATTTGCACGAGAAACTTTTGATTATATCTTGATTGATGAAAGTCATCGAGCCGGAGCAAATACATATCAAAAGTTATTAGAATATTTTACCCCGAAGTTCTTACTTGGAATGACTGCTACTCCTGAACGATCAGATGGATATGATTTATTCAGACTATTTGATTACAATATTGCATATGAAATTCGTTTACAAGAAGCACTTGAAGAAAATATGCTATGTCCGTTCCATTATTTTGGGGTAACAGATCTTGAAATTGATGGGGAACAAAAAGAAATTGAAGTGTTTCAAAAACTTGTATCAACTGAAAGAATTGACCGAATTATTGAAAAGATTAAATACTACGGTTATTCGGGGGAAACATTGCGAGGACTAATGTTCTGCAGCTCTAAAAAAGAAGCAATGTATTTATCTGAGCAACTTAATGCTCGAGGTTTTAGAACGTGTGCTTTAACCGGGGATGATACTCAAGCAAAACGAAAGCAAGAAGTAAATAATTTAGAACAAGGATTACTAGACTATATTCTCACTGTGGATATATTTAACGAAGGGATCGATATACCGAGCATTAATCAAGTTGTAATGCTTCGACAAACTGAATCAAGTATTATTTTTATTCAGCAATTAGGAAGAGGTTTGCGAAAGCATAAATCTAAGCGTTACGTAACAGTAATTGATTTTATCGCAAACTATAAAAATAATTACTTAATTCCAATTGCTCTCTCAGATGATCGCTCTCAAAATAAAGACTCTATTCGTCGTAAAGTAATCGATCGGAGCTATATTTCTGGTACATCAACTATTAATTTTGAAGCAGTTGCTAAAGAACGAATTTATGAATCAATCAACCAAGCAAGATTAACAGATTTAAAAACTCTAAAAGAAGCATATCAGAACTTAAAAAATAGATTAGGTAGACAACCAATGTTGACTGACTTTATAGAAAATCATTCAATGGATCCAGTTGTTATAGCAACTAAAAATGGACATTATGGTGCTTTTTTAAGAGTTGTTGAAAGTGAAGTTCCTTCTCTTTCGAAAGAGGAGGAGCAAATTTTACTTATGGCAACCCAAGAACTTTTATCAGGTAAACGAATACATGAGATTTATTTGTTAAAACTTTTGGCATCTGATCGCTCTATAAGCAAACTCAATTTTATGAACTACCTAAATGACCATCATGTTCGAGTAGATGAAACAACGCTTAAATCAGTAGAGAATGTATTATCATTAAGCTTTTTTAATGATGCAGATCGAAAGAAATATGGTAATAAGTCGTATGTTGAATTAGATCGTGACATGTATCGATTACCTTCACACATACAATCTATGTTACAAAACGAATGGTTTGCTAAGTTATTAAACGACTTACTAGAGGCATCAATTCTAAGAAGTAAACGATATGATCAAACACAACCTTTAACGAGATTGGAAAAATACACGAGAAAAGATGTATGTCGATTATTAAATTGGGAAAAAGAAGAGCAATCTACGATGTATGGCTATAAAGTTAAGCATCATACATGTCCTATATTTGTAACGTATCATAAAAGTGAAGATGTGGAAGCAAGTGTTAATTATGGTGATTCCTTTATTAGTCCAGAGGTATTTCATTGGTATACTCGAAGTCGAAGAACTACAAAATCTGAAGAAGTACGTAAAATTATTGATTCAGAGAAAGAAAACATTGATATTCACCTATTTGTGAAAAAAGATGACGATGAAGGCGGAGATTTTTACTATTTAGGTGAAGTGAAACCAGATCAACAATCTATAAAAGATACCACGATGCTAAATAAAGATGGTCAAGAACTTCCTGTAGTCACGATGAATTTAATAATGAGAGAGAGTGTCGATCAACAAATCTATGATTACTTACACGAGCAAACTCATTAATAAAAGCCGAGGCGTAATTTATACGTTCTCGGCTTTAGTTATTTGATTGATCACATCATTTACTGCAGGTATGTCGGCTGGAGCCCAAACAAGGGAACGTAAATTCTCACGCTTTAACCAGATTAATGCATCATGTTCCGTAGCTATAGGAGTTCCTGATTTTAATTCTGCACGTAATGAAACTAATTGAATAATGAAGGTTTCGTATTCGTGTATATGCTCATTAATAATTTCATGAGCAGTAATTTCACATTGCAGCTCTTCAAAAATTTCACGTTCGAGTGCTTCTTGTAAGTTTTCTCCATCCTCGACTTTTCCTCCGGGAAATTCCCACATGTTTGGAATGAGCATAGTTGTTGAACGAAGTGCACAAAGAATTTCCTGATTTTCGTTTTCGATAACTGCTGCTACTACTTTTATTGTTTTTTTCATTGGTACTCCCTCATTTTTGAAATTTGACTATATCTATCATAACATTCGTATTTCATTATGAATTCAAGCTTCACTTAAAGAATTTTTTCGCTCTAAACCCCTTATCATTCATCACAAAAGAGTTATAATCGGTATAACGATTATAAAATATACGATTGAAGAATGGGGATTCTCCGGTTGTATAACAAAAAAATTCAGGGGATAAGGATGGGGTTTTCATGAGCAGTACGCAAACGAGAACAGACGTCATTTTGATTGGGGCAGGCATCATGAGCGCGACGCTCGGTTCACTCTTTAAAGAGCTCGTACCAGAGTGGAACATCAAAGTGTTCGAAAAACTCGATGCAGCAGGGGAAGAAAGTTCAAACGAATGGAACAACGCAGGTACGGGTCATGCCGCACTGTGCGAATTAAACTATACAACGGAGAACGCGGATGGGACAATCGACATTTCCAAAGCGGTCAACGTCAACGAACAGTTCCAAATCTCGCGTCAATTTTGGGCGCATCTCGTTAAACAAGGATTGATTGAAAATCCAGGTGCCTTCATTCGCTCGATTCCACATATGAGTATGGTCCAAGGGGAGAAGAATGTCGACTTCTTGAAACGCCGTTTGGAAGCGCTCACAACGAATCCGCTGTTTGAAGGCATGATCTTGTCGGACGATCCGAGTCAGTTACGGGAATGGTTCCCGCTCATCATGGACGGACGGACATCGGACGAACCGATTGCCGCGACGAAGATTGATTCGGGGACGGATGTGAACTTTGGTGCGTTGACACGTATGTTGTTTGACCATCTCACATCGAACGGGGTCGAGGTCAACTACGGCCATAGCGTCGAGGACGTCAAGCGTCTCGACAACGGTCTTTGGGAAGTGAAAGTGAAAGACTTGTCTGCGAACAAAATTGAGACGCATACGGCACCATTCCTCTTCATCGGAGGAGGAGGAGGAAGTTTGCCACTCTTACAGAAAACAGGAATCCCGGAGTCGAAACAAATCGGTGGGTTCCCGGTCAGTGGGCTCTTCCTCGTCTGTAAAAATCGTGAGGTCATCGAGCAACATCATGCGAAAGTCTACGGGAAGGCGAAAGTTGGGGCACCACCGATGTCGGTACCGCACCTCGATACGCGCTTTATCGATGGACGAAAAGAGTTGTTGTTTGGACCGTTCGCCGGCTTTACACCGAAATTCTTGAAAACAGGTTCGAATTTAGATTTGATTCGTTCAGTCAAACCGAACAACGTCATCACGATGCTTGCGGCAGGGGCAAAAGAGATGCCACTCACGAAATACTTGATCGAGCAGGTACTCTTGTCACACGACAAGCGCATGGATGAACTTCGTGAATTCATTCCGAATGCTAAGAATGAAGATTGGGAGATTGTCGTGGCCGGACAACGGGTTCAGGTCATTAAAGATACACCGCAAGGCAAAGGGACGCTTCAATTCGGTACAGAAGTCGTCAGCGCGGAAGATGGATCGGTCGCGGCACTTCTCGGTGCTTCTCCAGGTGCATCGACTGCCGTTCACGTCATGTTGAAAGTACTCGAACAGTGCTTCCCGCAACAGTTACCGGAATGGGAAGAGAAAATCAAAGAGATGGTTCCGTCTTATGGCTTGAAGCTTTCGGAACATCCTGACCTATTCAAGACGATTCATGAATCGACAGCGGTCACGCTCGGTTTAGAAGAAAAGGATATGGTCCACAACTGAAGAGGATGAGGCGAGTATACAATCGTATGCTCGCTTTTTCTTTTGGGACTGTAAAAGGAGACGAAAAAAAATGGGTATTTACAAAAATAGGAATATGAAAAGGAGGGATACGTCATCGATCCGATTAAACTGAGTAAGTGGGAGCAGAAAAAATATGCACATTACTTAAAGCATCTGCGAACATACGATGATCACTTTGAGTATTGTATCATTCCAAACTATGAGGAGTATGCAACGGAATTGAAGACAGAGTCGATTCAACTCGCTGATTGTTTTGCTGTGCTGATGCGTCAGGACGATCACTATATCCTCGTCTCCATAGCGTTAGATGGAGAATGGGATCTCAAACGTGTGTTGAAATGGCTCGACCTTCACGAAGTGAGGTTGTTTCATCCTACACAGGATACATTGATTCTGTCGAAAGTTCAGGATGTAATAGATGCGGTCACATTTAAAGGGTATCCGCTCGTATTGGTCGAGAAGGGAACAAATGTGTTGTTCGTCGGTCCTGAATATCTAGAAGAAGTGACAGATGAATTTGAGCAGTATCATAAAATCACGAATACGGCGTCGGCAGAATCGCTACAGATTGAAGATAAATAAGGAGCGATGTCTCTTGAATCAAAACGAGTTGAAAGAGTTTGTGGAGGGCGTCACTACGAAAGAATATTTGCGACCGTTTGTCAGTAAATACAAATGGTCGAAACCGAATGTCTTTGTAGTTGGAATCAACCCAGCTACTTCGATTTTGAAAACAGATGTAAATTGTGATGTCAATCGATACATCGATTTAATAACGGACAGAAAATCGTTTTTAACGTTCATTCAGCAGAAAAACGTACAAAAAGGAAAGAAACCCTTTTCAAAAACGAGAATCGGACTAAATCATCTGGTGGAACATTTAGAAACGAAGTCGAATGGGAAGATTGAAGTGCTGGAGACGAATATCAATGCATATCCGACGAGCAATGCGAAACAACTAAAGACGATGCCGCCTCAAATTAGAGAAGCTGGTCAGGAATGGTTTCGCAAACTGATGCTTGAGCATACCCCGCCTGTCGTCGTCGTGCATAGTCTGGATGCGACACGTGATTTGATGAAATGGTTAGAATCTGAAGAGATCCTTTTTCCGTTCGAGTACAATCGCTCGTATCGCCTTCAAGATTGGATTGACCTTGGTCCCATTCCGATTACCTATCCTTGTGGTGCGACAGGTGTCGTATTTTGCACCAAACACTTGAAATACTATGGACGGAAGGGAAACGCGTTTCAAAAGTTAAGAGATGATGTATTGAACCAGTTTAAAGAAAGATGACAAAAACCGTTCAATTGAAGCAAGACGTGTTGTCTCTGCTTCAATTGAACGGTTTTTAGCGTTACACCATTTTAAGAAACGTCTTCGCCTGTTGCTCGAGCGTGGCGGCTGAATCGGCTAATTTTTCGAACTCCCGCACCGTCTGCTCGAGTTGTCCGGAGCTGTCTTGGACTTTATGAGAGATGCGCCCAATGCTCGTCGACACGTCATCGATGCGTTTGACAATCCCTTCGATGTTGGTATTCACTTCCGTAATGGAGAGGGATACTTTATTCGACAGGTTGCGTACTTCCGTTGCGACGACATTGAACCCCCGTCCATGTTCACCTGCGCGTGCCGCCTCGATGGCTGCATTGAGAGCGAGCAGGTTGGTTTGAGCAGCAATTTCGCGAATCGTCCGGACGATGTCTGTAATCGTCTTTGCCTCTTGTTGGAGTGCAAGCAAGTGCTCCCGATTTTGAATCGATTCGGCTTCGATTTGTTTAACGTTCTCTAGCACATGTTCCCCGTCCTGCTTTCCTAGCTTAGACTGAGCGGATAAATACTCCGATGTTTCTTGAAGGTCATTTGCCATGTGGAGAACATCCTGTTGACGAGACGTGATGTCGGCTGCAATCTTAGAGACACCGATAACACGCTGGTTCGTGTCATCGAAAATCGGCATATAAGTCGCCTCTAGCCAAATACTATGGCCATCGGCGGCACGTCGTTCGATTTTGTCGTGATAGCTTAACCCTTGCATCAGTTTCCGCCAAAACAGTTCGTACTGGGGACTGTTCGCAAACTCAGGCAAGCAAAGATCGCGATGGGGGCGTCCTATCAGTTCATTGACTTCGTAGCCCATCGTTCTTGCGAAAATCTCATTGACGTAGGCGACGCGGCGATTTTCATCAAAACGAATGATGGCTAAATTATTTTCGATGGCCCGGACAACATGCGTATCGGTGACATGGGTCGTACTAGAGTGCAGTTGCATCCTAACATCCTCCCTATATCATTTGAGTTATTTTTATTAGGATACCCCATAATTGTAAAAATAAGTATATTATTGTGACAGAACAAAAAAAGACCGCTTCCGCGGGGAAGGGGTCAAGGTGTGAGTGTCGCCATGCTTTCATGTAAGTATTCAGATATGTTGCGCTCAATGTCGCTTTCTGAACGATTGAGAGCAAGTGAGATTTCTTTCACCAAAATGGTTTTGGCGTTCTCTAGAATCTTACGATCTTGTTCGTATAGCTTCTTGTTGGCGTGGAGCGCTTCGATGTGTCGACGGCTCAGTGTATTGACGACTTGAGCGATGTCGTGACGATTTCCTGAATGGACGACATTTAAAAATTCCCGATTCCGGTTGTTCGAATGTGGATTCCATTCAACGCCAGGCGAACGGAACGACTCTAAAATTTCTAATGCTTCGTCTGCTTCGAGCAACGTCAACATCATCACATTGTCATTATCGACCGGAATACTGATCTGTAATTTCTGTGAGTTGTTGATCGGGTGAAGCGTATAGTACGATTTCGTTTCTCCTGCGACCGTTTTGTCCGAAATGTCGTCGATCCGACATACGCCATGGGTCGAGTAGATGATTAAGTCTCCAGCTTTAAACAAGTCGATCACCTCTTCCTTATCTATAAGCATAGTCATTCAGAAGGTGAAATGTCAACTAGGTTGACGTTTAGTGAAATGTATGCATATAAAAATCGCGGCGAGTTTAACCCGACGCGATTATAGTTTCCAGTCCATCCGTAGAATGGTTTTCAGTTGATCGAACGCCTCTTGTCCGATGCCTTCTTGAATCCGTTGCTCGAGTTGCGCTTTGAGCGTCTCGTTCTGTTCATAACAAGTATGACCGAGTGTTGTCAGCTCGATACATTTGTCCTTTCGATTTTGTGGATGGTCCGTCACGAGAACGAGTGCTTTTCCTTCCAAGTTCTTAATCAGTTTATGAATCGCTTGCCGAGAGATGTGGACACTTCGTGTGACCTCGGCGATGGTCGTTTTTGATTGATAAAGTGTAGCGAGAATGTACCATTCCGAGTTTGAGATGTGGATGTCACTCTGCTCATTCCAGGATTGTTCACTCATGCGTCGAACTTGATCGTTTCGTTCTGTGAGTAAATCAAGTAGACGGGTTGACGTTGATGGAGTCAAATCAAGTCACTCCTCTTTCGTTTCCAGGTTTTTAGACGTTCCTAACTATACAAAAGCAACTATACCCCGTCAACGTCAATCTAGAACAAAACGAGGCACGTGGCCTCGTTTTTTACTGACAGTCTTTATTTTTGAAATCGATGACCATCCGCCCTTGAATTTTCCCTTGCTCCATTTCTTCGAACACGTCTTGAACCTCGTGAAGGCAGCGTTTATGGACGACTGGGACGACGAGTCCCTCGGCCCCGAATTGGAAAGCCTCCTCTAAATCTTTTCGTGTCCCGACGAGCGAGCCGACGACTTCGATTCCATCAAGCACGAGACGAGGGATGTTCAAGTCCATCGTTTCGGAAGGAAGACCAACCGCGACCACTTTCCCGCAAGCACGTACCGCGTTGACGGCTGAGTTGAAGGCGACTTTTGAGACAGCAGTGACGACCGCGGCGTGTGCTCCACCAAACTTCTCTTGAACGATGTCGGACGCATCTCCCTCGGTCGATGGATTGATGGTTAGATCGGCACCACTCTCTTTGGCGAGTTCAAGCTTATCATCGTTCAAATCGACGGCGATGACGTGCGCGTTGAAGACATGTTTCGCATATTGGATGGCCAAGTTCCCGAGACCACCACATCCGTAGATGACGACTGTCTCTCCAGGCTTCACGTCTGCCACTTTGATCGCCTTATACGTCGTGACACCGGCACACGTGATGCTCGATGCTTGTGCAGGATCCAAGCCCTCCGGCACTTTGACGGCATAATCGGCTACGACGATACTTTGTTCGGCCATGCCTCCGTCCACACTATAGCCGGCATTTTGAACGTTTCGGCAGAACGTCTCGCGTCCCGTCGTGCAATATTCACAGCGACCACATGCATGATACATCCAGGCGATGCTGACACGGTCCCCGACTTTTAGGCTCGTGACATCGTCCGCGATTTGAGACACAATCCCGATCCCTTCATGACCGAGCACGCGTCCTTGCACATCGCCGAAGTCACCAGCCGCGACGTGAAGGTCCGTGTGACACACGCCACAGTACTCGACATCGACAAGCGCCTCACCCGCCTGTAATGGACGAATTTCTTTTTCGACGACTTCGATGTTGGCTTTGCTTGTTGAATTGACAACGACTGCTTTCATGTTTGAACACACTCCTTGTGAGAATTTAGCGACTCTGCCGAAACAGCACTCTGAATCACACCGTCAGAATATCACAAAAAATGGAATGAAAGCGATTTATTTTTGTATAGCATGTGTCTACGAGATGAACTTTTGTCACATGAAGATTTAGGGAAATAGAAATGGAAGAAGCAAATGAAAGGAGTCACATTTATATGACGCGAACAGAGTTATTCCACACATATAAATCGAAAATTTTGCAGTTATCGAATTTGGAGGAAGAGACGTTAAAAAGTGAACCGTTTTTGTTAGACCGTGATGAAAAGAAACAACTCGACATCTATTACGCGCCGTTCGAATACATCAACCCGGATGCGAAAGTCGTCATCGCGGGTATCACGCCAGGCTTGTATCAGATGCGTCAGTCGTTCGAGGCGATTCGCGACTTGAAGGATGCGACAGACGAAGAGGCGCTTCGAGCCGTCAAACAACGTGGCAGTTTTTCCGGTCCAATTCGAAAGAACTTGGTGACGATGCTGGATGATTTAGATTTGCATCGTCATTTAGGAATCGGGTCCTCCCTTGATTTGTTCGGATCAGCGAACCATCTCGTACAAAATACGGCGGTACTTCCTTATCCGGTCTTTTATAAAGGGAAGAACTATAACGGGTCGAGCCCGGATATGATTCGAACGGACCTGTTTCGACCGTATGTGGAAGGAACCTTCGCTGAAGAGATGGCACATCTTCAAGACGCACTTATTTTACCGATGGGCGTAAATGTGAGGCGAGCCGTGGAATTGTTGGTGGAGCGCGGTCTCTTGAATCAGGATCGCGTTGTGAGCGGGTTCCCACACCCCTCTGGTGGAAATGGTCATCGTCATCGCATCTTCGCCGAAAATCGAGATGCCATGAAACGACACATCGCCGAACATTTCAAGCGACATCCACTCTGAACCGCAGTGCGGTTCTTTTCATGTGAGCACATGACCTGACAGCGACTCTTTACTTCGCTAAAATGGTAAACGGTTGACTCACTCACGAGATGTAGAAAGGATGTCCGCCATGATCACATTGTCGTCCGTCCATAAGCGTTATGGACAAGAGATGGCCGTTCGCGATGTATCGCTTCACATTCGAAAAGGTGAGATTTATGGCATCATCGGCGCAAGTGGTGCCGGCAAGTCAACGCTTCTTCGATTGATGAATGTATTAGAACGACCCGATAGTGGAAGTGTCACAGTCGATGGCGACCAATTGACCGAACTCTCCAATCGGGAACTACGCAAGAAGCGACATCGGATCGGTATGATTTTTCAACAATTTAATCTTGTCGCCAACAAGACCGTTTTTGATAACGTCCTCGACTCATTGAAGCTCGCGAAACGACCGAAGGCGTCATGGGAGGCACGTGTGATGGAATGTCTCCGGTTTGTCGGACTTGAAGCGTATCGAGATAAATATCCTGCGCAATTAAGTGGGGGACAGAAGCAACGTGTCGCCATCGCTCGGGCACTCGCAAGTGAGCCGAATGTCCTTCTCTGCGATGAACCGACGTCCTCCCTCGACCCGAATACGACGGCAGAAGTACTTCGTGTCTTGCAATCGGTCAACGAACAACTCGGTGTCACCATCGTCCTAGTCACGCACGAGATGGATGTCATTCGTCAAATCTGTCATCGTGTCACCGTCATGGCAGACGGAGCCGTTCATGAGACGATTGAACAGGAACCGACAGGCGTAGTTGCCATCGATCAGAATCCAAGTTGGTTCGTCGAACAGCTACGGAAGGAGGGCGAACCGGATGCCTGAGATCTTGTTACGCTATCAGTCTGAAATTTGGCAGTCCATCGCTGAGACGTTCATTATGGTCGGGGTATCCATCCTCGCCGCCATCTTGGTCGGACTGCCATTAGGTACGTGGCTTTACCTCTCACGTAAAGGACAGCTGTTAGAGAACCAAATCGTCTTCTCCGTCCTCAACTTGGTCGTGAACATCGTCCGGTCATTCCCGTTCTTGTTACTCGTCGTGTTTTTGATTCCATTTACACGGCTGATCATCGGGACGGCCATCGGTACAGCGGCAGCGACCGTACCGCTCTCCATCATTGCCATCGCGCATTATGCGCGCCTCGTCGAACAGTCATTGATTGATGTTCCGCGCGGTGTCGTTGAAGCGGCGCTCTCGATGGGGGCATCGGTGAAAGACATCATCTTCAAGTTTCTTTACGTCGAAGCCAGATCCGGTCTCGTCCTCGGATTGACGACATCCATCATCAGCTTTATCTCGTACTCGACAATCATGGGGGTCGTCGGGGGCGGTGGCATCGGTGACTTTGCCATCCGTTACGGGTATCAGCAATTTCAGACAGAACTCATGCTCTATATGATTCTCATCATGCTCGTCTTCGTGCAGCTGATCCAATTCACGGGCACGACCGTGGCACGAATCATCGACAAACGCTAAACAGAAAGTAGGAAATGAACATGAAAAAATTGATGGCACTTTTTGCCTCACTCACACTCGTCCTCGCAGCATGCGGGAACGATACAGAAACACAAACGGAGCAATCGAACGAACCACAGACATTGAAAGTCGCATCACTCATCCCACCGATGACAGATATGCTTGAAATCGCAAAAGAACAGCTCGCAGAAGAAAACATCGAACTCGAAATCGTTGTCCTCGGAGACAATGTCCAACCGAACTCGGCACTTGCGGCGAAAGAAGTCGATGCGAACTTCTTCCAACACGTTCCGTACATGGAAGAGTTCAATCGTAGCAACGATGCGAATCTCGTTCCGATCGAACCAATTTACTTCGCGAACTACGGTGTATACGCGAAAAACTACGACAACATGGAAGACATCCCGGAAGGCGCGACAATCGCTATCGCTAACGACGTATCGAACATTGACCGTTCGCTCTCTCTTCTCGCACAGCATGACGTGATCGAGCTCGGGGAGAAAGAAGGCACGTACTACACACAAGCGGATATCACATCGAATCCGAAAAACTACAAGTTTGAAGAGGTCGACCTCTTGATGCTCGCTCGTGCGTACGATGATGTCGACGCTGTCTTGATGACACCGGCTTACGCGGCACCGCTCGGTTTGACGCCGAAGAGTGACGCACTCCTAACAGAAGGTGTCGAGAACGACTTCGCGATCACGCTCGTCGCACGTGAGGACAACCAGGATGACGAAGCCATCCAAAAACTCGGTGAGGCGCTCACGAGTGACGAAGTCCGTGCATTCTTAGAAGAAAACTATGCAGAAACAGCGATTCCAGCGTTTGAATAAAAAAGATTGAGCCTCGTCGGCTCAATCTTTTTTAGTATTCTTCGTATTCTCGCGGGTCTTGGTCATCGATGCGACCATCTGGCTTCGTCAACGCATTAAGCGTCTCCATCTCTTTATCTGTCAATTCGAAGTTGAAGATATCGAGATTCTCTTTTTGGTGCAACTCACTAGACGAGCGGGCGAGCGGGATGACACCAAGTTGCACGTGCCAACGCAAGATGACTTGAGACACGCTCTTTCCTTTTTGTTTGGCGAGCTCGGTGATCTTCTCGTCATGGATGACCGTGCGAGCGCGACTGAGCGGGCTCCACGCCTCTGTGATGATACCACGCTCCTTGTCGGCTTGACGTTGCTCGACTTGCGAGAAGTACGGGTGTAGCTCGATTTGGTTGATGACCGGTGTCTCTCCGGTCTCTTCAATCAAGCGGTCAAGGTGCTCCGGCATAAAGTTCGAGACCCCGATGGAGCGAATCCATCCGTTTTTCTTTGCCTGAATCAAGGCGCGCCATGCCTCGACGTACTTGTCTTGCTTCGGATTTGGCCAATGCAAGAGGAACAAATCCCAATAATCGAGGTTTGCCCGATACAGGGACTCCCGAATCATCTCGAGTGCCTGGTCATAGTCATAATATTGCGCGCGCAATTTTGATGTTAAGAAAAGCTGCTCGCGCGGGATGCCGGATTGGCGAACCGCTTCACCGACAGCACCTTCATTATCGTAACGAATCGCCGAATCGATGAGTCGATACCCGGTTCGGATCGCGCACGTCATTGCGTCGACGCCTGCCTCGCCTTTCAAATAAACCGTCCCGAGCCCAATCGCCGGAATCTCATAACCGTCATGTAACTTGATTGTTGGAATACCCATCAAATGCCTCCCAATTCAAAATCCGTTCTCTTCTCCGCTATTCCACTTTCCTCGGAAATGAAACGTTTGAATGTGAGGTCAACGACGAAACGCTTTAATCAAACCTTCGACCAAATCAAGGATACATACGATGATGATGGTGAGTAAGACACCCCATACACCCCAACGACTAATCGTTCCGATATCGATGTTGATTTGCTCAGCAATCAATGAGAGGGCATTAGAAGAAATCAAATCAGGTTGCAGTAAAATGAGCGCCGTGACGACAATCCACACGATATTGAAGAGCGCGTTCCATAAGGCGAGCGGCTTCGTCCAATGTCGTACGATCCATTTGTAAATGGCGATGGCGATACCGAAGGCGGCCAAAGCGATGACGAGTGGTAAGAATCGATCCAAGACCGACGAATTGAGTAGCGGGTAGGATTCGCCATCCGTGACGACGCGAATCAACTTTTCGGCGTTGACGTATAATACGACCATCAAAACGGTGGCGACAACATCAAACAGGATCGAACCAAAAGAGATTGAGGTCGAACGGGGTTTCACTTTCTTGAGTTGCTCAGGTTTCCAACTAGAGAAGGGGACTTCGCCCTCAGGTACGGCGCGTTCGATGATGAAGAATGTGAGGGTGATCCAAAATAGCGTCTGGACAACGACGTTGAAGATGGCGGCTACGATTTGAAGGAATGCTTGAATCAAGAATTGACTCCAAGACGTATCATCAATTGGGTTGGTCAAATAACCGATAATCGAGAGAATCGTGATGACCGTGACGGCAATCGGTAAGACGATCTTGATGATGTTCACATACTGTGTGAAGAGGGCGGGGCCGATGAGATAGAGCGGTCGGTTCGCATAGCGAGCAGCGAGAACATGAGGGTCGCCGAGCTGGCGCAACGCTTCAAATAAAGCCGTTTCAGACGGGTCATTTCCGGTCATGTCATCGATGGTCGACTCCAATTCCAGTGCGACGTCTTGACGCATCGACTCTGGTATTCGAGAGGTGACTTCATCGATATACACATCACGAAGATTCATGATCATTTCCTCCTTCGATTAAACGGGTTAACGTCTTCGACATGTTCATCCATTCCACATACAACTCATTCAAAATATCCATTCCGTCCCTACTGAGCACATAGTACTTGCGTGGTCGACTCTCCGTCGTATCCCAGGAACTCGTGACGAGTCCTTGCTTTTCAAGTCGACGCAAGAGCGGATAGAGCGTACTCTGATCGATGTTGATCTCGGCATCAAGTAACGCCTGGACGAGCGAGTAGCCATACTGTGGCGTCTTCAACTGACTGAGCACTGCAATCGTCAACGTGCCGCGCCGCAATTCTGTCACTAACGAGGCTTTTACATCGGACATTTCTTCGCCTCCTTCATTCGTTCTTCTTTATACTGTATATCATACACTATAAGTTATCATACATCAATGCGAATAAAAGATGTTGAGTCATTTCCTGATTTTGGGATAATGAAGAAGAGGTGATGTTCATGAAGTGGTGGTGGATGGTTGGAAGTATGGTGATGGTCAGTTTGTTGATCATCAATGCGCAGTGGTATGGGAATGCGGCGACATTTGGAGTGCCAATCGGATGGATGATCACAATCTTGGTCTTGGCCCAGTTTCGAAAGCCAACGTCGACTCGTTGGGTTGTGTTGTTTGGGGTGATCAGCGTAAGCATTGGAATCGTGTTATCCGTACCGGGTTATTCGGTAGCGGAAGCGAAAGAGACGTTGAATAAAACGTACGATGACGTGACGTACATGGAAAGCGTACCGACGACCGGGGCAGAATGGAACCCATTCACGCCTCGGGTAGGCTATCGGTTTGAGACGAGGAGAGGGGAATCGATCTTATTCATCCCGGATTCGGGGAAAACATTTGAACTGTAAAAAAGACTCGCCCTCTATGATGAGTGCGAGTCTTTTTGTTAGTTGCGAATCATATAGTCGAAGGCGCCGAGTGCGGCTGTCGCACCAGAACCCATCGAGATGATGATTTGTTTGTAGGCGCTGTTCGTGCAGTCTCCTGCAGCGAACACACCTGGGACGTTCGTCGCGCCATGACGGTCGACGACGATTTCCCCGAAGTTGTTGCGTTCGACCGAGTCGAGCCAGTCCGTGTTCGGGACGAGACCGATTTGGACGAAGACGCCTTCAAGTTCGACATGATGTGACTCGTTTGTCTCACGAGACACATACGAGATCCCGTTCACTTTGTCCGTACCCGTGATTTCTGTCGTCTGAGCGTTCGTGATGACAGTCACGTTCGGGAGGCTGTGAAGTCGGTCTTGAAGCACTTGGTCGGCCTTGAGCTCAGAAGCGAACTCGAGGACCGTCACGTGTTTGACGATACCAGCGAGGTCGATGGCCGCTTCAATCCCAGAGTTACCGCCACCGATGACCGCGACACGTTTCCCTTCGAAAAGAGGACCGTCACAGTGCGGGCAGTAAGCGACACCTTTGTTTTTGAACTCTGCCTCACCTGGGACGTTGACGTTACGCCAGCGTGCACCGGTTGAGAGGATGACACTCTTACTCTTCAAGACAGCGCCGTTCTCGAGTTCGATCTCGACGAGGTCATTTTTCTCAAGACGCTTCGCGCGTTGGAGGTTCATGACGTCGATGCCGTACTCTTTGACGTGCTCTTCTAGGCTAGCGACGAGTTTTGGACCTTCTGTATAAGCGGTACCGATAAAGTTCTCGATGCCCATCGTGTCCATCACTTGGCCACCGAAGCGCTCCGCGATGATTCCGGTACGGATTCCTTTACGAGCCGCGTATACGGCAGCACTCGCACCAGCCGGACCGCCACCGACGACGAGGACGTCGTACGGGTCTTTGTCCGAGAACGCAGAGGCGTCAGGACCTGTGCCGAGTTTCGATAAGATCTCTTCGAGTGACATCCGACCGTTCCCGAACGATTCTCCGTTTAAGAAGACTGTCGGGACAGCCATGATCTCTTTCGCTTCCACTTCATCCTTGAACGCGGCTCCGTCGATCATCGTGTGGGTGATGTTCGGGTTGAGGACGCTCATGACGTTTAGCGCTTGTACGACGTCAGGACAGTTGTGGCAGCTGAGGCTGATGTATGACTCAAAGTGATACGTGCCTTCGATGTTTTGAATTTGTTTGATCGTGTCCGCATCGACTTTCGGTGCGCGCCCACTCACTTGGAGGAGGGCGAGGACGAGTGATGTGAACTCATGTCCGAGTGGAATCCCCGCAAAGACGATTCCTGTCTCTTCAGATGGACGATTCACGCTGAAGCTCGGTGTACGCTCGAGTGTCGCGCGTTCGACCGAGATGCGTGATGACATGCTGGCGAGTTCGTTGACGAGCTCGAGCATCTCGTTTGAGACTTTGTCTTCCCCAGCGCTCACACGGAGGACGACATCGCCCTCCATGAGCTGGAGATATTGGTCGAGCTGTTGTTTAATCGCTGCTTCTAACATGCAATCGCTCCTTACAATTTACCGACGAGGTCAAGGCTTGGGCGGAGTGTTTCAGAACCCTCTTCCCATTTCGCTGGGCAGACTTCGCCTGGATTGTTGCGTACGTATTGTGCTGCTTTGACTTTGTTGACGAGCGTGCTCGCGTCACGGCCGATGCCGCCAGCGTTGATCTCGACAGTTTGGATGACACCGTCTGGGTCGATGATGAACGTACCACGGTCTGCAAGGCCATCTTCTTCGTTCAAGACGTCGAAGTTGCGCGAGATGACGTGTGATGGGTCACCGATCATGATGTACTCGATTTTTCCGATTTTCTCAGATGTTTCGTGCCAAGCTTTATGTGTGAAGTGTGTGTCTGTTGAGACAGAGTAAACTTCTACACCGAGGTTTTTGAGTGTAGCGTACTCGTTTTGAAGGTCTTCGAGTTCAGTTGGGCAGACGAATGTGAAGTCAGCTGGGTAGAAGCAGACAACGCTCCATTTGCCTTTGAGATCGTTCTCTGTAACTTCGAGGAATTCACCTGTTTGGAATGCTTGTGCTTTGAATGGTAGTACTTCTTTGCCGATTAATGACATGGGTTATGTCCTCCTTGTTTTTTTACTCTAGCGTTTCTATCTCGACTAGAATAATTATAATGTAATACTAACTTCATATAACGAGCTAGAATTGTCAAGGCGTTTGCATGCTGTTGAAGTATTAGGAATATCAATGGATTATCCGAATTTGGCTTAATAAAAGGAAAGAAAACGATTACATATTGAGTAGTATTTTTCTATCTATTTTCTTATTTTGAAAAATGAAACTTATAAGTAAAGTTACTAATATATTGAGTAGGGTCATTGATTTTCTCGTCGCGAATTATATGATTATCAATTACCTCAATAAAAAACCTTAATCACAAGTAGAGATTAAGGTAGAGGAATTTGCTGTATAATTTTTTCTCGATACAAAGCACGATCCTGACTTTTTCGTAATCGAGCATGACAGTTAGGACAAGTGGCAATCACTTGTTCAGGGAGAGCCAATCCCTCATCAGATTCTTTATATAGCGAGTAAAGTTCTAAATATGGACCATGTTCAGTATCGAATGGCGCGGCTTGACCGCATGCCTCACAGTGATTATTTGCTCTTGCAAGTACGTAATAATATAAAGCTGATGTCTGTTCCCGCACTTGACGCTTTCGAATCGACATACTTAATCCAGTCGCGCGCTTAGGGTCACGTGTAGCGATTTGTTCGAGCTCCTCGATCGATTTGTATCTCATGGTGGATGCAAATTCTTGAGATTCTTCTTGTACTATATGGAGTGGTTCGAAAGCAAAAACGATGACTTCTCGCTGATTTTGATGCTTGTCGATTCCAAATTGAATATCATAGCCAATCAAGATAAGTTGATCTACGAAACGATAATTTCCTTTGCCGAGAGACTCAAATAGATAAACGTCTTCACCATTTTCAATGTGGTGGAGAAGTGCCTTATTTCCGAAGGAGAAGGTTTGATTTCCTTCTTGTCCTTCGCCGCTATAATAGAACAAACCATCTTCTTCGCTCCAGCCATTCTTATAGCCAAACTCTTGGTCCATCCCACTATCAAAAATAAAAATAAGTTTATGTTTGTTAGGTGTACTGATTCCTCGTTGACGACTTCCTCCATATTGATCATGGATGGAGGAACGTCTATATACTTTATTTTTTTCGAACAGCATAAAGCACCTCATTCCCAAAATTTTCATTTAGTTAAAGTGTAGCATGCTTTTTTATTAAAAACGAAAAAGACAGAGGATATACCCCTGCCTTCATCGTTACTCTGCCATCAACGCACACACCGCATTCGAATACGCTACCGGATCTTCAATCGGTAACCCTTCAATGAGGAGGGCTTGTTGATACAAGAGGTCTGTATATTGTTTCGCTTTCGCTTCATCTTCTTTATATACACGTTGGAGTGTCTGGAAGATAGCGTGGTCAGCGTTCACTTCGAGGACTTTCTCCGCTTTCATGCTGCCGCCGTTTGGCATCGCGTTCAAAATCTTCTCCATCTCAATCGAGACGTCGCCTGCGACCGTCAAGCAGACAGGGTGCGACTTGAGGCGTGTCGAGGCACGCACTTCTTTGACCCGGTCCCCGAGTTCTTGTTTCATAAAGTCGAACAAGTCTTGGTTGTCTTCGTTGAGCGATTTCGCTTCCGCGTCATCGAGACCGAGGTCGCCGCTCGCGATCGACTTGAACTCTTTGTCGTCATACGACTGAAGCATCTTGATTGCAAACTCATCGATCTCTTCTGTGAAGTAGAGGATCTCATATCCTTCTTCTTTCAAGCGCTCCGCTTGTGGCAAGAGGTCGATGCGATGAATCGACTCGCCTGTCGCGTAATAGATGTACTTCTGGTCTTCTTTCATCCGCTCGACGTACTCTTTGAGCGAGACGAGTTTCTTTTCATGAGAAGAATGGAAGAGAATCAAGTCCTTCAATTCATCTTTTGCTGCGCCGAACTGGTCATACACACCGAACTTCAATTGACGACCGAACGACTCATAGAACTTCTCATAGTCCTCACGCTCGTTTTGGAGCATCTTCTCGAGCATGCCTTTGATTTTTGACTTCACATTTTTGGCGATCACGCGAAGCTGGCGGTCCTGCTGCAACATTTCACGGGAAATGTTGAGGGAGAGGTCTTCTGAGTCGACCATCCCTTTGACGAAGCCGAAGTAATCCGGCAAGAGGTCTGGTGACTTCTCCATGATCAACACGCCGTTCGAGTAAAGCTCGAGCCCTTTCTCGAATTCTTTCGTGTAATAGTCGAACGGAACCGTTGACGGAATATAGAGGATTGATTGATAGCGAATCGTCCCGTCGACGTTCAAGTGAAGATGTTTGAGCGGCTCATCAAAGCCGTAGCGCTTCTCGTGATAGAATGCTTTGTAATCTTCGTCTGTCAACTCGCTCTTACGCTTCCGCCAAATCGGCACCATGCTGTTGACGGTCTCTTCTTCTTTATAATCCTCGTACTCTTCCGAGTCTTCTTTTTGACGATGTTTCGTCACATCGAGTTTGATCGGGTAGCGGATGAAGTCCGAATGTTTCTTGATGAGCGAACGAATTTCATACTCTTCAAGGAATGACGAATACGCGTCATCTTCTGTGTCTGCTTTCAAGTGGAGCGTGATCTCCGTACCGATGTCCGCCTTGTCTGTCGGTTCGATTGAATAGCCGTCTGTGCCTTCTGACTCCCATACGTATCCTTGATCACTGTCAATCGAGCGAGTCCGTACCGTCACACGGTCAGCGACCATGAACGCAGAATAGAATCCGACCCCGAATTGACCAATGAGGCTATGGTCTTCTTCCATCTTCGTTGTCTGTTTCATGGCGAGTGAACCGCTCTTTGCAATGATTCCGAGGTTCGTTTCAAGTTCTTCTTCTGTCATCCCGATTCCTGTATCGCGAATCGTGATGGTCCGTGCCTCTTTGTCGAGTTCGATTTTGACGAAGTAATCGTCTTTGTTGAACTCGATGCTCTCGTCGGAGAGGGCGCGATAATACATCTTGTCGATCGCGTCACTTGCGTTCGAGATGAGCTCGCGCAAGAAGATGTCCTTATGTGTATAAATTGAGTGGACCATCAACTCTAAAATTCGTTTCGATTCCGTTTGAAACTGTTTCTTTGTCATGATCGTTCTCCCTTTTTCGTCTGTATTTTGGCACTCTTGTATAAAGAGTGCTAACACTATTGATTATCCTAAAAATTAGGAAGATGTCAACTGGATTTCAAGAAAAGATTGACGAGGACGCTTGATTCGCATATAGTTGAGTACATGCGATGAGCTGGTCTATGTAAGACGGCGGACATTCCCTTGAGGAGCACGTTGTGGAGCGTGGTCCGTCGCGGTAGACTTTCGAGAGCACCTCTAGTGAGAGGTGCTCATTTTTTATGTATACAACTAGCCTCCCTTCAAACGAAGGGAGGCTTTTCTTATGTCCGAATGGAGGCGAGCAACATCTCTTTCAACGCATTGATTTGCACAGCCGGTTCGATATCGTCCTCCAAATAACTGATATGCGACTTCAATAGGATGTTGTTGCCGAACGTCCCAAACGCATTGATGATTGTCACGACAGTCACTTTCACATCGATATCTGCTCGGAACGAGCCATCCCGTTTTCCCTCTTCAATCAATGGTTCGAGCGTCTGCATGATGTGTCGCTGCACATCAATGTACGTCTCAATCCCAGGGAGGGGCGTGGCGACGAAGGAGGCATAGCTCTCAAACGCCTCGCGGAAACGGGCGTGGTCCGTCCGTTCGAGTTGCATCTCGAAAAAGTGGTTCAAGATGACCTCGAGCCGTTCATAGGCGTTGCCTTCCTCATTCACAAATTGCTCCAATCGTTCGAGTGTTGGCTGTAAATTCTTAACGGCCGCTGCGACAATCAATTGATCTTTCTTCGGAAAATAGCGAAACAGTGTCGCTATCCCAATCCCTGCCGCATCCGCGATATCCTGCATTTGAACTTTCTCAAAGCCATTCTCTAAAAATAAGCGCTCGGCCTCTTGGATAATCAGTTGAATCCGTTCTTCTTTGTTTTGTTGTCGTTTACTCAATTCCATCACCTCATTGTCTGTCCTTAGTATATCGCCTTCGAGCAGTTTCGTTGAGATTAATGTCACAACTGATTATGATTATGATAGTTAGACTATCATAATTTAATGAATGGAGCTGGGACAATGCGTTTACAGGGGAAAGTAGCGGTCATCACAGGGGCAGGAAGCGGTATGGGAGAGTCGACGGCACGTCTATTCGCCAAAGAAGGGGCGACGGTTGTCGCGACAGACATCAATGAACAAGGGGTAAAAAATGTGGTCGAGTCGATTCGTGCACAAGGCGGGGAAGCCATCGCGGTCAAACATGACGTGACATCACGCGCAAGCTGGGAAGACGTATTTGCGGAAGTCGAAGCGACATGTGGCAAATTAGATATTCTCGTCAATAACGCTGGAATCGCACTCGCAAAACCGTTCTTGGAACAGACAGAAGAGGACTGGGCACGCACATATCGCATCAATATCGATGGGGTCATGTTAGGGACGCAGTATGCGATTCCGCTCATGACAGAGAATGGCGGTGGATCGATCGTCAACATCTCCTCTATCTCTGCATTGACCGGTATGGCAGGTGCAGGGGCATACACGGCATCAAAAGGTGCGGTCCGTTCACTTACAAAAGCAGCGGCCGTCGATTATGGGAAGCAAAACATTCGGGTCAACTCGGTGCATCCGGGGTATATCGTGACGCCGATGAGTGCGCCGCATATGGAACATCCGGACTATAAGCAGCACTTCTTGAATCAAATCGCCTTGCCGAATCTCGGACAAGCGGATGAGGTGGCGGCAGCCGTCCTCTTCCTCGCGTCAGATGAAGCGAATCATATTAGCGGGATCGAACTCCCGGTAGACGGCGGCGTGACGGCGAAATAATCGAGAGAGCATCCTGACGTGATGATACCTCGTGTTATATTAAGAAAAAGAGGTGAAGTCATGATTCAGTTTGAGATGGAACGAGTATGGATGGATGAAACGGAGCTGTTTTATCAAGTTCAGCTTCAACTTCGGTCTTCTGCCTGCACCAGTAATCAGTTGATTTATTTAGATGATGCGAGTCTTGAGGATCTTCATCAAAAGATCGATCAATTCAATCAAGCGTGGGGCAAAGAACCAATCACATGGAGACTGCTCGATGAAAAAGAGGATTCGGATGATTTGCAAGTCAATCTAACTTTCACGTTGATTGACCGGATTGGGACCATCCAAATCGATACTTTCATTCATGATGAATGGCAGTTTGACTCATTTGACCATGTTCATATGAAATGTAGAATGAGGACGACAATGGGACAGCTCGATGACTTGAGCGCTCAACTTAAACGTTTCATTCGTCGTGAGACCGACCATGTCTTATCACTTCGACCAGAATAAAGCAGCCTGAGA
This sequence comes from Exiguobacterium sp. s35, assembly GCF_018617535.1. NCBI lineage: Bacteria > Bacillati > Bacillota > Bacilli > Caryophanales > Exiguobacterium > Exiguobacterium sp. s35. The sequence continues at coordinate 90,623 of NZ_JACSKI010000002.1, forward strand.
CGACTCAGGCTGCTTTTTAGTACCATTCTTTCGGTTCGTAATTCAATTCGCGGAACAGCTGCTCCCGCTCTTTTTTCGAAAGGTCGCGCCACTGCCCAGGCGGGAGTTTCCCGAGCGTGATGTTCATGACACGCACGCGTTGGAGGCGGAACACTTCGTATCCGAGCGCCTCACACATGCGGCGGATTTGACGGTTGAGTCCTTGCGTTAGCGTGATGTTGAAGTCGAACTTCGAGAGCGGACGGACTTTACACGGTAGCGTCTTCTGTCCAAGGATTTTGACGCCAGCTTCCATCTGCTCGACGAACTCTGGTGTGATCGGCTTATCGACCGAGACGATGTATTCTTTCTCGTGCTCGCCTTCTGCACGGAGAATCTCGTTGACGATATCACCGTCGTTCGTCATCAAGATGAGACCTTCCGAGTCTTTATCGAGACGACCGATGTTGAAGATGCGAAGCGGATGGTTGACCATGTCGACCAAATTCCCTTTTACCTTCTTCTCTGTCGTACTCGTGATCCCGACCGGCTTATGGACGGCGATATACACGTTGTTTCGTGCGACACGTGCGACCGAACCGTTGACGAGGACTTCATCCCCTGGTTTGACCTGGTCGCCGATTTTTGCTTTTTTCCCGTTGATGGTGACGCGTCCCTCTTCGACGAGACGGTCGGCTTGGCGACGGGACGCCTTGCCTGATTCACTGATGAATTTATTGATGCGCATGTGTACACGTCCTTTATTTGGCTTCGTCCTCTCACTATAACGTATTTTACAAACCGCCGAAAGCGGGAAACGAACGGGAGAGGAGGGATGACATGGAGGCGATACGACTGTTACAGGACGCAATCCGATTTCAGGAGGCCATCCGCGACACGCCGTTTGGAAAGGAATTGATTCCGGAGGCGTCGCCTGTCCTTTGGTACGGGCGGCCAGGTCCGAATCAATGGCTGACCATCGGGACGAATCCGTCACGCGGCGAGTTTCTCCATCGAGACGGGACACCGAGAACGGGGAAACACCAAAAGTTCTATTGGCGGGAGACGCTCTCGTTGGAAGATTACCTCGGGAATGAAGAGGCGCTGCGACAAACGATTGAATGGGCATCAGCCTATTTCGAATCAGGTCGCGCGACGACGAGCTGGTTCGGAAAACAAAGTGGCGCCAAACTCGAGGCGCTGTTAAATGGGATGGGACGGTCGTTTTATGACGATTCGAACTCTGTCATTCACGTCGATTTTTTCAAGTTCGCCACGTATGAACAGATGGGGAAGATGAAGACCGGGCGGGACTGGATGGAGCATCCGACCTCGATTGAGTTATTGGAACGCACGATTACATATATTAAACCGACCCGATTGATTGTACTCGGACAGGATAACTGTCGTGCCTTCACTGGCTTCTCTACAACAGGACAACTCACGACATACCCTACCATCACCTATGAAATCGGGCGCCATGCATCAGGTATCCCGATGATCGGACTTCATATGAAACCATCTGAAGTATTCGTCGGGCTCGGGAGTGGCCGTGATTCAAACGGACTACATTACGGGTCATATGCCAAGCGCGAGCATCTGTTACGAATCGGGCAAGCGATTGAAGCGATTATGGACGAGTGGCTGGCGGATGGACGCGCGTGATGCTTCCCCAGAAATTGAATTCGTTGAAGTCGATATAGCGCACGTCTTTTGAACGATTATCGAGCACGGCCAACAAGACGACGTCGGGAAATCCCCGTTTTTCAAACTGCAAATAGCCGATTCCCGTGACGGAATGATTTTTATAGAAGCCGTTCGCCATGTTCAATACAAACGGGCGACCTGCTTTCAGCTCACGCTCGAACGTCGACCATTTCCATAGATAGCGGGAACTGCCTCGACCAACGTATCCGTATCGCTTCCACAGTTTCGTGATGATGGTGGCGATTTGAGTCGGAGGTGTCCCTTTCTCGTCTTTGAAATGATGCATGAAGGCAATCTCGCGCACATCCTCTTGAATCTGCGTCACGTCATCTGGAATATTCCTATACCCATGGTCTCGATAGAAACGGAAGATGGCGGTGATGGACGTCAACGTACAATTGTTCTTTCCGTTCTCGAACTGTCGTTGGAGCAAGACGGGCACGCCTTCAATCTGTACAGAGCGCGCTAATGTCCAGCGTCCGTGATAACGATCGTTCACGTAAAGTTCTGGGTCGATGATGCCGGCATAGCCATTGTTCGCGACCTCGAGTTGTCCTGCGAATGGGTGCTCCATGCGGTCCACCTCCTTTTCTTTTAGTATACAAAGAACGCCCCATCTCATAAAAGAGAAAGGGCGTCGTTTTCGTTAAAAGACCAGATGTGCGATTCCGACGATAATCGGAAGCGTGATGAATGTACGTAACAAGAAAATCAAGACGAGATCGAGGAATGAGATCGGCAGTTTTGAACCGAGCAACAAGCCCCCGACTTCTGACATATAGATGAGCTGGGTAACCGATAATGTAGCGATAACGAAACGCGTCAACTCGCTCTCGATGCCGCTACCGAGTACAGCTGGCAAGAACATATCGGCGAAACCGACGACCATCGTCTGAGCAGCTTCTGATGCCTCAGGTACTTGCAGGAGCATCAGAATCGGTTCGAACGGCTTTCCGATGATGGTGAAGAACGGCGTGTATTCTGCGATGACGACCGCGATCGTTCCGACCGCCATGACGACAGGAAGGACACCGATCCACATATCAAGGACGTTCTTGAAGCCGTCTTTCAGTGTTTCTAGGAAGCTCTTACTCGAACTTGATTTTTGTAGCGCTTGCGTCAATGCCCACTTGCTGAGTGACACGTTCGCCGGCACCTCTTCTTCCGGTTTAAGTTCTGTCTTCTCATAAGCCGTGTCTGCCTTTTTAGATAATGGATAAATCCGCGGCATGATGAGTGCTGCAACTAGTCCTGATAAAACAATTGCCCCGTAGTACGGTAAGAAGTATTGATCGAGCTCGACATACTGTAAGACGACGATGGTGAAGGTGATCGAGACGACGGAGAAGGTCGTCGCGATGATCGATGCTTCCCGTTTCGTGTAATAGCCTTCCTCATACTGTTTTGTTGTCAGTAGGATCCCGATCGTCGCATCTCCGACCCATGAAGCGAGCGAGTCGAGCGAGGCGCGCCCCGGTAAGCGGAAGAGCGGGCGCATGATTTTCATCAAGAATGTCCCGACGAACTCGAGAAGTCCGAAGTTCAGCAATAAAGGTAATAACATACCGGCAAAGAAGAACGTCGCGAACAAGATTGGAATCAAATCAAAGAGGAGCAAACCACCCGTAAATTCCGAGGTGATCATCTCTGGTCCGAGAGTGAGTAGCGTCATGACTCCTGCGATAAAACCGATGATGCGCATGATAAACCAAAACGGTGTCACGCTAAAGAGTGCGTTGACGGACGGTCGTTCTACCATAAAAGCAGGACGTGCCGTGAACAATAACGAAGATCCAGCGATTGAAATCCCCATCATGATGACGGCAAGTGTCGGAACGAACTCGCCAATCCATTCAATCAATAGATTGGATAAGAAGGCGACTGGAATCGTAAAGCCTTCCTCTGATGAGATTGGGACGATGAAAAACATGATCCCGATGAGCGATGGGACCAAAAACTTAAAAAAGTCCCGACTCGAAAAAGAAGTATTCTTTTTGTCTGGTGTTGATGAACCATTCATGATGCATTCCCCATTTCCCCGAAGTGTTTGTGCTGTCTATGTATCCCCATTACACATCCAGCCCATATTAAAACGTATTTCATTATCAGTATAAAAAATATGACCAGGTGCTATCAACCGATTGCGTAAATTTTCTGAAAAATATAGGTGATACACTAGGCAAATCATTCGTATTCCATAGAGGCATTTAGTATGATGACGGCGAGTCCAACAAATTCAAGATATTTAGAAACTTCATTATAGAGATAGGAGAATACATCATGAGATTGAGTGTGTTAGATCAGGCACCGGTCACGTCCGGTCATACAGGCGAGCATGCGCTAGAGAGTGCGGTCGAGCTCGCGCAAGTCGCAGAAGAGTTAGGATATTACCGCATGTGGATGGCCGAGCACCATGGTGGCATGTCGTTCGCGAGTTCGGCTCCAGAAGTCATCGCGGCCTATCTAGCAGCGATGACGAGCAAGATTCGTCTCGGTTCCGGCGGCATCATGATGATGCACTATTCGCCACTGAAGATGGCGGAAGTGTTCAAGACGCTTAGTGCCCTTGCGCCAGGACGCATCGATTTCGGTGTCGGACGTGCGCCAGGTGGTGACGCGAATGCCATCTATGCGATGTCACAAGGTCAAAAACCGATGATGGATGGACTTTATGAGAAGCTCGATACAACGCTTCAGCTGATTAAAGACGAGACGCCAGAAGAACGGTGGTACAAGAATACACCGGCTGCACCGACAGGCGTCACGTTGCCGGAAGCGTGGTTACTCGGATCGAGCGGGAACAGTGCGGTTCAAGCCGGGCGCATGGGTCTCGGTTATTCGTTTGCTCAATTTTTCAATGGCGAACTGAGTGCCGACACGCTCGACACGTATCGTCACCACTTTACACCGTCTGACTTTATGGAGAAGCCGGATATCAGTGTCACGTATTTAGTGACGACGGCAGAGACGGAAGAAGAGGCGGAATATTTGGCTCGACCATCTGACTTGTCGCGTCTCTTCTTGATGCGAGGACAGTTGAGACAGCTGTTGAGTCCGGAAGCGGCGCATGAGTATCCGCTCACAGAAGTCGACAAGATTCATATCGCCAACAATCGGGCCATTCACCTTGTGGGGACGCCGAAACAAATCGCGGAACAGTTACGCGATGAGTCGGAGCGATATGGCTTCGATGAGGCGATGATTTGTAGCATTCAGCATAAACAAGAGGATCGTTTGAACGTTTATCGCCTGTTGGCGAACGAATTGCTTTGATTCGATGAACACCTTCTCGGAATTGAGGAGGTGTTTTGTATTGGAACGAAAAACGTTTTCCCCTTTTTTCAAAGGTTTTCTCCATAGAAGCAGCGAAACCAACTACACTATAAGAAAAAGGATCAGGTGGAGGTATACGATGAAACGGATGAAAGGGGATCCGCATTATTTATTCGAACTGTTCACACGTTTATATCGGATGGTATTCCTCATGGAAGTGACAGATGTGGGATATCGATATGTGCAAGTGAGTGAACAGGGCAAACTGGCCTCCTCACTTCCGAATGATGTGGAAGGTCGTTATTTACATGAGATGTACCGCTCAGAAGTAGCCAATGAATTAATCGAACATTATGACGCGGTCGTCGAGACGGGGGACCCGGTCTATTTCATGTCAAAAATGAACATCGACTCCAATACAGCCCGGTTCGCTTCCTCCATGCTCGTACCAATCGAAGATGAATCGGGTGTCGTACGCTATGTGCTCAGTTTGACGACGGATTTATCAGAAGAAGCGGAAATCAAATTGTTACGAAGCATCGAGCATATGGACTATTTGACGGGTATGCCGAATTTGATGAAAGTCAAATTGGATCTCGATCAATTGTTCGAGCAACAGAGCACGGAAGAGACAAGTGTGATGCGTCTACACATCAATCGTTTCAAGATGATGATGTCTCTCCAAGGGGTGGAACGATCGAACGAATTGATAAAAGACATCACGCGTCAATTGGCGAATACGCTTCCTAAAGGCTCCATCATTGGTCGGGTGGACGGGGAAGATTTTGTAGCGGTCTTGCCACATGTTCCGATTAAGATGGCTTATATGTATGCCGAACATCTACTCGATGTGATTGCGGGTCATTCTTACCGAGTGGCTGATGCGGAGTTTCCGTTATCGAGTTGTATCGGTATCGGTTCGGGAACGTCTGACGCCGATCGCGTGATCATGAACGCTTCGACCGCTTTACTCGAGGCGCGTCAGACTGGCAATCAAACGATTCGTTTGTATGAGCACGATGAGTATGTGCAGCGTTACATCGATGAAATCATGATTGAGACGGAACTGGTGAAGGCGATCAAACAAGATGAACTATATATGGTGTATCAACCAAAAGTGTCGATGGACGGATCGATTCATTTTGAGGCGCTCATTCGTTGGAATAGTCCTGTACTCGGATTCGTTTCACCTGAAACGTTTATTCGCGTGGCGGAACAGTCACTCCTCATTGAGGACGTGACACAGTTTGTGATGAATCGAGTGTGCCAGGATGTATCAACTCATCCCGAACAGTTTGAAGGGCGTCGTGTCGCTGTGAATGTGTCTCCGAACTTGTTTCATGAGCATCATATGAATGAGTTAGTGACAATCGTTGCGTCTTACGACTTACAACCGGAGCAATTCGAATTTGAAGTGACGGAACACACGCTCATGCATGAACCGGTCGCTGCCATTAAAACGGTCGAATCGTTGAAGCAACAAGGATTCCGATTGGTGATTGATGATTTTGGGGTGAGTTATTCTTCTTTAAATTACTTGAAGCTATTCGAAATCGACGGGATTAAGATTGACCGGTCATTTGTTGCGCAACTCGACCAGGAAAATGGACTGAAAGAGTATGAAATCGTCAAACTGATTGTGTCACTCGCCAAAAAGTTAGACCTCGAAGTGACAGCTGAAGGTGTTGAGACGGAAGAACAGTATCGGATTTTGCGTCAACTCGGTTGTGATGAGATTCAAGGCTATTTTTTTAGCCGTCCGATGGCGCTCGAAGACCTAGGTGAGGCGCTTGAAATTTTATATTCTCACCAAACGGTCTTATCGAAAATTGAACAACCGTCACACTTACTGCATCCTGCACTCGACGAACGGGAAATGAAACGGCTAAAGGCCATCTTACGATTGGAGATTTTGAACACGCCCCAAGAAGAACGGTTTGATCGAATTTCTCGTTTGGTCGCCCGAACGTTGCAGATGCCGGTCGCCTTCATTTCCATCATGACAACTGACCAGCAATGGTTCAAATCTTGTGTCGGCATCGAACTCGGGTCTTCTCATCTCAAGCGGGAGTGGACGTTATGTAATCGGGTCGTGACATCGGAACGTTCGATGGTGATCGAGGATGTGGCGGCTGAAGAGTTTGAGAATGACAGTCCATGGCTCGAACAAGTCGGATTCTATGCCGGGGTGCCGCTCCGGACAAAGCAAGGTCATGTCATCGGTACACTTTGCGTGGTCGATACTCAGGCGAGAACGTTCACGGAAGAAAACCTACATGCACTCGAGTCGTTCACACACTGGGTCATGGCAGAGATTGAGCATACAGAAGTGTCACGGCGACAAATCAAACGCCAACAAGTCGTCGAGTCATTATATGAAGCGACCGCACTTCGAATGCCGTTCCAAGACCAACTGGCACGTGTCCAAGAAATCTTATTAGAATGGGTCGGCTATTCGCATGCGGTGATTTTCTCCATCGAATCCTCGCATCGTCTCTTAGTGGAGAACGGGGTGTCACGTCTGACATGGGGGGAAGAAGAACTTCGTTCGCTCCATCAACTGACAACTGTCGGTTCACAAACCCTTCAAGAAGGTGAATTGATCGTAGATGGCATCGAATTCACAACGCTCGTCAGTTTTCCACTGACACATAAACATCAAGTGTTCGGGTGGATCGTCTTATTGGCGGAGCAAGGGAATTTAAACGATCAACTCGACGAAGAAACTCTTAAAGAATTGACGGACACGATTCGGTTACTCGCGAGGTGGCTAGAGAACGGAATTCGAAAAGAATGGAAACAGCGTGAGATGATTCAGATTGCAACACAAGACCAACTGACGAAATTGTGCAATCGTTATACACTCATGACCGATTTATATAAACAGATGCAGCGCTCAAAAGTAGTCAGCTTGCTGTTCATCGACGTAGATGATTTCAAGCGGATCAATGATCAATTTGGCTATCTCATTGGGGATGAAATGTTAATCGAAATCGCGCAACGGTTAAATGAATTCGTTGAAACGTTCGGAGGTCAGGTGTATCGATTTTCAGCAGATGAATTCGTTGTCGTGCAAGAGGAGAGTCCGATCGGGTTAAACGAGATAAATGACACTATTTCCCGGGGAATAGTCGCTTCAAATGGTGAGGAAGTTCGTCTCACCGTGAGTGTGGGCGTGGCTACGGTACAACCTACATCCACCATCGACTCGATCCTCCAACAAGCCGATGCGGCTATGTACATTGCGAAGAACAATGGCGGAGACCAGTGGTTTCAATACGATGGATATTCAGATGATGAGGAGTTTTGATCATGGGGAGATTATGGTTGATCGAAGGGTTACCGGGAAGTGGAAAGTCCACATTTGCCGAAAAGTTATGCGCGATGAAACAAAGTGTTTTTTATTCGGAAGTGGACGCCGCTCACCCTGTTGACGTGCATGATGTGTATTGGGTGAATGAACGACCTTCACACGGTACGATTCTCGAGGAAATTGAAGGTGGATGGCTCGTCCGTTATGAGGAAGGGGAGGAGCACATCGGGACGGACGTCTATGAGTTGCCGTTCCCGCTCCATACTCGAATCATGTGCGAACGATGGCGTCGTTATGTGAAGAGTTTCGAGCAGGAAGAAGGAGACGTCGTCTTTGAATGCGCATTGCTTCAAAACCCGTTTACAATCGGGATGGTCGCACAGGACGTTTCTTTAGAGGCGATTGACGCGTACGTTCAAGAGATTGCATCTATTTTAAAACCTATTGAACCGACAGTCGTTTATCTAGAGTTGAACGACGTCGCACGCATATTTCCAATCATCTATGACGAACGGCCGATTGCATGGCAACATGGATTCGTCGAATATTATACGACTGGGGTCTATGCGTTGAAACGTAACCTTGCCGATGTATCGGGAACGGTTACGGTATTGGAAGAGAGACAGCGACACGAGCTCGATTTACTTGATCGGCTACCACTTCGCCACATCCGGATACAGAACGATGAGCGCTCTTCGTTTGAAGAATTATCAAAATTGATAGAAGAGGAGTCGAGTCGTTCATGCAAACCTTAATCAAATACTCGGAGCGCTTTTGGTATATGACGCCGGTCGCGCATACAGACCGTCCGATTCTTGGTGCCGTTGTGGGTGACACACATACGTTGCTCATTGATGCAGGTAACTCGGTAGCGCACACATCGCTCTTTTTAGATGAACTTCAAAAGCAAGGTCTTCGAGCACCGTCGATGGTCGCATTGACACATTGGCATTGGGACCACATCTTCGGTTTACCTGCCCTAGAAGGGGTTGTCTCGATTGCGAGTGAGGCAACGAAGCATGAGATGGAAAAACTCATTCCGTACGCTTGGGATGACGCATCGTTGAATGAACGAGTTGCTGAAGGGATTGAAATCGAATTTTGCGCGGAGGCAATCCGAGAAGAATACGGTGATTCGCGAGACATTCAAATCGTTTTGCCGACACTGACATTTCAAGAATCGCTGACGCTTGACCTCGGTGGGGTTCACGTCGTATTGAGGCATGTCGGTGGTGACCATTCGAAAGATTCAATCGTCCTCTATCTCGTAGAGGAACGTGTTTTATTTTTAGGAGATGCGCTCTATGCGAACTTGTATGCTCCGACATGGCGGATGACGCCTGACGCGACACTTCGATTGTTAGACATATTGGAAACGTTCGATGCACAGTTCATCGTCTGGTCACACGGTGAGATGGTGAGTCGTGAAGCGTTCGCCGAGGACTGTCTCGCCTTACGTCGAATCGCCACTGTTTCGAAGGATTTCCCAGGAAATAATGAACGAATCAGCCGTGTCTATGCCGAACTCATCAATCGTGAGATAAACGAGGAAGAGCAGGAATTGATTACATTTTTTGTGAATGGGACGGTGTGAAACCCATGCATACGATTGTTCGCATCCATGAAGAAGACGAGTCGTTTCAACAGTTTTTGACTGGGAAGTTGCGTGAATATAACAATGTACATTCGGTGCATCACCGTGAGATTCGCGAGGCGGTCGTACCGGTCGTTCAGTTGAAAATTGAGCAGGAAGGACACGTAATCGCCGGATTGTACGGGAGTGTATATTGGGGATGGTTCGATTTAGATCGCTTATGGGTGGATTCGAACGTACAGGGACAGCGGCTAGGTAGTCGATTACTTGAAGAAGGGGAGACGATTGCGAGGTCACTCGGTGCCAAGCGTGTGAAATTAACGACGTTCTCGTTTCAGGCTAAATCATTTTATGAGCGCTTCGGCTATACGGTCGCAGGCGTGCTTCCTGATTACCCACCTGGATCAGACTACTATATGATGATGAAGGTACTGTAAAAGGCGACACGATGGTCGCCTTTTTTTAATACACTTTATCCCCATTGAAGATTGAGTTTTTCACCATGACATAGTCTACCGTGCGCAACGCTTCTAGAGTGTCACCACCCGCATAAGAAATCGCCGACTGGAGGTCTTGCTCCATCTCGGTCAATGTATCTTGCAATGCCCCTTTGTGTTCGACAAACATCTTTTTCCCCTCGACGTTTTTTCGTTCCCCTTTTTGGAACTCAGAAGCCGAACCGAAATACTCTTTTAATTGTTTGCCGTCTTGCTCAAACGTTTCCCCTGGAGATTCGTCATGACCAGCGAACAAGGATCCAATCATGACCATCGAAGCGCCGAAACGAATCGATTTGGCGATGTCGCCATGTGTACGGATTCCCCCATCCGCAATGATCGGTTTTGTCGCCGCCTTGGCACACCAACGAAGTGCAGCCAATTGCCAGCCGCCCGTGCCGAACCCCGTTTTGATTTTCGTAATACATACTTTCCCTGGCCCGATTCCGACTTTCGTAGCATCCGCACCGGCATGTTCTAATTCGCGAACAGCCTCTGGCGTCCCGACGTTCCCCGCGATGACGAATGAACCCGGAAGGTGGTGCTTAATATGTTGAATCATTCGAATGACTGCATTCGAGTGTCCATGTGCGATATCGATTGTGATGAATTCTGGCGTATGGCCAGTCGATTGAAGCATCTCGATAAACGCATACTCCTCATCCTTCACCCCAACGCTGATGGAGGCATAAAGCCCCTTCTCATGCATGTCTTGGATAAACGCGAGACGCGTCTCAGGATTGAAGCGATGCATAATGTAAAAGTATCCTTTTTCGGCCAACATGAGTGCCACTTTTTCATCAATGATTGTTTGCATGTTAGCAGGAACGACCGGTAAGCGAAACGTGAAGCCCCCGAGCTCGATGGTCGGATCACATTCCGAACGACTATCGACAATACATTTTGCAGGAATTAATTGAATATCTTCATAATCAAACACTTTATCCATATGTCACACCCCTATTTACGAACATTAATGTCTTTAACAATTAAAAAACTTCGCCCATTCGGTAATATAACGCGAATAGCTCTCGAAGTCAAAGGTAAAATGGATAATAAACATCTAAAAATGAATAAATTTATCTTTTGATATGTTTAATGTTCGGTTTTAACTGTTATTTACTGATGTTTCACGTGAAAAAAGGATCACTCAAAGGTGATCCTTGGAAAGGGCATATTGATTTCTTCCGCCAGCTTTCGCCTCATATAGGGCGAGATCGGCGCGTTTTAACAATTGTTTAGTGGATAATCCTTTGACATATCGGGCACCCCCGACACTCGAAGTGGTGATGAACGTATGATGATCGATTTCCCAAGGGCGTTGTAGCGCCTTGATAATTTTTTCTGCGACGCGATGGAGAGCAGATGCGTCGTTGTAGCGAATAAGAACAGCAAACTCATCACCGCCGAGTCGCGCGATCATATCTTGTTTTCGAAGAACCGACGTCAAACGACGCGCTAATTGTCGCAAGAGTTCGTCACCGACATCATGTCCGAATGTATCATTAATTTGTTTAAAACGGTCGACATCGAGGGCGAGGACGGCCAATTTCTCCTGTTCCAGTTCGCTTTGTCCAATCGCTTCTTCGAGATAGGCGAGGAAGTAGCGTCGATTCGGCAAATCGGTCAACGTATCGTGATACGCCAAATGCTTCAATTGCTTCTCGAGCGCCTTACGTTGCATGATTTCACGACTGACCGTCAAGTAGTGAAGAAGTTGACCCGATTCGTTGTAGATCGGTTGAATTTTTGTTTCGAGCCATACCCAGCGTTGGTCGGCATGGAAGTGACGGAATTCAAGCGTCAATGAGACATCTTGCTCTTTCAATTCTTTTAATTGCTTACGCACGATATGGATGTCATCCGGGTGAATATAGTCAAGCGTATTCTTTCCTTCGTAGTAACCGGGCGCAAAACCGAGAATTGTCTGGTGAGATGGGGATGCATAACGAACAGCACCGTCCCGTTCTAACATGCAGACGAGATCGCTCATGTTTTCCGTAATCAGTCGATATTGTAATTCGCTTTGCCTCAAAGCTTGCTCCATTTCACGCTTTTCCGTGACATCACGCAAAATCGTCAACACGGCCATCTGTCCCTCATAGTCGATAAGGAGACTACTGATGTCCATCTGTAGTCTGTCTCCGCCTGACGTTACAATGACCATTTCCGTATCTTGTACAGGTCCCCCGAGTTCAAGGGAGGCGAGGCGTTTACGAGTGGACTGATGATACTCTTCCGCAATGAAAGAGAAGATGGACTCACTCTCGAGATATGTCTCCCCGATCGTGGCGAGCGCCATCTCGTTCGCATACAAAATCTTACCGTTTTGATGGACGATGATGCCTTCTGGAATCGTCTCAATGAGTTGACGATAGCGGCGCTCACTTTCAATTGTAGCGCGTTCGGCATTCTTCTCAGGCGTCAAATCGATGATGATCGCAAACAGTCCCGTAATATTACCGCCGACTTCGATCGGGATGTTCAACACGGACAAATCGAGCCGTTCCCCCGACTCATGAGTAGCGTAAATCGAATATTTATGAGGGATGCCGGACAAGGTGAACTGTAATCCTTTACGGACACGAGAACGTTCTTCTTCAGGGAGCCAATGAAGAAACGGTTGATGGAGCATCTCCTGTTCTGCATATCCAGTGATGGCTGTAACAGCTGGGTTGACCGATTTGATATTTAGATGATGATCGAGCACGAAAATCCCATGAGGCGAGTAACGTCTCAGTGATTCATGATGATCTTTTAAAATCGATAATTCAAGTTCGCGACGCTTTCGTTCTGTCACTTCGCGAACGACCGAGACGATATGGGTACAGATCCCCTCATCATTAAAAATAGGTGTTACTTCTGACTCGAAGTAATGAAGGGGAAGTGTTAACACGTCATCCGCTTCTACCGTATCTGTATAGAACGAGTCAGCGAGACGATAATCTTCATAGACGACACTTTTTTTCGTTCGAATCGCTTCATCGTAATGCTTTTTAATGAGCGCGGCCGTATCGGCAGGGACGAGTTCGTCAATCTGCTTTCCGACATCTGCGTCCGACCACTTGATTGCGCGCTTTGCAGGTTCATTCACGAAGACATACCGATAAGCTGAACCATCGACTTCCATAAAGAACACATAGTCTGAAATTTTATCGAACGTCCGTAATAAAATCGATGCGTTGTATTGAAGTGTTTGGTCAGCTTTCATCTCGTCTCCCTCATTTCGTTCATTCTATTTTTTACACGTCATTTTTATCTTAACGTATCCTTCGGTAAAATGTGTGAACTTTCAAAAAAAGACAGGATGTGTAGACATCCTGTCAGGCAGCTTCTTTCAATTGTTTTTGTTCGCTTCGGCCGTTCATGAGGTAATACAAGAAAATGGTGAAGAGAACGACACCAGAAAGCATCAAGTACAACGTCGAAAACCCGGTCAATGGAATGAGTAAACCGATGAAGTATGGACCAAACCCGAGACCTGCATCGAGGGCGATGAAGAACGTCGAGGTGGCCATTCCCATCCGATGCGGTGGTGAGGCCTTGACGGCGATCGCTTGAGTACCGGACTGGATATTCCCGAACCCGAGTCCAATCAGAGCACCTGCGAGTAATAGCATCCAGCCACTGTTTGCTTGACTGAGCACGAGAAGCCCGATGGCGAAGATGGCGATTGCCGGATACATGACGACGTTCGCGCCGCGCGCATCCATCAACTTCCCTGTGATCGGACGCGACAATAGGACGGCGACGGAATAGACGAGGAAGAAGATACTCGCTGCTTCGATCAAGTCGAGTTCACTCGCGTAAAAGTTGATGTAGGATAAGACACTCGAGTAGCTGAGTGCAGCCATCCCGATGATGAGCGCAATCGGTAACGCCTTCGGTTCGACGAATGACTTCAAAGTGAAGCTACGAACGACTTCAGGAGCGTCTACTTCAGGTACGTTCACGAAGAACGTACTCGCTAAACTGATCAGTCCAATCACGAAACAAAGTCCGAAAATGACCGTAAAGCTCGTATATTGGCTAAGGAGCAACCCGACGAATGGCCCGATGGCTGTCGCCAGGGTAGAGCTCATACTGTAATAACCGATTCCTTCACCTTTTCGAGTCGCAGGAATGACTTGCGCTACGATTGTTCCGGTTGCGGTACTCGATAATCCCATCCCGAGACCGTGTACGAAACGAGTGAGTAACAAGAAACCGACGCCCCAATGGACGAAGTACAGCAAAATCGTTGCGGTGAAAAAGACGAGGCCGATATAAAGCGTCTTTTTCCGACCAATCGAATCGATGAGTCGACCGATAAACAGTCGTCCGGTCAGTGTCCCGATGATAAAGATGCCGGTGACGAGTCCTGCCTGGCTCGTCGTCGCCCCGTACGACTCGACGGCATGTACCCCGATGGTGACCATCAATAAGAAAAAGATGAGCGTCAGGAAGAAGTTGATGAGCGAGATGATCAGAAAGTCTCTCGTCCATAGTTTTTGGATAGGTTGATGCATCGAACACGACGCCTCCTTTTCTTCAAAAACGAATAGTTAATAAACATAACTAAAAGAGTATACCAAATCAAAACAGGATTGTCTGAGATGATGCATCCGATGGAGCGGACGAGCACAAAAAAACTCGACTCATAAATCGAGTCGAGTGAAGTCGTTAAGCGCGGTCCCAGAAACGGGCGGTCGCGATCCCGTCGATGAATGTATCGAATCCATCGAGGTTATGCTCGTCAAACGTGAAGACACCAGGCTGGTCTGTTTTCACGCGGCACGTTGCGAGTGCTTCTTTATGATGCACGTGCAGGGCGAGCGGTTTATAGTGCTTGTACGTATTTTCGATAAACTCGAGAACGTCGTCTTCGACATGGGTTGCGGCGCTCACCAAGAAAGCGGCATCGAAGAGGCTCGAGTCGACCGTGTCGTACGTCTCTTTTACTTTCAGGTCACCCAGCATATGGGCCTTCTTGCCGACGAGACTGTAGTTGACGTTGTGGTCGGCAAGCTTCTTCACCCATTGTTTCACTTGATTCGCATCCACATCACCGGCGAGAAGAAGGGCGACGCTCTTCGTATCCGGTTTTTTGATTGTATTCGCCATGGAGAGGGCAGGGGACGTCTTGTCTGACTGGACCTCATTATTCTCTTCGGGCACTTGTACGCCTAAGTTATCGGCGACGACTTCGGCAAGATGACGATCGATTCGGTTCAATAAATCGACAGCATTCTCTTTCACCATGTCGGACTCACACTTCCCGAGCTCGAAGCTGCAGGCGTCTTGAATATGTTGCTTCTCGACATCGGTCATGCTGTTATAGAAGAGCTTCGCCTGTGAATAGAAATCAAGGAAGCTGTCGCTGCGTCCCCGAATCTTATGTCCATCGACTTTCTCTTGGTAGTGCTCGAATCCACCTTGGTCGGCTGGTACGGGTTCTGGCTGGTTGTTGTTGAGCGCATTTTTATGATAGCTCGTCTGTCCTTTATGGACGGCCATTTGATGCATGCCGTCACGCTGGTTGTTATGGAACGGACAAACCGGCTTGTTGATCGGGATTTGGTGGAAGTTTGGTCCACCGAGACGCGAAAGTTGCGTGTCCGTATAAGAGAATAGACGACCTTGTAAGAGCGGGTCGTTCGAGAAATCAATCCCTGGGACGAGGTGTCCCGGATGGAACGCGACTTGCTCGGTTTCGGCGAAGAAGTTATCGACGTTTCGATTGAGCGTCATCTTCCCGACAAGTTTCACAGGGATTTCTTCCTCTGGCCATAGTTTAGTCGGGTCTAGAATGTCGAAGTCATAGTTGAACTCATCTTCTTCAGGGATGAGCTGAAGTCCGAGTTCCCACTCTGGATAATCCCCTTTGTTAATGGCTTCATACAAGTCGACACGATGGAAATCGGCATTTTTCCCGACTGCTTTTTGGGCTTCGTCCCATACTTGTGAATGAACCCCGAGCTTCGGTTTCCAATGGAACTTGACGAAATGTGCTTTTCCTTCTGCGTTCACGAGACGGAACGTATGGACCCCGAACCCTTCCATCATGCGTAGACTGCGCGGAATCCCCCGATCACTCATCGCCCACATGACCATATGAGCAGTTTCGTGGTTTTGTCCGACGAAGTCCCAGAACGTATCGTGCGCGCTTCCCCCTTGCGGCACTTCCGTATGCGGTTCAGGTTTTACGGCATGGACAAGGTCAGGGAACTTGATCGCATCTTGAATGAAGAAGACAGGGATGTTGTTCCCGACTAGGTCGTAGTTTCCTTCGTCTGTATAAAACTTCGTTGCAAAGCCACGGACGTCACGCACCGTATCCGCAGAACCACGTGATCCTTGGACGGTCGAGAAACGGACGAATACCGGTGTCGTCTTCGAAGGGTCGTTCAAGAAATCAGCCTTCGTGATGTCGGCGAGCGGTTCATATACGTGGAACTCTCCGTGAGCACCGACGCCACGAGCGTGAACAATGCGTTCTGGAATCCGCTCGTGATCGAAGTGGGTCATTTTCTCCCGGAAATGAAAGTCTTCAATCAAGGTAGGACCACGACGCCCTGCTTTCAGTGAGAATTCATCTTCCGCCATCTTCAACCCTTGGTTCGTCGTCAAGCCTGCTTGTTGTTCGTTATCAATCGTATGTTGTTTTAATTGCTCTTCTTTCTTGTTCCCCATGTGATTGCCTCCCTTAAGTATGACTGACCGTCGTAAGTCGCGTTTTGACCTACTGTATCGATGTTCCCTAACGGAAATAAAAAAATCCCTCTTTTTCAAAAAAGAGAGATTTCACACAAATGGTCGATTAGCTTACAGTACGGCCCATACATGCTGTTTCAAGACGACTTGTTGCACGGCTTTTGGGTCGAGATCATATTCATTGGAAACGATTCGCGTCACTTTTGACTTCACATCAGGATCGTCGGGATCTTGTTTTGTATATTGTTCTTGCCATAACGCCCAGATTTGAATCTCTTTGTCAGTCAGTTTCGTCGACCACTCTTTCTCACGCAGTTGCCAGCCGAACGACATCTCGTCTGTTTGACCGGGCTCGACCCAATCGGCAAGCGCATAGTCGCCTTCAGGAGCGAATACGGCTTCACCAAGTGTGGGGTCTGTCCCGATATAGGCGGCATCATCATAAAATCGTAGCAAGGCGGCTTGAAACTGATCGGACTGTCGAACTTCATCGATGACGTCGTGACTGATTGATTGAAGTTCATCCGTACTTGGTTCGCCATGAACGACGACATCGTATTCATAGCGGGTGACACCGTCGTCTTGAACAGGTGAACGTTCTTCAATTGTATATATTTCCTCGGACATAGAGACGTGTTCAGACTTTAATTGTGTAGTGGGCGTGGACTCGTGCGGCCAAAACCAGAGGGCGCAGCCGAGAGGAACGAGAAACACGATAAGTCGGCGAAACGTGTACACCCAATTTGCTTTTCTTTTTTTCTTCAATCCAAAAACACTCCTTCAATATGTAACAACCCCAAAGAATAGGGGTTACGTTCGATCTAGACGAACGAGATCGGCATCCGGATGGACTTGACCACGAACGAGGGCGCTCAGGATGTGAGAGCCGAGCATGCTGTACACCGTCCCATTTCCCCCATATCCTAGTAAGTAAAACAAGTTCGGTCGATTCGGGTGTTCCCCGATGAACGGAAGCTGGTCCACCGATTCTCCAAATAAGGCGACCCAGGCGTAGTCGACTTCAAGGTCATACATCGGGAAGAGTTCAGCGATCTTCTCCTTCACTCGCTCAGCCCGATCATTCATGAGCGCCTCATTGTGAGGCGTCTCTGCTTTGTCTTCGTCGAGACCGCCAGCGATAATTCGACCATCCGGAGTCGTACGTAAATAGAGGTACGGTCGTTTCGTCTCCCAGATGAGTGCACGCCCTTCCCATTCGGTAAATTCAGCAATCGGATTTGTAGCGATGGCATACGAACGATTCAAATCGATACGATGAGAATCGAGTAGGGGAGCAGGGCCGTAGCCCGTCGCAAAGATGACTTTATTCGCTTTAAATGTTCCGTTTGAAGTGAAAACGAGCCAACCTTCACCGTCCGAAACGACTTCATCGACCGACGTCTCTTCAAAAATCGGTACGTGCTGTTTCGATAAGTGACGAATGATTTGACGGCTGAGCGTGAGTGGATTGACTTCAGCATCCCCTTTTGTGATCAATGCCGCGGGTTTCTCAAATGGGAAGCGTTCACGCAACGCTTCACGATCAAGCCATTCCACTTCAAAACCATGCTTCGATCAAGTTTCAATTTGGCAACATCGGCCTCTTCGCTGGCAAAGCAAAGGCTATCCCGTCGAATATAAATCTCGGATGCGCCCACATCTTCCGCTACTTGATCGAGCGATTCAACGGCATCGAGACAAAGGCGATAGAAGCGTACGGCTGCTTCTTCGCCAATTTTTTCTGCAAGTTCGTGTAGCATGATGTCATTCGAATATTGAATGAGTCCCGTGTTCGCCGACGTGCTACCCGTTCCAACTTTCCGTCCATCCAGTACCGCAAAATCCACACCATCCTGTTGTAACGTATAGGCGGTCAACGTCCCGGACATACCGGCACCGATGACGAGCACGTCATAATGCTCTTTTTTCTCAGGTTTTTTCAATACGACGTCATCTGATTCGGTCGTCGGCCAATATAAGTCTCCGTTATACAATTCCATCGTTTCATCCTCCATGATTCAGCATCTTTCTTTTTATCCCCGCTTCAAGAGAGGCGAAACCCAAAAAAACCGCAGACGATGTGTCTGCGGTTCAACATGTTATTTCTTGATGATGATGGATGAAGAGGAAGCACCTTTCGTATACGTGATGCGCTGGACATTTTTTGCCCCGCGAATCTCGGCAAGGTTTTTCCCGTCAACGATGACTTCCTTCACTGTTGCGCCTTTGAAGTCGATGATGGCACCGGCTTCTTTCGGTTTCACTTGAACGACGACGTTTTTCAAAGCGTCACCCGTCAATTCCGTAAATGCACCACGAACGAAGATGCCGTTTTTGAAGTTCGTGCCTTTTCCAATCGTCACGCCGATGAAATCCTCTTGAAGGACGAGGCGAGCGGCCGGATGATTTTCTACCGTGTAACGTGTCAACTCGACTTCAGGTTCCGGTGTGAAATCGATTTGTGCGAGAACCGGGTCATGGTCACTGGCGCGACCTGACATCTCCGTGAAGTCCGCATTGACGTGAATCATGTCAATCTTCGTAGAAGCGGCCAAGCTGTTCGACACGAGGATATGGTCGAGCACTTGCGAGTTCCCTTGATAGACATATGAGTAACGGTCGACAGCAGGGACTTTCTCGACCATGTTCGTCATCAAGTCACCTTTGAAGATTTGAAGTGCATCTGAGAATTCGAAATCGTTGAAGTCTCCAAGAGCGACAACGTTCGCTTCTGGGTTCTTCGTCTTCACGTCCGCCACGAAGTCGTGGACGACTTCTGCGATTTTCTTACGTTGTACCTCACTTCCGAGCACGACCGGCTGTTGTGAACCGAAGAAGCCAGTGTCTCCACCTTTTGAGTTCCAGTGGTTCGCGATGACGATGACGTTCTCACCTTGGAAGTCGAATTGAGCCGCTAACGGCTTACGTGAGCGATCGAACGCTTCATTCGTCGGGTCGATGCGTCCCGGGTTATGTGTCAACTTTCCGTCCTCGTATCCGACAGCCGTCGTCGCATCACCAACAGGCATCCCATCCGTCAATGACACGCGCTCAGGGTCATATAAGAAGCCGACGCGGATGTTGGCATCCGGTGCGCCACCGTCTTGGTTGTTCTCTGGGTCGATGTTGACGTACTTATATGTTTTTCCACCGACAGCGACAATGTTGTCAATCAAGCGCTGATAGCTTTGGTCGGCGGCAGAACCTGCACCTTTGTCCTGTCCATCGTTGTCTTGTACTTCTGTCACGCCGATGATGTCAGGGCTGTTCAATTCGTTGACGAACGCTTTCGCCAATTTGAGTGCTTTCTCATCCGATGTTTCTTTGATGTTGTTCGAGAAGTTCTCTAAGTTGTACGACGCAATCGTCAATTGATCTTCTTCTGCTTCGATGAACGTCTTCTCACGTTGCGCGTCCCCTTTGACGAAAGCAGCTTTCATGTCCTCGAGAGAGGCTTGGATCTTATAGTTACCGAACGAGTAGCCGACAACACCGACGATCGGTCCGTTGAAACGGTCACCTGTCGCGACATCGAAGTCACGCGCTTCTGCGTTCGGTTCAAGCCGGAACTGAATGCGTTCTGGGTTCGCGTCGTTCTTTTTCAATAAGACGCCACCATTGAACGTCTCCGTTGGTGTATCTTCGAGAACGGTCACGAGGTCACCGTATTCTTGAGGTCCGACCGATTTCAAGTTGTTCGTTTGAACGCGCATGCCTTCGAGGCTCTCCCAGAAGTCGATGGCGTCTTTTTCAGGGTTGAAGACGGCGAGGTTATCACTGTCGATAAACTCAGTCGGGAGGTTTGTCGCATCAATGGTAATCGGAGTCGGAAGTGTCACACCGCTCTCGAGCACTTCAACTTTTCCATTACGTGTATCGATTTGTGTCATCTTCATATCTGTCTGTTGACGATCGCTATATCCTTCAATCGCGTACTCACTTACTTTTCCGTTCACTTTGACGAGATCACCGACTTGAATGCCAGCAATTGAACGTCCACCGTAAAGGACAATCCCTTCAGATGTGCGTGCATCGTCATCGGTTTCCGTATCAGGAGTTTGAATGAAGTAATACGTCGTGCCGCTCGAGACGAAAGTAGATGTGACGATTCCTTCAACACCTTCAACCGTCTGACCGTTCATCGGAGCCGTGTGGTTCGCTCCTTGGATGTCGTGAATACGAATCTTGTCTGTGATCTTGTAAGAGAACGTGGAGACCGCGCTGAATGTATCTCCTGTTTTTACAACTGTCTTCAACGTCGTCGAGTTTTCGATACGAATCGGCTTCTCATATCGAGTTCCGTTTTCCTTCGGATCAGAACCGTCGAGTGTATAGAAAATCTCAGCGTCTGCCGTCGTTGTCGAGAGCGTGACGTCTTGCGATCCCACGAACGTACCAGCACCTGGTTTTGCGACGGCAGGACGAAGAACAGACGTATCGATGACCGTATCCGCTGGGTCACGCGGGATGATTTGATAAACGTCGTCAAACTGTTGAACGATTCCTGTGATAGATGAATAGTTCACGTCTGTCTGCAAATCGAGGATGCCACGCTCGTCACGAACGATGAACTCCTTCGTTCCGTCCGTTGCTATCAAGTTTTGGCCGCTACCTGTGAGCGTGACATTTTTGACAGTGACGAGTTCTGACTCAGCGTCCTCGTTGATTTGTTCGCCCGTCAACACTTGTGGGGCAGGGAGCGCCGCCGCTTGCTTCGATACGACGACCGCACTGTTCAATTGAAGAAGTTCACGATACGAACCGACGACACCCGTAACGACGACTTCATCCCCGACATTGACCGCAAGCGACGTTGGACGGATGGAAAGACCACCTGTCGCGTCTTGAATGGAGATCGTGTTCGCTAATTTTCCTGTGACGACTCCTTTTACCGTGACCGTCTCGTTTTCTGCTTTTGTCCGTGCATCAGCGATTGAAATCGGTGTGACCGGTGCAGGTGGTTCCGTCGTGCCGCCATCTCCGTACTCGACGCCTTGGAACGTGTGTGCTCCGAGGTTATCGAACGAGTCCTGTGGCGTCGATGTCCATTCAACCGAAGGATCGAAGGCATTGCTACCATCACTATCGCCACTCGTCACTGTATCTTTACGAATGAGCGATTGGTCGGCAGTCGCCACGGTCGTTCCCCATTTTGTACCTGGGTCGAAGCCGAGTTGGCCGAAGACGTCGAGAACCGTGTCTCCTTTTTTCAAGATGATTGTGTCATCACCGTTGAAGTTTGTGACAGCGCTCGTTGTATCCGATTTTGCTTTCAATGCTTCCGATGCACTACCGTTCACGATGACATATGTAGCCCCTGGTTCGAGTGTTCCCGTTAGGTTCAATGTGTTTCCGGCAGTCGTGCCGCCGTTTGAATACAATTCAATTGTGTAAGCAGAAAGATCGATTGTCGCGTTTGTTCCGTTGAACAACTCGATTGCTTTGTTGTTGCTCGAACCTTCTACATATTCTGAAATGAAAAGGTCTGAAGCGTTCAACGTCTCGGCGTACACGTTTGCCGCGATTGGCGTCATGCTGCTGACGATGAGTCCTGCTGACAAGGCGAGTCCAGTGACTGCCTTAAATGATTGTGTTGGTTTCCCCATGTGTAAGTCTCCCTTGGATGTAATTGTGTAATCCGATTTCCCCATCGTACGTTGTCATAAATTGATTATAAACAACCCTCCTTCACATCAAAAAAAACTATGATAACGCTTACATTACTTTCCTTTTAACGAATCACTTGAAAAATTATTCGTGTATTGTCAAAAATGACAAACACATTTCCCAAGTTTTAAACTACATGTTAAACATAACCAAGCAGACGTCAGAACTCAATCCACTAAATACGAAGTTATGATTACAGTTTGATGACAAAGTAAAGGATCATTGAAGAACTTGACGATTACTCGGATAACTTTTACACTCTTCTAATACGAATTAATTGTATCGGTTAAGTGGGTATTAAAAGGAGGCAGTAATGAGAGCAATCAACTATCCAGTCATTCCTGGGGCAGGCGCATTTTATTATGAAGGAAACGAAATCGGTATTTTGCTTTGTCATGGGTTCAATGGAACGCCTCAAAGTGTTCAAGACGTCGGAATCGAATTGATGAAACAAGGATTTACCGTGTATGCACCGCGTTTAAAAGGACACGGGACAGACCCGGAAGATTTTCGATGTTCGACTCATCGATGTTGGTATAAGAGTGTGGTTGAAGGCATCGACCGATTACGTGAATCATGTCGGACGGTCATCGTCGTAGGGCAGTCGATGGGTGGGACGCTAGCGCTCAAGGCCGCCCTTGACGAAAAAGCAGATGCAATCGTGACGATTAATGCTGCGTTATCCGTACCGGGATATGCGTGTCATGCATCAGATACCGAGTGTCGCTTTATCGATGAAGACGCTCCGGATATCGCAGCAGAGGATGTGTACGAGATTGTCTATGACCGTGTGCCGACAAGAGCGATTCGGGAGTTGCTTTCATTGATTGATGAGGTGAGACCACAAGTCGGTTCGGTAAACGTCCCGACATACGTCATCCATTCGGCTGTCGACAACGTCGTGCCGCCAACCGACTCGATTTGGTTATACGATCAACTTCAAGGTACAAAAGAATATGCGGTGCTTCCGAACTCGTATCATGTCGCGACGATGGATCATGATTGGAAACACTTATCGAAGCTCATCACGACTTTTTGTGAACAAGTGGGGGCGCTTCATTCAAATGCAGTGTAAACTGCATTTTTTTTGTGAGTTGATTCTTTGCAAACGCTTGCACTAATGCTATGGTAAATGTGAATCATACCTTATTGTAGGAGGCGCGTGCCGTATGGAGACGTTGTTCAGCCAAACGAAACAAACAGAAATCAGTCGCGTATGGTGGAAAGAGGCGATTGCCTATCAAATCTATCCACGAAGTTTCAAAGATTCAAACGGAGACGGAATTGGGGATCTCCGTGGCATTATCGAAAAACTCGATTACTTAGAAGACCTTGGCATTGATGTGATTTGGATTTGTCCGATGTATAAATCGCCAAATGATGACAATGGATATGATATTAGTGACTATCAAGACATTATGGAAGAGTTCGGGACGATGGAAGATTTCGATGCGCTGTTAGAGGCGGTGCATGCACGAGGCATGAAACTGTTGCTCGACCTCGTCGTCAACCATACGTCGGATGAGCATCCGTGGTTCCTTGAGTCGAAAAGCTCCAAAGATAACCCGAAACGGGATTGGTACATCTGGCGAGACGGAAAAGACGGTGCGCCACCGAGCAACTGGGCAAGTATCTTTGGCGGCTCTGCTTGGGAATACGATGCGCAGACCGACCAGTATTACTTACACGTCTTTTCGAAGAAACAGCCGGATTTGAACTGGGAGAACCGTGAAGTCCGAACGGCCGTCTATGACATGATCAACTGGTGGCTCGATAAAGGCGTCGACGGGTTCCGTGTCGATGCCATCAGTCATATTAAAAAGATGCCAACAGGGACGATGCTTCCATCTCCGGACGGCAAGCCGGTCGTCACGGCGTTCTCGATGTATTCAAACATTGAAGGAATCCATGACTACCTTCAAGAGATGAAGCGGGAGACGTTCTCGAAATACGATATAATGACCGTCGGTGAAACGAACGGGATTGAACCGGAAGCGGCAGATCTTTGGATGGGGCCAGAAAACGGTGCGATGAATATGGCATTTCATTTTGACCATGTCGACATTATGCGACGGTCGCGACTCGCCCCACTCGATGTCGTCGAGTTGAAACGAATCTTCGATAAGTGGCAGCAAGGTTTACGCGACACAGGATGGAACGCGCTATATATTGAAAACCACGATATGGTGCGAGCGGTCTCGCTCGTCGGGGATGAGCAACACTACTGGCGGGAGAGTGCGACTGCGCTCGCAATGATGTATTTCTTTATGCATGGGACACCGTTCATCTATCAAGGACAAGAGATTGGGATGAAGAACGTGCCGCTCCCGTCCATCCATGACTACGATGACGTCGCGACGAAAAATGAGTACTTCGAACGAATTGCGAACGGGATGAGTGAGCTTGATTCGATGCAACAAGTGTGGGGCACGTCCCGTGACAACGTGCGAACACCGATTCAATGGGATGCGTCACCATATGCCGGTTTCTCGACGACAACCCCATGGATGCCGATTCATGAAGAGTACGAGACACTCAACGTTGAGGCGCAGAAACACGATCAACACTCGATTTTATCGTTCTACAAGGAGATGATTCGTCTTCGCCGAGCCGAGGATGCGTTCACGTACGGTCGTTATCGTGATGTCTTGCCGGAACATAAGCAGGCTTTCGTCTACGAACGTACATTTGAAAATAATCGATTCTTCGTGGTCGTCAACTTGACCGCTAATCCGGCAGAAGTGACCATTCCGGAGATTGCGAGTGCGACGCTTGTCATGACGAATGAAATCGATCCGGAGACGATTGATACCGAGACATTTATGTTGCGACCATTCGCAGCACGTTTGTATCGTTTATGATAGAGGGGTACCTTCTTAGGAGGGTACCTCTTTTGAATATGAGGTGAGACGAGGATGCATACGGTTATATTTTCGAATGAGAACGAGTCAGTGCAGGTCGTGATTGCAAATGCCAATCGTGAACGATTAATCTTACAGATTGGGGAAAGCTGTAGTGTGATCGCTGTGACGGCGTATCTCGACTTTGCAGAGACGTTCGCGGAGGCTTTTCATTCTCTACAAGGATTAGCTACGCTTTGCGATATAGACGGAAACGAGGTCATCGACGTCAGCTTCTCACATCGGGGCGTCCGTATCGCGTTCCATAATTCGTTTCCGGAGAAGGTGCTACAGACCGATCAAAGTTACATGACGGAAACGATGCGACAAATCGGGATCTGGAATAGGCTGTGACAAATGAGGGAAAAGAGCATATGATAGAGATTGACTAAATGGAAAGGGGTGTCGGGTATGGATGGAACGAAACGTGCTGACATTCGCCCAGGGCTCCATGTCCAAATCGTTTTGAAACAAGATCAACGAAGCGGGAAGCTGACGAAAGGCGTCGTTCAAGATATCTTGACGAACTCGCCACGTCATCCGCATGGAATCAAAGTGCGTTTGAGCGATGGACAGGTCGGTCGTGTGAAAGTGATCGAAGCTGGAGGTGAGTAAGATGAGCGAGAAAAAACTATCTTTTCAAGAAGCGATGAAACAAAAGCTTGCAGAAAAGAAACAGAACCAGACGAAGGTTCCGACAGGTTTACATGGTACAAAACAAAAACCGTTAACGAGTCAATTGACGAAAAAACCTAATAACCAGAAGAAACGTACTGGTATTTAAAAAGCAGTCGCTTGAAAGAAGCGACTGCTTTTTTTGATGGATTAGTCGTGTAACGTATTTTCAAAATAACCGTTGTTGAATTGATCGAGAAGTTGTTGGTAATACTTCATTTGGTCTACGTTATTGTTAGCTAAAGCTGTTTCTGCGCCGGAAAGTAGCTCGCCAACTGTCAAACCAGTCGATATGCCACTGTCTTTATAGACGAGCTCTAGATCAAGGAACGCAGGGTCATTCAATAACACATTGATTTTCGCTGCTGTCAACTGCATAATCAATCGTTTTTCTTCCGTCATTGATTTTGGAGAACCCGTCATTAATGCAGACAACGCTTGTTGTCCTTCAAGTGTGCCGACATCATAGGCTACTCCTTGAATATAAACGATTGAACCATACTCAAACGAGACTTTTTCATAGTTGAAGATGTTCTTCCAGAATCCGATTGTATAGACCCCATAATCGATCTCTGGTGGCGGAGGTGTGCATTCTTCAACAGTCAATGTCACATAGCGGACCCAAGGAGTTCCAGTGCCTGGATCACCAGGATAAGCCGTCTCCGTTTCTCCATTGACGATTGTGTCTAGGTGAAGGAAAACGTTAAATTGGAAGCCGTTTGACTTCAATACACTTTCGTCTACGCCAAGATAACTTGCTAACGAAGCATAAGGGATTAGTAGATGTGTTGGATCAACGAGCGATGCTGTTTTAAATTCGTATGCGCCTGGACTTCCACGTTCGAGTGATTCGCTTGTTAACCGAAAATCAATTTTGATGTTTTCAGGCACGTCAGCTAATGTCACACCATCATTTAAATCGATGACAATTTTTAGACCGTCTGCGACAAACTCAAAATCGACGACTCCGATTGGGATGTTCTGTCCTGCATAGATGGTTGAATCAGAGGTGGTGGAGATACACCACTGCGTCCCGTCATTTGCTTCGACAACATTACCTTTCATGGGTAACAAGGACAACACGAATGCCAACACAACGAACCAAGACAACCATTTCCGATGCCTTTTCATGATGGATTCCTTCTTTCTTCTAGATGACTTTACGTGGTGAACAGAAGGTGACAACTATAGTAAGTTAATACCCGATAAACAGAGAAAACATAGATGAAGCTCCAAAAAAACAGCTTGAAATAGAGGGATAATGGACTGACTTACCCTTAAAATTCATGAAATTGAGTTTTCAAATATGTCAAAATAATCATGATTTAATATTTCTAAACATCTTTATGTAAGCGCTTTAAATGACTAAAAATAAGGAATCTCGTCGAATTGATGTGAAAAAAGAGTGAAATCACCCATAAAAAAATTGTTGCTAATTGTCAGAATCTTTGTATAATTCAGAACTAAGACATCATAAAAAATTCTCAACTTCAGATTCACACAACAGGGAGGAACTTATTCATGGAAGCGATTCAAGGTATGTTACAAGGAAGCGTCGACTTTTTGAACAACATCTTATGGTCGTACGTATTGATCGCCGTGCTCGTCGGAGCCGGGATCTACTTCACAGTCAAAACACGATTTATGCAGTTCCGTTACTTAAAAGAAATGTTCCGGACGATTACAGATAAATCGGACGTAACACCATCAAAAGATGGAAAGAGTATCACACCAATGAAATCATTCTTCATCGGTGCAGCTACTCGTATCGGTACGGGTAACCTTGCAGGGGTTACGGTAGCGGTCACACTCGGTGGACCAGGAGCGGTCTTCTGGATGTGGATTGTCGCCCTTCTCGGTGGAGCGACAGCGATGATTGAAAGTACATTGGCTCAAGTATACAAAGTGAAAGACGATGTCGCGTACCGCGGTGGTCCGGCTTACTACATTGAAAAAGGTTTGAACAACCGTGCGCTCGGAATCGTATTCGCGGTTCTCATCGCCGTCACATTCGGTTTGATCTTCAACTCAGTTCAATCGAACACGATCGCTGCAGCATTCGATAACGCGTTCGGTGTCGATGCAGTCATCGGTGGAGCAGTCTTAGTCGTCCTTACAGGTCTCGTCATCTTTGGTGGTGTACAACGTGTCGCGAACTTCTCGGCAATCGTCGTACCTGTCATGGCTGTTCTCTACCTTGCAATCGCACTTTACGTTGTGGTTGTAAACTTCGCTGAACTTCCAGCTGTCTTCGCGATGATCTTCCAAAGCGCATTCGGCTTAGACGAAGCGGTCGGTGGTTCAATCGGTGCTGCGATCTCAATGGGTGTTCGTCGTGGACTCTTCTCGAACGAAGCTGGTATGGGTTCTGCACCAAACGCAGCAGCAGCTGCTGAAGTATCGCACCCAGCGAAACAAGGTTTCCTTCAAGCACTCGGTGTATTCTTGGATACATTGATCGTTTGTACGGCAACTGCAGCAATCATCCTTCTCTCAGATAGCTACGCTTCAGGGAACGGTGAAGGGATTGTCCTTCTTCAAAACGCTTTGACTGAACAAATCGGAGCGCTTGCTCCAGCATTCATCGCTGTCAGCGTCTTCTTGTTCGCGTTCAGCTCGATCGCAGGAAGCTACTACTACGGTGAAACGAACATCGAATTCATCAAGAAGAGCAAAGGTGCAGTCCTCGGATTCCGTCTTGCAACAATGGCATTCGTTTTCATCGGAGCGGTCGCTAGCCTCGGATTCGTTTGGAGCCTTGCTGACCTCTTCATGGCAGGGATGACATTGATCAACATCGCGGCAATCACATTGCTCGGTGGTGTTGCCTTCAAAGTCCTCAAAGACTACGAAGAGCAACGTGCTCAAGGTCTCAACCCACGCTTCTCTGCTCGTAAGCTCGGTATCGAGAACACAGAGTGCTGGGACGTGGAAGAAGACGAAGTGGCACAAGGTTCTGTTCAAGCAGCCGCTGCTGACTCTTCAAAATCATAATTCGTGAAATGAAACAAACAGGGACCCTGCGAATCGGGGTCCCTGTCTTTTTATGCACGTTGGCGAATCGGTTTGACGGCTTGCTCCGTCTCCGATTTGTTCAAATATAAGTAACTTCCCGCAACGAACAACGCACCACCGACAATATTACCGAGTGTGGCGAAGAACAAATTGTAAAGGGCACCGCTGAAGGTGATGAGATCTGAAGGAACATAGTGGAGCGCAAGCGCGAAGACGCCCATGTTCGCAATCGAGTGCTCGAACCCGGCGGCAAAAAATACGACGACTGGAATCATCGTCAGCATAATCTTCGCGACGTCATTGTTCGTTTTGAGCGGCATGAAGATGGCCAAACAGACGAGCACGTTACATAAGATCCCTTTCAGAAAAATCGCGAGGGCATCTCCACCGATTTTTTTCGTTGCGACGACGGCGAGTAAGTGCTCACTTGTCACTTCCCCCATACTATGGGCACCGATGACGAGCAAGGCCAGGATGATGGCACCAATCAAGTTACCGACCCAACTGAGTCCCCATATTTTTGCTAAGTCTAGCCAAGCGACACGACCTCGTTTTGCACCGGTATAGAGATACATGGTGTTACTCGTAAAGAGTTCTCCACCCATCCACACGATGAAGACGAGTGCGACCGAGAAGCTCGCGCCGGCGATGAGCATCGTGCCGGGCACATCGATGAACATGTTTCCGACCGTGAACGAGAAGACGACCCCGATTCCAATCAAAAACCCTGCGATGATGGAGCGTAGCATGTATTGCGAAAATGATTGCTGAAGCAAGGATGATTTTTTAAATGCGGCTTCTTCCATATAGTCGACGACTTGCTTTTCCATAAAAAGACCTCCTTTAGACCCTTTCAGTCTAGGAGGTTGACATAAAGTTTGCAATTGTTTTCACAAACTTTCAAGAAGTTATCAAGAAACCGTTCACATCGTTGCCACGAGTTCAACTTTGATACGGTCCGGGTCTTCAAAAAACAGTGCTGTATAGTTCGGACCACCTGCGTGAGGGAAACGGTCCGCATACAATTCGCGAAACCCGTGTGATGTGAGCTGTTGTCGAATTTCTTCTAATTGCTCGAGTGATGAGGCATGAAACGCCAAATGATTCAGACCAGTCTTTTTTCGATGATAGGGCGGAGAAAGGTGATCTTCCTCTGTCTGGACGAAAACGAGATATGTATCTCCGTAACGATAGCTCCGACCTTCTGGCCACGATTGGTAAAGTGTGTACGCCAGTTGGTCACAGAGGAGCCATTCCCAGGCACGCACACTGTCATCAAGGTTGGATACGTACAGTTCAACATGGTGAAGCATGAGAATCATCCTTTCGATGGACGTTTGAAATCGGTCCGTTCGGTATAATTGAACTATACAACGAATGGGGGAGGAAGCATATGGATCGGACAGGGCTCGTCTCGAATATTTTGATTGCCGGGAAGACCGGTGTCGGAAAGAGTGCGTTCATCAATTATATATACGGTCATGACGTCGCCGAATCGCGTGCCGGAAGTCCGGTCACCGCAGAAGGCCTTCATGAATACGAGTATTACGATTTAGAGCGAGGAATCTTATTTCGTTTCTTTGATACGTGGGGGCTTGAAGCAGACCGTTCCGAAGAATGGCATCAAGCTATCCTATCCATTGTTCATCAGCGCGAAGGTGCCCTCGATATCGCAGAGTGGTTTCACACCATCTATTATTTGTTGTCCGTGCAATCAGGACGTGTCGAGGCATACGAGCTCGAGGCGATTTTAAAGCCGTTATATGAACGGGGGAGCAACGTCACCCTCATCCTGACCAACTTCAATGAGGAAGACCCGATGAGTGTACAGAAGGCGGAAGCGATGGAGCGAGTGCTGTTACGCGAACTTCCGATTGAAGAAGGAGACATCATCCGTGTCAACAGTGTCGAAAAGAAGTTACTGACGGGGAAACGTGTCCCGGTGAGAGGGTACGAAGAGGTGTGGAAACGGAATCGAACGAACTTGTGGAAAGACATTGAACGAAAACTTCCCATCAATCTGACGAATCATCTCATAGAAGAATTGGAAGATTGGCGCATTCGAAGTATCACGTCAGCGGAAAAAATCCGCATGCTGACCCCGCAAGCGATGATCAGTTGGAAAGCCCGGAATATTGAAAAAGATTTAGAGAAAACGCTCGAACAGGCGGCCGTGACGACCGAAGACGCGATGGCAGAAGGGGTGCGTCACTATATCCAACTCATGCAGCGGTACCCTCTGGTCGGTGAGCAAGCCGATCATCTGTTTAGAACGAGACGAGTCGAGCTCGGATTTGACTATTCGTTCGGGAAAACGGTCCGAAAGATGGTTCTCGGAATGATTCCTGGGGTGCACTTCATCTACTGGGCATTCAAGCGCCGAACGGCAGAACGAGGCATCAAAAAGGCCATCGATCAACAATATGCATCTGTGAAACAAACGATTGAAGAAGAGATTCGACGTGGCTTTGAGCGTGAGATGCGTCAACTTGGTCAAACGCTCAACTCATAAAGGGGGAAACGAGAATGGAATCGACAAAACGGTTCGATTTTAAAGAATATGATTTAAAAGCGGAGCTCGATCGCCTTCGTGGCAATGTGAAGAAACCAAACATCCTCATCGCAGGAGCGACCGGGGCTGGGAAAAGTTCGGTCGTGAACCATGTGTTCGGTCGTGATTTGACGAAGGTGGCGGCGGGAGAGCCGGTCACTCGAGGAATTCACCAATATAAGAGTGAGGATATTGCGGTCACGTTGTTTGATAGTGAAGGATATGAAATCGGCAGCGCACGGCAGCAACATTATGAGGAAGAAGTCATCGGTTTTGTGGAGAACGCAAAACGACAAGAGGCAACGAATCGAATCCATCTTGTATGGTACACGATCAACGCTGCGACAAAACGTGTCACGCCGCTCGACAAGACGCTCATTCGTCGTCTACGTGAATCGACCGCTGTGGCTGTCTTATTTACACAAATCGACCAAGTCGATTTGGATGAACTGACGGCGCTACGAAGTGAACTAGATGAGGTCGTATCAGAGGAATCCGTCTTCCAAGTCAGCATTTCCCCAGAAATATTGAATGATGAGACGTTACGACAGTATGTCGATTGGGAACGGTTGATTGTGTGGTCGGTCGAACAGTTAGACACTTCATTACAGGAAGGACTCTTGATGGAGATTCAGGCAGAGAGTGAAGCGATGCTCAAGTTGAAACGGAAGAAAGCGAATCGAATCATCTCAGGCTATGTGGCGAGTGCGGGGACTGCTGCGGCAGTGCCACTTCCATTCGCAGATGCCGTGGCATTGACACCGATTCAAGTGACGATGAGCGTCCACCTGTTCCGTTATTGGGGTGTGAAGGCGAGTGACGATTTACTGAAGACACTCATTGGAAGCACGATCATCCCACAAATCGGTCGTACGCTATCGAAGACGCTACTATTGAACGTAATGAAATTCTTCCCTGGAGCGAACGCCGCAGCTGGTGTCATTAATGCAACTGTCGCCTCGGGGATCACGTGGGCGATAGGACTCGCCATCAACGAAATTGCTTATCGAAATGCGATGGACTCCTCAAAAACAATCGAGCAGTTGTTGAATCAAGAGTTCGGCTCCTTGTTTGAAAAGTTCCTGAAACAAACTCCGAAGTCGGATCAACCATCTTAACGGCTCCCTTTTGTTAGACTACAAGTAAGTGTAGAGAGGGGGAGAAAGATGAAAAAACGAATCTATATTACGCGGCGTTTGCCGGAAGAAGCAGTCGCGCCACTTCGTGACCATTATGATGTACGTATGTGGGAACATGAGGGGGAAAGTGTCCCACGTGAGGTTCTTTTAGAAGAGGTGGCAAGTGCACATGCACTGTGGACGATGCTCAGTGACACGATTGACCGCGAGGTATTTGAACGTGCAACGAATTTAGAGGTCGTTTCCAACTTGGCTGTCGGCTATAACAACATCGACTTGAACGCAGCGAAAGCGAAGGGAGTCATCGTGACGAATACTCCGGACGTCTTGACCGAAACGACAGCGGACTTGACGTTTGGACTCATGATGATGACGGCACGGCGTCTCGGTGAGGCAGAGCGTGATTTACGTGCTGGCGAGTGGAAGTCTTGGCTGCCGATGGGGTATGTCGGGATGGACCTTTATCAAGCGAAGCTCGGCATTATCGGCATGGGACGGATTGGTGAGGCGGTCGCACGACGGGCACGAGGGTTTGATATGGAGGTGCTGTATCACAACCGGACGCGTCGTCATGAGTCGGAGTCGATGTACGGCTTCACGTATGCGGAAATCGATGAACTGTTGACGCAATCTGATTTCGTCGTCGTTCTCGCTCCGCTCACGGATGAGACTCGAGGCATGCTCGGAGCTGAGGAGTTTGCCAAGATGAAAGAAACGTCGATTTTCATCAATGTGGCTCGTGGAGAGATCATCGATGAACAGGCGTTGTATGAGGCACTCAAGGCGAAGAAAATTTGGGGAGCGGGACTCGACGTGTTCACGAAAGAACCGGTCAATCTCGATCATCCGCTATTGACGCTTCCGAACGTGACGACACTGCCGCATATCGGGAGTGCCTCGATTCGAACGCGTCTCGCGATGATGGCGTTGAACCGAGACGCTATCGTGAACGTGCTGGAAGGAAAAGAACCGAAGAATCGATTGACGTAAATAGAGCCTGACGCGGACGCGTCAGGCTCTTCTTATAATTAAAAACGTCGAATGTTGTCTGGGTCTTCGACGTCATTTCGGTAAGCACGATCATCGAGACCACGTAGTTTTTCTTCTCGGTCAGGTTTCTTCGTTTCTTCGTCTAATTTATCTTGTTCTGGGTCCACCGGGTGACTTGGATCGACCGTCTGGGCTTCATGATAAGGTTTCGAATCGATTTCTAATCCGTCGTCTGTATGACTACCGAGATGAGTGGATGATGCGTCTTGATACGGTTTCGCGTCAACCGTCACCCCGTCCTGATGACGACGTTCAAAATCTTCATCGACGTAAACGAGAATTTTACCGGCCTCGACATCGTCATAGTGACGTTTCACTTCATCTTCGCTAAGTCCCATATTTCGTAAACCGGCATGAACATCTTCATGTCCGCTTAAGAAGGATCGGACCTTATCGAACCAACTTGTATGATGTGCAGCTTCCGTATGAACGTCTGTGTCCCGTCTCAAAATCGATACGTTGTCTTCATGCTTCGTGACGACGTAAATGTGTGAGTCCTCGTACCCTTTTGCGCGTAACTCTTCAATTTTTCCAAACGCCGCATCTTGTGTGTCGTGCATACTGATGAATCGTTTCTCGTTCATAGTAACTCCTCCTTATAGTCGTCGATGGTCTTCTAAACCTGAATGTCCGCGAACAATCGGGTCATCCTTTGTACCTTTTGGTTCCTCGTCATGGTCGTTGAATGGTTTCGCGTCAAACGCGATTCCATCTGCCTCTTCCCCTTTGTCATGATCGAGTTCGCTATCTTTTTTATACATATTCGGATAGCGGTCGTACGAATGGCGATCGACATAGAGTAAAATCTGACCTTCATCGATGGCGTCATAGTATTGCTCCGCCTCTGCATCGCTAAGGCCCATGTTGCGCAGCTCGTCACGGATACGGTCACTTCCATGTAGGAATGCTTTGACGCGATCGAGCAAATTCACATCTCGAACCCCAGCCTCGGCATTTACATCCGTATGGTCACGTAAAGCAGAGATTTCCCCATCTCGTTTGGCGACGACATGCATATTTTTCTCGGCTTCCCCTGCAGCCCTTAATTCATCTACTTTATGCATGACTTCTTGTTCCGTCTGAAACAGGCCAATCATTTTACGTTCTGACATCGAATACCCCCTTAGATTTTGTCACTCTTCAATTAGCGTCACAATAGGAGTAATTTCCGTTCTGTCCAAAATCGAAACAAAAAACGCCATCTCCTTAAAGGAGTGGCGTGGTTAGTAGTAAAGCATGAGCGTGTCGTCACCGAGTGAACAACGTGTGCTCTTCCAGACGAATTCAATCAACGTCCAGATGGCCATAAAGCCGCTGATTGCCAAGAGAATGAGGGCATACAGTGGAGTCAATTGAATGACAAACGACCAACCGAGCATCATTAAAAGCGGTTGAATCAAAAAGATGGATGTAACGTAGACGACTACAATGAGTAGAGCAAATGCGATTCGTCTTCCGAGCGTTTGGATGTGGTGCCGAAAGCGGGTCAATACACCAAAGATGGCACCAGTCACGAGGACGGGTAACAGGAAGGCTAAATAATCTACCGGATAAGTCGACATTGGGGCAGTGAATAACCGTCCGCTAAATACATCGTCGATGACGAGCAGTAAGTTGGCGTAGGAAAATGCCAAAATCATACCGAGCAACCAGCCAAATCGGTTCCAAATCGCACGTGACGATTTGAGTGCTTCGATTTTTGTATAGGCGAGGAATGCAAGGTCTCGTACTTCAATCTCTTTTAATGAGAGTTTCGCTTCATCCAGTTGATTGACGGCCCAATCGAAATCTCGATTCGCCTGAGCTTTTTCATGAGGTTTTAATTCATCCGAGGCCTCGATCAAAACGTGGTAACGACGTCGATATTCTTCATTTGTTTCTGGTTGTTCAATGAGGAAACGAGCATACTCGTGCGGATCTTGGTTTAAGAGGCCGTCTAACGACTGTCCACTTTTCTCCGCATGGCGGATGTAGCCGGCGAGTGCCAGCAAGAGGCGGTCCGCTTCCGCCTCATTTCCAACTAGTTCAATCAGGCGCTTTCGCACTTCGTTAAAAAACTGTTGGACGTTCGGGTCGTGAATCATATTCGGTTCCAGGGAGATTCCTCTCCTTTCTTGGTTTGTCATGGTCACGCAGGTGGTTCGTCATTATGAGAAAGTTTGAGCGACTCAAAATCACCTTGTTCGATGCTTCGAATCAAAATCTCACTTCCGCCCATGTTTGTTGAAAGGGGGATGGAATAAACGTCACACAGACGCATCAATGCGCTCACATCTGGTTCGTGAGGTTGGGCAGTCAATGGATCTCGGAAGAAGATGATCATATCCATCTCTCCGCGTGCGACGGCAGCTCCAATTTCTTGGTCCCCTCCAAGCGGTCCTGAGCGGAAACAATGCACCGGTAACCCAGTCGCTTCCGCAATCCGTTTACCTGTCGTACCCGTTGCGAATAATTGATGTTTTTCTAGAATATGTGCATACGTTTTAATGAGGACAATCAAATCGTCTTTCTTTTTGTCGTGAGCCACTAAAGCGATGTTCATTCGAATTCCTCCTAAAATGACTTCTCATGTTATTCGTATCATATCTCGAGTGATTTGACACGAGTTCTCTCTTAACTAACGTACCCAATTCCGATAAATCGTAATAGTCATGTAAACGAGTTGTTATGTGCATGATGTTTGATGATTTTGAAATATAGGTATTTAAAGAAGGAGCACTGTTAAGGAAAAGCAATCATTTCATAAAAAAAGGAGGAAGATTCGATGAACAATACGACGTATAACTTCAATTCGTTCATGTCATGGCTACCAGAGCTTTTGCTGGCAATTGTTATTCTCGTAGTCGGTTATATCTTGGCGAAAGTATTGGAAAACGTGACACGAAAAGCATTGAAGAAGGCACGACTCGATGAGCGGGCCGGTATTAAAAAAGAGGGGGAAAAAGGAGATAAGTGGACGCCTGAACGCATTATTGCAAAAGTGGTGTTCTTTGGAGTCTTACTTCTCGCATTCCTGATCATCTTTGAATTTATGAACGTTCCTGCAATCACAGAGCCGTTCAGTCAGATTTATGAAGGATTCTCTGGATTGATTATTGGTGTCATTAAAGCCGGTTTGATTTTACTCGTTGCTTGGGTCATCGCCACTCTTTTGAAAAAAGGGATTCAAATGGCGGGACATCGCTTGAATTTGAGCAAGTTGATGGAAAAGACAGGACAAGAATCGACAAGTGTCAACCAAACGAAATGGGTCGATACGGTCGCGAATATCGTCTTCTATCTCGTCCTCTTACTTGCATTACCGGCTGT
Source organism: Exiguobacterium sp. s35 (assembly GCF_018617535.1). NCBI lineage: Bacteria > Bacillati > Bacillota > Bacilli > Caryophanales > Exiguobacterium > Exiguobacterium sp. s35. The sequence continues at coordinate 127,985 of NZ_JACSKI010000002.1, forward strand.
ACTTGACGCCCTTGGACTTCGTGGGGTCAGCGGACCATTCGAGGACTTGTTAAACAGTTTCCTTGGATTCATTCCGAAGCTTGTCGCAGCAGCCCTCATCTTCGCAATCGGTTACGTCGTCGCGAAGATCGTCCGCGATATTTTGACGAAGTTCCTCGAGGCAGCAGGTTTAGATCGATTGGCAGAACGTTTCCATCTTTCTGACTATGTAAAAGGATCGAGTCTTGCGAAAGCGATCGGTACAATCGTGTTCATCTTCATCATGATTCCGGTCACAATCTCAGCACTTGAAGCGCTTGATATTCGAGGTATCTCGGAACCAGCGATTGCGATGCTGAACGATGTCCTTGTCATGATTCCGGACATCCTTGTTGCAATCGTTCTCGTCCTCGTCGGTGTGTTTGTCGCAAGATGGTTGAAAGGTGTTGTCGTATCGCTCCTTGAAAACCTTGGCGTCAATTCACTGGCTCAAAAAATGGGCTTCGGGGAACGCGCATCTTCGATGTCAATCGCCCAAGTGGTCGGTGTCATTGTCCAAGTAATCGTGATTTTACTCTTCGTATCTGAGGCACTTCAGGTCGCGAATCTCGAGTTCATGGCATCTCTCGCAACGGCAATCTTCGCTTACTTGCCAATGGTGATTGCAGCACTCATCATCTTGGCGGTCGGCTTCTGGTTGGCTAATATGGTAGAGCGTTTGGTCGGAAGTGTCCTTGTCGATGGAGCAGGACAACCGAGCGCACTTCGTTACGTAGCGAAATACGCGATTCTCGGTCTCGTCTTCTTCATGGCAATCAGTCAACTTGGCATCGCGCCAATGATTGTCAATACGGCATTCCTTCTCATTCTCGGAGCCGTGGCTCTCGCCTTCGGACTTGCCTTCGGTCTTGGTGGTCGCGAGACGGCGGCACGCTATTTGAAAAAAGCGGAGCAACGTATTGATGAAACAGAAGTGTCAAAAGAAGGGCTCGAGCAAGAAAAAGAACAGATGAGTCGTGAAGCGGAAGCTGTGAAGCATCAAGCAAAACAAGGTGTTGAGCAGTCGAAGCACGAAGCGGAACAATCCAAGCAAGAGATGAAGCGAGACGTTCATGATTCAACGGGAGATCACGTTGACGGACCGGAACCAAATCCGTTCCACGAAAATATCACCCCGGATCAAGACAATCGTTCACTTGATGACAATGATGGTCCGTTGCGTCCTTAATTGAATCTTTCACGGATCTCCCATGCGGAGATCCGTTTTTTGTGTTCAACTTATAAAGGAATCTGGTCGATAGGTAAAGAAAAGAGAGACAGAGGTGAGGGGAATGTTTGAACGATTTCAACGAACACTCGTAATCAACTATATCATCGGATCAGGATTAGCCGTTTTTGGAGTGGGTGGAGTCTTTATTTTTCAGACGCTTGATTTGTCCGTTCGTGAGGTGTTGTTGCTATTGACCATCATGCTAGGCTCAGGGATTATCATGATCACATCCGAACTTTTCTTATACCGCCGTCACATTCGACCGATTCGACAGTTTTTTGCGACCGACACACCGACAATTGATGAATTGACGTCGGCGTTCGAGCAAGCGAGTCGATTCCCGATTTTAACGGTACAGCGGATTCTAGGTCCGCATTTATTTGGATTATCCATCCCGTCAATTGCTTTGACGACCCTTTGTATTTATTATGATTGGATTGATTTACCGTATCGTTTGATTGGGCTAGCCGCCATCGGTGCTGTCATGATTGCCGTGTTACATGCATTGATTGAATATTTTTTAACGGTACGGTCAGTGGAACCGCTTCTTGTGCATATGAAGGATAAGCACTATGAGCTCTTTCATCAACCTATCCATGCAACATATCAATCGTTTAGTGTCCGAACGAAATTATTGATCAGCATGCTCATTACAGGTGTCTTTCCGATTATGCTGTTTATGTTGGCTTCGAGCGTTCAACTTTCGACCTCGACACGCACCGATACGTATTGGAACTGGGCGTTCGTGATTCTCGTCATCATTGTCGGGATTGCGGTGTTATGTAGTTTCTTACTTTATGACAACATCAAACGGCCGATTGGACTTTTGACATCGGGAATCGAACAGATGGAGTCGGGACGACTCCAAAAAATCGAAAATCCCTATTTAGACGAGTTCGCCCAATTGATCGGTGGCTTCAACCAAATGGTTGAGACGGTGAACGCTCGAGAACAAGAGAATGCGCAACTGCTAGATAGCCTCTTCATTTTGTTTGCCGCAACACTCGATGCACGTGACCCATATACAGCAGGTCATTCGGAACGTGTAGCGATGTACTCGGTGGAACTTGCCCGTGCCCTTGATTTGCCAAAAGAACAAATCGATTTACTCAATAAGTCAGCACTGCTTCATGACATCGGGAAAATCGGAATTCGCGACGATGTCCTGTTAAAAGAGGGGAAGTTGACAGACGAAGAGTTTTCAAAGATTCAGGAACATCCGACAATCGGCATTCATATTTTGAGTCAAATCCATTTGCCGGCATCACTTCAACCCATTTTAGCCGGAGTTCGATCCCATCATGAACGAATCGATGGAAAGGGTTATCCGGATCGCCTAAGTGAAGTCGATATTCCTCTATTCGGGAGAATCATGGCCATTGCCGATGCTTATGATGCCATGACATCAGACCGACCTTATCGATCGGGAATGCCGGTTGAGAAGGCACTTTCTATTTTAGAGAGCGGTCGTGGCACACAATGGGACGCCGAATTCGTAGACGTCTTTGTACGACTTCGTCGACAAGCCATCTCTGCATGAAAAAGGAGCCGCACCTCGTGTGCGACTCCTTTTACAATAAGGTTTGGAAGGCGTAAACACCGAACACGGCTCCTATGACGACAACGACGAGATTGACGCGGAGTAGCGCAAGCGTCGTAGCAACCACCCCTCCGAATAAGGCGGACGTCGTAGTGGTTGTGGAGGATAAGACCCCCGGAAAGATCAAACTGGCCAATACCGCATAAGGGATGAAGGAGAGAAATCGTTTCATATATGCCGGTAACGCCAATTCCTTTAACCACAGTAGCGGAATGACGCGAGGGAGGTACGTGACAAGAGCCAACCCTAGGACGAGCAGAAACAACGATATCATGTGACCTGTTCCTCCTTAAATACAAAAGCACCGATTCCGGCTGCAACAACGGTCGCGATGATGATTCGGATGCCGTCTGAGATTGGAAAGAACGGTGTGATGCCCCAGTGAAGTATCGCTTGAATCATGATGGCTAAACTCGCGACAACGAAGACGGGACGAGTCGTCAATGAAGGGACGAGTAACCCGATAAACATCGCATATAGCGCAATGCCCATGCTCGCCTGTAACGTGCCGGGAAGACCGAAGGCTAGGAAGACGCCAATCCATGTACCGATATTCCAAGCGAGAAAGGCAATTGTATTTAACCCGAGGACGAACAGACCAGAACGTGCCTCTTTTCGAGTGGACGCGATACTAAACGTTTCATCCGTCACTCCGAAGGCGATGGTTGCTAATAGTTTTCGAGACGTCGTTTCAATTCGTTGTGACAACGAGGCGGACATTAAAAAGTGTCGCGAGTTTAGAATGAACGTGGTCAGAATGATTTCCCAATACATCGAACCGGTCATCAGCAATTGCACGGTGATGAACTGACTCGCTCCCGCGAAGATGAAAAACGACATAGATAACGTGATGGTGTTTGGAAGATCAAACGATTTTGCTAAAAGCCCAAAGGCGACGGCGATCGGGATGTATCCAATTGCAACGGGAATACCTGCCCGAAGGCCGGCACGAAATGTCGATTGTTGTGAAGATGGGGATGTGGATTGAATCGAAGTCGCCATGACAGCCCTCCTTAAGAATCAAGATGATTTCTATGTCATTCGGGATGAATGGACGGTTTCCTGCTCAAACGATGAAAAAGAGGGTATACATGTATCGTTAAGGAGGGTGGTCACATGAGTCGTGCTGAAGAATTTTTGGCCTCTTATCATCGAATCGAGGACTACTTGAGTCGAGAGATGGGAGATGGACAACATTTCAGCTTTAGCAACATGGTGAATCGGTTAGCGAAACAAAACCCGATCATCGACCGTTATAAAGAAGATTTGCATCAAATGAGTCAACTGCGAAATGCCATCGTCCATGAGCGACGAGAACCTGATTTTATTATCGCGGAACCACACGAGTCGCTCGTTGAATTGATTTTAGAGGTGGAGCGGGAGCTACTTCATCCCCGTCTCGTCATCCCATTGTTTGCGAAATCCGTGGTGACGTTTCAGTCAGAAGACTTTTTGACGGAGGTGCTACGCGAGATTCGCGATAAAAATTACTCGCAGTTTCCGGTATATCACGACAATGGCTCGTGGCGTGGTCTACTGACGAAAAAAGGAGTGACGAGTTGGCTGGCCGAGACAATCGACGGGACCAACTTATCACTCAAAGGAGTCCGCGTGAAGCATGTGCTTCACCATGATCCACATATGCATCGTTATCGATTCATTCGAAAAGATGCTACGGTCATCGAGGCACAACATTGCTTCACACAAATGAAAGAGGGCGCACGATACGACGCCCTCCTGATTACGAATACCGGTAGCCCGGATGAAACGTTACTTGGAATCATTCGCCCTCAAGATTTACTGAACGCGCTCCGTTGAGGCGAGGTGTTCAATGGCAACCTCATATTGGGTGACGGTGTTGCCGAGGACGATCGGTTTCACTTCCGACGTCCCGTCATCCCGTTTCTTATGGGCATGCTTGTAGGCGTTGCTGTCACGCCAGTTCTCAAAGCTTGCCGCATCACGCCATGTGGTCATGATGACCACATGATCCATTGCCGCATCAGACGTATCTGTTAGCACTTGCATACGGACAAAGCCATCCATCGCTTCGATTCCTTTTGTCGTTTCGAAGCGTGCTTTGACCGCATCGACCTTTCCTTTTTCAACATCTAGTTTGTTCATCACAATCCACATCACGTATTTCCCCCTATACGAATAAGATGACTCCATTATAACGTGAACGGAGAAATGCCTGAAAAAGGATGCTCACTCATCGTTGGTTCCACCATTCTTCAAACGCCCAATTCTTTTGCTTCATCATCGTCGCTTCATTGACCCCGACATAGCGCAAATGCCATGGTTCATAATTGTAGCCGGTGATCTTTTCTTTTCCTTTCGGATAACGGACGATGAAGCCGTAACGATGTGCGTTTTGGATCATCCACTTTCCTTCAGGTGATTGGTCAAAGGATTCATATAACCCTAGTCGCATGCGTTGACTCGTCATATCTACGGCTAACCCGGTTTGATGTTCACTATGACCGGGACGGGCGACATATTTTGAAGCGTATGCGACCCCGCGTGTATTGACCCAGTAAGTGTATAGTGATTTTTGGGTCGAATAGGAGCGATAAGCGCTGAGTGCGTACAACGTATGACCTTGCTTCCGACCTGCATAATACAATTTCGCCAGTGCGTAAGCGGCTTCCGCTGTCATCAGTGTACGCTCACTCCCTTTTTGATAGACAGTTGGGACGGTTAAGGTCACAAGTTGTGGGGAACGATAAGTGGACGGGAGTCCATACGTTTTATTGACAAGTCGTAACCGATCGGCCGTAGGCATTTTAGGGATACCGGCTTTCAGATTAGCGGTCGGAGTGAAGTACTTTGCACTTCCGATATAAACGTTTGCCCAACTCCGGTTATACGTGGTGTAACGGACCGGTATATTCGTTCGTAACGTCTTTAACACAGGAGAAGCTTGCATTGCGCGACCATATAAGTAGGTTGTTTTAATCGTATAACCTGGTTGTGGGGACGATGATGCCGCCATCACCGGCGAGGTCTGAAACAGCAGCAGACAAATGATCAAGATACGCAGGGACTTCATGGCAAAACGCCTCCTCTTGGGTTAGATGATGTTCCTTTTCCCGTTTTTTTGATGGACTGAGCATCTTTTATCCATCCTTAGGTCGGATGAGGATACAGCTTGGGCCCGATGAAGCGAGACACCAAATCCGATACAATAAACATAACGAATGAGATCGTAGAAAGGAGTGAGCGAATGGAAGTCTTATTTGGATTACCACTGTTGTTGCTCGTCCTGTTCTTTGCCTTTTTATACTTTAATATCAAAGGGCTATCGAATATGTGGAAGGACTACAATCGAACGAAATCGATGATTCCGCTTGGGTTCTTCATCGTCGGGATTATTGGGATTTTCACAGGGGTGTGGACGTGGCTCGTCATTTTGATTTACTACGTCGTCCGACCGAAAGACTAAACACTGTATGCAGACGCATACGGTGTTTTTGCTATACTAAGGACGAGGTGTTGAGATGGAGAAGTTAATAAAAGCATGGTTTATCGTGACGTTGATCGCGTTTGGAATCTTTAAGCTTGGTGAAGTGATGACGACCCCTTATTCGGAAACGCCGAGTGAAGGGAATATATACTGGATTGTGCTCTTGATTGGCTGGCCGTTTCTATTATTGTTCATTTGGATTACAATCCGGATGACACGTCGAGTCACAGCATCCGTGCGACCAATCGGGAGAGTCGTATTAGGTTTGGGTAGTCTCATCATGGCCGGGATTGCTTGGGTGACCAATCAATCGCAAGCGACGTCTCTTCGGGAAGGAATTCGTTTATCTACGAACGAGTCTTTCGCAGAAGGATGGAACCAATTCACGAATATCATCTATATGAACCAACTGACTTTCTTTTTCCTGACAGTCAGTTGCATGGGGATTGGAGTTGTCCTTTCGTTCCTCCCGACTAAAAAACAGCGAGAAGAAGCCGTGTGAGCTTCCTCTCGCTATTTTCATAAACGCTCTTGATAAAGACGGGCATACCGGTCAGCCGCGATGATCGCATCCGCCACTTCTTCAGGCGTGACATCAAAACCGCTATGAATCGTTTCACCTTCTGCCGTGGCGGCTTTTCCGACTTTCAAGATATCTTCTCGAGATGCATCTTTCAATTTAATATCTTCGAGTGTGACCGGTAAATCAAGTGCCATATAAAAGGCAACGTACTGCTCGAATTCTTCTTGAGGACGTCCTTCGAGTGCGAGTTGCACGAGTGTTCCAAATGCAACTTTTTCACCGTGCGTCAAATGGTGGATGTCCCCCTCTAACGCGGTGAATCCATTGTGAATGGCGTGGGCAGCAGCCAAGCCACCACTTTCAAAGCCGAGACCGCTCAATAAGGTGTTGGCTTCAACGATGGCTTCGAGCGCAGGTGTGACGACTTTTGCTTTGACGGCTTCATACGCCTGAATGCCGTACGTGAACAGCACTTCTTCACACCGTTCGGCAATCGCTTCCGCCGCAAGCGTCGGGACACCACCGGCCATCGTTTTCCCTCTAAATGAAAGAACGCTTCGCACTTCAACCCACGTCGCTAAAGCATCGGCAATGCCTGATGCAAGGAAACGTGGCGGTGCCTGTGCAATCAACTCGGTGTCCACTAAAACGAGGTCTGGATTCTTTTTATAAAAACGATAGCTTTCGAAATTGCCTTCATCTGTATAAATGACTGAAAGTGCGCTCGTCGGTGCGTCTGTCGAGGCAATCGTCGGTACGATGACGATGCGCGCATCCAATTCATCTGCAACCGCCTTTGCCGTATCGAGCGTCTTACCGCCACCGAGACCGATCACAAATGCTGTACCGCTCTCTTTGGCGTCTGTGGCGATTCGAGTAATTTCATGTTTCGATGCCTCTCCGACAAAATCTGCTTTCGTCGACTCAAGATTGCTCGTCTCTAGCGACGTTGTCACACGCGAACCGATTAAATCCCACACGACGTCATCGGCGATGAGTAAAGCTTTTGAACCGAAATGAGCGACGAACTCTCCGATACGATCAATCGTTTGTTTCCCTTGCACATACTTAGCCGGACTGATGAAAATACGTTCTGACATAGTGAAATTCATCCTTTCCTATTGGGTTTGTTGTAAGTGCTTACAACGCCATCATACTACAGTTTGTGAAGGAATGTCCGTGAAGATTACATGAAGATCTTCAACTGACCGAGCACAAGCAACAAGATGATGATGGCAACAAAAGCGAGAAACCCCCAGTCATTCATTCGTTTCGTCATACGAGATATCCCCTTCATTGTTCAGAGTGACGATTCATCCTCAGTATAGAAGGATATACAAAAGAGGTAGGCTGAATAAATCACCAGGTCAAAAATAGAAACACCTCATGATGTCGAGACAGTTCATCAGGTTTAACGGATGATGAATCGGGAACAATAGTGTCGTATGTTGATTATTGAAGGAGGAATTGAGTATGTCGAAACATGTACTGATTGTCACAACGTCAGCGAATGAATTATCAAATGGCCATGCAACGGGACTTTGGCTTGAAGAGTTTGCCGTTCCTTACTTGTTGTTTGAAAAAGAAGGGTACAAAGTGACGGTCGCAAGTATCGAAGGTGGAGACGTGCCAATCGATGCGAATAGTTTAGAGGATGGCTTGTCAGAAGATATTTTAAATACACGCGAGTTGCTCAAAGACACAGCGCGTCTCGATCAAGTCGCAGACGAGTCATACGACGCAATCTACTTGCCTGGTGGTCACGGGACAGTCGTTGATTTCCCAGAAAATGAAACGCTACAGCGCGTGATTCGCAACGTATACGAAAGTGGAAACATTGTTGGAGCGGTTTGCCATGGACCGATTGGATTGGTCAATGTGAAGCTTAGTAACAATGAACCACTCGTCAAAGATAAACAAGTGACAGGGTTCACGGATGCAGAAGAAAAAGAAATGCAACTTGATTCAGCTGTACCGTTCTTATTGGAGACGGGACTTCGCAATCAAGGCGGACAGTTCAAAGGAGCCGACAACTGGGCGGTGAATGTGGCAGTGGACGATCGACTCGTCACAGGTCAAAACCCTCAGTCTTCTGAAGCGGTCGGGAAAGAACTTGTCAAATTGCTCGGATAAATATGATGAAGCAACTTCGATCATTCGAAGTTGCTTTTTATTTTTGGACATATGTCCTATTCAAGCTGTCATTCTTTTTGTACAGTCAGACAAAGAGAGAGGGGAATGACATGGGAGTTATATTTGCCATACTATCTGGCACGTTTATCGCGTTACAAGGGATTTTTAATGCCAAACTAGGAGATGCAGTAGGGGCATGGATGTCTGTCACGATCGTCCATTTCGTCGGACTTCTATTAGCGCTCGTCATTTATTTGTTCAAACGAGATGCTGACATGACGGCCTTCAAACGTGTCCCTTGGTATTATAGTTTAGGCGGACTGTTTGGTGTATTCGTCGTATTCGGCGAACTGACAGCGATTCAACAACTTGGTGTGACGTGGGCAATCTGTGTCCTGCTTGTGGCACAATTGGTAGGAGCCTTTATCATCGATTTGAACGGCTGGTTTGGTGTCAAACGGAAGCCGATGAATACGGGACAGGTCATGGGACTCGTCTTGATGGTCGTCGGTATCGGAATTTATACATTCGCGTAAGGAGTTCAATTCCAATGATGAATATTATGGATGCACTGACACGTTTGCAGTGGGATCATCTTTTTTCTAACGAAACGCTCGAAGCTTCTTCTGTAGTCACTTATGAATCCGGGACAATGCTTTGTTCGAACAATCAACATATTGAATCCTTGTTTGTCGTTCTCGAAGGACGTGTCAAAATTTATACGCTGAGTGAAGAAGGGAAGTTGCGCTTGCTTCGTTTAAAAGCTGCACCGACCTTGATTGGTGACATCGAATATGCGAGTGGTCGTAACGTGTTGCATACCGTCGAGGCGGTAGGTCCGGTAACCTGTTTACGCATTCCGTTCGAGGCACTTCGTCGTCATAATCGTACGGTCGAATTTACGGAACATCTATTGCACGGGGTATCTGAAAAACTGTTCATCGAGGCAAACGCCTCATCCAATCATCTCATGTCGACACTTGAAGAACGGTTGGCTGGTTATTTGATCTCGCTTAGCGAATCAGGTAATGAGCTGTTTCAAGCTGAGATGAGTCAACTGAAGCGTAAAGAAGTCGCCGAATGGCTGGGGACCAGCTATCGTCATTTGAATCGAACGTTGCAGGCGTTCGTCGATGAAGGATTGGTCAAACGAACGAGAAAAGAAGTTGTCATATTAAATAGTGCGCGATTAAAGGAACGTGCGAACGGCATGTTTTATGAGTGAGGAGCGATTACATGGTTTTTGGAATTATCTGTTCAGCAGTGGCCGGAGCATTTATTAGTGTCCAGGCAGCGGTCAATGCAAAAATGAATACAAATCTAGGAGCTTGGGCGACAACGGTACTGGTCTTTATCGTCGGTTTGGTCGGATCCATCATCCCGTTGTTATTATTCGGAGGCAATCTTTCCGGATTACGTGACGTCTCTCCCATCTATTGGCTTGGTGGGTTACTTGGTGTAGGTGTCGTGTATTGTGTCATGCGGAGCATCCAGTTACTTGGACCGACTTTGTCCGTGTCACTCATCCTCGTGTCACAACTCATTTGGGCATTACTCGTCGATTTGTATGGCGCTTTCGGGATGCCTCAAATCACGTTATCGGCTGGACAAGTCGTTGGGCTTACGGTCCTGCTCGTCGGAGTGATTCTCTTTAAGCAGTCCCAAACCGCGGCCATCGCCAAACAAGCTGTCAACGAAGCCACTTCTTGAGGAGTGGCTATTTTTCTGAGCAAAACGGGTACAGGTTGGTAACGATTTTTTGATAAAATGAAGCGGTATGGTTTAAAAAATAGCTGAGGTGATAAAAAAGTGGATTCTTCCATAGTGATTGATTTGTTGATTGTTTTGTTTTTGATTGTGTTGAACGGGATTTTTGCGATGACAGAAATTGCGCTCATCTCATCGAAACCTGCAAAACTTGAGGTTGAAGCAAATCGAGGGAAACGAAGTGCGAAGATTGCGCTTCACTATTCGAAAGACCCGACAGATTTGTTGTCGACCGTTCAAGTCGGAATCACATTGATTGGGATTATTAACGGGGCCTACGGAGGCGCGCGCTTCTCGGCACCTCTCGCATCGGCGTTTGAACAAGCCGGTATGAGTACGCAGTATGCCGGAACGGTAGCTTATGTGGCCGTCGTTACAATCATTACGTATTTGTCGCTCATCATTGGAGAATTGGTACCGAAACGGATTGCGCTCGTCTCGCCTGAAAAAGTAACGATGGCAATCATTCCTTCGCTTGATTTATTTAGCAAGTTGATGCGCCCATTCATTTGGATTTTATCGAAATCGACGCTCTTCTTATTCAAGCTACTTGGGTTGAAGGCAGAACAAACAAGTGGAGAAACAGAGCTTGAGATTAAGCAGCTCCTCTTTGAAGGGGCACAGCAAGGTCAGTTTGCTCACGAAGAAGTTCAGCAAGTTGAACGCGTCTTTGCGTTCCATGATCAGTTGATTTATGAACTGATGCAACCTCGGACGACGCTCGAATGGGTCGACTTAGAGGATGACATGGACGACATGAAAAAATCGATTTACGAAAGTAAGCATAACAAGTTACCAGTCGGTCGCGACTCGCTCGACGATTTTGTCGGATATATCGATGTGCGTGACATTTTGACGTTACCGACATTGCGTGAGCCGTCACAGATTTTAAAACGCATCAAGCAACCGCTCATCGTTCCAAAGCAACGAGAGGCGAGCCAAGTGCTTCAGATGATGCAGAAAAATGGTGTCGAGATTGCCTTTGTCTTAGATGAATATGGTGGATTCCTCGGAATGGTCACGTTATTCGATATTTTAGAAGAAATCGTCGGAGAGGTCATGATTGAAGAAGATACACCGGAAGTGGTTCGTCGTGAGGACGGATCGTATTTGGCGGATGGGTTACTCGGAATCGAGGATTTGAAACGAACGTTCGAGATTCGGGATGACCGATTCGACGAAGGACGTAATTCGTACCATACGCTCGCAGGTCTCGTCATTTATGCACTAGGCGATTTTCCGAAGCGGGGTGACGTGGTCGAAGCGTACGGTCTTCGCTTTGAAGTCGTGGACATGGACGGGAAGCGTGTCGACCAAGTACTTGTCTCTGAATTACAACATCCAACCAAAGAAGAGGATTGATGCAATCGCATCAATCCTCTTCTTCGTGTGTCATCCACGTGCGTTGTAAAGCACCTAGCAAAGTTTGAGCCGTGTGTAACATCGCCCGTTCATCCACATCGAAACGAGGATGGTGATGAGGGAAGATTGCCGCGAGCTCGGGATTCCCGGCTCCCGTGAAGAAGAAGCTACCGGGCACTTGTTCTACATAGTAGGCGAAGTCTTCGCCGACCATGAGCGGTGCCATCTCGATGACACCATCTGAACCGACGACGTCGATTGCGCTTTGCCGGACGTGTTCCGTTTCCGTCACATGATTGACGACAGCTGGATACCCTTTTATATAGTCGAGCTCGTACTCGGCATCGCTCGCAGCACAGACGGAACGGATAATACGTTCCATATCCATGATCATCTTTTCTTGCGTCTCATGGGTGAACGTACGCACGGTTCCAGATAACTTCGCTTCTTCGGCTATCACGTTGAACGCTTGACCGGAATGGAGAGTCCCGATGGTGAGAACGGCTGGTTCGAGCGGGTCAACGCGTCGACTGACCACTTGTTGGAGATGATTAGCCACGTTCACGGCGACCATGAGCGCATCGACCGTATGTTGCGGAATCGCGCCATGTCCACCTTTTCCTGTAATGGTCAATTCAAATCGATCGGCTGCAGCCATGACGGGACCTGTTTTCACGCCAATCGTTCCGAACGGGAGCGGCGTCCAAATGTGTGCGCCGTATACATAATCTACGTTGTCGAGACACCCGTCTTCAATCATCGGTTTGGCACCCCCTGGAGCCAACTCTTCAGCGAACTGATGAATCAACACGACGTCTCCCGGAAGGTCCATCTCGGTCAACACTTTCGCTAGGACGAGAAGTGTCGCCGTATGGGCATCGTGTCCGCAAGCATGCATGACCCCATTTACTTTTGAACGATAGGGGACATCTTTCACATCTTGGATCGGAAGGGCATCAAAATCGGCACGTAACGCGATGGTCGGGCCGTCACCGCCTTTGATTCGACCAACGACACCATTACCGCCAACGTGTTCACGCACCTCGATTCCAAGCGCACGGAGATAAGAAGCAATCATCTTTGGCGTTTCGACTTCTTGAAAGGACAGCTCTGGATATTGGTGAAAATGGCGCCTTAGTGACACCATCTCTTCGAACAACTCTGTCAAACGTACTTCGGCATGCGTGACGATCATTGCGAACACTCCTTTGTGATTACCGTGTCAAGAAATGAATCCATTTACAAATTGTTATGAAAGTTAAGCTTATCTTATACGAGTAAAGGGAATTAATACAGGAGAAAATGAAGAAATGAGGTGCCAACATGGGGTGGATTATTGCAATTGTAGCGGTTGTCGTGCTCGTACTCATCTATTTTTCGATGTACAACGGGCTCGTCAAATATCGGAACTGGGTCGATGAGGCATGGGCTCAAATCGATGTTCAGTTGAAGCGGCGGTATGATTTGATTCCGAACTTGGTCGAGACGGTGAAAGGGTATGCGAAACACGAGCAAGAGACGCTTGCGAAGGTTGTTGAACTAAGAAATCAGCTTGGTGAGAAGTCGAATCGTCAAGATCAGATGGCGGTGAACGACCAACTGAGCGGGGCGTTGAAAAATCTGTTCGCGCTTCGTGAAGCGTATCCAGACTTGAAGGCGAATGAGAACTTCAAAATGTTGCAGGAAGAATTGACGCAGACTGAAAACAAGGTCGCGTACTCGCGTCAGCTCTATAACAATACGGTCATGAAGTACAATACAAAAATCGAATCGGTACCGACGAATATCATCGCGTCCGTCCATCATTTCGAAAAACGCGACATGCTTGAAGCACGTGCTGAAGAGCGCGAAAACGTTCGCGTGTCGTTTTGATGAATCGAGGTGGCAGCTATGCTCCTCTATGAACAGATTCGAAAGAATAAAGTGAAGACCGTTTTCATCGTCACGGGGTTCGTCTTATTCGTTCTTCTCGTAGGGGCGGCCATCTCCTATGTCAACTACGGGGACGCAATCCCAGGGTTGATTTTCACACCAATCTTCTCATTGTTTTATGTCGGCATCGTCATCATGTCGAGCACGAACATCGTCATGAAGATGAATCGGGCGCAAGAGGTGACCTCGGTCGAAGAGCATCGTTTTTTATGGCATACGGTCGAAAACATGGCGATGGTCGCAAGAGTACCGATGCCACGCATCTTTATCATCAACGATTCGTCACCGAACGCATTTGCGACGGGACTGAAGCCGGAAAAGGCGGCCGTCGCCGTCACGACGGGACTACTAGAACGATTGTCTCGCGAAGAAGTAGAAGGTGTCATCGCGCATGAGGTCGCACATATTAAAAACTATGATGTGCGTCTCTCGACGGTTACGCTCGCACTCGTATCGGTCATTGCCATCATGAGCGACATCGGGTCACGTATGTTATTTTTCCGAAGCATCAGTGGAGGGAGACGCGATCAAAACCAGAATCCAATCTTTCTCATCATCGGGCTTGTCTTATTGGTGTTAGCCCCGCTCATCGCCATGCTGATCAATATGGCGATTTCACGTAATCGCGAGTTTCTAGCAGATGCAAGTGGAGCGGAACTGACCCGTAACCCGGATGCCCTCGCCTCAGCGCTTGAGAAGATTGCAAACGTCGAGACACCGGTCGAGCAAGCGTCGAGTGCCTCGGCCCCACTTTACTTCTCCGACCCACTCAAGAAGAAAGTGAGCGGTTTGTTCTCGACGCACCCTGATCCAGTCGAGCGGATTTCCCGACTTCGTCAAATGTAAGAAGAGCCTGTCCAGTTGCGGCAGGCTCTTTATGTTACACTGAACTGGGAAAATAAGGGGGTGGGTGAGTTGGATAAAAAGATATACATTGGTTTAGGAGTCGCTTTACTAGTCGTATTATTTTTATTTGGGCTAGGACCATATATTGTGCATACAGTACTTAAGGTCTTCATGTGGCTCACGCAATATATTTTGCCATGGATTTTCCTCTACTATTTCGTTCAATTTTATAAACAATATGCACAAAAACAAGAAAAGCCACCTGAATGAGGTGGCTTTCGACGTTTATCCTGCGCGGTGGCTACGGATTTTTTCAATCTCGTCGAGAACGAACTGAACGTTTGTACCGACGATGACTTGGATATGATTCGGGCTGACGACTTTAACGCCAGGAATACCAGCTTTTTTGATTTGATCTTGGTTAACGGTATCCATGTCTTTGACATCAACGCGTAGGCGTGTGATACAAGATTCGATTCCTGTGACGTTGCTGTCACCGCCGAGACCATCATAGATCATGTTCGCCATCGCTGAGAATTCGTTGCCAGAGGCAGATGCGACCGGCGCCACTTTCGTTTCGCCGTCTGTTGTTTCACTTGCGACTGCATCAACGACTTCATCCGGTTCACGACCTGGTGTTGCCAAGTTGAGCTTCACGATCATGAAGCGGAAGATTGCATAGTAGATGACTGCAAAGACGAGACCTTGAACGAGTAACATGTACGGTTGGTTCGCAAGTGGCAAGCGTGAGCTTAACACGAAGTCAACCAATCCTGCACTGAACCCGAAACCAGCTGTCCATTGGAACGTTGCAGCGATAAAGAGCGAGATTCCTGTAAGGACTGCGTGTACAAGGTAAAGAACCGGTGCGAGGAACATGAATGAGAACTCGAGTGGTTCAGTTACACCTGTAAAGAATGAAGCGAATGCAGCTGCAAGAAGAAGAGAAGCCGCTTGTTTCTTCCGTTTTGTCTTCGCTGTGTGGTACATCGCAAGTGCTGCGGCTGGGAGACCGAACATCATGATTGGGAAGTAACCCGCTTGATACATCCCAGTTACACCTTTCTCACCTTCACCCGACCAGAAGTTTCCGATGTCGTTAATGCCAGCGACGTCGAACCAGAAGACTGAGTTGAGGGCGTGGTGAAGACCTGTTGGAATCAAGAGACGGTTAAAGAACCCATAAAGTCCGGCACCAAATGCGCCAAGCTTAGAAATCGATTCCCCGAATCCGACGAGACCTGTATAAACGACCGGCCAGATGAAGTAAAGCGCGACCGATACGAGGATCATCGAGAAGGCTGTCATGATTGGAACGAGACGCTTCCCACTAAAGAACGCGAGGGCGTCTGGTAATTTAACGTGACTGAAACGATTATACATCGAAGCGGCGACGAGACCTGAAAGAATCCCGACAAACGCGTTGGCAATCTTGCCGAACGCCGGGTTGACGGCTTCGACGTCGACACCTTGGAACAAGGCGACCGTGCCAGCAGAGAGAAGCGTCGTGACAGTCAAAAAGGCAACGAGTCCACTCAGTGCAGCTGAACCGTCGCGGTTTTTAGCCATACCGAGGGCAACCCCGACTGCGAAAAGAATTGGAATGTTATCGATAATCGCGGCACCCGCTTTAATTAGGAAGGCGGCTGCAATGTTTTCAGATCCCCAGCCGACTGGGTCAATCCAATAACCAATCCCCATGAGAATCGCAGCTGCCGGAAGTACAGCAACCGGTAACATGAGGGAACGTCCGAGACGTTGGAAAAAGTTCATCATTTTTGATTTCCTCCTTTTTGGTGGTGTTGATCTTGTAGACGTTGAATGTGGAGCGTAATATAGCCAAGTTCTGACTCGGGCAAGACGATGCCATATGTCTCTTCCATTTCTTTTGCGACATCAGATGCGCACGCATAGGCAGACGTGAATTTCGTCTGAATCATGCGGAGCATGTCTTCATCAATCGTATGATGATCGTAATGGTTGACCCGATCCATGACGAACCGTAAATGAGTTAATAATCGTTGGTAGGATAAGTCATCTTCTTCAATGGATACATCGAGTCGTCGTGAAATCGATTGAATCATGTCGCGGACAATCGTTGTCTGTTTGACCGTCTTGCGTAAATCACCTCCTTTTACTTTCATCGTATGGATATGAAGCGCGATGAACGCGGCTTCGTCTTTCGGCATTTGAACATTCAGTTTGTCAGCGATGTGTTCAATCGCCCACAGTCCAATCTCGTACTCATTCCGATAGAGAATCTTAATCTCGTTCAACAATTTGTTTCGTAGTGAGATGCCTTCCATCTCCCGCTCGATCGCAAATGAGATATGATCGGTCAAGACGATGTGGATGTGCTCGTTGAACGATGTCTCGAGACGTTTCTCTGCGTATGAAATAATGTCCTCGGAGACAGTGAAGTGTTCAACCGGGATTCGGCTCAACAACTGTTGGAACTTGTCATTTTCCGGCATGATGAACAACTTTTCGATTTTATGGGGATTCACGATGTCGTTCCTCGTCTTTTTAAAGGCGACGCCAGGACCAATCGCAATCTTTTCTTCTCCATCGTCCGAGACGATGACCGCATTGTTATTTAGAATCTTTTTGATCTTAATCATGTGTCCTCCTTGTTCCGGAGTCACGCTTCCACTCGGGCGACGACCGTCTTACCTGGGACGGCTTCCTTCGTAAATGTGAAGGCATAGTGATGGGCAAGCGTTCCACCATTCGTCACGACCATCGGCGTGACGGTGTCTTTACCGGCTTGATGGATTTGTGCCAAGTCCGCTGTGAGTAGCAGCTGCCCCGTTTTCACATGGTCACCCACATCGACACGGAGATCGAATGGTCGACCTTCGAGTTCGACGGTGTCGAGTCCAACGTGAATCAAAATCTCAGCACCATCCTCGGTCCGAATGCCGATGGCGTGCTTTGTCGGAGCGATTTGTACGATTTCTCCGTCAGCTGGTGAGACGACTGCTCCGTCTGTCGGTGTGATCGCGATGCCATCGCCCATCATTTTTTCGCTAAAGACCGGATCGGCTACTTGTTCGAGTGGAATGACGTCTCCTTCCATCGGCGAGTGTAGTGTCGGTTTGTGTCGATTCATTAACTTATTCCATAGCATATCTTCTACATCCTTTCTTAAAACAAAACGCGGAAAAACAAAACAGGCATGGAGTATAGACGGGTGGCATGCACCGTACGTCTTACCCCATGCCTGATCGAATCAGTCACATGTGATCGCTATTCGTTTCTTCACGTACAACATAACATGTGTTGATTTGAGACACAAGTCTTTTTTTGAAAGCGTTCTCTAAAAATTTACAAGGTGATGAATCTATTGTATAGTTAAGGCGAATCTATTGAAGAAAGGTGTTGCATGTTGATGAGTGAGGTTGTATCTGCCTAACGAACTGAAAAATGTCGGATGACACGTCTTTTTGTCATGCCGTCATGTTCCGTTACAGATACCGCCCATCAAAAACTGCCAGACACCGGTCTGTCTTTTTGCGTTGGTCGTCATCGACCAACGCTTTTTTGTT
The DNA here is from genome assembly GCF_018617535.1 of Exiguobacterium sp. s35. Classification (NCBI taxonomy): domain Bacteria; kingdom Bacillati; phylum Bacillota; class Bacilli; order Caryophanales; genus Exiguobacterium; species Exiguobacterium sp. s35. Next base: position 146,411 of record NZ_JACSKI010000002.1, read on the forward strand.
TGCGCGGTATCTCGATTCTACATTTGAGGAGAGAGACATATGAACGAACAAACATTTGAAAAATTACAATACAACGAATTAATGACGAAAGTAGAGCGCTTCTGCATCAGCGGATTCGGGCGACGGTTACTCAAACAACAACGTCCGACGAGCCATATTGCGACGGTGAAGAAGCGTCTGCAGGAAACGTCTGAAGCACGAGCGATTTTAGATGCGACGTCACACGTCCCATTCATCGGGGTTTCTGATATGGAAACAATCATCGGAAAACTACAACGAGGCATCCAACTCGAAGCAACAGAACTTGAAGCGGTCGCTGAGTTTTTACGAGGAGCACGTAAGCTGAAGCGATTCATGCTCGAACATGAATTCTTTGCACCGCTCCTGTCCGCGTATGCTGCTGGAATGGGCGAATGGCGGACACTAGAAGAAGACATCACGCAAGCGATTCGAGCTGGACAAGTCGTCGATGAGGCGTCGAAAGAGTTGAAGCGGATCCGAAAACAAGTCGACATTCTCGAAGGGCGAATCGAGGAGCGGTTGGCCAAGTTTTTGAAGAGTGCCGCCAATCGCGAGATGATTCAAGACGGATTCGTCACGAAAAAACAGGATCGCTTCACCATCCCAATCAAAGCTTCATACAAGCATAAAGTAGCGGGTACGATTGTAGACACATCGAATCGTGGGACAACGGTCTTTATCGAACCGGAGGCTATTTCGAAATTGAATGCAGAACTCGTCATTAAACGCACGGAAGAAGCGGTAGAAGTGTATCAAGTATTAGCCACATTGACCGGAGCGGTGACAGAAGTCCTTTCTGACATCGAGGCAACACTCGATGTCATCGCGCAGTACGATATGGTCTTCGCCAAAGGGAAGTACAGTCAGTCGATTGATGGCGTGACACCGCATGTGAATGCGACCGGTCGAATCCAATTGAAGCAAGTGCGTCATCCGCTCTTAGAAAGTGCCGTTGCACTCGATTTTGCCATCGGTACAGACTATCGTGGCTTGATTATCACTGGACCGAATGCTGGTGGAAAGACGGTCGTCTTGAAAACGATTGGACTCCTCAGTTTGATGACGATGACGGGTCTGCATATCCCGGCACACACCGATACGGTCATCTCCACATTCGATGAGGTGTTCGTCGATATCGGAGATAATCAGGACTTGGAGTCAGCACTCAGTACGTTCTCGGCGCATATGCACAATGTGGCAAAAATCATGCAAACCGCTGGGAAACGGTCGCTGCTATTATTCGATGAGATTGGAAGTGGGACGGAACCGAATGAAGGGGCCGCTCTGGCGATTGCCATTTTAGAAGCGGCTTATAAACGTGGATCAATCGTTGTGGCGTCGACGCATTATGGAGAAATCAAATCGTATTCTGAAGCGCATCCGGATTTCATGAACGCAGCGATGCAGTTTGATCCGGAAACGCTCGAACCGAAATACCGACTGCTCATGGGGCAGTCTGGCGACAGCAATGCTTTGTTTATCGCTCGGAAGATGAAGTTACCGGAAGCGATTTTGAAACAGGCATCTCGTTATATGAACGAGAAAACCTATGACACCACGAAAGTCGATGATGCTAAAATCGCACGCGAAGTGGAAGTGGTTCCGCTTGAAGAGGCGGAACGCTTTGAAAAAGGTGACCGTGTCCGTCTATTAGAGACAAATCAAGTCGGGCTTGTCTATTCGTTTGATGCATCGCGTCGGCATGTCCGGGTGTTCGTGAATGACGATTATGTAGAGCTACCGAGTCGTCGTGTCCGGCTAGAGGCGCGTGCCACAGAACTCTATCCGGCTGACTATGATTTGGATACGTTATTCACGACGTATCAGGAGCGTAAGGAAGCACACGACTTTGCACGAGGATCGAAAAAAGCGTTACGACGAGTGGAGAAAGAGATTCGGGAAAGAAAGAAACAAGAGCAATCTAACCGGAAATGAATGTAGCGTAAAGCGAAAGGGTAAGAGCACATAGAGAGAAGTCTTAATGTGGGAGGGGCTTATGTGTTCGAGTTAAGTTTTTGGTTTGCACTCGGCTTTGCAGTGATTCACTTTTTTTCAGGAAAGCTCATTCATGTGCGTGAAGTGCCGAGGAGCCGTTTTTTATCAGTGGCTGGTGGGATTGCCGTTGCTTATGTATTCCTTCATCTGTTACCAGAGTTAAATGAATATCAACGTGAACTCGAAGGAGAGATTGGAAATAACGTCTTCGCTTCCCTCGAGAACCATATCTTGATCATCAGTATGTTAGGACTGGCTGTCTTTTATGGGCTCGAGCGATTCGCGACAGCCAATAAGCGCAAACAAAAACCATATGTATTTTGGATTCATATTGGTTCATTCACGCTTTATACGTTTAGCATCGGGTATGTGCTCGCAGAAAGTGAATTTCAGTCAAATGGCACGATGTTCCTCTATTTTGTAGCGCTCGGCATACACTTTGTCACGGTCGATCAAGGATTGCGTCAGCATCACCAGCAACTTTATGATCGACAAGGGCGCATCTTCTTGGCGCTTGCTGTACTCATAGGGTGGGCAGTTGGTACATTTGCAGAAGTGAATGAACTTGGCTTGTCCATCGTTGTCGCCTTTTTAGCAGGTGGCGTCATCTTGAACGTCATGAAAGAAGAATTGCCTGCTGAACGTGAGAGTAGTTTTGGTGCGTTTTTAGTTGGACTATTAGGTTATGCGTTGTTATTACTCGTCATATGAAAAGGCAGCCACGTGCGTCGTGGCTGCCTTTTGACTTATAAGCTTGAACTTTGATTCTCTATGTTGCTGTCGCTCTCTGTTGAAGCAGCGTCATCTGAAGAAGAGGCTTCGTTATGATGTGGGCCGTGACGGTGGCCATGGCGACCACCTTCTCGTCCGCCGCGCATACCGCGAGCATCTTCTAAGTCATCATAACTTGTCACATCAGCAAAACGCTCTTCGTGATCCGCAAGGATTTGATCAGCTTCTTCTTGCGTCAAGTTTCCTTCCTCCACAGCGGTCGCCAGTTTTTCTTCATGCGATGTCATGATGGCATCGATGAATGCTTCAATCGAAATGCCTTTTTCCTCCGCGAGTTCAGGAAGTGACTGTCCGTTTTCACGTGCCGCTTCCACTTCTTCTTCCGTTAAACCAAGCGCTTCGATGAGAGCGGCATGACCTGCTTCCCGATCACCGAACATACCAGGACCTCGCTCGCCGCGTTCACATTGGGTGGATGCTGTCGTTGTCGATTCGTCTGTCGTCGTGTCATTCGTCGCGGCATATACGCCAGTGCCCGAGACGGCTAATAGACCGGCCAAGGCGATTGCAAGTTTCGTTGATTTCATGTGTATCTCCTCCTTTTGATACTCCAAGTGTAGATCTGAAGGTGAGGAAAGTTGTGAGGGAGTTGCAAGATTTCTGCAAATTGTCTTTGGGAAACGGTGGGACATTCGATGTGTGCGATATAATGGGTGTGGAGGCGATATGAGATGAACGTACTCGTTGTGGAAGATGAACAAAAACTGGCGGACGGCATGTCTCGTTTTTTAACGTATGCAGGTTTTGATGTGACCGTGGCGACGACTCTCAGTGAGGCGAAGCGACAGCTACATCAACGATTTGATGCGGTGTTATTAGATGTTCGTTTGCCTGACGGGGAAGGTTGGACCTTGATCCCGACATTAAAAGCGCAACAGCCATCGCCCGCCATCATCTTGACGACCGCACGTGGTGAGGCGGATGACCGTGTATTTGGATTGGAACTCGGGGCGGACGATTACTTAGTCAAACCGATCGTCTTGAAAGAGTTGGAGATTCGTTTGAAACGTCTCGTGAAACAGACTGATGTGATTCAATTCGGCGCACTCACCATCGACATCAAGTCGAGGATGGTACAAGAGAACGGGCAACCGCTCCGACTGACGAACAAAGAGTATGAATTGCTTTTGTACTTATGGAAGCACGTCGGGGAGGCGTTAGATCGGAACCGCCTGCTCGACGATGTATGGGATTATACGTTTGTCGGAGATACTCGTACGGTCGATACCCATATCAAGCAATTACGTGACAAATCACCGACATTAAAAGAACAGCTGAAGACCGTTCACCGGGTCGGTTATCGATTAGAGGGACTGTCATGAACCGTCTGATGAAGAAACTATTATGGACGGCTATCCTACCGCTTGCTGTGATGGCGATTTTGACCTTCGGACTCACATCCTTATTGATCGGACGTTTCGCAGAAGATGAGACGTATGCACAATTGGAGCGCGAGGCGGCGATTGTATATGAAGCCATTCAGGAAGGACGCGGGATTCCAGGTCAATTAGACGTACTTTTATTTCAAGACGGGCAACGCATCGAGCTAGAGCGGGGTGGTCGGATGCACCGCATGATGCCGATTACCCTCGATCCGAATGATTTAGCAGTTCAAGACGAAGTGAGTGTGAATGGGACCCGTTTCTTGACGTACTTACAAGAAGAAGGGGACGTCCAAATCGTGACGTACAGCCCGGTGCCGTTTTCAAATCCACAGTTCCAACAAATCTATCTCATCTTAGCGGGCGGATTTATTCTGGCACTGTTGGTTGCCATCGGTGTTACGTTTTGGATGAGTCGCCGACTCACGCAACCGCTTGTGGAATTAAAACAGGCGACTACCTCGATTATGGAAGGGCGACACGACATTACACTTCCGAATGTGACGAACGATGAGATTGGAGATTTGACCGTTACAATTGGTCAAATGAATGAATCACTTCAAGAAAAAGAAGCACTCCAAAAATCATTTATCTCCGGTGTGACGCATGATGTGCGTACACCGCTCGCCATCGTTCGAAACGAGGCAGAAATGTTGGAGCTGGGTGTCGTGAAGGCGTCAGAGGTTTCTACGACCGGGAAAAGTATTACCGAGGAAGTAGATCGTATCGATCGACTCGTCAATCAGATGCTCGAATATTCAAAGTTGTCCACCGGTACGATTCCGCTCGAAATGGAGTCGCTACAACTAGACGACTTGATTCGTCGATTGACGTCACGCATGTCCGAGTGGTTCCGAAAAAAAGATGTGACGCTTGATTTACAACTCGAACCGGTATCGATTCAAGCTGATCGACTCGCAATGGAACGGGTACTCTCGAACTTCATCAGAAATGCGTATGAGGCGAGCCCTACTGGCGGAAGGATTACCATCAAACTGACACCGCATCGACTGTCCGTGACAGACGAAGGGGACGGGATTGACCCTTCCATCGGGCATTCGATTTGGGATATGTACGTGAAGGGTGATCGTTCAAATGGTCATGGCTTAGGTCTCGCCATCACGAAGCTCTTACTTGAAGCGCAAGGATTCTCGTACGGGGTCGATTCACATAAGGGGGCGACATTTTGGGTCGAATGGACATGACATTATTTTTACGTGGGATACGGTTAGAGAGAGAACGCATTCGTTCGACAGGATATCCATACTCGCTACCAATCTTTCAGACCCTCGATGAACTGACGTTTCATCATCCGGTCACGTTTCTCGTCGGAGAGAACGGGAGTGGAAAATCGACTTTAATCGAAGGGATGGCTGTAGCGGCGGGCTTCAACCCAGAAGGCGGAGCACCGTCCTTCCAATTTGAAACAGAGTCGACACATAGTTCTTTGTATGAAGCGCTGCGCCCGATTCGCGGTCCGTATCGACCGAAGGATGGTTTTTTCTTACGAGCCGAGACAGCATACCAGCTATCGAGTTATGTGGATGAGATGGCGAAATCAGGGCGTGATCCTGAACGGTTTTATGAGTCATACGGCGGACGTTCCCTTCATGAACAGTCGCACGGGGAAGCGTTCCTTTCCCTCATGTTGCATCGATTCCGAGAAAGAGGGCTCTATATTTTGGATGAGCCAGAAGCCGCATTGTCACCGATGCGGCAACTGACCATGCTCGCGCGTATGCATGAACTTGTACAATCCGGAAGTCAATTCATCATCGCGAGTCACTCACCCATCTTGATGTCATATCCAGGCGCGGTCATTTTGCAAGTAGAGACAGGGCTATCCCCGACGGCGTTTGACGATTTGGAGCATGTACGGGTTATGCGTGACTATTTAGAGGCGCCAGAGCGCATGCAAAGAATCTTGTTTGACTGAAAAAAGCGGCCTCGGCCGCTTTTTTCATGCTTTCGTAATCTTTCGCAATAAGATGATCGCGAGACTAATGCCCCCAGCAATCAACATATACATAATAATTTCCATCCATGTGCTCATTCGTCGTCTCCATCCGCAAAGATTGCGAGCTCCCCTTGTGGCATCGCGACCAACAGATAGGCGTCTCCACCAAGTGGTCTCGCGTCTCCTGCTTGCCAGCACTCAAAGTGTTCTTGGTATCCGTTGATGAATAGTAGAGAACCGGATTCGAATTGAAGTTCGAGATGCGGATGCTCGTCTCCGAGTCGTACGCGATGGATGCGTTCACGACGGAGTCGCATGAGTTGTTCGAGTTGTTCGCCTTCGTCAAATGTGTCTTGTGTGGCATGGACATGCCAAGGTCCCTCGATTGAGATCCATGATTCCAGTCCTTGGCGGCTAAAATAGAGGAGATGATGATTAGGGCCAGAACCAAAATCGATTCCGACGAAGGAGGAGGCGGTAAAGAGGTGGTGCAAAATAGATGTCGCTTGTTCGTACTCGGTGGTAGACACGCCGTCACCTCACTTTAAAGAGTTGTTATCATTATCATTCCACGTTACCACGCTAAAGTAAACGAATCTCACTCAACCTTCAGAAAAAAATAATCGTGAGTGATGCATGAAGAGACCGCTTCAACCGGAGCGTCTATCATCTGTTCAGATTATTTGGGTTATACTGGGATAAGGCGAAAGGAATGATGCTCGATTTCGTTCTAAATAGGGGGAAAAGAGATGATCGTAGCAATCGAAAAGGCAGGATACGAAGTAAATGAACCTGTCATTCAAAGCATTGCGTTCGAAGTGCGGACTGGTGAAATTTTAGGGGTGATTGGGTCGAACGGAGCGGGAAAAACGACGACCATTGCCTGTCTGACAGGGACGATTCCTTGGATGAAAGGGACAGTCGAGTTGGAACGCTATGCGTACATCCCGGAACAACCGGTCTACTACGATTATTTGACACTATCGGAACATATCGCGCTCGTTCAAGAATTGACAGGCGTAAATTCGACAGAAAAGACAGAGGCGTTGCTGCAGCTTTTCCGACTAGAATATGTGACAGACCACTATCTTTCTTCATTTTCAAAAGGGATGAAACAGAAAGCGATGATTTTATTGGCGCTCATCCAAGAAGCGCATGTATTGATTGTCGATGAACCGTTTATCGGGTTGGATGCGACGACGACGATTCAGCTACTTCGACTGTTAGAGGCGGAGCGCACAAGGGGAGCCGCTGTCTTACTAGTCACACACGTTCTTGATACGGCGGAGCGGTTGTGTGACCGGTTCGTATGGATTGATGACGGACAACTGCTGGCGAGTGGGACGAAAGCAGAGATTCGGGAAGCGCTCGAAACAGAGGGGATGACCTTGTTCGATATGATGGAAGATGTGGCGCTCCGATGATTGCGAAACGACTATTTTGGATGCGTGTTTCCCGTTATATGAAGCAACAGTGGAAGACAGTCCGATTGATTGTCGATTGGACGATTTTTTTATATGGGGTAGTCCCTCTGCTCATATGGGCAGGCTATTCCTACTGGCGTATATGGCAAGGTGATTTTGACTGGATGCGTGATGTACCTTACCTGTTATGGACAATCCTGTTCGGGTGGGTGATGTGGCAAGATCGTATTTTTGTCTGGGTGGAGCGCGCCGACATCATCCTCGTGTCTGACCGGAGCATGATTCGACAGTTGAAATGGTATTCTGTTTCATATCATCTCGTTCAACATGTCATTCAATACGGATTCTATCTTTTATTGATTACGCCGATTCTTCACATGAAGGGAAGAAGTGCTGTCGAGATTCTCGCATTCGGAGCCTCACTTTTCCTGCTTGCCTGGTGTCATGCGTGGATTCAATATCAACTTCGCCTCCGACATGCCCACCTTACGAAGCGATTCTTGATCATACTCCTTGCTTTCGTAGGCGTGTATGCGCTATTGATTGAGTCGGTGTTACTCGGTGTATTGATTGGAAGCGTGATGGTCACCTTTGCATTATACGCCGGGGAAGGCTGGGTGTCGCGACATCCGAGTATCGGTCGCGAGATTGAGATTGGGGAACGTGAACGTGCCTCGTTCGACCGTATGCTACTGACAACCTCAGGTGCCATCGAAAAGACGAGTGAGCGAAAACGTCCCTTGTATCGACCGAGACCGAATCGCTTTGGAACCGTCAGACGGACGATGGCACTCCTTATGTACTTTAGAACGCCGAGTCATCGGAATTTATGGTTTCGACTCATTCCGCTCGGGGTCACGAGCGTGATTCTCCTTCCGAGCTGGTTCAAAGTGTTGGTTCCGATTTATCTATTGTATGTCGCCTATCAGGAGCATACGTCGTTCACGAGGGAGATGGAGCGGCATCCATTCTTCCAATCCATTCAAGAAAGAGGTTCATCATGAACGAACAGCAATATGAGCACCTATTACACATCCAGACGGCTAAACCTCAGCAGGGATTCCCGTCGTCGGCGGAATATCACCGTTATGAACCGACTCCTTACGAAGCGCTCGATTTGCTTCGAGATGCGTATCCGCTAGAGTCCACAGATACCATCGTGGATTTCGGTTCGGGCAAGGGGCGTCTGCCGTTCTATTTGGCGTATACGTTTCGTGTGCGGGCAATTGGTGTCGAGATGGACGGTGGGTTCCACGAAGAGGCGCTTCAAAATTTAGTGAGTTATACGAAGAAACACCGGACCCGAGGAAGTGTTCAATTGGAACAAGGGCTCGCGGAGGAGTTCACGATTCCATCGGATGCGAATCGGTTCTACTTCTTTAATCCGTTCTCGGTAAACATCTTTCGACAAGTCATTTCAAATATCATAGCATCCGTTGAAACAGATCCTCGTCCAGTCGATGTGATTCTGTATTATCCGACAGATGCGTATCTCCATTATTTGAACGACGAGACACCTTTTCACTATTTGAAGACCGTGCGACTACCCCTCAAGAATCTTCATGAGCGATTTTTGATTTATCGTTTTGATATGATGGAATCATCTTGGTGATGGAGGAGTGAGTACGATGAAAAAGAAAGACATTTTAGAGGCGTATCGTTGGCGTCAAGCGACGAAAGTATTCGATGCGGACCGTAAAATCAAAGAAGAGGACATGGAGTTCATTTTAGAGACAGGACGTCTTTCCCCGAGTTCGTTCGGGTTTGAGCCGTGGCAGTTTGTCGTGGTCCGTCGGGAAGATTTACTCCAAAAAATTAAAGATCACGCATGGGGAGCGCAAGGTCAGGCTTTGACTGCGAGTCACTTCGTGTTAATTCTCGCAAGAACACCGAAAGCGATGCGTTACGATGCGGACTATATTCGTCATATCGTGACGGGCGTACAAGGTCGCACGGAAGAAGAATACGCACAACGCGTGAAACGGGTACAGGAGTTTCAAGAGAACGATTATCGTCTATTAGACGATGAGCGCGTCTTCCAAGAATGGATCAAGCGTCAGACATATATCCCACTTGGGAACATGATGACGGCGGCCGCACAAATCGAGATTGATTCATGCCCGATTGAAGGGTTTAATCAAGAGGAAATCGATGAGTTGCTCATCTCAGAAGGTGTCATGGAACGAGGCGAATGGTCGCTTTCGGTCATGGTCGCATTTGGGTACCGGGCGCGCGATTTTGCCCCGAAAACACGTCGTGACTTTAACGAAGTCGTCAAATATATCGGATGAAAAAAGGGTACATCGCCTCGGCGATGTACCCTTTTGAATTATTTCCAATCTGTGATGCGGTCGACTGGGAAGCGTACTGATGGATATCCTTCTTCTGCTGCTTTCCCGATTGAGAGAAGCATGACTGGAAGGTAACGTTCTTTGTCGAGGCCGAACGCTTCAGCGATGTTCGCTTTATCGTATCCGCCGATTGGGTTTGTGTCGTAACCATGTGCACGTGCGACGAGCATGAGTTGCATCGCAACGAGACCTGAATCAAGCATGATGCTGTCTTTAATCATTTCTTTCGGTGCGTCTTTGAAGATGCCTTTGATCATGTCGACTTGACGGTCACGGACCTCAGCCGGCATCATCCCGCGTTCTACCGCTGTATCGAAAATCTCTTCTGTGTAGTCTGCCATTTGATAGTCAGCGAAGAGTGCGATGACCGCTGAAGACGTTTCGACTTGGCGTTTGTTGAAGCTTGCGAGTGGAAGGAGTGTTTCTTTTCCTTCTGCGCTATCGATGACGACGAAGCGCCATGGTTGTAGGTTAAGTGATGAAGGTGCTGTCGTCGCCTCTTCAAGAATTTGTGTCATTTCTTCTTTTGAGATTTTGACGTTCTCATCGTATACACGAATCGAACGGCGTCCTTTGACAATCTCCATAAAGTCTTTTTGTGTAGCAGTGTTCATATTGTTGTCTTCCTTTCATGGTCAATTGTATCTTGTAACATCGTCAAAGATGTTAATAACTGTTGTTGATCCTCTACCTTCATGTTGACAAAAAGTCGGTCCGTTAAGCACTCTTTTTGCTCAGTCCAATGTGCAATTTGTTCACGACCATCGTCTGTCAACTCGACATAGATGACACGGTTGTCCTGTTCACAACGTCTACGCGTGATAAGTCCTTGTGTCTCTAGCTGTTTCAGGTGTCGGGTGATAGCCGCATGATCGACATCAACGCGTTGTTGCAATTCACGTTGCCGCAATGGACCGACGTGATACAGGTTGCTTAAAATGTCATAGCGACTTAAGCTGAGCCCGTTCATTTCGGAGTCGAATAATTGCCCCAATTCTTTTTGTACGGTGATGATGTGATAGAGAATTTGATCACGAAGCGAGCAAGAATCTCGCATGCACATCGCCTCCTTAAATCATTGATGACTCAATCATTGATGGGTCACACAATGTATAGTAAACCCATCTTGAGGAGATTTCAAATAAAAAGTTTTAAGAAATGGGTTGTCAAACTGTTATATAATAGTCTATATTGTAATCAACTGATATATAACAATGATTAAAGGAGGATGTGAGCGCTTGGAACATTACGAACGGCTGAATACGTACCATGTTCATGAGAAGCTGTTTGAACTCGTGAATACAAACATACTTGAACCCCATGAAATCAACGATTTTTGGGAAGGTGTTGAATCGCTTCTAGAGCGTTTCATTCCAGTGAATCAGATGCTTCTAGAAAAGCGTGCGACATACGAACGATTGCTACAGGAGTGGTACAGTCAGCAAGACGAAGTCGACCCGATCGAATATGAGACGTTTTTAACGTCAATCGGCTATATCGAACCGGTCGTCGAAGATTTCAACATTGACGTGTCGAATGTTGACCGAGAAATCGCGCATCAAGCCGGTCCGCAACTCGTCGTACCATTAGACAATGCTAGATATGCACTCAACGCCGCCAATGCCAGATGGGGAAGTCTTTACGACGCCCTTTATGGAACAGACATGATTGAAGAGACGGACGGTACGGAAAAAGGGCCGGGATACAATCCCGTTCGCGGCAATGAAGTCATTCGATTGGCAAAACAGTTTCTAGATGACACGTTCCCTTTGCCGTCAGGATCGCACGGGGAAGTGACACGTTACTTCGTTCGTGATGATGTCGCCTACGCGGTGATTGGGGAAGATGAGCACGCATTCGCACATGATTCCTTCGTCGGTTATACCGGGGACTTGAACAATTTGAAAACATTGATGCTCCAGCACCATGCCTTACACGTTGAACTGCAATTCGACCGTGAACATCCGGTCGGGAAAGTCGACCCTGCTGGACTGATGGACATCGAGCTCGAATCAGCCCTATCCGCAATCGTGGATTGTGAGGACTCGGTCGCAGCCGTTTGTGCAAAAGACAAAGTTCATCTGTATCGCAATTGGCTTGGCCTCATGGATGGGACGCTTGAAGCATCGTTCGAAAAGAACGGGAAGCGACTCTCACGACATTTGAATGAGGATAAGCGTTTAATCGGAAAAGGTGGAGCGGAAGTCGTCCTCCCGGGACGCGCGCTCTTATTCATTCGGAACGTCGGACACTTGATGACGACAGACTTGATGCTTGATGCAGAAGGTCGCGAGGTACCAGAAGGTATAGTAGACGCCATCTTTACTTCACTGATTGCGAGTCGACATCTACATCGCAACCTTAACTCTCGGGAAGGGTCCATCTATATCGTCAAGCCAAAAATGCATGGATCTGAAGAAGTGGTATTCACCAACGACTTGTTTGACGCCGTGGAAGATCGATTGAGCCTTCCTCGCCATACGTTAAAAGTCGGCGTGATGGATGAAGAGAGACGAACGTCGCTCAATTTAAAAAACTGTATCGCTCAAGTGAAAGATCGGGTCGTCTTCATCAACACGGGCTTCCTCGACCGGACGGGGGATGAGATTCATTCCTCGATGACACTTGGACCAATGCGTCGAAAAGGAGAGATGAAGACGTCTCCTTGGCTCGCTGCATACGAACAATTGAATGTATCGACTGGTCTCGAGAGCGGATTCCATCACCGTGCACAAATCGGGAAAGGGATGTGGGCGATGCCTGATCGGATGCGGGACATGATGCGTGAAAAGATTGCGCACGTACGGTCCGGGGCGACAACGGCGTGGGTGCCTTCCCCGACGGCAGCGACGCTCCATGCGATGCACTATCATCAACTCGACGCTTTTGCTGTGCAGCGACAATTGATGCAGCAACCTGCTTTGGAAAATGAACGACAACAACTCCTCGATATTCCGCTCGCGACACGCATCTATTCGCAAGACGAAATCAGAGAAGAGCTCGAGAACAACTTGCAAGGATTGCTCGGATACGTCGTTCGCTGGGTCGAACAAGGTGTTGGTTGTTCGAAAGTGCCAGATATTCATCATATTGGGCTAATGGAAGACCGGGCAACACTTCGTATTTCAAGCCAGCACGTGGCCAACTGGTTGCATCATGGCATCTGTTCAGCAGATCAAGTCGAAGTCACACTCTATCGAATGGCACAGGTCGTCGATGAACAAAACGAGGCAGATCCAAATTATCGACCGATGACACCGAACGTCGATCAATCGATCGCTTATCAAGCTGCGCATGAACTCGTGTTTCATGGGTTGAAACAACCGAACGGGTACACAGAACCGATCTTACATCGCCGTCGCCGTGAATTTATGAAACGACAAACTATGGAGTTAAACCTTAAAGGAGGAACCTCATCATGACTACGAAAAAAATGGAAAGCGAACAGTTGATTGAACGTTGGGTCGTCCGCCGCATCGTATCTGGAGAATCGACAGCTTCTTTGGCGAATACAGCATTCGTATACGGGAACGACTTGATGCGTCTCGTCTTGGACCGGGCAGATGGATCACTTCAAATCATGAAGGAACCGATTGATGAAGTCGTCGTCTTCCGCAAACCGGAAGATCGGGACGAAGAGAACGTCTGTCGTTGCTGTGGAATGGAACACTCGACGTTCAAAGCGGCATTGGAGTGCTGTGCTTACCTTGACTAAACCATTTATTTTGCACTATCTGTTATATAACAAATTTAATTTATTGAAATTAATATAATACAGGAGGGTTTATTGATGAAACAACGCGAACAATTGATGGATAGCTGGAAGTCGGAACGATTTGAAGGGGTAGAACGTCCATATTCCGTAGAAGATGTTATGAAATTACGAGGATCGATTGTGATTGAACAGACGCTCGCGACAAAGGGAGCGGAACGCTTATGGCAATTGATGCACGAGCGTGACTACGTGCATGCACTTGGCGCGTTGACAGGAAACCAAGCCATTCAGCAAGTGAAGGCAGGACTTGAAGCGATTTACTTGAGCGGCTGGCAAGTAGCGGCGGATGCGAACCTATCGGGTCATATGTATCCAGACCAAAGTCTATATCCGGCCAACTCGGTTCCGAGTGTCGTCAAACGAATCAATCAGGCACTCCAACGTGCCGATCAAATTCAAACGGCGGAAGGAAAGAGCGACACACATTGGTTCGCACCGATTGTCGCGGATATGGAAGCAGGATTCGGTGGGGTGCTCAACGTGTTCGAATTGACGAAGGCGATGATCGAAGCAGGGGCTGCCGGCGTTCACCTCGAAGACCAGCTCTCGTCTGAGAAGAAATGTGGTCACCTTGGTGGGAAGGTGTTACTCCCAACTCAGACGGCTGTGAAAAACTTGATCTCGGCTCGACTCGCGGCAGACGTCATGGGTGTCCCGACCATCATTGTAGCGCGGACAGATGCGCACGCGGCGAACTTGATCACGAGCGACATCGATCCAATCGATCACCCGTTCATCATTGGGGAGCGTACGCCGGAAGGATTCTATCGTACGGAAGCCGGCATCGAACAAGCGATCGCTCGTGGACTCGCTTATGCACCATATGCAGACCTCGTCTGGTGTGAGACGTCTGAACCAGACTTAGCGGAGGCTCGTCAATTTGCCGAAGCGATTCATGCGAAGTATCCAGGAAAACTCCTCGCGTACAACTGTTCACCGTCGTTCAACTGGAAGAAGAAGTTGTCAGACGAAGAGATTGCGACGTTCCAACAAGAGATCGGTGCGATGGGATACAAGTTCCAGTTCGTCACACTCGCTGGATTCCACGCGCTCAACTTCGGGATGTTCGAACTTGCACGCGGGTACAAAGATCGCGGAATGGCGGCTTATTCAGAGTTACAACAAGCAGAATTTGCGGCTGAAGTTCATGGTTACACGGCGACACGTCACCAACGTGAAGTCGGAACAGGTTATTTCGATGAAGTGTCGCTTGTGATTTCAGGAGGACAGTCCTCTACGACAGCATTAGCTGGATCGACAGAGGCGGAGCAGTTCACAAATTGATCATATCTTGGAGACGCCAATTTATTGGTGTCTCTTTATTTATGTGAAAGTGTGTGAGAAGGGTTGGTAAAAATGTGAAAAAAAGATGAATTGAAGTTCATTTTCACTTCTTCAATTCGACGAATAGTTGTCACAATTGAAAAGAATAAACCGTTTCCATTCCTTGTATACTCAATCTGTTCACAAGTTGGACACAATGACAAAGGGGGAAGCGGCATGCAGGGGGAACGATTGAACAAACGCAACGCTTGGTATCAAGCGGTGTGGCGTTGGCACTTTTATGCAGGACTTATATTTGCACCGATTTTTATTATCCTGGCTGTGACGGGCAGCATTTATTTATTTGAACCGCAATTAACGAAAATACAATACAGAGACATGATGACGGCATCATTTGCCGAAGAACAACCGATTGAAGTCCAAAAGGAGTCATTCCTGGCAGAACATCCGGAGGCGATGATCACATCGATCCGTTTGCCAGGTGAAGGAGAATCGACTCGAATCGGTTGGATGAACAATGACGAGATGATGTATACATATATTCATCCAGAAACTGCAGAAGTTTTAGGAACGCGAACTGCTGAAAGTAGCATGGATGTATTAGTTGTGATTCATGGCACACTGTTAGGGGGCCAAATCGGGAACTGGGTTGTCGAGCTCGCAGCATCCTGGGCAATCATTCTCCTCATTACAGGGACATTCCTATTCTGGCCGCGCGGAAAGAATCTAATCCGCATGCTTATGCCGAAGTTAGGTAAAGGGCGGCAATGGTGGAAACAAATGCATGGTAGCGTCGCTTTATGGTCATCGTTAGGACTTGTCATCATCATCAGTTCAGGATTGGCCTGGTCATCCGTGTCGGGTGCGATGTTGCAATGGGTTTCCTCATCGACAAACACCGGGACACCGATGTACGCGTATGCGTTTGGTGCTAAACCTGAATCAACTGTGACGACTAAGGATGTGGCAGAAGACGTGCCTTGGGCGACACAAGCAGACCTCGTCCCAGCGTCTTCACCGAGCTCGCTATTGCCAATTGATTTAAATCGTGTGGTGAGTGAAGTGTCGATTGCGCGCCCGTATACGATTTCGCTTCCGGAAGGCGAAACAGGCGTCTATACCGTCACATCGGCGGCAGGACATCCGTTCAAAGAAGCGACGGTGAACTTGGATCAATATAGTGGTGAGACACTCAGTTCTGTGACATACGCAGATTACGGGATTCTCGGAAAACTGATTACAGTCGGAATCGCTTTCCATGAAGGTCGCCTATTCGGTTTACTCAATCAATTGGTCGGGGTCGCGCTTTGTCTAGGTCTCATTTTTGTCATCATCAGCTCATTCGTGATGTGGCGCAAACGGAAAGTGGGATCCATCGAACAAATGAAGCGGTTTGAAGACGAACGAATCAAACGAATCGTCGGTATCTTGATTTTACTTCTCGGTGTCACATTACCGCTCGCAGGGATCAGTATCCTCGTCGTGCTTCTTTTCGATTGGTTCATCGGTCGACGGAAATTGAATGCGGAGGTGGCAGCATGAAACGATTCATCCAAGTCATTCCTCTCATCCTAGCGACGATTTGGTTAGGAGCGTGTCAGCTTCAACCGGTAGAACGTACGATTGATCCGATCGGTATTCAATTGATTGTACCTGAACGTGTGGAAGTCGGGTCGACCACGCTTGCGATGAAAGTATCGAATGACGAACGTGTGACGGAAAGTCATATTCAAGTGACACCTTACGAGTCAGAAGAGACACGGACGTACGAAGTGACGGAAAAAGATGGATATCTCGTGACGAGCTTAAAGCTCGATCAAGGCATCTATCAAGTGAACGGCATGGTGCATGAAGGGAAGAAAGTGTATACACCGACCGCATGGATGATTGTCGGTGATGTACCGCAAGACCAGATTGACAAGCTGGAGCAACCTACAGCTCACTCCCATGGTCATGGTGGGGGACATCAGCATTAAAAAAGTAACCGCTGCTCGCGCAGCGGTTACTTTTGTTTAAGACGTATCCCGATCTCTCCGATGAGAACGACAATGCCCATAAATCCGGCACCGAGGATGGCCATCTGATTCTGGTTAGCGACTCCGATTCCATTCTCAAATTGATAAATGTCACGCGTTAAGAATTGGATTGGCTCACCGGATGTGAGTGCCTGTTCATAACCGAGCCAAATCAAAATCGAGAATGTGGCAATTGAAACCAAAAGTCCGACGAATGCAGTAGTACTGACACGGATTAAGGTTCTAGTCATAGCGGTTCCTCTTTTCCTGTTTGTATACGATACGTCACAAGCTGAGGAAAAGATTCACGAGGCAATCATTTCGGAATGGTCAACACTTGCCCGACACTGATGAGATTGACGTTCGTGATGTTATTAGCGGCTGCAATTTTTGCGACAGTCGTATTGTACATTGTCGCAATCTTATAAAGTGTGTCGCCCGACTTCACGGTATATTTCACGGTCGTTGTAGGTGGTGGTGTGACGGTCGTTCCAGGAATGATGAGCACCTGTCCGACACTGATGAGGTTGATGTTCGTGATGTTATTGGCGGCTGCGATCTTCGCGACGGTCGTATTGTACATTGTCGCGATCTTGTAGAGTGTGTCGCCCGACTTCACGGTATATTTCACGGTCGTTGTAGGTGGTGGTGTGACGGTTGTTCCTGGGATGATGAGCACTTGTCCAACATAGATTAAGCTGTAGTTCGTGATATTGTTTGCGGCAGCAAGAGCCGATACGGTGACACCGTATGTCCGTGCAATACTGTACAACGTGTCACCGGATTTCACGGTATACGTTTTGTTCGTTGACGTGTTTTGATAGGCGAGTAATTGCGAAACCGTGACAAATTTGTACCCTTTTGCTTTGAGTTGCGAAATCATCGTTGGTAATGCGAGTGGGGTGCCCGGTGCCCCCGCACCTGTGTGCATCAAAACGATGGAACCCGGTTTAATATTGGTTTGTACTTTCGTATTGATTTGACTCGCGGTCAATCCTTTCCAGTCAATTGTGTCGATGTTCCATTGAATCGTGTATCCATATCCGGCGGCGCCGACGCCGTTCAATACGGCACTATTGACGGCTCCGAACGGTGCTCTGAAAAGTGGTTTCGTCGTTTTGCCAGTCAACGATTTAATCAAAGCTTCCGTGCGGTCGAGTTCGGATTTCATTTGAGTGGCAGTCAGTTTGGTGAAATCAGGATGCGTATACGAGTGATTACCGAGCTGATGTCCTTTTGCAGCGATGTTTTTAATGTATTGGGGATGATTGTTCGCACCCGATCCGGTTAAAAAGAAGGTCGCTTTCACGTTGTTTTTTGCCAAAATGTCTAAAATCTTGTTCGTGTTCGCACCGTCTGCCCCGTCATCAAATGTCAACGCGACAACCTTGCTCGTCGTGTTCACACTCGTGATAAATTTTGAAGCGGCGGCACTGACGGAAATCGATTGTGTGATCACCATCGCCAATAAGATGAAAAATGCCATCGCCCCACGAATGACCCTACGTTTCACCTGAATTCGCCTCCATTCATGATGTCATCCTCTTGATGTTAAGACTTTCCAAATGCACACCTTATATAGTTTTTATATACCCCTTTTTAGAAATGATGGACTAAAATTCGGAAATGCACACGATAAATTTTCAATTAATCATATGTGTGAAATTTGTGAGAACGTATCGTGGGATATATCACAGAATGCTCACACTCTTTCTGGAAAGGGATGGTATCATGAAGAATGTGTGAAAGATGTAAGCGATTTATAAGGAGGACTTATGATGAAAAAGATGATGACACGGTTTGGGGTCGTGTTTGGACTCATCGGCCTGTTCGTACTCGGTGCGTGCGGCACGGAAAAAGAAGCGGAAAGCGCAGCTGTTCCACAATCGATGGAACCTGTTGAAGCAGAGTTGACGGTGGCGGCGACGGCAGAAAAAGAAGAAACAGTACCTTTATCTGTAAAAGTCACGCAAGACGGTCAGCCTGTAGACGATGCGGATGAGATTAAATTCGAAGTGTGGAAGAACGGTGCGAAAGAAGAGAGCGACATGATTAAGGCGACGCTCACGAAAGATGGCGTCTATGAAGCGGAGACGACGTTCGCTGAAGAAGCAGTCTACACGGTCCAAGTTCACGTGACGGCTCGTTCGATGCACACGATGCCGACGACGAACGTGACAGTCGGACATCCAGAAACGGCTGCCGAAGCGGAAGAGGATAGTGACCATCATCACCACGCTGGAGCGGATATCACGCTTGACCCAAAAGAGGCGACAGCAGGTGAAGAACAACCGTTCATGGTGCACGTTATGATTGAAGAGGAGATGCTCGCGGGAGCAGACGTACAACTCGAAATCTTCCAAGACGGGGCAGAAAAGCATGAGTGGGTGAAGTTGGAAGAGGCAGAGGCAGGAATGTATAAAGGATCGTACACCTTTACTGAATCTGGCGCATACAACGTTCAAGTCCATGTCACGAAAGGTCATGACATTCATGAACACGTGATGGAGACGGTAGACGTTAAATAAAAAAATCGGCTCGCGTTTGAGCCGATTTTTTATTATGCGTTTTGGTAAAGTGATTCAACTTGTTGTTGAAGGGCTTCGTTCTCCAAGTACTCATCGTACGTTGCTTCTTTATCCACGATGCCGTTCGGCGTCACTTCGATGATGCGTGTCGCAATCGTCGAGATGAGCTGATGGTCATGTGAGCTGAAGAGGAGCACACCTTTGAACGACTCGAGACCGTTGTTAAGTGCAGTGATTGATTCAAGATCCAAGTGGTTCGTCGGGTCGTCGAGAACGAGCACGTTCGAGTTCGAGAGCATCATCTTCGAGAGCATGCAGCGTACTTTTTCTCCCCCTGAGAGGACAGACGCTTTCTTCATGACTTCTTCACCTGAGAAGAGCATGCGACCAAGGAATCCGCGAAGGAACGTATCTGACTCATCGGCTGGTGAGAACTGACGCAACCAGTCGAGGATGCTCTTTTCCGAGCCCTCAAAGTATTCCGAGTTGTCTTTCGGGAAGTACGACTGAGTCGTCGTCACGCCCCATTTGACCGAACCTGTATCTGGTTCCATCTCACCCATAAGAATTTTGAAGAGTGTCGTGATGGCAACGTCCGAACGACCGACGAATGCGACTTTGTCCGTCTTGTTGAGTGAGAACGTGACATTGTCGAGTACTTTTACGCCATCGATCGTCTTCGATACGTTGTCGACATAGAGAACATCGTTCCCAATCTCGCGCTCCATCGTGAATCCGACGAACGGATAACGACGTGACGACGGACGAATGTCATCGAGTGTAATCTTATCGAGCAACTTCTTACGCGACGTCGCTTGACGCGCCTTTGAGGCGTTCGAACTGAAGCGCGCGATGAAGTTTTGGAGTTCTTTGATCTTCTCTTCTTTCTTCTTGTTCTGGTCTGAAGCCATACGTGAAGCAAGTTGGCTTGACTCATACCAGAAGTCGTAGTTCCCGACGTACAATTGGATTTTTCCAAAGTCGAGGTCTGCCATATGCGTACAGACTTTGTTCAAGAAGTGACGGTCGTGGGAAACGACGATGACTGTGTTTTCAAAGTTGATCAAAAACTCTTCCAACCATTGAATTGCTTTTAGGTCAAGTCCGTTGGTCGGCTCGTCCAAAAGCAAGATGTCTGGTTTACCGAAGAGTGCTTGGGCAAGAAGGACTTTGACTTTCTCGCCACCTGTGAGTTCGCTCATTTGTTTCTGGTGAAGCGCTTCTGTGATTCCGAGACCTTGAAGAACCATCGACGCCTCTGACTCTGCTTCCCAACCGTTCAACTCGGCGAATTCGCCTTCGAGTTCAGCTGCACGCATGCCGTCTTCGTCTGAGAAATCTTCTTTCATATAAATCGCGTCTTTTTCTTTCATGACGCTATAAAGACGCTCGTGACCCATGATGACGGTCTCGAGAACAGCACTGTCCTCATACGCATAGTGGTCCTGTTTGAGGACGGCGAGACGCTCACCCGGTGTGATGCTCACATCACCCGTCGTCGTATCTTGCTCACCTGATAAAATCTTTAAGAATGTCGATTTACCGGCACCGTTTGCACCGATTAATCCGTAACAGTTGCCTGGTGTGAACTTGATGTTCACGTCTTCGAACAACTTGCGGCCGCCAAATTGTAGGCTGACGTTATTTACTGTAATCATGTATGGTATCCCTCGTTTTTCTGATTAGTTTACGACGTGTATTGTATCACGTTTTTAAAAATCGCGCAGTGTCACGTCATGATTCACAAACGTTAAAGATCAACTTGTGCATCATGATAGAGGATTCTACACCGTAAGATGGAAATATTATGTAGAACGAAATGAACGTGAATAAATTGGGGGATACTATGAAGCAAATTAGACTTTGGTTGATCATCCTATTCGTTGTGGTCAGTTCAAGTATCGTGAATTCGCTATTGAAGAGTGAACTTCAAGCGTTTGAGGTGGGGAAGTTTGAGTTTGGGAAATATGATAATTTTGACGAGGCGTTGGCTAAAGGTCTCACTTATGACATGAATAAATTGATTTATACAACACGTCACGATGGGGTGACCATCGTCATGTACACGACGATTCCGGATCCTGCAGAGTTCCAAGATAATAGTGAGTTTCAAAATAAAATGGAGGCACTAGTCGTCCAGTTCTTTGAGGGGAATAATGAGGAAGGGTGGGAACTTCTTGGACCAAGAGGGTGGACGCACTATGAAAACGACAATTTCACCTCATATAGCAAATTTTTACGAGAATACGATGACGCCGGAAACGTCGAACATTCTTTCAATGTGGGATTTGGAGAAGTGAACAATCCAGAAATCGATACGATTGAAACGAAATCTCATAACGACAATACGTTCACCGAGGCAACGATGATTCAAAAAGGTCCGTACCGATATTATTTTCAAATTGGAGAAGACGCGGTTGTACGAGGAATTTCTGTGAACGGTGAGATTGTCGATCAACAAGGTAGCTGATACTTCGATGCACAGAAAAAGCCATCATCACGATGGCTTTAGTCGACTCGTACAACAGTCGTATTCAATTCAAACGCCACATTTCCTGCGAGCGCGCGTGAAATCATACATTGATCTTTCGCTTTTTTCGCGATGCGCTCGACTAGCGTGATTTCTCGATCCGTCATCTCTGCAGGTACTTGAATCGTTGTCGCATAGCGAATCGTTTCATAGGTGAAGATGCCGTTCGTCACATCGACGATGCCTTCCGCATCAATCGTGATGCCACGGTGAGTCAAGTCACTTCGTCCGAGTACGGCTGCGAGTGTGATGATATAACACGTGGCCGCGGCTCCGAGTAACATCTCATCCGGATTCGTACCGACTCCGGGACCGTCCATTTCGGGTGGGATTGAAATCTGTGTCTTTAACCGCTCGGCCTCGAGGGTACCGACGTCATTTCGTCCGCCATCCCAGCCGAGGTTCATGCTAAATGTATGTTTCATTAAAAATCGCCTCCAATGTCTCTAGTGTAAAAGAGAACGATTGGAGGCGCATTTGTTATGCTTGTGCACGCTTCGCGAATGTGCGAAGTGTTTCGATGATGACGGTTGTTGCTTTTTCCATATTGTTCACAGAGATATATTCGAACTTCCCGTGATAGTTTTCGCCACCCGTGAAAATGTTTGGTGTCGGAAGACCCATGTAAGAAAGTTGCGATCCGTCTGTTCCACCACGAATCGGTTCAATCTTCGGTTCGATGCCAAGGCCGCGCATGACGTCAGCGACGGTATCGACGATGTGTTTCACGGGTTCGATTTTCTCGGCCATGTTGTAATACTGATCTTCCATCTTGAGCTCAATCCGCTCTTCCCCGTATTTTTGTTTCCATTCGAGGACAAGTTTCTCCATCAATGCTTTACGTGCTTCGAACTTCTGTTTGTCGTGATCGCGAATGATGTATTGAAGTGTCGTCTTCTCCACATCCCCATTGAAGCCGTTCAAATGGAAGAATCCTTCGTAGTTGCTCGTACGCTCTGGTGCCTCATCAGCCGGTAAACGGTTTTGGAAAGCCATCGCGAGCTTCATCGAGTTCACCATCTTGTTTTTCGCGCTACCTGGGTGTACGTTCGTTCCGTGGAAGGTGACGGTCGCACCCGCTGCGTTGAAGCTTTCATACTGCAACTCGCCGAGAGGTCCCCCATCCATCGTGTAAGCGAAGTCCGCATTAAAACGGGCGACATCGAATTTATGTGGTCCACGTCCGATTTCTTCATCTGGTGTGAAGGCAATGCGAACCGTCCCGTGTGGAATCTCAGGGTGGGCCAATAAGTATTCGACAGCTGTGACGATTTCAGCGATCCCTGCTTTATCATCCGCACCGAGGAGTGTCGTGCCGTCGGTTGTCATGAGCGTATGCCCGACATACCCATCAAGTTCCGGGAAGTCCTTTGGTGATAAGACGACGTTCAATGACTCGTTTAAGACAATGTCGCCACCTTCATAATGCTCAACGAGTTGAGGTGACACGTTCGTTCCTGTGAAGTCGGTCGCTGTATCCACGTGAGCAAGGAATCCGATTGTCGGGACGTCATAATCGACGTTACTTGGAAGTGTGGCGAATAGATAGCCGTATTCATCCGTCTCGACATCTGTCAGTCCGAGTTCTTTTAATTCTTTCTCCAAATGACGAATCAAATCCCATTGTTTAGCCGTCGATGGTGTTGTCGTACTCGTGAAGTCAGACTGTGTATCGATCTTCGCGTAAGTCATTAAGCGTTCAATTAATTTTTCTTGCATGGATTGCCCTCCTCTAAAAGTTTCATCTTCATTAGTTTATCACGAGCGCTCGAAGTCGAAACAAAAAAGTCACACCCATCGATGAAGTGGACGTGACCTGTTCAAAAGAGAAACGGATATAGAATGGGTAAGATGAACGATGTGAAGATGGCGGTCAATCCCATCGCAGCACCACCTGTTGCACCAGACAGCGGATGTTCAGTCGCTGCCTGAGCGGTTCCAATCCCGTGACTGATGGTGCCGAGCGTAAGTCCACGCGTGAACGGGTCGTCCATACGGATCCACGTCAATAAGACCGGTCCGAGCATCGCACCTAAAATACCGCAGGCGACGGCAATTGAGGCGGCAAGTGTCGCATCCCCCTCTAGTTGTCGTGCCAACTCAAGGGCGATCGGAGACGTAGCCGACTTGACCGATAGCGCAATCAACACGTTTTCGGTAAACGAAAACAACTTCCCGAAGAGCACAGCGACAAAAATCGTGGAGAGAGACCCGATAACAATCGCACTTAATGCTCGCTTTGCCCGAGCGAGTAACACAGGTAGGTTGCGATAGAGTGGCAATCCGAGGGCGACCGTCGCTGGACCGAGTAAGATCGTGATGAGATCGGTAGCCGGTTTATACGTATCATAGGACTGTCCCGTCACGAGTAACAAGAGAATCAAAATGGCTGTACTTAAGAAGACGACATTGGTGAACGGGGATGCCCATTTTTTAGAGAGTTGCCGACTAAGCGTATACACGAGAATCGTCAATCCAATCCAAACGTATGTCATGATGCCTCACCTTCTTTCCCGGAAACGAGCGCCGTCACAATCATTCCGACCGCCATGCTGGCGAGTAACGTGAGGAGAAGCGGGATGCCGGCGGCCTTTAACAACGTACCGTACGCCATGAGACCGACGGCAATCGGGATAAAGAAGAAGGCGAGATGCTTCGTCAAATATCCAGCGCTGTCTTCAATCCACTCCACGCGAATGACTTTTGTCAGTAAGAGGACGAGCAAGAGCACCATGCCGATGACACTGCCCGGTACTTTCCAGGAGAACGCTTCAACGATCCAGTTGCCGAGCGTGCTCAACCCAAACAAGAGTGAGAGTCCGATGATCCATTTAAATAATTTCATTTATATGACTTCCTTTCGCGTCATTCAAAACGTATGAATCTTCTCAAGTTACAAAATAGAGATAAAGAATACGCTTGAGCTGTTATGCTAGTAGTATCATAAACAAAGGGGTGCGAACATGGAACTAAAACAGGTCGAACAGTTTATTCAGAAGTATGAATTGAAGAACGGGGAAGATATTTTAGCTGCATTGTCAAAGCGTGTCCAATTGAATTTTGAATCAAATACAAATGAAGAGGTGGCAATTGGGCATTCGAAGTTTGGTGGGTATCCTGATTTACCAAACGCGTCCATGCATCCAGGAGAGAACTTTACCTTCCTTGCCCAATTACGGTTAAGTGACCTTGCCGAATTCGATTATCTAGAAGAACTTCCGAAAGAAGGACTACTCTCCTTCTTTTACGAGTTAGACGAGAACCCAAAGATGGAGTTAGATGAACTTCATCCTTGGAATGTTCTCTATACAGAAGAAACGGATTTGGAGCGTATAAAAATCGGAAAGACGTTGGAAGAGCGACACATTACATTTGAAAATGGCTTTGGAAAAAAATTATCTGGGCTAATGGGTACGATGAGTGATGAAGCGTTTGGTGAGTTGTATACGATATTAGAACAAGATGAACTCCATGTAGTCGGAGGAACCCCAGATTCTATACAAATGAACGTCTTTGAAGAAGCGAGACAAAGGTTCGGAAAAAGATTTAACAATCCGTTTCTTCTCCTACAAGTAGACCATTCCGAAAAATTAGATATTATGTTTGGAGATGGTGGAATTCTCTACTTTGTGATTCCGGAAGATGCGCTCCGAGCCAAACGATTTGAAGAGGTGCAAGCAATCCTACAATGTTATTGAACGCAAAAAAGAGAGTCGACTTGTTAAAAGTCAACTCTCTTTTGTTTACGCCTGTTTTTTCTTACGGAATCGTGCGAAGAACTCATAGACGATCGGTACGATAAGCAACGTGAGGAGCGTCGAACTTGTGAGTCCGCCGATCACGGTGACACCGAGACCTTTCGAGATGAGCGCGCCACCCTCGAGACCGAGTGCGAGCGGTGCGAGTGCACCGATTGTCGCGAGTGCGGTCATCAAGATTGGGCGAAGGCGTGTACCTGCTGCCTCTAGTAACGCTTCACGTGTTGATAAACCGGCTTCTTCTTTATGAATGACGCGGTCGATCAAGACGATGGCATTCGTGACGACAATCCCGATCAACATGAGTGCTCCGATCAAGGCAGATACCGAAATCGTTTCACCTGTGATGAGAAGGGCCACAAGTCCCCCGATGATCGCATACGGAAGTGAGAACAACACGACGAATGGCGTGACGGCACCGCCGAATGTGATGACGAGAACCAAGTATACGATGGCGATTGCAGCGAGCATCGCAAGACCGAGCTGCGTGAACGATTCTTGAATCTGTTCAGTTACCCCGCCGACATCATACGATACGCCAGATGGAAGCTCGATCTCTGATACGCGTTCTTCGATCGCAGCAGACGCTTCCGTCGCTTTATCCGTGCTGAGTTCGACACTCACTTGTGCGAGCAGTTTTCCGTCTCGCTCGACGAGTGTGTCCGGTGTCGTGCCTTCTTCGATTTCAATGAAGTCTGAGATCGGGCGTGGACCGAACGGTGTCGTGATTTCTTGTGCTTGTAAATCATCCACACTGTCATACGTCACTTGTTCGTTCGGGATGATGACGTCTAACTGTTTGTCATCCACCGTCACGCTCGCAAGTGGACTTTCTGGTGCCTGGAATTGGCTGATGACTTGTGCGATTTGACCTGCTGACACACCAGCTTCCGCTGCGGCCTGTTGGTCGACGTTGAACGTATATTGTACATATGACTCACGTAAGTCTGACGTTGCCTGACGGACGTAGTCTGTTTCCTCTTCAATCGTTTCGATGAAGGTCGGCACGATCGCTTCTAAATCTTCAAGTGTGTTGGCATAGACGTTATACGTCACACCGCTCGTCGCGCCGCCACCTGAGAAGTCTTGTTCTTTCCACTCACCGTTTGAAGCGAGTTCATTCAACTTCTCGATATCAGCCAACTTCACATCTGCGAAATCTTCCGTATCCGGGTCATACTGGACGATGAAGATTCCTTGTTTGTTGTTTCCAGGGTTCAGCGGATTCTCTCCACCGACTGTAAATTGAACGTCCGTTGCGTTCGGTTGTTCGTCCATGAAGTATTCTTCTGCCACTTCTGCTGCGGCAATCGAATCTTCAAGCGTTTGACCAGGTTCTGGGTCGAACGTGACGAATAGCGTCTTCTCCGAATCCTGATTCAAGAAGTTGACCCCGATTGCTGGGACTAACGCGAAGCTACCGATCAATAGGGCGGTCGCGAGTCCGAAAACGACGAGTTTATGGTTGAGTGACCAGTTCAAGACACCGCGATACCATTCCGCGAGCTTGCCTGGACCTTCTTCCGGCTTCAACTTATCGCGGTTCTTAAAGAACGAGTCGGCCATCATCGGTACGACCGTGATCGCTACGAGTAACGAAGCGAGGAGGGCGAAGACGACCGTTAATGCGAACGGCAAGAACAACTCACCGACAAATCCTGTGACAAAACCAAGCGGTAGGAAGACCGCGATCGTGACAATCGTCGACGAGGCGATTGGGATGAATACTTCTTTTGTCGCGGCGATAATCAATTCTTTTCCACGAAGTGGTTCGTTCGCCCGTGTGAGTCGACGGTAAATGTTCTCGATGACGACGATGGAGTCATCGACGACACGTCCAATCGCGACGGTCATCGCACCGAGTGTCATGATGTTCAACGTGATGTCCAATTGTTTCAACACGATGAGTGCCATGAGAAGCGACAACGGAATCGAGATGACAGCGATGATTGTCGATCGGAAGTTGCGCAAGAACACTAAGATGATCAGGATGGCGAATAGACCACCGAGCAATGCTTTCGATAACATCGTCTCGACCGACTCTTCAATCGGTTGTCCTTGGTCAAGCGTGATCGATACATTCGCCGTATCATACTCTGTTTCGAAGTCATTCAATACTTCTTTGACGGCATTGACGACATCGACCGTGTTCGCGTCTTGCGTCTTCGTCACTTGTACGCCGATTGAGCGTTCGCCGTTCGAGCGGGAAATCGATTCTTCGATTCCTTTGTCTTCGATGGTAGCAAGCTCACTCAACGCGACAGTCGGAACTGTCGTTGGGACGTTCGGCGGTAATGCCGATGGTGTTTCCGTTGGGACCTCAGTCGGCACGTCTGGTGTTTGACCAGGTGGCAATTCCGTCGGAGCAGACGGCGTCGCCGGTGCTGATTGTGCTGGTGAGTAAGGGATTTGGATATCGCGGAACGCTTCGAGTGTCTCCGACTTTCCGTCGATGACGACCGCTTGCTCCGTGTCACCCAACTCATACAAACCGAGGGCGATTCGCGCATCGTTCGCTTGAATCAATTGTTTGACCGTGTCTTCTGTCAAATTGTATTCAGCGAGCGCTTCTTGGTCGAATTGAAGTTCGACGCGGCGAATCTCTTGTCCGGCAATTTGGACGGTTTGTGCGCCTTCCACGCCTTCAAGAGCGGGTTGGACTTCTTCCTCGACGAGTTTCGTCAATTCAGCCAAGTCCAGGCTCTCATCCGAGATGGCGGCCCCGATGACCGGGAAAGCGTCGAAGCTAAGGCGTGACACTTGAGGTTCTTGTGCCGATTCCGGTAGTTCGACGTTACTTAACGCGTCTTTGACTTGCTGTTCCGCTTCATCCATATCTGTATTGAAGTCGTAATCGATTTGGATGTTCGAAGCGTTTTGGAACGATGAAGAACGGACTTGTTCCACACCGTTCAGACTTTGTAGGCGTTCTTCGAGGACGCTACTGACTTCTTCGAGCACTTGCTCAGGGGATGCACCTGGATAAATAGTTGTGACCGAGACGGTCGGTGTTGTAATGTCCGGTAACGTCTCGAGCTTCATCGTCAGACCTGCGAAAAGACCTGCGGCCGTTAAGATGATTGTCATCAACCAAACCGCGAACTTATTGTTAACGGAGAAGGATGTGATTTTCTGCATGGGTTTTTAATCTCCTCATATATATTGTTTTTTTATGATTGACGATCGATATCGTGCGCCCGCTCAATCAATCGGGCAATAATTGCTTGTTTGAGCTCGGCAGGGGGAACACCGACACCAAAATGTTCTGACATCATCATGCCTTCGAGCGCATAACGAATGATCATCGTTTCAACCGGGTCGGCTGTTTTTTGGAACTGGGCGAAGAACGTATCTAAATCTTGCTTCCATCGATCCGCATACTCTTGGTCGACGGCGAACAGCGTGAGAAATGCGATCATTTTCTCGACATCGATGTGAATGGCGGAACGTTCGGGATGCAGGTTCGTCTCGTCGAACAGACGAACGAACGCTTCGACTGGACCGTGACCTTCTTGTTGCAGTGAGGCATACAGTTCATTCTGCTCTTGTTGCAACCGCTCAACGATTGCGGTCATTAGCGCTTCTTTTGAAGCATAGTGATAGAGAAGTCCACCTTTGGAAACACCGGCTGTTTTGGCTACTTCGTCTAACGTAAGTTGATGCACACCTTGATTCATGATGATGTCCGTTGCCGCATCGAGTAGCTTTTGTTTTGTGACGTTCGATCGGTTTGTCATATTTCCACCCCTTTCTGTACCGACCAGACGGTTTGTTTGATTTCACTATATCGTCCGCATTCTTTTGAAGTCAAGAAATGATAACCTCGAAACTGTCACAAATCGTACATTCAATGTGATAGCGATTGCAGAAAAACCTTGACGTGAGAATGATTATCAGTGATGATAGGTACTGAGAGTAATTATCATTACCATAGAGAGAAATCATTGAACGTGGGGGAATGACAGATGAACAAAAAATATGCAGCTTTAGGAATTTCAGCAGCACTAACGACATCGCTCCTTGCCGCTTGTGCAAGCACAGATGAGACAACTTCAAATGAAGGCTCAGACGATTCGAACGTCGTCAATGTTTACTCGAGTCGCCACTACGATGTCGATCAACAATTATATAAGCAGTTTGAAGAAGAGACAGGCATCAAGGTAAACGTCGTGGAAGGTAAGAGTGACGAACTCCTCGAGCGTTTAAACACGGAAGGCGAGAGCACAGAAGCTGACCTCTTCATTACGGCAGATGCCGGTAACTTGTATCAAGCGAAAGAAGCAGGACATCTCCAAGCGGTCGATAGCGATGAGCTTGAGTCAAACATTCCTGCCAAATATCGTGACACGGACAACGAATGGTTCGGGTTGACGAAACGTGCACGTGTCATCGTGTACTCGAAAGATCGCGTGAAACCAGAAGAGTTGTCGACGTATGAAGCGTTGACAGAAGAACAGTGGAACGGCAAAGTACTCGTCCGTCCTTCTGAAAACATGTACAACATTTCACTCCTCGCATCATTCATCGAAGTGAACGGTGTCGATGAAGCGAAAGAGTGGGCGAAAGGCTTAGTGAACAATATGGCACGTGACCCACAAGGGAACGACCGTGACCAAGCAAAAGCAGTCGTCGCTGGTGAAGGGGATGTCGCCATCATGAACACGTACTACATGGGCCTCATGTTGAATTCTGAGGACGAAGAAGAGAAGAAAGTCGCTGAAGAGCTCGGTGTCTTCTTCCCGAACCAAGATACAACGGGTACACACGTGAACATTTCTGGAATTGCGATGACGAAAGCATCGAAAAACACAGAAAACGCTCAGAAGTTGATGGAGTTCATGTCAGAACCGTCAGCTCAAGAGAAATTTGCGAGTGTGAACTACGAATACCCAGTCAACGAGTCGGTTGAACCGAACGAGCTTCTTCAATCATGGGGCGAGTTCAAAGAGCAAGACATCAACCTCTCCGTACTTGGTGAAAACCAACAAGAAGCAATCCGTATCTTTAACGAAGCGGGTTGGAAGTAAGATGACTTCGGCTTGAACGAGAGTTCAGGCCGGAGGTTTTTGCGTTTCTCACACCTAAGCGCTACACGGGACACGTAGAAACTGATATGATGGGACAGGAATTGATTGTTTATAGAACGGGAGCGGTACGACATGAACTGGCACGCGGTAAAACGACAACTGAATGGATGGGCGATCCTCAGCTTTCTCGCGATTTTATTGATCGTCTTGCCGGGAATCGTCGTGCTCGTCGAATTGTTCGCACCGGTCAATGAGAATTGGCAACACATTCAAGAGTATTTGTTGCCCCGTTACGTACGGAACACGTTGTTCATCATGTTGGCCACTGGCCTTCTGACGACTGTGATCGGAACGAGCCTCGCTTGGTTCGTGACCGTCTATGATTTTCCGTTCCGTCGCTTCTTTAAATGGGCACTCATCTTGCCGCTGGCGATCCCGCCTTATATCGGGGCGTATACGTATCACGGCATCTTAAACTATACGGGTGTGATTCAAACGACGTTACGGAACCAGTTCGGCATCACCGTCGATCAATCGTACTTCAACATCATGTCGATTCAGGGAACAGTGTTCATCTTCACCTTGTTCCTGTATCCATACATCTATACGATTACACGAGCTTTCCTGCATAACCAGTCGTCCTCGATGATTGAGAACGCACGGATTCTCGGGCGTGGGTCGTGGGATATTTTCTTCACCGTCGTCATTCCGATTTCCCGAGTTGCTATTATCGGTGGTGTCAGTCTCGTCTTGATGGAAGTACTCAACGACTATGGCGTCGTGAAATATTTCGGGATCCAGACGTTCAGTACCGCTATTTTTAGCACATGGTTCGGGATGAAAGACACGTCGTCGGCATTGAAGCTAGCGGGTACCCTGATGATTCTCGTCATCGCCATCTTGACGATGGAACGGCTCGTGCGGGGACGAAAGCAGTTCAGTTACGCTTCGACGAAAGTGAAGCCGCTCAAACCGAGACCGCTTCAAGGATGGCATCGCTACGCGGTATTCGCCTACGTCTCAATCGTCTTTGCAATCGCATTCGTCATTCCGTTCACGCAGTTGACGGCTTGGACGTTCCTGACGTTCGATACGGTCTTCACGGAAGAATTTTGGCAACTCGTTTGGAATACGGTTCGTGTCGCTTTTATCGCAACGGTGATCATCCTGTTGTTCGCACTCATCATTGCGAACTATACGCGACTATTCCCGTCGAACATGACACGCGTCATTTCAAAGGTGACGACGCTCGGGTATTCGATTCCGGGAGCAGCGATCGCGATTGCGGTCATCACGCTCTTCTTATGGCTCGATGACAAAGTGCTCGACATGGCTAAGGCGCTCGACTTGAGTCAGACGTTCGTG
Organism: Exiguobacterium sp. s35; assembly: GCF_018617535.1. NCBI lineage: Bacteria > Bacillati > Bacillota > Bacilli > Caryophanales > Exiguobacterium > Exiguobacterium sp. s35. The sequence continues at coordinate 178,615 of NZ_JACSKI010000002.1, forward strand.
TTTCGTACGACGCTCATCATGCTCATCTTTGCCTACGTCATCCGCTTCCTCGCTATCGGATACAACTCGATTGAGAGCGGGTTCGAGAAGGTCGGAAAATCGTTCACGGAAGCATCCCGCATGCTTGGTTGGAACACGGTCCAAACGTTCTTCCGCGTGGATATCCCGATGATCAAAGGCGCTATCATGAGCGCGTTTATCCTCGTCTTTATTGATATTATGAAAGAGTTACCATTGACGCTCTTTTTACAACCATTTAACTTTTCGACGCTTGCGACACAGGCGTTCAAATATGTGAGTGATGAGAAGATTCACGAAGCGGCACTCGCTTCGATTGTCATCGTCCTCATGAGTGGACTGTTGATTTTCGTTTCCCACAAGGTGCTTGATAAGGAGGCCGACTAATGTTTGTTCAAATCAATGATTTACATTTTAGCTATAAAGGTGCGCATGAAGAAACAATCAAAGGGTTCTCGATTTCGATTACAAAAGGCGAAATCGTCTCGCTTCTTGGGGATAGCGGTTCTGGGAAAAGTACGATTCTCCGATTGATCGCAGGACTCGAGATGCCGAACCAAGGCGTCGTCGTCGTGAACGACTGTGTCTGTTGCGACGATTGTCAGTTCATGCCGCCAGAAGATCGTGGCGTCGGGATGGTCTTCCAAGATTACGCACTCTTCCCGCACATGACTGTTGAAAAGAACATTCGATTCGGCCTTCACAAGCTTAGTCGCAAGGAACGGAATGCGCGTGTCGAAGAGATGCTCGAACTCGTCAATTTGACGGAGTTCCGTCACCGTTATCCGTACGAACTTAGTGGAGGACAACAGCAGCGTGTCGCACTCGCTCGTGCGCTTGCGCCGAAACCGGCGTTGTTGATTCTAGACGAACCGTTCAGTAACTTGGATACGTCACTCCAACATCGAATTCGCGACGACCTTCGCCGTCTTTTGAAGCAGACGGGCACGACGACGATTTTCGTGACACACGATGAGGAAGATGCTGAGGCGCTTGCTGACCGCATCGTCTATCTCGGAGAAGGCAAAATTAAAAAGCAAGTCATGACGGAGAACAACAAGACGTTCAATCCGCAGATTCCTTGCTTCGTATAATAGAGAAGACCCCTTATTCACTTCCAAAGTGAATAAGGGGTCTTTTGTCATTTGGTCATCTCAGAAGGTTTCGACTCGTTCCCAAGTTGGTCAATCGCAGTCACATAGTAGGATGTGTTATTGTCACTTGCAACTTCGATACTCTTTCTTGCATGGGATGGAATACTTTCGATATGAGTCGCTTTTCCGTTGACGACTTCATAGACGCGATATCCAATCACGCTCTCTTGACGTACGGCGTGCCAGGTTAACAAGTTTCCTTGTAGCTCGACTTCCGTAGGTGTCTCGAGCTCGACAGTTTCGTTCAGTTCGGTATCCACTAGCTCTGTATACACGACGAATCGTTTATCGTAGCCCCCGTCCCCGAACGTACCCGAACAGGTGATCAAATTTAAATTGCGATTTGATGTGGCACCGAAAATTTCTTCGATTGGCGCGGTTTTCGTATCATAGCGTTCTGTCTTTGTGACGCGGAACCGAAGGGTGTTGCCCGCCTCGTCTTGAATCAGAACGTCATCGCCTTTTGTGAGTTGATCGAGTTGATAAAAGATGGCCGGCCCGGTCTTACTATCGACATGACCGGCAATCACGGCGTTCCCTTTACTTCCTGGTGTGACACCGGGTTCGAACCACCCGACCTGGTTTTCATCTTCTGGCACACCCATCTGTCCATTTTCCAGTACTCCGACTTGCTCGATGGCGGTATCGACATCAATTTTAGGAATTTGGATTTGAACAGGGGTAACAGCCTTCGCGTTTTCTTCTTCCTCAGCTAATCGTAATTTCTTCACCTCTTCCTGTAGAAGTGAGAATTCAGCCGTTAAATCCGGGCTCTCCTCTATTTGTTTTTCTTCTACAGGTGGTGACGACGATTCTTGGGCGCTCGTCCACGTCCAGAAGCTAAAACAAAAGAGAGAGAGCGCCAGAAACAAATGGCGCTTGTTCATGGGGCTCCCTCCTTATTGATTATTGTTCAGACACTTTACGTTTGCGAAGCGTTACGAAGGCGAGTAAGATTCCGCCAAGTACAGCTAATGCAGCGTAGAGGCTGTTCATTGATTGTTCTTGTGCACCACCGAGACCTGTTTCAGGCATCTCTTCAGGCATCATTGTTTCTTCGAACTTGTCAGGCATTTGTGTCACGATTGCGTTACCGAGTGTTTCACCAACACCGAACATGAACGCATATCCTTCACGGAATGACATCCAAGCCGCTTCTGCATCGCCTGCGACATATTGATCAAATGTGTCGAGTACAAGCGCTTCGTGCTGTTTGATGGCTTCTTCACCGGCAGCTTGTGGTAAGTTACCTTCTGTTGCTGCATCGAGGAATGTGCTGAAGTCGACAGCGAAAGTATCAAGTCGCATACGCGCATCTTCAATCATCGCTTCGTCACCTTCAAGTGTAGCGGCTACGATATCACCTTGTGCTGTGATGTGATCCGAGTTCCAAACTTTTTCGAACTGTGCAGCACCTTCGTCACCATATACAGATGCGATGGCCGCTTTAAAGTCGAGTGTGTTTTGGTCTTCTGCCCATGTCACGTAGTCATAGTCCTCTGCTTGGTCGTAACCTTTTTGCATACCGATTGCAGCGAGGGCGAAGTGCTCACCTGCAAGACTGTTCAATGTCGAGCGGAGTTCAACAGCTGGTGTGTCAGCTCCAGTCGTGAATTTGTCAGGCATTTGTGTGACGATTGCACCTGAGAGGGCTTTACTGATGTTGAACATGTGCTTGTAACCTTCACGGAACGTCATGTAAGCTTCTTCATAATCTCCTTCGACATAGTTATCGAATACAGAGAGAACTTGGTCTTCATGAAGTTCGAGTGCATCAGCTGCTGCGTCCTTCGGTAAGTTACCTTCCGTCGCTGCGTCGAGGAATGTTGAGAACTCATCTACGAATTCGTCAACTTCAGCTTCAGCTTCCATGCGTAACTCTTTGTCTTCTGATTTTGCTGCTTCAACGAAATCTGCTGAATAGTCGTTGTGACCACGGAAGATTTCTTCGAATTTCATCCCGCCTTCTTCTCCATAGATAGAAGAAATGGCTGGTGTCATGTCGAGTGCGTTTTGATCGAGTGCTTTCATCGATACTTCAGCGTCCGCTGCCTCGTCATATTCTTTCATCATCGATGTGACGGCTAATACGTAGTGCTCAGATAAGAGTTGATCGAGTGTGGCGCGAAGGTCACCTGCTGGTGTGCTTGCTGTCGGTGTGTGATCCGCCGCTTGTGCGTTGACCGGTACGAGTAGTCCTAAGGCTAGTGCCGGTGCTACGATTTTGTTTAACGTCTTCTTCTTCATGTGTAATCGCTCCTTTTCGTAAGTGAGTGTTGTCGTTATTTACACCCATCTAACGGAGCGGTTCAAAAAATGGATCACTCTTTTTTTATTTTTTTTCGTTTTTTTGTTGAAGAGTGCGATAAACCCCTGGTGCTACGCCGTATTTTCGTTTAAAAATTCTGTGGAAATATGGATAACTTCGAAATCCAGACAGTTCCGCAATCGTTTCTAACGAATGTTTTGTATAGCGCATTTGCTCTTCGGCAAGCTGTAGACGAATCGATTGTGCATATTCGATGATCGTCATCCCGGTCCCTTCTTTAAAGAGATGAACGGTTCTTGAAACACTTAGTCCGACCTCTATAGCGACGTCTGCCACTTTGAAGTCACTCGTGACGTGGGCTTCGATAAAACGCATCATGCGTGAGACGACTGGAGGTCGTGCATGGGAATGAACGTCTTGGATGGCGCGATCGAGCATGAGTAAGAGCGCTTGGACGAGTGTTTCGATTAATCCAGTGCTCTGTTCAGAAGGCGGCCGACGCACTTCTTCCGTGATGTGTTGCCATAGCGATAGGAGACGGGAATCAATGGTGATGGAATACAGTCGCTCCCGTGGGATCGCATGCCACCATGTATCAATCGAGGATCCGGTACAAAAGATATGGTAGTCTCCGCTCGCGGGTGTGTCGACATGCATTTCATAGAAGTCACCCGGACGAACAATCAATACGTCACCAGGTCGTGTGAATAGTGTTTCCCCATTGACGACCACCCGAGCCGTTCCTTCCGTCTGCAAGCGAATCAGATACGTATCGAGTAAGTTGGCAAATGGAAAAGTATAAGTCGTTGTATGATATGAATAGCCACAAAAGCCGATTTCCATAATAATCTCCTCTTTTAATAGCAAGATTGTGCATATCTTAATCATATCATGGATGGTCATGCAAACTTGAAGGCAGTACGATGAAGGCGTTGAAACGGAAATGAACTTCAAGGAGGACGTAACATGAAACAATGGTGGAAAGAAGCGGTCGTATATCAAATTTATCCACGGAGCTTCAATGATTCGAACGGGGACGGAATCGGTGATATCCAAGGAATCACGGAGAAGATGTCTTACTTGGCAGAACTCGGGATCGATGTCATCTGGCTCTCGCCGGTGTATGACTCGCCGAACGATGACAACGGATACGACATCCGTGATTACCGTGCCATCATGGATGAGTTCGGTACGATGGAAGACTTTGATGCGATGCTTGAGGAAGCGCATCGATATGGGATCAAAATCATGATGGACCTTGTCGTCAACCACTCTTCTGACGAACACCAATGGTTCATAGAGTCGCGTTCTTCAAAAGAGAGCCCATACCGTGACTATTACATTTGGAAAAAAGGGAAAGACGGTCAGCCACCGACGAACTGGGGAGCTTTCTTCGGCGGAAGTGCTTGGCAGTATGATGAAGCAAGTGATGAGTATTATCTTCACCTCTTCAGTAAGAAACAACCGGATTTGAACTGGGAAAGTGAGACGCTTCGTCGTGAAGTGTATGACCTTATGACGTATTGGCTCGATAAAGGTGTCGACGGGTTCCGGATGGACGTCATCAATATGATCTCCAAAGATCCAAGCTATCCGGATGGTCAAACGCAAGGAACGGGCTACGGCGACGGTACGCCATTCTTCTTCAATGGACCACGCATCCATGAATTCATGCAAGAGATGAATCGAGAAGTCTTATCGAAATACGACACCATCACGGTTGGTGAGATGCCAGGTGTCAGTGTGGAGGGAGCGAAGCTTTATACGGGGGAAGACCGTAACGAACTGAACATGGTCTTTCATTTTGAGCACGTAGACGTCGGAAACGGCAGCTTCGGGAAATGGAATCCGACGGACTGGAAGTTGACCGAGTTAAAGACGATCTTCTCACGTTGGCAAGAAGGACTGGAAGAGGAAGGGTGGAACAGCCTGTACTGGAGTAACCACGACCAGCCACGAGCCATCTCGCGCTTCGGAAACGATTCACCGGAATATCGTGTCCGTTCTGGGAAGATGCTCGCGACCCTCCTTCATCTATTAAAAGGAACACCTTATATTTATCAAGGCGAAGAGTTTGGGATGACGAACGTCGCGTTTGATTCGATTGATCAGTATCGGGATATTGAGACGTTGAACGCCTATCGTGATTACACATCAAAAGGGTTGTTAACGCACGACGAGATTTTCCGTGGAATCCATGAGCGAGGACGTGACAATTCACGCACGCCGGTACAATGGTCGAACGAAGCGCACGGTGGATTTACGACGGGGACGCCTTGGATTGAGGTCAATCCGAACTATGTCGACATCAATGCGGAAGCAGCACGGAAAGACCCGGAATCGTTATTCCATTACTACCGTCAGTTGATTGCGCTCCGTAAAGCCAATCCGCTCGTCGTCTATGGGAAGTATGAGCTCTTGCTCCCGGAAGATGAGGCGGTCTATGCGTTCACACGATCGTTCAAAGGAGAAACTTGGCTCGTGCTCTGTAACTTCTCAGGCGACACACAACAACGTGATTTACCATATGACGTCAAAGAACGCGTCATCGGCAACATGGAACCGATTGAACCGTTCACCCTTCGTCCTTACGAAGCACAAGTGTATAAACTGTGACGAAAAGCTCGCCATTTGGCGAGCTTTTTTGAGTGCATACGTATCTTCTTTTCATGATTCGGGAATAGAATAAATAACGTCTGACATGAAAAGAGGGAACGACATGGGTACTTTAATCGCTTACTCTTCGAGATATGGGACGAGTGAAAAAGTGGCGTCTCTACTCGCTGAACGGTTATCGGGAGACGTTCATGTCCAAAATATCGTGGAAGAGCCGAACGTCATGTGGGAGACAATCGATCACGTTATCGTCGGCAGCTCGATTCGGATGGGCACCATTCAGGACGAGATGAAGGAATGGCTGACCAATCATGAAGAACACTTGCTCGAGCGCCCCCTTGCTTTGTATTTGTGTGCCGGCACACCGACAGAATCAGAGCGGATTCGTGAGTTAGAAGAAGCCTATCGTGCCGCACTGCGCGAGCATGCCTATTTCGTCGAAGTCGTCGGCAGCGGGTATGACTTTGAACGAATGGGCTTTTTAGACAAAGCAATCGTGAGAATGATGGCCAAACAGAAAGAAAGCTCGCTTGAACTCGATGAGGACAAGTTGGACCGGCTCGTGGAGGCGGCTCAAACGTCCGAACGCACCCGGTCTGAGAATCCGTAAGCGAGTAGATCTTGCACATCGATTGGACTTTTCGTGGAGATGAGTACATCTCCACTTTTTTTCTGCCCTTCGATTTGATGAAGTGCGATGTTCTCCAGCTGACGTCCTATTTTCAAAGCGATTGGCGCAGATTCGTGGCATCGCAAGTTTTCGATGGTCACTTCATCGGTTCGGTTATCTCCCCCGAACAGCTCGAGGTCAGCCCGAGCCGTTGTAAATCCGCTCACAGAGATGCGATGTAATTGAACGCGTTTCGACTTATATTGAATCGCAAGCGCTGGGTTCTGCTCATAGTCGTAAGTCGGGTCACCGATGGCGGTCAATCCATGAATCAAGACATCCTGATACGCCGAGACGACTAGACTTCTTGGAGAGGATTTTGCGTATAGCGAACTTCTAACCGGTTCGATGGACACCAAGTTCGTACCAGACAGAAAGCGTGCCGTCGCCGAATCGGGGTCGTCCGCTAAATGATGACTGATGTGGCGGAAATTGAATGAGCGATTGTCATGAACGGAGAGATGTCCGAAGATATGGACATCATGAGCGGCTGACGAGGTGCCATGTGCCTTCACTTCGATTCCGCCAAAACAGCCTTCACTTTTATTGTTTACGAGTGTGACATGTCGAGATCCGTCGTCGATTTCAATGCCGTTCGAGTTTGAGAATCCGAGGGCATGCGTTCGACCATGAGGATGATGACAATAGCAGTTGGTAATATAGATAGCATCACTATGATGTGTCGTGATTCCGTCATCGCCATAGTTCGTCGCCTCGAGGTGGTCGAGGTGGATGTAGCGACTGCCGTTTGCGGCGCGGAGTCCGTCTCCGAGATAATGATAGTGTGGAGACGTGATATCGAACGCATGTAGTCCGGCATTCTTGGCCGTCACGTGATGCACCCAGCCATACGTCACGTGCGCAAACGTCAAAGCGCTCGATGTCGTGTCACCGCTCGTCGTACGTTTCACATCGCCTAATCGTGCAACGTTCCAATCGAGCGTCAGGTGACATACCTCGATATGATGATTTCCCGCAAATGGGGTGGCGTTTCGCAACAGTCTTCGATGCTTTGGGGCACGATTGGATAGTTTTAGAATCGTGACATCTTGACCGGCACCTTCTAGCACACAGTTGGAAGGGAGGCGAATACCTCGAACGATATACACGCCTGCTGGGACAAAGACACGACGGTTGGAACGGAGGGCGAGACGAAAGGCGAGGGTACAATCCGTTTTACCATCTCCGACGGCCCCATAGTCCGTCACGTCGACGCGTTGTTTCGTGACCTGTATCAGATTCAAATATTCCGCATCGAGTCGCCGCATCCAAACAGGACGAACGATTCCATCGATTTGTTCGAGCGGAAGTGATGTTTGGACAGGAGCAATGCGTTCCGTCAATGGAATTCGGCAAGGTATGGACAGTTGTTGCGCTGAGTAAGACTTTTCGCGTGTCGCTCGGTGCCACTCGAGTGATTGATGAATCAGGTCTTCAGACCAATCCGAATAAGAAGCGATCATCGAGGCGATTGATTGTTGCTCTCTTGCGTTTTTCATAATAGATCCTCCTAGCATCATCTTCTCTAGCATGTACCCGTTTCACCTTGTTTTTTAGCAATCAGAAGTATTTACTAGACAGAAGCATCTAGTCGTGTTATATTCAATATGTGCTTAATTAAGAATAGCTGGAATCATAATTCACAAGTGCTTGGGATTATTTTTCATTAGATAATCCAGAGGCTTGTATTTTTTTTGGTCAAGTTTTTTCTAGTAAGGCACTACTATAACGCATAGCGTTTATTTCAGGAGGGTTCATTCATGAACACAGGTAAAGTAAAATGGTTTAACTCAGAAAAAGGTTACGGCTTCATCGAAATGGAAGGCGGAGACGACGTATTCGTACACTTCTCAGCAATCCAAGGCGACGGCTTCAAGACACTTGAAGAAGGCCAAGAAGTAACTTTCGAAATCACAGACGGAGCTCGTGGACCACAAGCTTCTAACGTTGAAAAAATCTAATCTTCCTTTCTAAGGAATATGATACCTGCTCGCATCGGCGAGCAGGTTTTTTTGTGTTTAATCGTGTAGTTTGAGGGAACAGTATACGAGCGACAAATCATGAAGGAGGAATTTGGAATGAGTGCAAAAGAAACAGCTTTGAAGATCCTAGATTCAAGTGATGTAGGGACGATGGCGACCGTATATAAGGTGAAGCCCCATAGTCGATACATGACATTTTTCCATGATGATTTCACGCTCTATACAGCAACCTCGAATGATACAGATAAGGTAGAGGAATTAGAGAAGAATCCATATACGCATATTTTGATTGGTTATGATGGAGATGGAGTGGGAGACACCTACTTAGAAATCTTAGGTAAAGCGACTGTGTCAGACGATGAATCGATGAAAGAAAAAGTGTGGAACGACAAACTCGAGGGCTGGTTTGATGGTCCGGACGATCCGAAATTGGTCATTCTCAAAATCGAACCAGAATCGATGCGTGTGATGAACAAAAAAGGGCAGCCACCTCAAGAAGTAACATTGTAAACTTCTCAAAGACGCCTCGAGTAGGCGTCTTTTTGCTGGATGTGAATAGAGTGTGACGTACATATGGACGAATCATGAACAAAGCAAAATACATATGTGAAATAGTGAACATAGGTGTTATATTGTGAATGTAATCACATTATTCATTTATTCAACTTCTTGAAAGGGAGGAATCATCATGTTCACGAAATTTTGGCAAAATCATAACATCGCTACGGCAATCTTGACGGTGTTACGTGTATGGCTCGGTTATCATTGGTTAACAGCAGGTTGGGGTAAAATCACAGGTGGCTTTGGAACGGAAGGTTTCTTAAACAACGCGGTGACGCTCGCGACTGGAGAGCATCCAGCCGTCGCGGGATGGTGGGCTGCATTCTTAGAAAACTTTGCGATTCCGAACGCCGGATTATTCGATGTCCTTATTCCTTATGGTGAATTTTTGGTCGGGTTAGGGTTATTGCTCGGTGCACTCACACGTAGCGCGGCGTTCTTCGGTCTTGTCATGAACATGGCGTTCTTGCTCTCAGGGACGGTCAGTACGAACCCGACGATGTTGATCGTATCTGTATTGATTTTGGTTGCTGGACATAACGCAGGAAAAATCGGAGTCGATGGCTTGTTCCTTCGCAACTTCGTCGAAACAAAAGTATTGCATCGTTCACCAAATCGTCAAATAGCCTCGTAACTTTTATGCACTCTCCTGTGACAAACCTCTCATGTTTCGGCTACGATAGATATAGCCTACAGAGATAAAGGAGAACGCATATGACTACGACTCATTTTAAATGGCTTGGCTACACAGAAGGTGTGTCCTTCTTGTTGTTACTGTTCATCGCGATGCCACTGAAATATATGGCGGGTATTCCACTCGCGGTCAGCATCGTCGGCGCTGCACATGGTTTCTTGTTTGTTGCCTACGTGCTCGCAGCCGTTTACATGGCATGGCGCTTCCGTTGGGGCTTCAAAGTTCTGACGCTTGCCGTCATGGCATCGGTCATCCCATTCGGACCATTTTTATTAGAAAAACGGGTACTCCCGTCAACAGAGAAGACATCGAACTGATTCGTTCGATGTCTTTTTTCGTTACGAGATGCGTTCGATCGACTGGACTTCTGCTCGTTCTGCTTGGATATCGTGACGGATGCGATGCATGGAAATCAAAGTGAGACTAAGCAAACAAATCATACAGATGGTGTAGAGAAGAGCGACTGGAATTAAATCGCTTAAAAACCCGAAAAGAATGAACCCAAGTGGTGTGATTCCCATTGCAAGTGACTCGAGGACTCCCATTACACGACCTAGATAATTGGGATCTGTGTTCGTTTGTAAATACATCTGAATCGGAATATTGGCTCGAATAACGAAGAGGCCACTCAATAAAGCGAAAAATGAAAAGAATAAGATAGCGGGCAATACGTTGAATGTAAAGTAAAGTGGGATGGCTGGACCGATAAAAAGTAAGCTTAAAGCAATTAAGGCACTTCTCATCGTTGAAAGTCGGTACTTAATTTTGAAGAATGGTAATGCATGTAGTAATGAAGCGACTAAAAACCCAATGGCGAACATACTTTCTAAAAATCCGAACTGAAGAGGTGATACCCCGATTTCTTGTAAGGCAGCAATAGGGAATAAGACTTCGGATGCGACAAAAAAGAAATTAAGAAAAGTAGCGAGGAGCGCAATGGTCCATAAAACACGCTGTTTTTTAAGATATTGAAACCCGGATTGTACTTCTTTCCAAGTCGACTGAGACGTTTCTTGAATATCGCGGGTTTGAAATTTAAGTTGAGTGGCGACTAATCCTGCGATGAAAAATAATACAGCTGAACTGAACAAGAATACGGAAATCGGTAGAATTTTAAATAAAGCTCCGGCCAATAAAGGTGTGCCAATACTTGAAAATGAGATGATACTTTGGATTAATGAGTTTGTCCGTTGTAACTCTTCTTCCTTAAACAAAAGAGGGATTGAGCTAGATAAAGTCACGGATAGGAAAGTTGAAAAAACAGAGAGTAATGCGGTGATCAAAAGATAAGCAGGGACATTAAATGTCCAAATTAAGCTCGAAATTCCGGCAAGAAGAAACAGCATTCCATTTAACGTTTCCATATTTACGATGACACGCTTGCGATTTAGCTTGTCTGCATAAGCACCAGCAAAAGGAGAGAGCAGAATGCGAGGAAGGGTTCCTGCTAATAAGACAATCGCAAATTGTAACCCTGAACCGGAAGTGGTAAGTACAGTCAATCCGGCGATAAATGTGAACAAGTTTGAGGCGAACAACGACATGAATTTTCCGATTAACAAGATGTGTAGATTCGAAAATGATTTTTTCATAAGAAGTCTCCTTTACAAATTAGTTAAATGTGATTTAACATTATCATAAAGGCAATTGAGTGAAATGTAAACATAAAGTTCAATATAATTTAACTTTAAGGGGTGTCATATGATTGGAGAGCGAATTAAAGCATTGCGAAAACAGAAAAAAATGACTCAAACACAGTTGGCGGAAGGAATTGTCACGAAATCAATGCTTAGCATGATTGAGAATGGAAAAGCGGAGGCATCGATGCGCAGTTTGCGAGAACTCGCCAGTCGATTGGATGTATCAGTACAGTTTTTGCTCAAAGATTCTAGAGAGTCTGAACTACAAAAACTTGTAGAGGAAATCGAGTACGCAGATATGGGTTTTATGAAATGGGACAATAAAGATATTATCGAGCGTTTAGAACCATTTCTTGATAGTGACATGCAATCGATTTGGTTGGGACGAGCGTATGTTTTTTATGGTGACGCCATTTTGACGAATGATAATCGCGATTTAGTATTAAGTTATTATGATCGTGCTATTGAGTTATTTGAACGATTAGGTGAGAAAGATGAAATTGCAATGACGCGAATCGGTCAAGCATATTATTTAATGCACTGGGATCGATTTGATGAAGCGGGTGAAAAAATCGAACTGATTGAACAGCTCGATTCTCAAGCGATGAAAACAAAAACACGTATCGAATTTTATATGTTACTTGTTTTTAAAGAATTACTTTACAACGCTCAATTGTCTCACGCTATTCAATATTTAGAAGAAGCATTGAATTATATGAAACAGACTCGAACTTATTATCGAGCAGATGACGTATATCGAGCTCTCGTCATTTGCGCACTTTATCGAAAAGAGAATGAATTGATTCAGACAGCAATCATGAAAGCTCGACAGTATGTTGATTTTACCGAAGATGATTCTTCTAGAATGAGATTGGCGTTTACAGAAGGCTTAGTGGCGATGAAACAAAATAATGTAGACTTGATGGGGGTTCAATTAAACATTATCGAAAAAATCTTGCAAAAAGAAGAAAGCTATATGGCGATTAAAGAGGAAAAACGCTTCATTACTCCTTTTGAAATGTTCAAAGGAGTTTATCATGCGATGAAGGGTGATATCGAAAAAGCGGAAGTATTCTTAAATGAATTGTGGGAAAGAAGAAATGAATGGCAACTGAAGCATAGCTTGATTGACCAAGCCATTTATTTAGAAGGACTATTACTTGGTACCCTTTACGGATGTGGGAATCAATGGTTAGAGGAGATCGAGATACTTATCGATCAATTCCCTGAAGGGTACTATCATCAAAACTTAACGGGATTACTAGTTAAAATCAAGGGCTGATGTATCAGCCCTTGAATGTTTGAATCAATGTTCCTTGACCATGCTCGACTTGGACAGAAGCGTGAGCCCCGTTGACGAGCGTCATCTGTGGGGGGACGTGTCCGCAATCGATATCGTAAAAGATTGGAATACCTAGCATGTGGTGAAGCTCTTCATATATCATCTCGACCGTATAGTCTTGATGCACAGATGGTGCATCACTTCGTCCAAATAGAATACCAGACGTATGATCGAACCAACCGGCCCACTTCATTTGGAGGAGGGTCCTTTTTAATGCGGGGACGTTCATCTCGGCATTCTCAAAATACCAAAGAATCGGTTCATCCTTCAGGTAATCGTGTTGGAATGTCCTGACGTCGCCATACGGTGTCCCGATTGTATGTAAGAGCACATCGAGACATCCACCAAGCAATCGACCTGTCGCGTATTGACCCCCAATCGCTTTCCATTCCGTTGTTTCACTCAAATGAAACAGGTGTGGCGTCGGATTGTCATGCTGCCATTCCTTTTGAAACTTCTCAGACGAGCGTTGGATGACCGTCTCGTCGACCCGCGTCGACAATACATCTAACCAGCGTGAACTCGTCTCATCCCAAATATCCGCACGTAAATCGACCAGGTTCGGACCATGGGCCGAGGCGATTCCGGTTTTTAGCGTATAGACGAAGAGCAACAAACTCGTATCTGAATAACCGAGCATCCATTTTGCGGGTAAGGATTGCCACTCGATTTGGTCAAGGATCTCCATTAAAAGTTCTCCGCCCCAAGGCGGAATGATCAAGTCGACAGTGTCGTCTTGAAGGAGATTGGTCAGTTCATTTACTCGTACGCGAGCCGGGGAGGACTTCCCGAATTGTTGTTTCCACGCATTTGGAGTGAATTGCAATGTGAACCCTCGATCAGAAAACTTATGTTCCGCTTGATGCAATAAATGGTGTAGTTCTGTTGGTATACCGGATGAGGGAGCGGTGACCCCGATTTGATGACCGGTTAACTGTGGATAACGAATCATGACGACCTCCTGTGGATAAGTGATAAATGGGACGGGTTAAGACGGTTATCCACATGTGGACAACTAGTTGGAACGCATACGTTCTGCATGACGCATTCCCCATTCGTTCATTGCTTCGAGAATCGGGATAAGTGTTTTCCCATACTCACTTAAGCGATAGTCGACACGGGGTGGAACTTCTGGATAGACGGTCCGGATGACGATATCCTGTTCTTCTAAGTCACGGAGTTGCGCGGTCAATATCTTTTGACTGATCTTTGGTAATGCTCGCTTCAACTCACTGAAGCGTAACGTGTCCCCATTGATTAGGACGAGGAGGATGGAGTGCTTCCATTTTCCTGTGATTAGTTCAAGTGCCGTATCGACTTCGCAGCTTGTTATCTTCGTCACAATCGCTCTTCCTTTCCAATAGTATCGTTGAGGTAACTATACCACCTTTTTGTGCCTACTTCTGCAACATAAGTCGAGCGGGTATAGTGAAGGTGAGGTGATTGTATATGAAAATCGAAAATATTGAACTAGGACCGGTGACACTTCGGGTTCGTGACATCGAACAAGTGACACAATTTTATGTAGACGTGATCGGGATGAGCGTCCAAGAAGAAACCGAAGAGCTTGTCACGCTCGGAACGAAGGAGCGCCCGCTCGTCATCTTGCACAGTGTTCCCGAGGCGAAGACAAATCCGCGGGCGGCGGGGTTATTTCATTTAGCGATTCTCTTACCGAATCGTGTAGCGTTAGGAAGTATCTTGGCACATCTCATCGAGCGGCGTATCGAAGTCGGACAAGGTGACCATTTGGTGAGCGAGGCGTTCTACTTGAGTGACCCAGAAGGGAACGGAATCGAGCTATACGCCGATCGTCCGAAAGAACAATGGAGCTATGAAGCGAACGGGCATGTGAAAATGGCGACTGAGCCGGTCGACTATGAATCGATGCTTCAAGCTGCAGCCAATCGACCGTTTACAGGTTTACCAGTCGGGACGACGATGGGACATGTGCATTTTAAAGTCCGGTCCATCGAGGCGGCGAAACGCTTCTACCATGACCGACTCGGATTTTCCATCACGACCGATTCTTATCCGGGGGCATTGTTCCTTGCGGCCGACGGATATCACCATCACGTTGGGACGAACGTGTGGGCACGTCCGAGTGATGAGCTAGGCGTTGAGGCTGGACTCGAGGCGTGGACACTTCTCGTCGATGAAGAGACGAATCAGGCACTAGGAGGAACATCGTCTGAGTGGTCGTTGACCGATGAAGACGGAATTACCGTGCATATAAAAAGAACGGGCGCTTGAGGCGTCCGTTCTTTATTAACGTGCGGATACTTTCTTCTGACTTGCATTGAATGAGAGACGAAGTCCGCGTTTTTGATACGCTTGCTCGACTCGCTTCGGATTGATGCTGAGCTCGAGATGAGCTAGCTTCAAATGTTCAAGTGCTGGCACCGTGACATCGAGACGAACGAGCTCCATATTGCGCTCTGCTTTTTTGCGTGTTCGTCTCAAGTTACGGGGCACCTCCTCTGACGTCAGTGCCGCGATCGTTTCATTTACTTGTTGTCGTTTGTCACCTTTGATACTCAAGGCAGAATACAGCTTATCGAGCGAACCGAATCGTTTGATCAATTGGACCGATTGGCTTTCGTCGAGCCCTGCAACTGGCGGAATCCCGTCAGAACGGTCTCCCGTCAACGCTTTAACGGCTGACAGTTGCTTCGGTTTCAATCCTTCGTATAACGCCGCGATCTCTTCTGGTCGAATTTCTAAATGACGTTTGAGCGGTAATGGGCGGTTATCACGAATGTCACAGCGAGCCTGCATTTGCTGAAGCTCCTGTGTTTGCAACCAAACGGTGATTCGTGGACTGACAAGCTGTAACAAGTCTTTGTCTTTTGTCATGATGACCACAGGTGCACTGCAACTGAATTTACGCGCGATGTGGGCAATTAAATCTTCCCCTTCATAGCCCTCTACTTGGAATTGTGGAATCCCACTATCTTCAAGCAGTTGACGCATGAGTTCCATTTGCGCTTTCAATTCAGGCGGTGTTTGACGTCTGCGGCGTTTATAGCCCGGGTAGAGTTCTCGACGCCATAATGTTTCACGTGAGACGTCCCAGACGACGACAAAGTGAGTCGGACGATGTCTACGTAGAATCGTCCGGATGAGGCCGGTCATTCCGATGACGGCACTCCGATCGTTTTTAGATACCTCGCGTCCTTTTTTCGTTCGGCTCGCGGCGGCACCATAGTAAGCACTGGCCAGCATGGAGTTACCGTCAATCAAAAATAGTTTGCGTTCCATGCGTAACCTTCTTTCTATTTCTTTCTGTTTAAACCGAACATCTCGCCATGTTTCGGTGATGTTGTGTCATTGAGTGCGTGACACTCAAATAAGCAACATATGTGCAGTATATCACGGCAAGAGGCGAAAATATAGCGACAGTTCAGCTCACATATCAAAAACCCTTCTCTAAAATATAGAGAAGGGCGTTAAGAAAAGCGTTATTCTGATACGGGTTCCTCATCTTCATAAGAGGCTAAGATTAAATCGACGAAGACGATTCGGTGGTTATCGACCTCGCTGACAATCAGTTCATGATTACCAGGCAAAATGAACCGTTCTCCTGTTCGTGCGTTCGCTTTTTGTGACAAAACGAATCCACCGACCGTATCGACGTCATCTTCGATTTCGATTCCGAACCGCTCCTCGAGTTCTTGTGTCAACACAAGTCCAGAGAGACGGTAATGTTTCGGAGCAATTTCGGTAATTTCTGCTTGTTCATCTCGGTCGAACTCGTCGCGAATCTCACCAACGATTTCTTCCAAAATATCTTCAATCGTCAAGAGGCCCGCAGTCCCCCCGTACTCATCGATGACTAAGCACATCATCGTCTGCGCGTTTTGCATCTTCACCATCGCTTCTTGGAGCGGTGTGAATTCGGTGACGAGTGGTAATTGGTGAATGAACGACTCGAATGGTGCATCATTTTTTGACAGTTGAGCAGTAAAGAGTTGCTTCGCATTCACGAATCCGAGGACGTCATCACGATCCCCATCTCTTGTGACTGGATAACGTGTGTACTGATGCTCTTCAACAACTGAAATGATTTCTTCGATTGTATCTTCTTCATCAATGGTTACCATGTTCATCCGTGGAACCATGGCATCTTTTGCGATTCGTTCGTCAAACGAGAAGATGTTTTGTACATACGCCAACTCGTTTTCGTTGATTTCACCACTGCGGAAACTTTCCGTCATGATGATTTTCAGCTCTTCTTCTGAGTGTGCCGTCTCCTGCGCCGTCGTCTGCACTCCGAATAAACGGAGAGTGAGGCGTGCCATGCTGTTCAAGGCACGAATGAACGGGTAGAAGATTTTCGTGAACACGTAGAGCGGGCGTGCGACAAGGAGCGTCAACTTTTCGGCTTCATGAACCGCAAGTGTTTTCGGAACGAGTTCCCCGATGACGACGTGCAAGAACGCAATGAGTAAGAATGCGATCAGGAACGACAAGAATGTCACGAGAGATGGCGATAAGTTTAGCTGGTCGACCAACGTGTGGATATATGTTTCGATTTGATCGGCACCAATCCACCCGAGCCCGAGTGCAGAAAGCGTAATTCCGAACTGAGATGCAGAAAGGGAGTCGTCGATATTCTCGATGACTTTTTTTGCGCTGACCGCTCTCTTATTTCCTTCAAGCACGAGCTGGTCAAGTCGAGCGCCACGCACTTTCACAATTGAAAATTCGGCTGCCACGAAAAAGGCGGTCAAAAAGATTAAGAGCGCAACGATGAGTAAGCTGAGTAACATGGGACTGTCCAACAATTCCCCCAAAAATCGGGGAGTCACCTCCATTGAGTATAAGATCAAACGTCTTTCAGGCAATTCCTGAAAACGAATAGTTTGTTTCAGTATAGTTGATTTGTCTCCAATATTCAAAATGCAGCCAATCATGTTTGATGAAGAGGGGAATGCGGGAACTAAACCCGAGAAGATGAAGGAGGAATTCATATGGCAAACTATCCAGAGTTAAAAGGGAAAGTCGCAGTCATCACGGGGAGTTCGAAAGGTCTTGGTCGAGCCATCGGAGAGCGCTATGCGAAGGAAGGGATGAACGTTGTCCTGAACTATCGCAGCAGTGAGAAAGAGATGGAAGAAGTTATCCGTGGAATCGAGGCGGGTGGCGGGAAAGCCGTCGCCGTGAAAGGGGACGTCTCGGAAGAAGGACTCGCGGAGAAGATGATTGAGAAAGCAATCTCTGAGTTTGGGAAGATGGATATCTTCGTGAACAATGCGGGAGTTCAAGTCGAGGCGAAAACACATGAGATGGAATTCGATAATTGGAAGAAAATTATCGACGTCAACTTGAACGGAACGTTCCTTGGTGTGCGTGCTGCCTTGAAATACTTTGTTGAACATGAAATCGAAGGCAATATCATTAATATGTCTTCCGTTCACGAAGTCATTCCGCGTCCGGGCTACACACATTACGCAGCAAGTAAGGGCGGCGTGAAAATGTTCACAAAATCAGTCGCTCTCGAATATGCACCGAACCACATTCGCGTCAATGCAATCGCACCAGGTGCAATCGATACGCCAATCAACGAAGAGACGATGAGCGACCCTGAAGAGAAGAAAGGGCTGGAGGCACTTATCCCATCTCATGTCATTGGGAAGCCAGAGCAGATTGCCGCCGTTGCCGCTTGGCTCGCATCAGATGAATCGTCTTATGTGACCGGTACAACAATCTTTGCGGATGGTGGACTATCGCTTTATCCATCATTCGGTCCAGAGAATAAAGTTCAATAAGGAAGTTAAAAGAGGGGGACACACCTCTCTTTTTTGTTTGATTGCAAGTTCTTTACGTGTCGTATAAGCTAATGGAGATTGTTGTAATCGCTTAAATGAAAGAGTGATACATGTATATAATTTATTTTATATTTAATGCAAATGAAAAATGAGTAGGATTATTGTGTTTCGGGAGGAGATTATGCTTCATTTTAATGATCGGATTCTAAATTTTGAGCATCTGTTAAATGATACAGACGATCAAATCATAGAATATATTCAGGCCAATTTTGAAGATGTAACCCATATGTCAGTACAATCATTGGCTACTCAAATGTTTACGGTACCAAATACGATTATTCGTTTATCGCGAAAGCTTGGATATGATGGATTTTCACACATGAAAACGGCCATGAAGGAAGAATTGCGCGAACTAGAAGAGTTAGATGCGATGCAAAACATTAAAAAAACACATGCTTTGCTAAGTCATCAGAAAATACAAACGTTTAATATGATGATTCACCAATCTTCTCGTGTCATCGTATATGGAATAGGTGACTCGGCTATTTACTGCGAATATCTAATGAATGGATTAAGAACAGTAAACAAGAAGTGTGAATTCTATCTTCATCGTCATAATATGCTGACAGAACTTGAAACTTTAACAAGTAAGGACTTGTTAATATTTATTTCCGTTTCGGGTGAAACGAGTCAATTGATTGAGCTGGCACATCTCGCAAAACAGCGTCATGTCCGAACGGTTGCTATTACTCATTTATGCGACAATACCTTGCAGAGAGAATCCTCATATTCATTATATTTTTCATCCCCTCCAATCTACAGTCATCATCATAACATTACGGACCCTACACCTATTTTTTATCTATTAAGACACATCCTTGAAGATTATTGGAAATCGTATAAATGATGTGTATAAATACACATGAAAACCCTTACATGAATAGAGTTTGTGCAAAAAAGAGAAGAATCATTCTTCTCTTTTTTTTGTTGATACACTTGGCATATAGAAAGTTATTCATTCTCATAAGGAGGACAGAAGTTATGCAACTGAGAGAGAGCACAGACGTTTCATTGTTGAATGTTGAACAATCCTTCTCCTCAAAAGAAGAAGCGATTCGTTTTTTGATCAAACAACTTAAGCAAAATGGCAATATCACGTCCGAATCAACATTTTATCAAGCAGTAATGGAGCGTGAAGCATTATCGCCGACAGGATTTGAAGGAGGACTTGCAATTCCTCATGGAAAGTCAGATGCAGTTGTAAAAGCTGGTTTTGCTATCGCCACCCTTAAACAACCAATCGATGACTGGGAAAGTGTTGACCCTACCAATCGAGTCAATCTTGTCATTTTGTTGGCCATTCCTACTGCTGAAGCAGGATCTACTCACTTGTCGCTATTATCAGAATTTGTTATTCGTCTGACTGACACGGCGTATAAGAATCGTTTATTACAAGCGAAATCTCCAGAAGAGATGCTTGTTCGATTAGATGAAACGGAAGAGAAAGAGAATTCGATTTCATCAAATGAAAATCAAAAGTTAGTTTTGGGCGTCACAGCCTGTCCTGCCGGCATCGCTCATACGTATATGGCGGCAGAAGCTCTAGTAAAAGCGGGTCAAGAACTTGGCGTGAAAGTCAAAGTCGAGAAGCAGGGTGCGAACGGGATTGAGGATCGCCACTCGACAAAAGATTTAGAAAGTGCTGAAGCTGTTATCTTTGCTGTGGACGTTTCCGTAAAAGAAGAAGAACGTTTCAGTCATTTGCCGAAAGTAAAAACGTCAGTCGCATCACCGCTTCGTAATGCAAAACAATTAGTGCAAAAAGCATTAAATAAAGGCGAAAGTGAAGCGCGCGGTGAGTTCAAAGAAGTTTCGGCTACGCATACTGAAGAAGATGGTCAGTCATGGAAGACAGAAGTGAAAAATTCACTGCTTACTGGGATTTCTCATATTATACCGGTCATCGTCGCCGGGGGAATGACGCTTGCGGTCGCGGTCTTTATCGCCCAAATTTTTGATTTACAGGCGCTTTATGCTGAAGAAGGCTCATGGTTGTGGTTGTTAAGACAATTAGGTGGATCGCTCTTAGGTCAACTTATGATTCCAATCCTTGCAGCATACATGGCGTATTCGATTGCAGATAAACCGGCGCTAGGTCCAGGTTTTGCTGCTGGTGTTGCCGCGAACTTAATTGGTAGCGGTTTCTTAGGTGGGATGCTCGGTGGTTTGTTAGCGGGTTACTTCCTTAAGTATTTAAAAGCGAAAATACAACCAAAAGGTACATTTGCAGGATTCATTAGTTTCTGGGTGTACCCGGTAGTAGGAACATTAGTCGTCGGTTCCATTATGTTGTTCGTCATTGGTCGACCACTTGCGGCGCTAAACACAGGATTGCTCGAATGGTTAAGTGGTTTAGAAGGAGCAAATGCGCTCTTACTTGGAGCGATTATCGGAGCCATGGTCTCGTTTGACTTAGGTGGTCCAATCAACAAAGCGGCATATACGTTCTGTATCGGTGCGATGGCAAGCGGGAACTTTATCCCGTATGCGGCATTCGCTTCGGTCAAGATGGTTTCTGCTTTCTCGGTCACATTGGCAACGCGTTTAGGTAGAACATTGTTCACACGTGAAGAACGTGAAATTGGGAAACAGACTTGGTTACTCGGACTTGCCGGTATTACAGAAGGGGCTATTCCATTCATGATCAATGACCCACTCCGAGTGATTCCGTCACTCGTTGCGGGTTCAGCCGTGACGGGCGCAATCGTTGCATATTTTGGGATCGGATTGAACGTTCCGGGAGCAGGGATTTTCTCATTAGCACTACTTCAAGGTCCACCGTTGTTCTTCGCGGCAACGATTTGGTTGGGAGCAGCATTAGTAGGGGCTGCAATCTCTACATTCCTTCTCTTGTATACACGGAGACACAAAGTTCAAAAGCAGTTGAAAGCGGAGAAAGAAGCAGCATAAAGGAGAGATAGAAATGAAACAGGTTCATGTGGTTCCACATATGCATTGGGATCGTGAATGGTACTTCTCCACAGAAGAGTCAAGAATTCTGTTGGTGAATAACTTAGAAGAAATTATGCATCGTTTGGAAACAGATGAGCACTATCCGTATTACGTGTTAGATGGACAAACGTCTATTTTAGAAGATTATTTGGCCGTAAAGCCGGAGAATCGTGAGCGGATTAAACGCCTCGTTCAGGCGAACAAGTTGATCATCGGACCTTGGTATACACAGACGGATGAGATGATTGTTGGGGCAGAATCAATAGTTCGAAACTTGCTATACGGTATTAAAGACTCTAAAGAGTTTGGACCCCATATGGAAATCGGATATCTGCCTGATTCCTTTGGTCAATCTGCTCAAATGCCAATGATTTTGAATGGTTTCGGGATCAAGCGCTCCATCTTTTGGCGTGGAACGTCGGAACGTCATGGGACAAACAAGACTGAATTCTACTGGGAATCGAAAGATGGATCGAACGTATTGGTTCAATTGATGCCACTCGGTTATGCAATCGGAAAGTATTTGCCTACCGAACCAGAGGCGTTAAAGAAACGCATGGATAAATATTTGCCAGTACTTGATCGCGGAGCCACAGGTGAAAACCTTCTCCTTCCAAATGGTCATGACCAGATGCCGATTCAGCAAAATATTACGGAAGTGCTCACCGAACTGCATCGTTTGTATCCTGAACGTGAATTTTTCTTGAGTCGCTATGAAAAAGTGTTTGAGCAACTCGAGAAACAGTTGAATCTTCCGACGATTAGCGGCGAATTTCTCGATGGAAAATACATGCGGGTTCACCGAAGTATCTATTCAACTCGAATGGATATCAAAACGATGAACGCCATCATTGAGAACAAGTTGACGAACACGCTCGAACCATTGATGAGTTTAGCGTATTCCCTCGGCATTGAATATCATCACGGTTTGATCGAATTGATTTGGAAAGAAATCATGAAAAATCATGCCCATGACAGCATCGGTTGCTGTTGTTCGGATAAAGTCCATGCTGAAATCTTCAACCGTTTCTTCATCGCAAACGAAAAAACAGATCAATTGATCACATTCTATAAACGTAGAATTGTGGATTCGATTGACACGAAACGAACAGAAGATAGATTGACGTTCTTTAATTTGAGAAGCATTGCCGAAGAACGTGTGATTCGGACGGAAGTCATCACAAAGTTTGAATCATTCCGCTTAGAAACAGAAGACGGAACGGAAGTACCTTATGAATTGATTCAAAAAGAAATCATTGATCCAGGCTTGATTGATCGCCAAATCGTTCACTACGGCAACTATGATCCGTTTTACAAGTATACAATCGAAGTTCGACGTGAATTGGCAGCACTTAGCTATGAAACCGTATTTGTAGTATCAGAGTCGACGCCAACAGTTGTAGAAGAGACGACAGTATTTGGTCCACAACTGATTGAAACAAAAGTCTATGACATCACGGTCAAAGAAAATGGAACTATCGATTTGCTGGATAAACGATCGGGCGTATTGCACCGAGATTTGTTGTGGCTCGAAGATAGTGGAGATGATGGAGATGAATATGACTATTCTCCGCTCGCAGGAGACAATCCGATCACGACACAATCGAGTCGTCCGATCATTCAAACGACGAGCACATCCAACCGAACAGTTGTCACGATTTCACATGATATGAAGATCCCGCGTGATTTGATGGAACGAAAAGATGGGCGACTGACGAATCTATTGAAGGTTTCACTTGAATTGGTCATTGAACAAAATGATTCAACAATTGGACTCAAAGTAGTCGTGGATAATGACGCAAATGATCATCGCCTTCGCCTTTGTTTGCCAACTTCTGTCCAAACGAATGTTTCGTTTTCCGACAATCAGTTCGGTGAAATCAAACGACCGTTCATCGATGATGCAATTCATGTATGGGAAGAAGAAGGATGGAATGAACGACCGGACGGAATTTTCCCGATGTTGTCTTATGTGGGATTACAAGAAGAATCAGGAAATGGAATGGGTGTCATTACGAACAGCTCACGTGAGTTTGAAGTAATAGAAGAAGGTGAATCGACACTAGCCATCACCTTGTTCCGAAGTGTAGGCGTGTTAGGTAAAGAAGAGCTTGTTCGACGACCTGGGCGACCATCTGGAATCAAATTATCGACACCGGATTCCCAGATGATCGGAACGTATACGTTTGACCTTGCATTCACATCATTGGATGGAACTGAACGTCTCTCTGACTTGGCGAAACGTCATCTTACACCGATTGTGACCTATAACAAAATTCCGCATGATGCGATGAAGCTTAACCCTACCGGACTTTGCTTAAACGCCTCTGCATCGCTTTTTGAAATGGCTGAAAATGGGTTATTGATGAGCACTTTGAAGAAAGCAGAGAACGAAAAAGCGTTACTGTTGCGTGTGTATAACCCGACTGAACATACGATTCCTCTCATGTTTACGAAAGTAGACTTTGATTCATTCACTGAAGTCAATTTGAATGAAGAACCGGTTCGAGACATTACTGAGGTCGTGTCAAACAATCAGTTTAATATCTTACCGAATCAAGTGAAGTCCATCTTGATGAAATAAAACGAATCAGGACATGGATGATCCGTGTCCTGATTGATTTTTATACGGAGGGAATCAACATGTCTGTATTAGTAGCACTTGATTCATTCAAAGGAAGTCTGACATCCGAACAAGCTAACCAAGCTGTAAAAGATGGAATCCGAATGGTCAATCCAAATGAACGCATTGATCTTTTGACAGTTGCAGATGGAGGAGAAGGAACGGTCTCTGCATTACGACATGCATTACAACTCGAAAATCGGGAGCTTGAAGTACTTGATTCACGAAAAAAACAAGTGATGGCGATGTATGGAATCAATCGACAACATCAAACAGCGGTAATCGAAGTCTCGGCGGCGTGTGGATTACCTCAAGTTCCAATCGAAGAACGGAACGCGCGACTTGCGACATCTTATGGGGTCGGGCAACTCATCCTTGATGCAATCAAAGAAGGAAGTCGAACGATTTATGTCGGGTTAGGTGGGAGCGCAACAACGGATGGCGGATTCGGGATGTTACGTGCACTCGGAGGAATCTTCTTCGATGCTAAACAAAAAGAAGTCACTAACGTCGAAAACCTTCATTCTGTGGTTCGCAGTGATTTGTGTGAGCTTAAGAAGAGGTTAGAAGACACAGAGATTGTTCTGGTCTGCGATGTAGAGAACCCATTTTACGGAGAGACCGGGGCAGCGTATGTATATGCACCACAGAAAGGTGCGACCCAAGAGGACGTGTTGTTACTAGATGAGAGGTTGAAACATTTCGCAAAACTGATGGAACGAGATACAGGAGTGGATGTTCAATTATGTGTCGGAAGCGGTGCGGCGGGCGGAATTGCAGGAGCACTATACGCCTATGCCGGTGCTAAATATACATCCGGTGCAGAATTGGTGTTGTCGCTGAACGATGTTCCCGAACGAATTGCCAACTACGCTTTAGTGATCTCGGGCGAAGGGAAAATCGATGAGCAAACCTTAAACGGAAAGCTTCCGTTGATGATTGGAAAGCTTGGAGCGAAAGAACAGATACCCGTAGTGTTACTTGGGGGAAGTGTCAACATCTCATTTGAAAAGTTACAACATACCTCCGTTCTCGCAGCACATTCCATCGCGTCGGGCCCAATGTCTCTCGAAGAGTTAATGAAACCAAAAGTCGCTTATGAACATCTTAAACAGACGGCGGCACATTGCTATGCTACTTTCCAAGCCAGAAAGGAAGGGAACAATGATTCTAAAAGTTGAACCGGTATTTCAAGAGAGAATATGGGGCGGTAGAAAGTTAAGTACTCTCTTTAACTATAAAATTCCAGATGGAAACATTGGGGAATGTTGGGGGATCTCGGCGCATCCGAACGGCATGAGCTACGTTTTGGCTGGAGAATATAAAGGAATGTCTCTAGCGGAGCTATGGAAAAATCACCGTTATTTATTCGGAGAGTACAAAAATGAAGAATTTCCTCTACTCATTAAATTGTTAGATGCGAGGGAGGATTTATCCGTACAAGTTCATCCAAACGACGATCAGGCACAACGTTTAGAAGGTGAACCTTACGGAAAAACCGAATGTTGGTATGTGGTCGATGCAGAACCTGATGCGGAATTGATTCTTGGTCATCGTGCAAAAACAAAATCAGAATTTTTGGAGCGGATTGAGCATGGCCAGTGGGATGACCTCTTATGTCGCATGCCGGTAAAAAAAGGTGATTTCATCTATGTTCCAAGTGGTACGATTCACGCGATTGGAAAAGGAATCGTTATTCTTGAGACACAGCAGTCATCAGACACGACTTATCGGGTATATGATTTTGATCGTGTCGACGCGACGGGAAATCTTAGAGAATTACATTTAGAAAAAGCATTAGCTGTCACGAACTTCCCGAATGAACAGGTAGTCATTGTCCCAGAAACAATAAAAGTTCCTGAGGGCACAATTACAACGTTGGTTGAAACGAATGAATTCAATGTCTATCATATGAATGTTCAGACAGGTTTCAATCTTTCGTCATTGAATCGTTTTCGACTCATATCGATTTTAAAAGGGAATGGTCAAATCGATGGAGTGGATGTTCAACAAGGTGATCATCTCATCGTGACTGCACATCATCAATCGTTGTCGGTTGTTGGAACTATGGAGTGGATTACGAGTGATTGTATCCTGTAAGATTTAAGACATCGGAGACGGTGTCTTTTTGTGTTAGGAATGATGAGGAGGGAATCATGAAAGAAGCAGAATATAAGATTTTTTATTGTAATGTAGAGTTGGCGCTCGATGTGATGGGGGGGAAATGGAAACCACTTATCATCTATCACGTAGGCGGTGCTGGCGTGATCCGATTTGGAGAATTGAAACGTAAAATTCCGAACATCAATGAACGAGTACTCTCTCGTCAACTCAAAGAACTAGTAGAAGCAGATCTCTTGGCTAAAAAAATATATGACGAAGTTCCACCACGTGCAGAATATTCTCTTAAGGAGGCTGGCGAAGCGCTCTTACCCATTTTAAAGCAATTAGGATCGTGGGGAAAAGATTATCAAGATGAGCATCAATATGGAGAAATTTATTTCGAAGAAGAATATGACGCATAACCGTAGTCTGTACAAAAGTGTCCGTACGGATAAAGAAGTCCGTACTTGTAGGCGGGTAATATGAGTCCTATACTAGGCGCATATCAAGTTTTAAAAATCGAAAAAGGAAGTGTAGATATGCAACTGGTTAAGACATTAAACAATCGATACTCAACAAAAGAATTTGATGTATCCAAGCAAATTTCTGAAGCGGACATGGAGTCAATCAAGTCGCTACTCCAACTTTCTCCATCATCAACGAATGTTCAGCCATGGCATTTTGTGCTTGCGACAACTGAAGAAGGAAAAGCGCGTGTCGCAAAAGCAGCGAATGGATTCTATAGTTTTAATGAATCGAAAGTGACAAATGCATCTGCCGTCGTTGTATTTGCATCTAAAACGGAAATCACAGAAGAGTATCTTCAACATGTGACGGACAAGGAAGATGAGGATGGGCGTTTTGCGGAACAGGAATTCAAGCATGCTAACCACGCAGGGCGAAAGATTTTTGTCGATATGCATAAATACGATTACAAAGACTTATCTCATTGGACTGAAAAACAAGTCTATCTGAATTTAGGTTCGTTTTTACTTGGTGTCGCGTCATTGGGAATTGATGCGATCCCAATGGAAGGATTAGATATGAAAATGTTAGACGAGGAGTTCTCATTACGGGAAAAAGGCTTCACTTCTTGTGTTGTCGTATCACTCGGATATCGTTCGGAATCTGATTTCAATGCAGACTTACCAAAATCACGTCTTGATTTAGCTGAAATCATTGAGGAAGTGTGATGAAGATTCTCGTTACCGGTGCCACAGACGGAATCGGACTAGCGACCTCCAAACTTTTGATTGAGGAAGGTCATGAGGTTTTGGTTCATGGTCGAGACGAGCAAAAACTAGCGGCCGTCGTGCGAGAATTAGACTCTAGTCATGTCACTTCATATATTGCCGATCTTTCGAAGTCAGAGGACGTCATGTTATTCGCTGACCGACTACTAAAAGAACATAATTCGATTGATGTCCTGATTCATAATGCTGGAATTTATGAGGCACAGCCACGACTTGGGGAGAACGGATGGGATCTTCGCTTCATTGTGAATGCGATAACACCTTATGTTTTGACTAAGAGACTGTTGCCGTTACTTCCAGTAACAGGACGAGTCGTCAACGTGTCATCTGCTGCCCAGGCACGATTAGACTACGGGGCGTTACGAGGTCATTCACCTATCACGGACGGTGACGCATATGCACAAAGCAAACTGGCAATTACGATGTGGACATATGAGTTATCAAAAAAATACCCTCAGACTTTCGTAGCGGTCAATCCAAAATCCTTGTTGGGTAGTAAAATGGTGAAAAGTGCTTATGGAATCGATGGTCATGATTTGATGATTGGAGCGAAAGTCTTGCGTGATGCCGCTACTTTAGATGAATTTGAAGGTGCGTCAGGAAAATATTACGATAATGATCGTGAGCAGTTTGCTGAAGCACATCCAGATGTTTACGATGAAGAGCGCAGACAGGAACTCATGGAAACCTTGAATTCCATTTCGTATCTTTAAGTTCACGTCATTCAGCGATTATTGTATCATTCTTGGCGGCGCAGCTTTTCCGCGTAAACGGAGAGATATAAGTTCGGAAGATGCCAACGATGATATCTCTCGGGCCTTTCCTATTCTTCAACCCTTTTCATAACTAATACTTTGTCAATATAAAGAAGCCCTCGCCCATAAAGGCGATGGCTTCTTCTCGTTAACTACTCATTTGATTTGATACATCCATTTTTGGAAGACTGACCGTGAAAATGGAACCTTTGCCGATATTCGATGCGGCGTGGATCGTGCCACCATGACCTTCTGCGATTTCTTTACAAATCGCGAGGCCAAGGCCTGTACCTCCGATTTTACGGCTGGCTGAATTGTCGACGCGATAGAACTTATCAAACAACTTCGACAGCGCGGCTTGTGGAATCCCGATTCCATGGTCCTCAATCGAAATATCAATCCAATCCGGTCGTTCACATGCGACACGTACATGGATGTCTCCACCACTTGGAGAGTACTTCACGGCATTATGAAGCAAGTTCGTGAAGAGTTGTCCGAGTCGTGTCCGATCTCCATATACATAGACGTCTTCTTGACAATCAAACGTGATGCGATGATGTTGACTGGCACCTTGATGAATGGCGATGGCCTGTTTCAGGATTTCCGATAGGCGCTCCGTCTCATTGTGGTACGTCTGTTGTCCTGATTCCATTCGCTGAACATCGAGCAAGTTGGAAATCAAATCCTCGAGACGTAACGTTTCCTGATGGATCATCCCTAAATATTTCTCCGAACGTTCGGGAGACAGTTGTCGGAAACGAAGAAGTTCGGTGAATCCGATGATACTCGTGAGCGGCGTGCGGAGTTCATGGGAGACGGTCGAAACGAGTTCGGTTTTCAAACGATCGACCTCAGTCTCATGCGTCACATCACGGAAGACGAGCATCGTGCCGTGGCGTGTCCCTCTCAAATAAATTTTCTCCGCATACATTTGAATGAAGCGCTCTTCCTGATTCATCGAGAACGTGACGCTCTCTTCTTTACACTGTCCATCGAATGAACGTTCCATGAATGCAAAAAAGGCATCCTTTTGGTCGACCTGCAGCCCGAGTTCTTCAAGACTAGCATCTAAACGATATAAATCGACTTCATTTCGTTTTGTGATCGGTTGATTGAATAAGACGAACAACGCTTGGTTCGCCACTTTTTCGCTTGTCGCGTGCTCGACATAGATGACAGCATCTCGAATCGAGTGGAGAAGGCGAGCTGTCTTTTCACGCTCTTCCTCAATCCGATAACGCTGATGCGTAAGCGAAGTCGCCATCTGACGGAATGATGTCGTCAATTGACCGACCTCGTTTTTAGATTGAACCGTGATTGGCGTGACCGGTTGCTTCTCTCCGGCAAGACGCTTACTGTTTTCAATTAACTCTTGGAGTTGACCGGTCAAGCGTCGGACGTAAGGGCGGGCGACGATGAAGAGAATGAAGAGGACTCCGAGTAAGGAGAGGAGCCAGAGGGCCTGTGCCCATTTCGTATGTGTCGCAAGTTGAGCACGGAGCGCATCCTCTTCTGCGTTCAGTGAGTTCCGATATTCCGTGAAGACGCTCTCCATATCGACGATGCTCGCGCTCATATCCGCGGCACTTTTCGAGTTGATTTTAAATTTTCGATCCGCCGGCGGCTCTTTTTGAGGGTTTACTTTCCCGAGCGTTGGCATTTTTAAGAAGGGTTCGGTCACGCTTCCGCTCCGCTTTCCTTCTACATAACGTTCAAGGCTTGGCATGACGCGTTCCTGATAAGCGACAAACAGCGTACGCGCATCGCTCGCATACGTTTTTTCCTTATCGGTCACGGCGTTCTGTTCGAACCAGGTCGTCTGTTCGTCAATCAAGACTTGTTTATCTTGTACGCGCTCTAGCATCGCATCGTCTCCGAGGAGTACATAGCCGCGCATTTCATATTGCATCGACTGCCATGTCTCGAACAATTCGGTCGCATTCGTGCGCCGTTCACTAATGTTCTCGAGCGATGACGTCGTCTGTTCGATTTGGTTTTCCGTATACACATATACGGCAAGTGACGTGAGGAGGATCAGCCCGATGAATAAGTAGAAGACGAACAAAAATTGTCTTCCGATCCGCTGGTCAATCCATGACTTCATAAAGACCGTTCCTTTCTAGAATGATGAACATTCCGACTGTGACTAATATCCTACGAGTGTCGTTCTTTCATTGTACAGATTCAAACGTTTAGATGCTATATATTGAGAAATCAGGGGAATGGATACTATTATATATTGAACAGTAGTGAATGATATGCTATTGTTCTATGTATAGTAGGGGGTGGGATCATGAATCCTCAATTCAAAAAGGGCGTACTCAACCTTTGTGTACTGGCGCTTGTGGCGGAACAAGACCGCTATGGCTATGAACTCGTCCAAGCGATTTCAGCCAAAGTAGCCATTTCAGAGGGTGCCGTCTATCCATTGTTACGTCGACTGACGACAGAGGGCTATTTCACAACTTATTTAACCGAGTCCGGGGAAGGGCCTCCGCGAAAGTATTATCAGATTACGGAACAAGGAAAAACACATTTGGCTGAGTTGCGAGCGGAATGGGATGTATTCACGAACGGCGTCAATGACTTAATCCGAGGGGGAGACGACAGATGAATGAAGAACAGTACTTGTCAGAGCTTGAGCAGTTATTGATGAACGTGAAGGTGAAGGATCGCCTCGATATTTTACGAGACGTGTCTGAATATTTCACGAGCGGTCGATTAGAGGGTAGAAGTGATGAGGAGATGGCACGCGAGTTAGGGGAACCGAGCGTACTCGCCTCGGAACTACTCGCTTCTGTCGATTTTGAAGTATCGGAATCGACACGACCGCCTGCGGTTGTCAAAAGCTCGACCGTAGCCTTTCAAAGTGTCCTCATCCAAGTACAGCATGCACAGGTGTTCGTCACGCCATCACAAGACGGCTATGCGTATGCGACGCTCGAAACGGAGACCGACCATGGGGTTGTGATGGACATCGTCGGGGACACGCTTGAGATTCGGATTGAATCCGAACGTCGTTTCGGTCTCTCTGACCTCTTCTCGTGGTTCGGGTCGAAAGCACCGGTGCTTCGAGTCGAGCTGCCGCATCACGCCTATCATCAGATTCAATTGAAAAACCGCCACGGTTCGAGTGATGTACAAGATCTTCAAGCGGAACGGTTACACGTGGAGAGTGAGAACGGTCGAGTCATCGCGCATCATATTCAGGCACGCCAAGGTGTGCTTCGTACATCGAACGGACAGGTGCTCGCGTCGAGTTGTCACGGTCACGATTGGGAGCTCCATTCCTCAAACGGTCGCGTGGAAGCAAAACATTCTCAACTAGAACGGATCAACATCCATTCCTCGAATGGTCGAATCGATGTCGATCACGTCATGGGGGCAATTGATGCCAAAACGTCAAACGGTCGAATTGACTGTATCGTTCAATCGATTCAATCACCGATTCGATTGAAGACAAACAATGGGAAGATTGACTTGCACGTCGAGGAACGTCCAGAAGATGTGACGATTCGGGCGAAGTCGCGGAACGGAAAAGTCAATGTATTCGGAGAGCGGTCGAAAGAGTGCGTGTTCGGTGAAGGATCGATTGATGTGAAATTAACAAGCTCGAACGGAAGTGTCACCGTATCATGATTAACATAGCCCCTCCATCAATCGATGGAGGGGCTATACTTATAAGTCATGCACTAAGATATAGGCGACTCGAACGGGTCCATGGACACCAACGATCAGGTTCATCTCAATGTCGGCCGAGTTCGACGGACCGGAGATGAAATTGACACCGTTCGGGGAACGGAGGTCATCTCGGTCGAGTTCGGCAAGTTGTTGTGCCGTTTGCGTCATACGTGGAACAAGGACAGATTTCGGGATGATTGCGATATGGTCTTGCGGTAACAGACTGATCGTTCGTGATTTGCCAGGCTTCGCATATTGAACGATTGTCGCACTTTCCGCAAACGCCGCATCCGCAATCGTAATGCCGATGTCGGCACGGGCGGCCAGCTCTCGACTCGCTTTCGGTTGTGACGAATCCCACCAAGCGAACGTCTCACTCGTTGTGGGTGCCCAAGCGGAAATTCGTTCATCGTTCTCCGCGAGGATCCGTGTTCCTTCGTAGCGTTCAATCAAGAGGCGGAGCGTATCATTAAGATGCGTGGATTCACATTCGACCAAATCGGTATGGATTCGTGTCGCGACCATGCGAAACGTTTCAAGTAGCTCTTCTTCGCTCGCATCTTTTAACACGTCGTCTTGTGGGCGATGTTTGTACTCGCGTTTCGGTGGGGTGAGGTCGACCTCACGACCGAGCTGTTTGGCGATTCGTTGTAAAAAGTCTTCACGGTTTGTGATTGTGCCAGGATTCATTCGACGTTCCCCCGTTTCTTAAACCAATCTCGGACGGTCTGTTTGTTCGGTTGCGGCAAGTCTTTGGAGTCCGTCCAAGCAGGTAACCCTTTTTCAATCTGACCAGATGTGGCGAACGGTGATGTCGCAAACGGTGCGACGTGTTCCGCGGCTTCGAATAAGAAAGGACTCGATGCCGTGACGGCAAATCCTTTCATCGCAATCCGCTCCACGAATGGTGATTGTCTCTTTTCTTCTACGATGACACGACGGTGTTCAATCAATAGCTCGTGTAGCGGAATCTTCACAGGGCATGCCTCTGTACAGGCACCGCATAGACTTGACGCGTAAGGGAGCTCTTTGTAGTTTTCGTATCCGTCTAGGAGTGGGGCCAACACGGCACCGATTGGACCAGGATAAATTGACCCGTACGCATGCCCACCGATATGGCGATAGACCGGACAGACGTTGATGCATGCCGCGCAACGGATGCATTGCAGGACCGATTGGAACTGTGTACCGAGAATGCCAGAACGTTTATTGTCGACGATGACGAGATGGAATTCTTCCGGACCATCGACTTCGCCGACCGCACGCGTCCCGGCGAATGTCGTGATGTATGACGTGAGGCGTTGACCGACCGCGCTTCGACAAAGCATATTGACGAGTACCTCGAACTCTTCATAAGATGGGACGACGCGTTCCATCCCCA
Organism: Exiguobacterium sp. s35; assembly: GCF_018617535.1. Lineage (NCBI taxonomy): Bacteria > Bacillati > Bacillota > Bacilli > Caryophanales > Exiguobacterium > Exiguobacterium sp. s35. The sequence goes on from NZ_JACSKI010000002.1 coordinate 212,140, forward strand.
TGACAGAGATGACCGTATCAGGAAGTGACGTCACCATGCGTCCATTTCCTTCATTGGTTACAAGCCCGACGGCTCCACTCTCCGCGATGGCGAAATTACAACCGATGATGCCGACTTCTGCCTTCAAAAAGTCTTTCCGGAGTTCTTGTCGTGCGTAGCGTCCGAGCTCGGTCGGATCGTTCGAACCCGTATATCCGTGAGCAGTGAACGTCTCATGGACAGCGTCACGGTCTTTGTGTAGGGCAGGGGCCACGATGTGAGACGGTGGATCTTCGTCGAGTTGTAAAATCCATTCCCCAAGGTCGGACTCGACGACGGTACATCCTTCTTCCTGGAGTGCCTCGTTCAATCCGATCTCTTCTGTGACCATCGATTTTGATTTCACGACATGTTTTGCTTGTTTCGAACGAACGACTTCTCGAATATAGCGGTTCGCTTCTTCTGGCGTTTCTGCAAAAAAGACGCTCCCGCCTCGTTTTGAGACGTTCTCGCTCAATTGATACAAGTAATAATCGAGATGTTCGAGCACGTGTTGACGAATCTCTTCCGAATGATCGCGAAACGCTTCCCAGTCTCCAAGTTCACCCGCAGCATTCAACCGTCCATCCCGCAGCCGATTTTGAGCCGAACTGACGGCTTGACGCATGAACGCATCCTCAATCCCGTCCTTCCGACGGTCTTGAAACTTCTCATCTAACCGAATCCCCATGCTCATGCTTGCTTCACTCCTTCGTTCAAGACTTCGGCAATGTGCATCACTTTGATCGGATGCCCTTGCTTATGAAGACGTCCGCCGATGTTCATGAGACAAGACGCATCCGCCCCGATCAAAACGTCTGCACCGGACTGTAAAATCGATTCGACTTTCTCATCTACCATCTGGACCGACACGTCTGGCATTTTGACGGAGAACGTTCCTCCGAACCCGCAGCAGTTATGTACGTTTGCGAGAGGAACCATCGTCAAGCCGTCGACGTTTCCGAGTAATTTCCCTGGCGCGGCTTCGATTCCGAGGAGGCGGGTCATATGGCAGGAGGCATGATAGGTCGCTGTAGCGGGAAACTTGGCGCCGACATCTGTGACTTCGAGTACGTCAACGATGAACTGCGTCAGTTCGAACGTTTTGGCGGCATGTGCTACGGCACGAGGACCCCACACTGGATCATCTTGGAACAAATGTGGATAGTCGCGCATCATCATGACACATGACCCTGATGGTCCGACGATATATTCCGCATCTGCCTGTTCGAACGTTTCAATCATGTGCTTGGCGATTTTCTTTGTCTCCTCATGGTAACCACTGTTATAGGCAGGTTGCCCACAGCACGTCTGTTCAAAAGGGAAAGTCACCTCGCACCCTAAATGTTCGAGCAGTTCGACTGTCGCTTGTCCGACGGATGGAAACAACGTATCTGATAAACAAGTGACGAATAAAGCTACATTCGGCATAGCCATTCCTTCTTTCTTCTCATGATAGCGATTTCAACGTCATTATTTCATAATACGTAGGAAAGTGACAGAAAAATGGGGAGAAAAACTGATTTATTTGTAAAATCCTGTCTAATTGATAACGTATCTCACTGAACAGACATTCATCTATTTTCTGATATAAAACAGGAAGGAAGCACGTATAACAGAAAAAGATCCTCGTCATATGGCGAGGATCTTGCATCTAAATTATAGGAAGAACATTTCCAAGATGAAAAGTGCGCCGAACAAATAGATGAGCGGATGGACCGTCTCTTTGTTCATCGCTTTGAAGATCGGGTACAAGATGAACCCGAACGCGATTCCGCGTTCGATGCTTCCTGAAAGCGGCATGATCAAAATCGTCATGAATGCCGGGAAGTATTCGCTAAAGTCGCTCCAGTCGATATAACGGACGTTCGTCAACATGAGAGCCCCGACGATGATGAGTGCAGGAGCTGTAATCGCTGCAACGCCGGAGATGGCACCGATGAGCGGGCTAAAGAAGAGCGTCAGTCCGAACAAGCCGGCAACGACAGCCGTTGTGAGACCGGTACGTCCACCTTGTGCGACACCAGCTGCAGACTCGATGTATGCAGTCGAAGGACTCGTTCCGACGAGTGAACCACCCATTGTGGCAAGCGAGTCGGCAAAGAGTGCACGGTGACCATTTTCAATCGTGCCATCTTCCTTTAAAAGACCGGCTTGTTTCCCGACACCGACAAGTGTACCTGTCGTATCGAACAATGTGACGAGGAAGAACGAGAGGACGGCACCGAATAATCCATATTGGATGACATCACTAAATGCTGTCACTGGGTTGACCATAAGTCCTTCTGGAAGTGTCGGCATTGCCGTGACACCATTGATTTGTAAGATGTCCATGAAGTAAGCCGCGATTCCAGTGAGCAGCATCCCAATCAATAGTGACCCTGGGACATTGCGCGAGAAGAGAAGTGCCGAGACGATTAAACCACCGAGTACGAGTAATACTTCTGGCGAAGAGACGTCACCGAGACGCACCAAGTTCGCCTCATCAGCTACGATCAAGCCTGATAACTTCAATCCGAGCGAAGCGATAAAGAGACCGATTCCGGTCGTGATGGCATGTTTCAGAGAGGTCGGGATTGCCTGAATCAGTTTCGTCCGGATTGGCGAAAGCGACAAGATTAAAAAGAAAACGGAAGAGACGAAGACGACACCGAGTGCTGCGGACGGTGCAATTTGTTCTTGGGCGACGAGTGTGTACGCGAAGAAGGCGTTGAGCCCCATACCAGGTGCCACAGCGATCGGCAAGTTCGCATAAAACGCCATCAAGCCTGTCCCGATGAGGATGGCAATGATCGTCGCCGTGAACGCTTGAGCGAAAGGGATTCCGGCGTCAGATAAGATGGCCGGGTTGACGACAGAGATATATGCCATCGTCACGAACGTTGTAATCCCTGCAGTGACTTCCTGTTTAACATTCGTTCCATGTTGTTTCAGTTTAAAAATATTCATCGATAAAACTCCTTATTTCGGTCTATTTCCGAACAATAATTGAAAATAATGATCAAATTAACGTTATCAACTTGATGACTATACAAAAATGTTTGATTCGCGTCAATTGTTTTGAGTAAAAAACATCAAAAATGATTAGGTGGTATAAAAAATGTTCGGAAATAAACTTTTTTACAAAATATGCTTGCTCTGAAACGCGTTTCAGAGGATACGGTATAGACAAAGGGAGGGGAACCGATATGAAACCGACAACGTGGAAGACATGGTGCAGTGGAATCGTATACGAACTCGTCATCAATCAGTTGTATACACCGTTCGGGAAAATGTTGTGTAGCCGTTTCCGTGAAGAGTTTCTTCATTTGCCGTTAGAAGAGCGCTTCCGCCTCGTTCAGGCGATTCGAAGTCAAGTCGTCGAAAGAGGTGACAGTCAGCAAGCAGAGTGGGTACACTATATGCAAAGACTGACAAGTTGAGGTGAGACGAATGGCAAACATTCGAGATATCGCAAAGCACGCTGACGTATCGGTGACGACGGTCTCGCGCGTCTTAAACGAGCATCCGTACGTATCGAAGGAAAAACGGACCCGTGTCCATGCGGCGATGAAAGAACTCGGGTATTTGCGGAATCAACAGGCGTTGACGTTGTCGACGGGAAAAACACAGCGTGTCGTCGTCATCTTACCTTATATGGATCATCCGTATTACGGTCTCTTCGTCAACGGGCTTGCGAAAGCGGCCCTCGAGCACGATTACCGTCTCGTCATGTGGCAGACGGAGTATAAGTTGAGTGAGGAGCGACAAGCACTCGATTTATTGAAGCATCGCGAAGTCGATGGGGCGATCGTCTTGTCGCACGAAATGTCCTTTAAGGAAATGGAGACGTATCGTGCGTACGGACCGATTGCCGTAGCGACCGTAGGCGCACCGGAGACAATCTCATCCATCCATGTCGACCATTATGCGTCGTTCGTGTCAGGTATTCATGTGCTACAGGAGCATGGATATGAAGAGATTGGAATCATCTTGTCAAGAAGCCACAGTCCGAGCTCCCTTGCGCGTCAGCAAGCCTATTTCGATGAAGTAGCGCATGCGCGTGAGCAATGGATTTGGACCGGTTATTTGACGAGTGAGGACGGCATTCGGTTAGCAGAAACGTTCCTCTCTCAAAAAGAGCGTCCTCGAGCGCTCTTTTTCTCGTCGGATTATGTCGCACTTGGATTTTTGGGGGAGATGCAACGGCGGCAAGTCGCCATTCCTGAGGAAGTCGCCATGCTTGGATTTGACGGGCATCCGATTGGTAGGGCGTTTGGGTTATCGACGATGCTTTCTCCGAATGAACAGATTGGTCGCCATCTGTTTGAAACGACGCTCGCTGAGATGAACGGGGCTCAACCTGAAACACGTGGAATGACGGTGAGCTATCAAACCGGGACGACACTTTAGGCAACTTCCTCGCTCGACTCTTTTGAAACGTTTAGAATGAAAGAAGTAGTCGAGAGGAGGAAATGTTATGAAGATTCAAGTAACAGAAGAAGCGCTCCAATGGTTCAAAGAAGAGATGGAAGTCGAAGCGGGTCAAACGGTACGTTTATTCGCAAAATACGGGGGTTCGACAGACTTAACGCACGGTTTTTCCGTGGGAGTCATCACAGAAGACGTGAACAATGCGGCTGTTGAGACCGAAGAAGACGGCATTCGTTTCGTTGTGGCGGAACAAGATGAGTGGTTGTTCCAAGGACAAGACGTGAAAGTCGAACTTCGCGGAGAAGAAATCGTCTTCGTTCAAGCCTGACGTTTCAGTTTGTTTACGTTTGATGAAATGTCGTTTGACGAAATCTGGCTTGGGGAACAGATTACGACAAGTCGGATTTTCGAAAGGATGACACGATATGTCAGACAAAGAAAAGCGTGAACAAGAAGAAAAAGAGAAGTTGAAACGAGATCAACCGGACATCTCCCACGAAGAGGATTCAAAAGGAGATCATTCCGACCTCGAAGAGACAGATGAAGATGAACAATCATAAGAGCCGACACGGCTCTTTTTGTTTGGGAATTGAAAGAAATGCCGTGGGCGTTATAATGGATAAGGGAAAACTATTTAGTGAGGAGAATGAGATATGAGTACAGTACTAGTCTTCGGACATAAAAATCCAGATACCGACACGATCACATCAGCGCTCGCCTATGCCGAGTTGAAAAAGAAATTAGGGATGGACGCAGAGGCAGTCCGTCTCGGTGAAGTGAACGGGGAAACACAATATGCACTCGATCACTTCCGCGTGAAAGCACCACGTTTGATTGAAAGTGTGAAAGGTGAGGCCGAAGAAGTCATCTTAGTCGACCACAACGAGTTCCAGCAAAGTGCGGACGGCATCGAAGACGTGCGAATCCTTGAAGTCATCGACCACCACCGCATCGCGAACTTCCAAACGGCAGACCCGCTCTACTATCGTGCAGAGCCAGTCGGATGCACAGCGACAATTTTGTTGAAATTGTATAAAGAGCACGGCGTTGAGATTGCAGCGGATATGGCCGGTTTGATGCTTTCAGCAATCATCTCAGATTCGCTTCTCTTCAAATCACCGACATGCACGGACGAGGACATCAAAGCAGCGAAAGAACTTGCAGAAATCGCTGGCGTCGATGTGGAAGCATACGGACTTGAGATGCTCAAAGCCGGTGCGGACCTTAGCCAAAAAACGATTGAAGAGCTCATCTCACTCGATGCGAAAGAATTTGCGATGGGCGACTATCGCGTCGAAATCGCACAAGTGAACACGGTCGATGCGAGCGATGTCTTGAACCGTAAAGAGGAAGTCGATGCAGCCATCGCTAATACGGTTGCAGCGAAAAACTTAGACTTGTTCGTCTTTGCCATCACGAACATTTTGACGAACGATTCAGAAGCAATCGTCGTCGGACCAAAGCCAGAACTCTTCGAACAAGCGTTCAACGTGACGCTTCAAAACGGATTGGCGACACTTCCGGGCGTCGTTTCGCGTAAGAAGCAAATCGTGCCATTCTTAACGGAAGCGGCGACAAAATAAAAACTCGAAGCATTAGCCTCGAGCGAAACTGCAGACGTTCATACGTCTGCAGTTTTTTATTTTAATTCATTTATTCATCATAAAAAAGACCGGACACTGAAGTCCGATCTTAAGATGATTTTGTTTGTCTTCCGTACGTCCCTAAGCGCCATAGCTTCTCAAACGGTCCGTAACGGTGATTTTTTAGCCACCACATCGAGAAGATGGATTGGACAATTAAAATAGCGATGCTTAGGAACAATCCTTCGGTCAAAGAGAGCGTACCGTATGCTCCGAGCGCAATCACAGGGACGAAGACGATGAGCGTATGTGTCAAATAGTTCGTAAGCGCCATCCGTCCGAGCGCTTGAAGTGGGGCGAACGTGCGACCCTTTCGAACGGCTATCGTAAATAGGCAGACATATGTCGTGGCGAGTAACTTCCCGGAAATCAAGACGGCGAACAAGTTTAACCAGAAATAAGGATACCCTTCACCATAATGATGCCAAATGATTACGCCGAAGAACGGGAGGGCAAGGATAGCACAGATGATGGCCGTTCGTGTTAACCCTTCTAGACGCCATGTCAGGAGTTTTCGTTCACGTCCGATATACAGTCCGAATAAGAATAGACTGAGAATCTCGAAGCCGACAACGAACGAGTTGGAGAAGGCGTTAAAGATTTCAACAGAATACCGATAATCGAACCAGGCACCAAACCCTTGATTATACACATCTGGGAACGGGATACCACCATAATAGCTTCCGCCCATGCTCCATTCATTCAGCGCGGAAGTTCCGTACAATAGAAGGATACTTCCAATCAGTAATCCCCAAGCCCATGTCAGAATGGCACGGTTACTCAACTTATAGAAAAGAGGAAGCAGCAAGCCCCACATCGCATATGTATGTAGGATATCACCTGACCAAATCGCCAAGTGTGCCAGACCGAACAAGAAGAGAATCAAAATCCGGCGTATGTAACGACTGACCGATTCGCCTCGGGCGTAAGAACGCTCGAGGAAAATCGAAAAGCCGATCCCAAATAAGAGGGAGAAAATCGTATAAAACTTCGTCTGCACGAACAAGTCGAAGAGGGTGCGGACGAACAAGTCGCTCCCATAATAGTCGGGGCGACCGAACATCCAGTCGCTCCCGAGCATACTCGGGATATTGACGAGGAAAATGCCGCAGAGGGCAAACCCTCGGATAATGTCATACAAGATAATCCGTTCATTCGTTTGAATTGGGCCAGCCATACGACACGTCCTTTACTGAATTAGAATACTTTCGTCGTCCACGACTCACAGTTCCAGACGTCTGTGACGATATCTTCATAGAATTCTGGCTCGTGACTGATGAGGAGGACACTACCCTTGTACTCTTTCAACGCACGCTTCAACTCTTCCTTCGCATCGACGTCCAAGTGGTTCGTCGGCTCATCGAGTAAGAGTAAGTTTGTCTCGTTGTTAAGGAGTTTGCAAAGACGTACTTTCGCCTTTTCTCCACCACTGAGGACGGAAATCTTACTTTCGATGTGCTTCGTCATGAGTCCACACTTCGCAAGCATCGCGCGTACTTGTTGTTGGTTGAGTGACGGGAACTCGCTCCAAATCTCTTCGATACACGTGTTGTTGCTCGTTGCCGCTTCTTGTTCGAAGTACCCCATTTCAAGAAACTCGCCGCGTTCGACTGTTCCTTCAAGCGGGTTGATCAAGCCGAGTAAACTCTTCAAGAGTGTCGTCTTCCCGATTCCGTTCGCTCCGACGAGGGCAATCTTTTGACCGCGCTCCATTTGAAGGTCGAGCGGGCGTGAGAGCGGCTCGTCGTAACCGATGACGAGACCTTTCGCATCAAAGATGAGACGTCCTGACGTACGGGCCTGCAAGAAGCGGAATTCCGGTTTCGGACGCTCCGCGCTCAATTCGATGACATCCATCTTATCGAGCTTCTTCTGACGCGACATCGCCATGTTCCGTGTCGAGACGCGCGCTTTGTTTCGGGCGACGAAGTCTTTCAAGTCGGCAATCTCGGCTTGTTGACGCTTATAAGCTGCTTCAAGCTGTGAGCGTTTCATCTCGTATACTTCCATGAACTTGTCATAGTCTCCGACGTAGCGATTCAACTCTTGGTTCTCCATATGGTAGACCAAGTTGATGACACTATTTAAGAATGGGATATCGTGTGAAATCAAGATGAAGGCATTGTCATAGTTTTGGAGATAGCGCTTCAACCACTCGATGTGTACTTCATCCAAATAGTTGGTCGGCTCATCGAGGAGCAAGATATCTGGCTTCTCGAGAAGCAACTTCGCGAGCAATACTTTCGTACGCTGTCCGCCTGACAAATCTGTGACGTCACGGTCGAGACCGACGTCTAAAATACCAAGACCACGTGCGACTTCCTCTACTTTCGCATCGATGATATAAAAGTCGTTCGAGTCGAGCGTCTCTTGAAGTTCACCGACCTCAGCGAGCATGTCTTCCATCTGTTCAGGTGTCGCATCTCCCATCTCCATGTAGAGTTCGCCGATGCGCGTCTCCATGTCGATCAAGTATTGGAAAGCACCTTTCAAGACGTCACGAATTGTCATCCCACGCTCAAGTACCGCGTGTTGGTCGAGGTAGCCGACACGGACATTTTTTGCCCACTCGATTTTCCCCTCATCCGGTTGCAGTTTGCGTGTGATGATGTTCATGAACGTCGATTTTCCTTCACCGTTCGCTCCGACGAGACCGATGTGCTCTCCTTTTAAGAGACGGAAAGAGACATCGTTCAAAATAGCGCGGTCACCAAAGCCGTGGCTTAAGTTTTGTACCGTTAATATACTCATAATTCGTTTTCGTTCCTTTCAAAGTAAACTACCCGATATTGTAGCATGAATCCAATCAAATTAGTACGCCAGTCCGACTGACTCCCTTATATGTTCATCCTCTTCGATGGCGTGAAGCATGAACTGGGCGACATCTGCCCGTGAGATGTGCTTCCCGTTCTCTGGCACCTCATCGATGGCCGTGCGGTACGTTGAAGTACGCGGACCGTCTGTCAATTGCATCGGTCGCACAATCGTATAATCGAATGACGAGTTGCGCCATAAGTCCACGGCTGCCCGATGATCGCGGAGCGGTTTCCGGAGCATGAACGTGATGGCTTTCCCCGCAAGTCCCGGAATCTCATTGTCGATACCCGCTGAAGCCAAATAGATGACGCGTGAGATACCATTCGCTTTCATCGCCGGGACGAGTTTGTCCGTGACACTCGCTAAAAAATCTGGGTCGCTCAAATCCGTTCCGAGGCAACTGACGACCGCATCATGACCATGCATCGCTTCTGTTAACGCATCGATGTCATATAAGTCGCCTTCGATGATTTCGAGTTGTGGGGTCCGAATCAGCTTTTTCTGTTCCCGTACGAACGCGGTGACATCATGACCGTGCTCGATGGCTTGATCGACGAATTGATGTCCGGTCCGACCGGTTGCGCCTAATACGAATAACTTCATAAGGGCAGGGCTCCTCTCTCATATCCAATACATACAGTATACAGCAGTTTCAGAAAAATCGAACATTTCACCGTTTGATTTCAACCTATTGCATTTCTCGCCAGCTCGTCTACAATAAGGTCTATCTTATAAAAATAGATTCGCACTCGTATATCAGCGGAAATATGGTCCGCAAGTCTCTACCGAACTACCGTAAATGGTTCGACTACGGGTGGCGCTTGTCGTATGCTGTCGTTGATTTCCATGCGGTTCGTTGCCTCCCGATGAGGGGTGACGAATCGCATTTTTTTATGGAGGGAAAACAATGAAGCAATTAGAAGACAAAATCCGTGAAGAAGGTCGTGCCTTATCCGACCAAGTGTTGAAAGTTGACGCCTTCTTGAATCATCAAGTCGATCCCGTCCTCATGCAAGCCATCGGCAAAGAGTTTGCAGAGCGTTTCAAAGACGCTAACATCGACCGAATCGTCACACTCGAATCGAGCGGAATCGCACCGGCGATGATGACGGCACTTGAAATGGGCATTCCGTTCGTATTCGCTCGTAAACGGAAATCGCTGACGCTTCAAGACGACCTCGTTGAAGCGGACGTCTATTCCTTTACCAAACAGGAGACGAACCGTATCAGCTTGAGCCGACGCTTCGTCTTACCAGGTGAACGCATCCTCGTCATCGACGATTTCCTCGCCAATGGCGAGGCGGCACTCGGATTGACACAACTCGTGGAGGTGGCAGGTGCGAAGGTCGCGGGTGTTGGTATCGTCATCGAAAAGTCGTTCCAACCAGGACGTGATAAATTGATCGAGCGTGGCTATCACGTCGAATCGTTGGCACGTATCGCAAAATTAGAGAAAGACCATATCTCATTCGTGGAGGTCGCGCGATGAATACATTCAAGACGGCAAGTTTAGGGTTTCAACATCTACTCGCCATGTATACGGGAGCAGCGATTGTACCGCTCATCGTTGGGGGCGCCATCGGTCTTGGGACGACCGAGCTCGCTTATCTCGTAGCGATTGATTTATTCATGTGTGGGGTGGCGACGTTGTTACAAGTATGGACGACACGCTTCACGGGTGTCGGATTACCGGTCGTCCTCGGATGTACGTTCACGGCGGTCGGTCCGATGATCGCGATTGGAAGCGCAAATGGAATTACAGCCATTTACGGCGCATTGATTGCGAGCGGATTGATTGTCATCCTCATTTCTGGCTTTGTCGGGAAGTTGGCACGCTTCTTCCCACCGGTCGTTCTCGGTTCGGTCGTGACCATTATCGGTCTATCGCTGATTCCGGTCGCTATCAACGATATTGGTGGCGGGATGCCAGGGGAACCTGGATTCGCATCCATGCAAAATCTCGGATTAGGTGGTTTGACGATTTTACTCATTCTCATCTTGAACCGTGTCGGTACTGTCTTCACACGTGCCGCTGCTGTCCTCTTTGCCGTACTAATCGGAACGGGGGTCGCCGCTTCGCTTGGTCTTGTCGACTTCAGTCCTGTCCGTGAAGCCAGTTGGTTCCAAATGGTTCAACCGTTCTACTTTGGGATGCCGACATTCGATGTGTCCGCCATCCTCGTCATGACGCTCGTCGCCATCATCTCGATGATTGAATCGACCGGTGTGTTCTTGGCGCTCAGTGACATCACGAAAAAGCCAATCGGTGCAAAAGAATTGACGAAAGGGTATCGTGCGGAAGGCGTCGCGACGATTCTCGGAGGAATTTTCAACAGCTTCCCATACACGACGTTCAGTCAAAACGTTGGATTGGTCCAATTGTCGGGTGTGAAATCTCGTCGCGTCATCTTCTGGACAGGTGGGTTACTCATCTTGCTCGGATTCCTCCCGAAAGTGGCCACGTTCACGACGTTGATTCCAAAACCTGTTTTAGGCGGAGCGATGCTCGTCATGTTCGGAACAGTCGCTGCTTCCGGTATCCGCATTCTCAGTCAGGTCGATTTTTCGAAAAATGAGAACTTGATCACAATCGCACTCTCGATTGGTGTCGGGCTCGGCATTACGGCAAACCCAGCGATTGTCGCCAACATGCCGGAATGGCTTCAATTGTTCACAGATAGCGCCATCGTAGCAGGTTCGTTCACAGCGCTCCTCTTGAACGGTTTCTTCCGCATGATGGACCGTTTCCGTCCCACGACGATTATTGCCGAGGAACGGCAAGTCAGCTAGACTGAAGGAAATAGTAGTCTAGGAGGAGTCATGAATGGGGAAAACTGCACTTGTCGTAGGCGCGACCGGCTTGATTGGCCGCGAATTGGTAGAACAGTTGTTAGAAAGTGACCGTTATGAGGCGGTCTGGATTGTCGTCCGTCGCTCGAAGCGTTGGAGTCATCCGAAGTTACACGAGGTCGTCGGCTTCGAGGAGATGGATGCGGCACTTCCACACATCGATGACGTATACTGTGCACTCGGTACGACGATTGCGGTCGCCGGCTCGCAAGAGGCGTTCAAACAAGTTGATTTGGAGTTGCCGCTTGAAGTCGCTCGTGTCGCCAAAGCACACGGTGCGACACGCTATGCGGTCGTATCGGCACAAGGCGCATCGCTACGTTCGTCTTTCTTTTACAACCGGGTAAAAGGGGAGCTCGAAAACGGATTGCGCATCTTCAACTTCCATCATCTCATTATCGCGCGTCCGTCGTTGTTACTTGGAGAGCGTGATTCATTCCGACTCGGTGAGAAAGCTGCCGAGGTCGTCAGTCGGCCGTTCCAGTCACTGCTTGTGGAAAAGGCACCGGAAGTCGCACCGATTCAAGCGCTGCATGTTGCGCGTGCGTTGATCATGGCGTCTGAAGAAGGTGAAGGCATCGAAGTATTGACGTCGGGGATGATGCAGAGGATGAGCCGATGAACCCATTGACGAAGAAACGAACGAAAGCGGTCCTGATCGATAGTGTGATCGCAGGTATCGTCAGCGTTGGTGTGGAACAACTCGTGCGCAAGAAAGTGAAGAGTGAGTTTGTGCATGCGGTCGTCACACCAACCTTGCTGACGTACGCGATGGAAGCCTGTCAAATGCGTCGAGGTGGACAAACGATCGGTTATAAACTGATGGGACTCGAGTTAAAAAATGACGACGGCACCGATGTCACGGCGAAACAGGCGCTACAGCGCGCCTTATACCGAGATACGTTGTCAGCGGTTCGGTACTGGAAAGACCGTGAGCATTTTGAACAAGAAGAAGGCGCCGTGTTACCGCACGATGCCCGTTATCATATGCATGTAAGCGAAAAGAACTGACCGATTGGGTCAGTTCTTTTTTCAATCCTTGATTTTACTTAAAATGGCCGTCGTCAAAGCGACGATTGTGCCGAGGACGAGTCCGTTTGAAAAGACGGTCGCAAGGAGCGGCGGTAAATCATTCATGGAACCGGGTGGCAAGAGCATCGCTCCGGCACCAATCACGAGCGGAAGCCCGACCGTGAGAGAAGCCGTTGATTGTTTTAATTCGAAGGCAGCCTCATTGATTCCGATGATGATCATCGTCGCGATAAGTGGTGTCACGATCGCATAGCCGACAGCGGCTGGAATGCTCGCGATTAACGAGACGAATGGACCGATGAGTGCCAACCCCATCATGAGGGTGTGGGCGATCAAGTGAGGCGCACGCTGGACGCTCTCCGTCGAAGAGAGGAAACCGGCCGTCCCTGAGATGGCGACAGGACCCGGTGTACCGAACAGACCGGCCACGATTTGACTGATCCCACTGGCGACACCAGATGCGGGAACGTTCCCTTTGACCTCTCGCTTTTCACGAGAGCTGACAATCCGTTCAATTAACTTGATGTTCGCGAGGACGTTCGTCATGAGAAGCAAGGTGATGACGAAAGCCGTTGGCAACAAGTTCCAATCCCATACCCAGTTTCCGAACGGAAGAAGTTCCGGTACGAGGAAGAAGGATTCTGAACGAACGATTGGGTTTCCGAGGTCGAGTAAATGAAACAGACCGAATCCAACAAATAGCGTCATGACGAGTCCATATTGTTTGAAGCGACTTTGCTCGAGGGTGAGCGCAAACAAGACTAGACCAGCCGTCGCGACGGCTTGGACGATGTTGATTCCGTCTTCCGTCACCCCGAAGCCCCCTTTAATGACAGCCCCTGATAACTGGAGGACGAGTAAAATCATATAGACGCCGAGCACTTGTGGTGTAAACAGGGAAAGCATTCGTCTTAAAATACCGGTGACGGTCAACAACACACCAAGGATCCCACTCAAGAACAACATAAATCCGAGTGCCTGCAACGTCTCTTGCTGACTTCCGTATAGGGCTGGACCGATGGATGCGTATAAGGTGAAGACGCCCCACCAAATGCCGGCAGGACCTTCGAGTATCGGGAGGCGGTGTCCGAGCAACGTTTGGACGATGCTAAAGAGTGCGAAGATGAAGAGTGAGCGGGATATGAAGGTCATCGTCTCATCTGGTGACAGTTCAAATAATGCGGCGATGGAGAGTGGTGGTACAATATTTGTAGCTAAAATAAAAATAAACCACTGAATCGTCGTGGTTACATTACTTCTGGTCATGGTGTCCCCCTGATCATGCTTTTTCTTATTAGTGTAACGTTATGATGAAGTGGATGCAAATGGAGGCTATATAATGAAGAAATTCTTCAAATGGACAGGACTGATTGTATTAGGATTGCTTGTCGTCGCGATCGCCGGCTTTTTGATTTGGACACAGTTCACGTACGGACCGACCGATGAGGCGACGCAGTATGCAGAAGAAGCGAACGTCGTCGACAACCGTCTCGAGTTCGGAGACACAGCGAGTGAGGTCGGAATCATTCTTTACCCAGGGGCAAAAGTCGAGAAGGAGGCATATGCTTATTACGGTACACGATTAGCGGAAGAAGGAGTCTTCGTTGCGATTCCGTCGCTTCGTCTCAACTTAGGCATTTTAGATATCGACGCGGCGGCCCCGATCATCGAGGCACATCCGGAGATCGAACGCTGGATCGTGGCCGGTCATTCCCTCGGAGGTTCGGCGGCATCGGGGTATGCACTTGAGCATCAAGAGTTGGTGGAGGGTGTCATTTTCCTCGCCTCGTATCCGATCAGTTCGATGGTCGACAGCGACTTACGCGTATTATCGATCTCTGGTGAATTGGATGGGCTAGCTGTACCAGAAGATATCGAGGCAAGTCGAAGTGATCTTCCTGAAGATAGTCAATTCGTGCAAATCGAAGGCGGGAACCATGCGAACTTCGGGATGTATGGTCCACAAAAAGGAGATCAGGAAAGTCCGCTCACATCGAAAGAACAATTAGATGAAGTCCTTTCAGCGATTCTTGAATGGTTATAAAAAACGTGCGCACCTGCATCGAGGTGCGCACGTTTTAGCGTTGGTCGAGCGAATAACTGACTGCGGTCAACCCGGCTGTGACCAGGGCGACCAAGCCGCCGACAAGTGCGAGCGTCATGATAGGGCTCGTCGCATAGACGACACCACCGAGAGCGGAACCGAGTCCAATTCCGACGTTACTCGCCACGGGCATAAGTGACGAGGCGAGACCTTTGGCGTTCGGGTTGAACTTCTCCGCCAAATCAATCAAATAAATTTGAGTTGATGTCGTCAATAAAATGGCCATGAACGACATGAGCGCGATGTTGAGAAGACCTAGCGTCACATTCGACGTCGTCACAAATAATGCAGCTAATACGAACGCTTGGACGAGAAAGACGAACCGTAAGCGTCCGATTGGATTGTGACTAGCAATCTTTCCAGCAGCAATGTTACTGAAGATCGAAATGAATCCGTATGCGAATAGGATTGGACTTACCCAGGCGACCGGTACGCCGAGTACATCTTTTAAAATCGGTACGAGATACGTGTACACGACATACGTTGCCCCGAAACCAAACGCCGGAATCAAGAAGGCAATCAAGATGCGAGGGTTCGTCAGCAATGCCAATTGTTCGCGAAGTGATGCTTTTTCTTGAGACAGTTGGTTCGGCAAGACACGATAAATCGCGATCCAGGCGATTGCGCCGAGTGTGGTCGTCAACCAAAACGTTGACTCCCAGCCTGCCTGTTGTCCGATAAACGTTCCAATTGGAACACCGAACACGTTGGCCATCGTGAACCCACCAAAAATAAAGGATACTGCGACTCCACGCTTCGCCGGTGGGACACTCTCACTGGCGACGAGCATGGCAAGCGAGATCAACACGCCGGTGACGACGGCCGTCAACATGCGTAAGATGAGTAACCACTCATATATCGGTGCCAGACTGCTCAGTAAGTTCAGGAGAGTGAACAAGATGGTCAGGCCTAGCATCAATTTACGTTTCGGAAGATGACTCGTCAATGACATCATGATCGGCGTGCCGATGGCAAAACTGATGGCGAATGCCGATACGAGACTTCCGGCCGTCGCAATAGAGATGGCTAAACCGGTTGCGATGTCAGGCAAAATTCCGACAATGACAAATTCACTCGTTCCGAGAACGAAGGTTAATAAGGATAAGGATAAAACTAAAGTCCAGTCGCTTCGACTGAGCGAGCTTGTCTTCATAATCAAACACTTCTTTCTAGTTCATTCATTAGTAGTTAGACATCAGTCTTCTATCACGTTACAAGATTTTCTCCAAAAGAAAAACCCTTTTCTCCCAACTAGGAAGAAAAAGGTGAATTAGCGCCAAAACACGGTCGCTTCGACACCGGCGTGGTCAGAAACGATAGGACCGTTCTCTCCGTCAAAGACGACGGCATGGCGTGAAACGTGAATTGGGGCGTTCGTCAGCATCAAGTCGATGCGGAGCGATTTCTTGTTTTCATCCCATCCGGCGATCTTCCCCTGAACGGTCGCATCACCTTCGCGTTCGGTCGCAAGATGGAACAAATCTTGGAGTCCGTTCTCCATCAAATAATCGTATCCTTCTCCTCGGAGGAAAGCATCGTTATTGAAGTCGCCGAGTAGAAGCGCATGGTCGTCATGCTCGACGCGACGCAACAGTTCATCGAGTTGATGTTTCACCGGTTCTTCTTCGTCATGCCACCACCCGAGGTGACACGAGTAGACGGTCGTCGGAGCATCTGCTCCTTCGATGACGGCTTTGACAATCTTGCGGGACTTGTAATTGTCTGGGTCCGTCGTCTTTGATACGAAGAACGATTCTGTTGATAGGAACGGTTTACGTGACAGGATGGCGACGCCTTCCTCATAGATATCATATCCGTAATGGGCAAAATCCCATGTCATATGGTAGTGAACGTCCAACTCTTTTAAGCGCTCGACGAGGACGTGTGCAAAGTTGTTCTCGCGGATATTCCCATAGATGAGGGGGGCCTCTTTATGTTGATTGACTTCTTGAAGCGCAATGAGATCGTACTCTTCACTCGCAATGCGTTCGACGATGGCATCGATTTTCTCTTGTTGACGGTCTTCTAACCAGGCGTGACAATTGAGCGTTAAGATATTCACGATAGTCCTCCTTTAGAAAAAAGGCCAACTCTCGAGCGAGTTGGCCAGTAGATTATGCACCGATGACGTCTTGAATGTCTGATTTCAATACGTCGGCTTTCGGGCCATAGATGGCTTGGACTCCACGGTCTTTCACAATGAGACCCATGGCGCCATTTTTTTTCCATTCTTGTTCGTCAGAGACGAGTGTGACGTCTTTGACAGTCACGCGAAGGCGAGTCATACATGCATCGACATCTTCAATGTTTTCTTCCCCACCGAGAAGTGCGATAATCCCCATGACTTGTTCGTTACCTGTCACAGATGACTTCTCTGTCGTCTCTTCCATGTAGTTTCCGTTACGTCCTGGTGTCGGCAAGTTCATCTTCTTGATGAAGAAGTTGAACACACCGAAGTTGAGGAAGAAGAACGCTACAGAGACGAGAACGAAGTTGATCAAGTCTTGAAGAAGTCCCGCTTTGACGATCATCGGGATGCGCGTCAAGAGTTCGATCGCACCGAAAGCATGGACGCGTAGGTCAATGATGTCTGCCAATGCGAAAGCGGCACCTGCCATGAGTGCGTAAACGACGTAAAGTACTGGAGCCACGAACATGAACATGAACTCGATTGGTTCCGTGACACCTGTCAAGAAGACAGCGAGTCCAGCTGACAAGAACATCGGCTTGTATTGTGCTTTCTTCTCAGCATCGACGTTACGGTACATCGCATACGCGGCACCAATCAAAGCAGCGAATGACAAGATGACTTGACCGACTTTGAAGCGGGCAGGAACGACATCAGCGAGAAGAGCATTGTATGCAGCTGTATCACCAGCAGCACGCAAGTTAACGAGATCCGTCACCCATGCCAACCAGAGCGGGTCTTGCCCAGCAACGACCGACCCTGCTGTTGCGCCTGTTAAAATCGTATATGTTCCACCAAGCTCCGTGTAGTTCATTGGTACCGTGAGCATGTGGTGTAAACCGAACGGCAAGAGAAGACGTTCGAGCGCACCGTAAATGAACGGGGCGAGGACTGGTGCCGTGTTACGTGATGTGGCGATCCACTCACCAAAGCTGTTGAGCGCACCTTGGATTGTTGGCCATACAATCGATAAAACGATAGCAGCAACGACTGAGCCAAGGATGACGACAAATGGTACGAAGCGCTTTCCGTTGAAGAACGAAAGGGCGTTCGGTAACTTGTTGAAATTGTAGAAACGGTTGTATAGTGCACCACCAAGGAAACCGGCGATGATCCCGACGAACACACCCATGTTGAGGGCAGGTGAACCGAGTACAGATGTGAAGTAGTCTGCGACGACAAGGTTTGCACCGAAGAGTGACTCGATTGTCGCTTCAGAATCTTGAAGCATAGCGCCATTGACACCGAAGATGGCACCTGTGACGCGGTTGATCAAGATGAAGGCGAGAAGTGCTGCGAACGCACCGCCTGCACGATCTTTTGCCCACGAACCACCAATCGCGACTGCGAAGAGGATATGTAAGTTGACGATGATGCCCCAACCTAAATCTTCAATGATGCGAGCTGTTGTTAATAAGATACTGACATCTCCGGCTGACATGCCAATCAATTTCCCGATAGAAATCATTAAACCGGCAGCTGGCATGACGGCGATGACGACCATTAAAGCCTTACCGAGTTTCTGCCAAAAATCGAATGAGATCAATTGTTTCATACTATACGCTTCCTTCCTGTGAGGGAATTTTATCTATTTTTATGTTTGCCAATAGTGCA
Source organism: Exiguobacterium sp. s35 (assembly GCF_018617535.1). Classification (NCBI taxonomy): domain Bacteria; kingdom Bacillati; phylum Bacillota; class Bacilli; order Caryophanales; genus Exiguobacterium; species Exiguobacterium sp. s35. The sequence goes on from NZ_JACSKI010000002.1 coordinate 230,819, forward strand.
ATCGCTTGCATAAATGATTGTAATCGATTGCATAAATTCATGCAACCGTTTTCCTTATTTTCATTTGTTTTCATTTTTTGATGGGAAACGACATGTATGAGGCGAACTTGTCAGCCGAATCGAATCTAGCTACAATATGATAGGTTGAAGGGAGCGAGAAAGATGGGTTGGAGACAGACCACATCTGCTTTGACGAAGGATGAGCAGATTGAATTAAAAGAAGAGTTATTACAGAAGGGCGTGTTGAAGGAAGACGATCTTCCTCTATATGAGATGCTCATGCCAGACCGTATCAAACGGATGTATGAAGTGTTGAATACACGAACGAACCATATCACGATTTTGACGGAAGGTGTGGACGATCCGCACAACCAATCCGCCGTGTTGCGTTCGGCCGATGCGTTCGGTGTACAAACCTTACACGTCGTCGAAGGACGGGCGAAGTTCAAACCGAACTCGATTATCGCAAAAAGTGCCGACCGTTGGGTGGATGTCGTGGAACACGGGTCGATTGAAGAAGCGATTGATGCTTTAAAACAAGACGGCTATCAAGTGTATGCGACGGCGTTAAGCGAAGAGGCAATCCCGCTCGAAGAGGTAGATGTGTCGAAGCCGACGGTTCTTCTATTTGGAAATGAACATAGTGGCGTCTCGGAGGCGGCATTGAAGAAAGCGGACGGAAACTTTGTCATTCCGATGCAAGGGTACGTCCAAAGCTTGAACATCTCTGTGGCGGCTGCGATTTCCTTATATGATGTCACGACACGGTCACGCCATATCGTGACGGACGGCTATGAACTGCCTGTCGAGGATCAGGCACGCATCTTTAAAGATTGGATGGTTAAGAGTTTACCGAAGCGTACACTCGGGCTTTATAAACAAAAAGGTGTCACGGCTTTCGAACGGGAGACAGGAAATTCGGAATGAACGGCGAAAAGAACAGACGTACGGAATCTTTGTCCAGAAACTGAAAGGGGATGGAACGATGAGTACGACGAGTTCATTTATCGTAAAAGATGTGACGAACAACTTTAAAGATTTTGAAGAGGATTTCTTCCGACTGTATCGCACACTGTATGGTGATCTCGATCAGTTGCGTTTTAAAGAACGCCTGTATCGACACGCTAACCCGTTAGTGCTCTTAGCTTTCTCAGAAGAGCAACTGGTCGGTTTTAAAATCGGTTATGAGGCAGAGCCTTATCGATTTTATAGCTGGGCGGGTGGGGTACACCCAGACTTTCAAAAGCACGGCATCGGTCGCAAGCTGATGGACACACAACTCGAATGGGTCGAAGCGCAAGGATTCCATTCGATTCGGACGAAAGCACGCAATACGAACAAAGGGGTCATCATCTTGAACCTCCTTTGCGGATATGACATCATGGGCGCCTACACAGAAGATGGCGAGCCACGCATCATGATGGAGAAACAATTGAACAGTTGAATGGATGCCGCGGTCGAATGATCGCGGTTTTTTGGTGAAACCGATTCGACTGAATGAACGTACATAAAGAAAAAGGGGGAATTTGAAATGACAGTTTTTGGATTTGGAGGAGATCCGTTTAGTGACTCCATGGGGGACTCATTCTTTACCGGAGTGTTCGCTGTGTTTCCCATCGTGTTCATGGTTATCTTCGGTCTCATTATTTTTGCGTTCGTTAAAACGATTTTTCATCATTCTAAAACATCGAGCACGTTGAAAGACTTGCAACGATTCGCCTCGCAGCTCGCCGATGATCCAGACGATGACACGGCCGAGCGATTGGCAGACTATTTACAGAGTGTTGATTCCTTCTCCATTGAACGGACACGGATGGAACCGTTCCGTGTCGCGCTCGGGTGCTATCAATTGGTGATGGAGTCGAGATCCGTTCGCGAAGAGACGAAAGAGCGGGTTGATCGCCAATACAAGCGTCTCGGCATTTTAGATGGGGAAAAATTTGCTGACGAAGCACCGCCACGTCGACGTTCTTCTTCATCGAGTCATCATGATATCCACCACAACCACCATGACCATATGTAAAAAAGCGAAGGGATTCCTTCGCTTTTTTACATATATCGTGAAGCATCAAAGTCAATGTCGGTCTGATAGCGTACGGCCTGAATGGCACTTTCGATTCGAATAGCGCGCTTTTTAATATCGCGTGCCTTCAAGCGATAAAGCTCTGGATCGTATAAGGCGTGTTTAATCACGGTAACCCCGTGCACATATTCTTTCTTCGGACGAATTGACAGTTTTTCATAAAGCTTCGCCTGGACACGCAACTGAATGGCGAGTTCGATGGCCTCTACGAGCGGGAGTGGACCGTCATGCGTTTCGACGACGGCTCGGACGTTCGCCTCTTGAATCAAGCGGTCGAGTTGACGTAAGTCTAACCGGATGTGTTCAAGTTCCATCTCGATGTCTTGGAGCGAACGGGACTGAATCGTCGGAATAGACTCATTCGCTTGAAGCGAGATGAATGCCACGTGTTCAATCTCTTCGGTCAATGTATCGATTTGCTCATGGAGCAACTGTTTTAACGTTAGGGCATCTGCAAGGTTCATATCGATTTCCTCCTTCTGCTTTCTCTAACCGTACCATATCAAGGTGACTGAAAAAAGATGGATGACATCTCAGATTGCGGGAATAAAACAAAATAGAAAGGAGGAGGGACGATGAAGAAATGGAAAGCACAATGGATGATTGCACTCGTCCTACTCCTGTTCGGGACGGCGACGTTCCTTTACCAGTGGATTGATGTCAGTCCAGGCGATATCCGGGACTATATCATTCGATTCGGTTGGTTAGCTCCTTTAATTTACATCCTCTTGTTCACCGTGCGTCCGCTCATCCTGTTTCCGACGTCCGTCTTATCGGTCGCCGGCGGTTTGGCGTTCGGGATCTTACCGGGTGTCGTCTATACCGTCATCGGGGCGACACTGAGTGCTCTCGTCGCGTATTACGTGGCCATCTATTTCGGCGATCGTTTCTTGCATCACTTCGAATCGAAGAACTATGAAGCCATTCAGCACAAAATCGAAGAGGACGGATTCTTTTATGTACTCATCTTACGTCTCATCCCACTCGTCAATTTCGATTTGGTCAGCTATGCTTCCGGGTTGGCAAAAGTGAAAGTACCAGCTTATCTGTTTGCGACCGTCGTCGGTATGATTCCTGGGGCGTTCGCGAACAATTTTCTCGGAAGCAGCATCGCGAGCGGAGATTGGACGCTGATTGCATTGGCGTTCGGAATCATGCTCGTGCTGACGCTCATCGCGACCGTGTTCCGTGAACCGATCAAACGACAGATTCATCGCTATCAAAAAAAGTAGGCGACTCCGTTTGGAGCGCCTACTTTTCGATTAACGGTTGTCGACCGTCTCAGGGTAGAGGTCATGGTTGAACAAACGATGCTCCGCCATTTTTTCGTACTTCGTACCCGGTTTTCCGTAGTTGTAATACGGATCAATCGAGATACCGCCACGCGGTGTGAATTTGCCCCACACTTCGAGATAGCGTGGCTCCATCAACTTGACGAGATCTTTCCCGATGACGTTGATGCAGTTCTCGTGGAAGTCTCCATGGTTACGGAAGCTGAACAAGTACAACTTCAATGACTTCGACTCAACGAGTTTTTCATCCGGGATATACGAGATGTAGATCGTCGCAAAATCAGGTTGGTTCGTGATCGGGCACAGGGACGTAAATTCCGGTGCGTTGAATTTGACGAAGTAGTCGTTCTCCGGGTGACGGTTCGGGAACGCCTCGAGGACGTCTGGTGTGTATTCAAAAATATAAGGGACGCTCTTCTGTCCTAGGAGCGAGAGGTCTTGTAAGTCTTCTGGTCTCATGATTATTCTCCTTACACGCCACGTTCGTTGGCGTACAGTAATGTGTGTAGTTGTGGCAGGACGCGGACGCTTTGCCACGATGGGTCGCGTGCGACGTCTTCCCATAGTTGTTTTAAACGACGGAGCTGGGCATCGGTGATGTCTCCATCAGCCCCGGGCTCCGGGTTACCGGCAGACAAATACATGACGTCCGGTGAATAGCGTTGCTGCACGTCTTTCGCATAGGCGAGATCCACTTCATCGAAGACGGCGACTTTAAATGTCGTCTGTTCCGGGCGCAATCGATTGACGATGTCGTCCAGGTGTTCCCAATTCGTCTTCATACCGGATGATGGGGGTTTCGGACTGAGGGTCACGTCGTCGATTTGTGTAAGCCAGTCCTGATAACGACTGCCCTGTGTCTCGACGGCGAGTGTGACGCCACGTTCTTTCAACTTCACGACGAGGTCTTCCATGGCCGCAATCAGGAGCGGGTTACCACCGGAAATGGTGACGTAATCGTACATGCCAAGTGCGTCAAGGCGTGCAATCACCTCGTCGGCCGTCAACATGTCCGGTTTTTCTGAACCGTCCCATGTGAAGGCGGAATCGCACCACGAACAGCGATAATCGCAACCGGCGGTCCGGACGAACATCGTCTTCTGCCCGATGGCACGTCCTTCTCCTTGGAAGGTCGGTCCGAACACTTCTAAAACTGGGATTTTCACGATTCCACCAACCATTCACGGCGGAACTCTGCGTACGACGTCGGCGTTTCATATAGACGCACGAACTCGACACGGACGTCTCGTTCATTCGGTAAATGCGTCGCCAGCTGTTCAAAAATCCAATAGCACATGTTTTCTGCAGTCGTATTCATATAAGGGAGTGACTCGTTCAAATAGCGATGATCGAGATATGGCTCAAGCTCTTCTTTGAAGATCTTTTTCAAGTCACCAAAGTCGAGTGTCATGCCGCGATTGTCGAGAAAGCCGCTGACACCCATCTGGAGCTTATACGTATGACCATGGAGGGCACGACATTTGCCGTCATAATCAAAAAGATGGTGCGCCGCATCGAACGTCACTTCTTTGACGATTTGAACGCGATGCGGGCAATAGATGAGCGACCCTTCTTGTTTCGATTCGACACTGGTTGGGGCGAGGAACGGAGCATGTTTCATACGCGCACCTCCTCATAAGCTGTGAGTCCGTTTTGGCGAAGCTTACACGCTGGACATTCACCACAGCCTGAACCGATGACACCGTTGTAGCAAGTGAGCGTGCGTTCTTTGACGTAGTCAAATGCACCGAGCTCGTCGGCGAGTGCCCACGTCTCTTTTTTATCGAGCCACATGAGCGGTGTGTCGATGACAAATGGATAGTCCATCGCTAAGTTGAGTGTCACGTTGAGTGATTTAATGAATTGGTCTCGGCAATCCGGGTAACCTGAAAAGTCCGTTTCACATACACCGGTCACGATGTGATGCATACCGAGTTGTTTGGCCATGACGGCCGCAAATGATAAAAAGAGATGGTTGCGTCCATCGACGAACGTATTTGGGACGTCCGCATTGTCGATGTCGAGATCGTGTCTCGTGAGCGCGTTTGATGTGAGTTGTCCGAGTAGGGACAAGTCGAGGATGTGGTGTGGGACATCGAGTTCTGCCGCGATTTCTTTTGCGACTTCGATTTCCGCATCATGGCGTTGACCATATGCGAACGTCACCGCCTCCACATGGGAGAATTGTTGTTTTGCCCAAAATAGACAAGTCGTTGAATCTTGGCCACCACTAAAGACGACCAATGCTTTTTCGTGTTGCATGAAGCACACTTCCTTTTCGCTAGTTTTGATGTCGGAGGAGGTTACGAACTCCGGAGGTCACCCTCAAGCATATAATTTATCATAAAAAGGCGTTTGACAGGGAGAAAGGAAGCGAGTATAGTAAAAAACATCACTGACATGCTTTTGTGCATAAAAGCGTTTAAGCGGTTAGGCGAAATAATAAATAATCAGGATATAACGAAAGGAGGGGACGTCGATGCAGATGAAAGGAAAAGAAGCTGTATTCGTCGTGTTGATGAGCGGGATCACCTTGCTCGCACTGATGTTTTTGGCCAAAGCGACGCCACATATGGCGATTTTTGGCACAATGGTAATGGTAGGTGGATACGCGTATTATCGTTCACGCGACTTCAAACAGATTGAAACGGCGATGATCAACGGGATTCGTGAAGCCATCATGCCGGTGTTGATTTTGTTGTTGATCGGGATGCTCATCGGAGTATGGCAAATGTCCGGGACGGTCGCGACGATCCTCTCTATCGGTTTAAATACAATTTCCGCTGAATGGTTCTTACCGAGTGTCTTATTGATTACGATGATCGTATCGACATTCACAGGAAGTGCGTTTACAACAGTCGGAACGGTCGGTGTCGCCTTGTTCGGAATCGGGACGGCACTAGGAATCTCGCCAGCGCTCGCTGCAGGTGCCATCGTCTCGGGGGCCCTCTTCGGAGACAAGATGAGCCCATTGTCGGACACGACAAACTTTGCGCCAGCAGTGGCGGGCGTCAAATTGTTCGATCACATTCGCTTCATGATGGGGACAACGATTCCAGCGTTCATCATCACACTGATTTTATTCACGTTCCTCGGTCGAAGCGGTCAAAGTGCTGACACGACACAAATCGCAGAGGCGCAAGCCGCATTAAGTGGACGTTTCAACCTCTCGTGGCTCACATTGATCGCTCCTGTCCTTGTCGCAGTGCTCGCGTTCCGCCGGATGCCGGTCTTGCCGACGATGCTCGTCGGAATGTTTGCCGGTGTGTTGACGGCTGGTTTCGTTCAGGGCAACTGGAGCATCTCGAACTGGCTCGGTGTCATGCAGTCTGGATTCAAGTCAGGTGTAGAGAATGAGACAATTGCGACGGTGCTCGATCGTGGTGGTCTTGAGTCGATGCTCTGGTCGGTCAGTCTAGTCTTGATCGCCCTCGCATTCGGTGGCTTGTTACGTGAACTCGGTGTGTTCCAAGCAATCGTTGAATCGTTGCTCGAGCGTTTGAAATCACCAGGAAGCTCGGTTCTCTCGGTCGTCCTCAGCTCGATCGGTGTCAACTTGCTCGCAGGAGAACAGTACTTGTCGATTCTCTTGCCAGGTCAGGCGTTCAAACAAGGCTTTATCGATCGTGGGATTGACCCACGCTATTTGTCACGGGCACTTGAGGATGGCGGGACTGTGATCAACCCGCTCATTCCATGGGGTGTCTCCGGAGCATTCTTCGCAGCGACACTCGGTGTACCTGTATTGGAGTACGCACCATTTGCGTTCTTCCTCTGGCTCAGCCCGGTCTTCTCTGTCATCTTGGGATACATCCGATTGGGGAAGCAACGTGAATCACTTAAAATCGCATCATAATGTCAAGGTGTCCTGCTATGCAGGGCATCTTTTTTGTATGCACCATATGACTTTTGAGAAAATAGGAAAAACGGAGGTGGAACCATGAAGCGACTTGATTTGGCATTTTATGAACAACCGACACTCGACTTGGCACGTGCCTTGCTCGGACAATATTTGGTGAGGCGACATCCGGAAGGTGATATCATCGCGAAGATTGTCGAGACAGAGGCTTATCTCGGTGCCATCGACCGAGCGGCACATAGTTTCGGAGGACGTCGAACGAAGCGGACAGAAGTCATGTTCGGAAAACCCGGGCATGTGTACACGTATCAAATGCATACACACACGCTCCTGAACGTTGTCAGTGGTCCGGTGGGCACACCGGAAGCCGTCTTGATTCGAGCCGTTGAGCCGATTCAAGGGCAGACTTCCATTGCGGTGAATCGTCCTGGGGTGAAGCGATATGACCAGACGAACGGACCTGGTAAGTTGACGAAAGCGTTAGGAATCACGATGGATTTATACGGACATTCGTTCCAACAAGACCCGCTCTATATCGCTGAAGGTGAGACAGGAATCGTTGTCGAGGCGGGTCCTCGCGTCGGCATTCCGAATACAGGCGAGGCGCGTGACTACCCGTATCGTTTTTTTGAACGCGACAATCCGTACGTCTCGAAGTTCCGTTGAATGCATGCAGTGATGTTTAAGTGATTCATGCCAGTGGAACAGTCCCTATGTGCATAAAACAAACAGAGGGAGTGTTTTTGAAATGGCAAAAGTAGCAACGCTCATTACAGATATGTTTGAGGATGTAGAATTCACGGGACCTCGTGACGCATTAGTGGATGCGGGGCATGACGTCGTGACAATCGAGAAGAAAGCAGGCAACACGGTAGAAGGGAAGCAAGGCGAGGCGAAAGTGAACATCGATCAATCGATTGATGACGTATCGCCAGAAGATTTCGATGCCCTTCTCTTACCGGGTGGGTTCTCACCTGACTTGTTGCGAGAAGACGAGCGTTTCGTCTCGTTCGCCAAAGCATTCATGGACGCGAAGAAACCTGTGTTTGCCATCTGTCACGGACCACAGCTGTTGATTACGGCGAAGACGCTAGAAGGTCGTGACGCGACCGGCTACAAATCGATTAAAGTCGACATGGAGTATGCTGGGGCCAAGTATGCGGACAAAGAAGTCGTCGTCTGTCAGAACCAACTCGTGACGAGCCGTCAACCGGACGATATCCCGGCGTTCAATCGCGAGATTCTCAACTTATTGAAATAACACGTCAACCACGGGATGAATCTCGTGGTTTTTTTGTGTTTTCGGGAATAGAAAGGTAAGGAGGAGATTCAAATGCGAAAACGAGCACGTTCTCCAAGTTAAGTTCGTCGAAACGTTGTCCGATTAGGGTGGGTTCGTTGGTTTGAAGGGTTGATTCCTGCTTACGTAATTGAACGGCTATTTTGGGAATCACGAGGAATCACCATTCAGGAAGTCGTCTATTTAGAGATGGTGTATGCGCTCATCATCGTACTGCTAGAAGTACCGACTGGCGTATGGGCGGACCATACGGCACGGCGTCGACTCGTCCAAATCGGTGTCGGATTAGAGTGGCTGTCGTTTGTCGTCATCTTGTATTCGTTCACGTTCACCGGTTTCTTTGTCGCCATCAGTTGTTCAGCCGTCGGGTCAGTCATTCGAAGTGGGGCAGAGAATGCTTTGCTGTATGAATCGTTACAGGAAAGTCATGACGCTTCGTCATTCGAACGGGTACTTGGGAGGTTGAACGCGATTGGGATCTTGTCCGCTGTTACAGCGGCATTGAGCGGAAGTATGTTGGCTCAGTACCTTCCTTTGGACTGGAACTACAAGCTCTCCATCGTGAGTCTATTGATTGCGACCGTCTGTAGCCAATTTCTCGTCGAACCGACGCAACGAGAGATGGAAGAGCGGTTGACGTGGCGGCATTTATTCAAAGGGTTTCAATTCGTTTGGTCTAACAAATCACTTCGGCATGTCACAATCAGCTTTTTGGCGGCGGTATCCGCCTTCAACTTTATCGATGAGTTTTGGCAACTATACGCACGCGATGTGTCCGTTCCGATTTATTGGTTCGGTGTCATTTCAAGCGGATTACTCTTGATTCAGTTGCCTGGGCAACTGTTCGCAGGAACCATCGCACGTTTTGCACCATCAGAACGTTGGTTGAAACGATTCGGTTGGATGATGGGTGGTGGATTTCTTGTCATCGGACTATTCCCGAATCCAATCGGGATTGGTGTGATGGGGCTGTTGGCTCTTCTCTATGGGACGATGGAGCCACTCTATTACGGTCTGTTGCACCATCAGGTCCCTTCATCCATTCGAGCGACGACAGAATCATCCGTGTCGATGTTATGGCATCTCGGTATCCTCTTATTTGGGGTTGTCTTTATCATAGGGACGACAGGGTCACTATTTTTGGCGTTTTCAATCATTGGGGTCGTTGTTTGGATCGTTCATGCGACTCACCCGTAATCACTACAGGCATGGGCCATAAGCCATGCCTGTTTTTACGTCTTAAGACGGACGCAAGATGGTGATGAGAAGTGTATGCTTAAAACAATCAAATCGAATACATAAAAACAGCACACCCTGTAAGGGATGTGCCGTTTGAAACCAATCCATAAAAACGTTCGTACATTCTAGAAGAGGTGAAAACATGGGACAAATCGTTGTAGTATTCGGAACGTTAATCGGTCTTGGGACCGTTGGGGCCTTGCTTTACATGACCCGCCTAGCCTATGAATCATGAGAACGGATAATGATAGAAGCGCTCACGTTGGAGTAACTCCATGACGTGGGCGTTTTCTGCGTTATCGATTGCACGAAGCAACCCTTCTGTCTGAGAACGATGGGCGAATAGAGCATCTTTTTTCTGTTCACTTTCTTCCGTTACATCGACGATGACATGAGGTTGTCCAAGTTCTTCTTCTGTCCGGCGGTCGAAGGCGACACCTAAAAACGCAGGACGTGACTCTCCCATCTCTTGAAGCGCTCGTACGACGGCACGAGCAGTTGCTTCATGGTCCGGGTGAACGGCATATCCCGGATAGAACGAGATGACCGTTTCCGGCTTTACTTCGTCAATTAATGCGCGGAAGCGGCCTGCGAGCTCGGCTTCGTCCTCAAATTCGACTGTTTTATCGCGAAGTCCCCACATGCGTAAGTCTTCGATGCCCATCATGCGACAAGCTTCTTCTAGTTCATGCTTGCGAATTTTTGGTAGTTCTTCACGCGTCGTAAAGATTGGGGAACCCATGTTGCGGCCCATCTCACCGAGTGTTAAACAGACATACGTGACCGGGAGTCCTTTTTGACGGTGTTGGATGATCGTTCCGGCTGAGCTAAACGCCTCATCGTCCGGATGTGGAAAAATGACGAGTAATGGTCCATTCATTGATTCTCCACCTCCGATGCTCCTTGAGGGAGCGGTTTGATATCGATATGCAGCGCACACGCCAGTCGACCGAGTCGATCGTGACCAGCGAGTAATAACTGTTCGCCATGCACCTCGTAGTCGGTCAACCCTTCTACATAGAGCCAACCGTGATCAAGTTTTAAGCCGACACGGTAAGGTCCGTTTCCTTTGATTTGGCCGATGCTATATTCGATTTTGGCATTACGGATAAACATCCCGGCGTTATGAAAATCCGGGTCGTTATGTGTCGCATAGGCACCGTTCGTCGTCTCAACATGAACGAAAAGTGGTGTTGCGACGTGATTGTCTAAATATTGCTGAATGTGATCAGGTTGAATCGCCTTCACGTCTGTCCCTCCAATGGAAAGGATGACCCGAAACTAAGCGCCCCGGGTCATCTTTTTACGATTGTGTAGCTAATTTTTTGCGGTACCCTGTATGGTTCGTCGGTCCAACGTATTGGTTTAAACGGAATGAGTGACGAACTGCTTCTGTGATGAATTCTTTTCCAATCTCGATCGCTTCTTCGACCGTATGGCCGTTTGCGAGAGAGGCCGCAATAGCAGAAGAGAATGTGCATCCACCGCCGTGCGTGAACGCAGGCTCGATTTTTTCGCTTTCGAGTAGGCGGAATTCGTTTCCATCGTACAAGACATCAAACGCTGTATCGAAACCAAGTTTGCCACCGACTTTGACGATGACGATTTCAGCGCCGAGCTCATGGATTAAACGAGCTGCTTCTTTAATTTCGTCCATCGTCGATGGTGTTTTGTCGAGGCCAGCGAGCATACGCGCCTCGAATAAGTTTGGTGTGATGATTTTTGCGACCGGTACGAGGTGTTGACGCATCGCGACTGCGACGTTCGGGTCAAGTATCTCATCCGCGCCTTTACATGCCATGACTGGGTCAACGACTGCGTTTTCGATTCCATACTCTTTGATTTTACGAGCGGCGAGTTCGATGATCTCTGGTGTTGGAAGCATTCCCGTCTTCACCGCATCGACTCCAATCCCGGCGAGCACCGTATCGATTTGCTTCTCAATCAATGTCGTGTCGATTGGGAACACTTCGTGATTCCATGCGTTATGTGGATCTTGTGCCACGATGACAGTCAAGGCTGTCATGCCGTACACACCGAGTTCTTCCATCGTTTTCAGGTCGGCTTGAATTCCTGCGCCACCACTCGTGTCAGAACCGGCAATCGTCAATGCTTTTTTCATCGTCATAATCGTCCATCCCCTTTGTCTGTTTGGATAGTTTCACTATAACGACTTTTTCGTATTCCGACAAATGCGAGGATTAGGAGACATGTTCATAACTTTTCAGAAAAAATATGCAGGATGTTCATCATATTTGGGGAATAATAATGAATAGGGTGTAGACCACTTTATTTTTGGCTAGGAGGAAAACGCATGTTAGTGCATAGCTTATGTATCCCGAAGAAGGATGTTGTCACCATCAGTGAAAAGGCAACATTGCGGGAAGCGCTTCATACGCTTGAAGAAACAGGATATCGTTGTGTGCCTGTTTTAGACGAGACGGGAAAATTTTTCCGCGGTAACATTTATAAGATGCATATTTATCGCCATGGAATGAACGGGGAAAACATGGACGACAATGTGATGACGCTCATTAAAAACACGCAAAAATATGTTCACGAATCGGATGGTTTCTTCGAAGTATTTTTCTCGATCAAGGAATTGCCATACATTGCCGTGTTAAAAGACGAAAGCAATGAATTTTATGGGATTCTTCCTCACGGGAAGATGCTCGGGATGCTCGAAGAGGCGTGGAGTCGCGACACAGGTAGTTACGTCTTGACGATTGCCTTGAGCGAACAAGCGGGGGCACTTGAGAAAATCACGAAAGTCGTGAACAAGTATACGTCCATCGCGAGCTTGATGACGCTCGATGCGAAAAGTAAAGTGTTGCGCCGAGTACTCGTGACGCTGCCGACGGATTGCGACGAAGACAAGAAGAATAAAGTCGTTGCCAAGCTTGAACAAAAAGGCTTCCGGATCGTCGAAGTCGAGAACTTGAACAACTAAGTCAAAGCCCTTTCACGTCACGTGAAAGGGCTTTTTAGTCGAATCGTTTTTCCATGCGAATGTCGGACCAAAATTGACCGTCCCAATAAGTGAATTGTTCGATTCGTCCAATTTCTTCATAACCGAGCTTCGTATAAAGGCGGTGGGCCGCATCGTTAAAGGCGAATACGCCGAGTTCCATGCGTGGTGTCCCTTGGACTCGTAGTCTTTCTTCTAATAAACGGAGGGCCTCCGTGCCGACACCTTTCCCGCGTCCGGTTGCTTCCCCAATGACAAATCCGAGCCATGCCGTACCAGGTTCTTGATGATACAGATGGGGTGGGTCATACATGACGTTCATTTCGCCGACGAGATGGTCATCTGCGTAGATGAGAAAAATGTCATGTGTCAGGAGACGTTCCTCTAAGTCATCGAGCGTCATTTCATAATGAGCGGTCAATTCTTCTTCGGATCGACTCGGGCGAATCAAGTGTACAATCTGCGGGTCATTGTTCCAGCGATTGAATGTGTCGACGATTTCGTCGGATGCTGTTGTAAGTGGAACAAGCGAGATGTTGATAAGTCATTCTCCTTTCTCGCTTAACAACATTCGATTCGATTGATCAAACTCCTTCTCTTAGACAGGTTTCAACACGTTTAAATGACTCGGCAAAATTTCAAATGTGAATGGCACCGTTCCGCCTGTATCGCCATCTGCATTTACGGGGAGAGACTCAGGAGAGGTCACTTTCACTTGTTTCGTACAGAATGACGTGACGCTATCCGTTTCCTTTAACTTTCCTGTAAAGAGAGCAGGCGTTAATTGAAGCGCATCTTTTAAACCGAGCTCTTCAAAAATATAGACGTGCAGCAACCCGTCGTTCAGTCGCGCGTCTGGCTCGAAATTCTCAAATCCTCCGACCGAGTTCGTCAAGGCGATGACGACGAGGTACGCTTCACCATCAAATTGGCCATCCTCACTTTCAATCGCCAACTCATATGGGCTGTGTTCACGGAACGCCTTCACGCCTTCGATCAAATAAGCGAACGGTCCCCATTTTGTCTTTTCTTCCACACTCACTTCATCGACGGCCTCGGCAATGAGCCCGATCGCGATGACGTTCATAAAATAGCCATTCTCATATTTTCCGATATCCATCGGTGTCGGTTCAGCATCACGAAGTGCTTCAATCGCTTTTTTAGGATCACTCGGGACACCGAGTGCGCGGGCGAGGTCGTTGACTGTACCGAGTGGGATAATTCCGAAGTCAGGGCGATGGGGCGCCTCGGCAAGTCCAGTGACTGCTTCGTTTAACGTTCCATCTCCCCCCATCGCGATGACGGCTTTATATTGCTTTTCCGCTGCTTCTCGTGCGAAATTCGTTGCATCTTGTTCTTTCTCGGTGAAGCGGACATCGACGTGTCCATATCGTTCGCGCAACACCTCCTCGGCATGTGTCGCGTGTTGCTCCCCCAATTCTTTTCCTGAGGATGGATTGACGATTAACATGACTGTGTCCATTCCGGCATATCTCCTTTTCAGTTCGAATACTGTCCTTTATTCCCGTCTACGAAATCGGCTACTCCTAAAAAAATCCCCATGATCGTCAGCGTTTTCGGGCTGACCTTCACGGGGAATTGAGCGTTTATTGAGTTTAATAATGACGAAATGCGGACATATCTAAATGACTTGCTTCAGACTCATCAACAGCGAGCTCGATGCGCAGATGTTCATGAAACGGAGAGGCGAGGGCGCCCATGCACGCGACGGGTTCATGGTCAGGGACCGGTGATTTACGTTTCGTTTTAACGAATAAATAGTCCGATCGTTTCAACGTCAACAAGAAACGTTCCACGGCATGCGGTTCACGGGTCACGTTTGGCCAAGGTAAATGATTGAATAATAAAAAGACCGCGCCTTCTTTTTCGAGCGCATAGTCCGGTGCGATGCCTTCCCGATTCAACAAATCGATGACAGCATGCAAAAACTCCCGTTTAATCGTCAATGAAATTTCGTAATACTCACGCATACGGTCCACCCTTTCTTAAAATCACAATACTACCATTCTAAACGTTTCCGACATAGGCGACAACGAAGAAGTTCCTTGACGAAGTATTTTTCCCGGCTTATACTGCATAAGTCCTGCTATACTAGTGATATATGATGAACGAATTGAGGTGAAACCGACATGATTGAATCCCTTGAATTGAAGGCGTGGGTCGTTCTCGCACGAACGATGGATGCCATCAGCGATCGTGTGAAAGAAGATTTGCGACGCCACCAGTTAAATTCAACAGAGTTCGGTGTTTTATCAGTACTGTATAAACGAGGAGACACCCCGTTACAACAAATCGGGGACCAGATTTTGATTACAAGTGGTAGCGTGACATACGTCATCGACAAGTTGGAGAAGCGTGGACTGATTGAACGAATCGCTTGCCCGTCTGACCGTCGAGTCACATATGCCTCGTTAACGGAGGATGGAAAGGCGCTCATGGATGTCGTCTATCCACAGCACATCGAAATCTTCAAAGATATATATGGACCGTTAAGTGATGAAGAGACGGAACAATTGATTTCGTTATTGAAGCGAGTCGGTTATAACGCAGCGGGCAAATAAAGCCCGTTGCTTTTTTCGTTAATATCTTGAAGTTAAAATAATTGACGATGAGATATACAGATGATATAGTTCTAACTGTTATTGAAAAAAATTAGAGATTACCTAAATGGAGGATTACACGATGACTAAAGTATTATATGTATCGGCTAACCCGAAACCAACTGAACTTTCATACAGCAAACAAGTAGCAGAAACATTCGTATCAACACTCAAGGCTGAAAATTCAGCACTCGAAGTAGAAGCAATTGAACTCTACGATGTCGATGTGCAAGAAATCGACGGAGATGTGCTTAGCGCATGGGGCAAATTCGCATCAGGTGAAGCACTCACGGACGTAGAAGCGAAAAAAGTAGGAACGATGAGCAGCATGCTCGAGAAGTTCATGGAAGCGGACCTTTACGTATTCGCAACGCCAATGTGGAACTTCTTCTTCCCGGCACGTATGAAAATGTTCCTCGACAGCGTACTCATGGCAGGAAAAACGTTCCGTTACACGGAGCAAGGTCCTGTCGGCTTGCTTGAAAACAAACAAGCGATCCACATCCAAGGAACAGGTGGAATCTATACAGGAACAGACCTTAACTTTGCAGACGCATACCTTCGCCAAGCGCTCGCATTCGTCGGTGTTTCTGAAGTGACGACGGTAGCAGTTGAAGGTATGAACCAATACCCAGACAAAATCGAAGAAATCGTTGCAGACGCGAAAGCGAAAGCAGAAGCACTTGCGAAAGAAGTTGCAGGCGCAGTAACGGTATAATACGAAAGACGAGTCGATTGACTCGTCTTTTTGTATGCATACATTTTGGGTATGATACAGAAGGAAAGGGGAGTATGCAATGGGAGAACAGTTATCGAGTCGATTACTTGGGGATTGGACAGACATCATTCAAGATGAGATGAGTCAGCCTTATTTTCAACAGTTGAAACAATTCGTCGATCAAGCGTATGAAGAGACGATCGTTTACCCAAATCGGGAAGACATATGGAACGCATTTATTTACACAAAATTTAGTGACGTGAAATGCGTTATTTTAGGGCAAGATCCGTATCATGGACCGAACCAAGCGCATGGACTCAGTTTTTCGGTACAGGATGGGGTGCGATTCCCACCGTCGTTACGAAATATCTTTCAAGAACTTAAGGATGATATTGGCTGTGATACTCCGAAGAGCGGGAATTTAGAGAAGTGGGCGAAACAGGGAGTCCTCCTCTTGAATACAGCGCTCACGGTCGAAGCAGGGAAGGCGGGCTCACACCGTGGGAAAGGGTGGGAACAATTCACCGACTCGGTGATTGAGCGACTCGGGCGTCGTGAAGAGCCGATTGTATTCATCCTCTGGGGAAATGACGCAAAGAAAAAAATGAAGTGGATCGGAGAGCAGCATAAAGTGCTCACATCCGTTCATCCGAGCCCATTATCATCCCATCGTGGATTTTTTGGGTCAAAGCCGTTTTCTCAAGTGAATGATGCTCTAAACGAGTGGGGTCAGTCCCCGATTGATTGGTGTCTCTGACAGTCTACGAAAATTCGTAGGCTGTTTTTTGTTGACGTGTCGAAAAACCTTTGATACAGTAACTAACAAGACGTCACTTTAGTGCTTAAAAGCATATATGCATAACAGCATAACTGTATAAAAGATAAACATGTATACGTAATAGAAGCGAAGAAGGAACCGAAGTAGAGACATCTTCCCTGGCCCAGAGAGCGTGTGGTGCTGCGAACACGCCCAAAAGATGAATCGAATTACAGTTCCCGAGCTCTCATGATTGAGCGGTCCCCCGTTATCGGATTAAGCGGCTAGAGATTCTCTAGCAACCAGGGTGGTACCGCGGCTTTGTCGTCCCTATCGATTCAATCGATAGGGACTTTTTTGACTTTAAAGGAGGACTTCACATGTTGACACAATCGATTCCATCACATCTTGCCCCACATATTTCACCGCAGTTCTACAATGAGTACACACCGACGGATCACGCTGTCTGGCGCTTCGTCTTACGGTTGAACCTGCATACGTTAGAAGGGAAGGCGCATCCGTTTTACATCGAAGGATTAAAACGGACGGGAATGGGACCAGACCGATTGCCGAACGTCGAACAGATGACGGATGAAATGCGTGCGGCAGGATGGTCGACGGTCGCGGTGGATGGACTCATCCCTGGCGTTGCCTTCTTTGACTTCCAAGGGAACGGAATGTTGCCTGTCGCGACGGATATCCGGAAAGTCGAGAATATCTTATACAGCCCTGCACCTGATATCATTCATGAAGCGGCAGGCCACGCACCGATGTTGATGGACCCGACATTTTCGGCAATCGTCAAACGCTTCGGTCAATTAGGGGCGAAGGCGTTCATGAACCGGGAAGAGCATGCTTCATTCGCAGCGTTGAAACGCTTGACGATCGTGAAAGAGAATGCCAATTCAACGGAACAAGACATCGAGGCGGCAGAACGAGCGGTCCATGAAGCGAAAGCACAAGTGACCGGGTTTTCAGAGGCGCAACAAGTTGCACGCATCTTTTGGTGGACGGTTGAATTTGGATTGATTGGCGACCTCGAGCGTCCAATGATTTACGGCGCAGGTCTCTTGTCATCCGTTGGCGAGAGCCGTCACTGCTTGACCGACGCGGTCGCCAAACATCCGTTTGACTTGGAGCATGCGTTACAGACGAAGCAAGACGTGACGAATATGCAAAAAGAACTGTTCGTCATTCCGGACTTTGAGACGCTCTCTTCCGTCTTAGATGAATTAGAAGGGAGAATGGCGATTCGAAAAGGTGGGATTGAATCTGTCTCGAAAGCATTGGCTTCGGGAAGTCAATCGACGCTTCGACTCGAAGATGGCTCTGAGCGCGTCGGAATCGTTCGCCATATGACAGAGTCGAAAGAACATACGCTCATCCAATGGGATGAATGCACGATTGTAAAAAATGGTCAGTTCACGAAACGAGAACGTCACGGACTTCTCATTGTCCACGATACGGAATCCGCACTAAATCGAGACGATCTTCTCGACGGGATGACCATTCGTCAAGCATGTTCATCCGATACGATCCAAGACGTGACGGTTCAGCTAGAAGGACGGACGATTTCACTCGACTCGCTCGAAGTACGCGTTGATTCGCTTCCTTCGGTATTTCCCGGAACGACAGTGGAAGAATTGATGATCATTGAAAAGCCCGTGATCATCGAGCGAGATGAACGTGTATGGACGAATGATGACCCGATGTTCAACCGCATTCACCTCATGCGTGAACGAGGGGAGTCGATTGATGATCTCGTTCCAGACATTTTATCTGAGCATCCAGACGCGTGGTTGTTACACATCGAATGTTTGGAACTAGTGGAAGACGAAGAGCTGAAGCAGGCGTTGATTGAACGCCTTGAAGCGTTGCGTCACACATCTCCATCCCGAAATGAATTGATCGGACGTGCGTTCGAACTGTTGCGTTAACAAAAATAAGCGACGTTCCCTAAAAGAGAACGTCGCTTATTGTTTATACGGATTGATTCGTCGTTTCACGCAAGAACGTGATTAAACGGCGATACGTCGAGTTGGCCGCTGGTCGGTCCATTTCGAAGTAATAGTTATGACCAAGTTCGTGTTCGTTTTGATCATAAAACACAGTCGTCACATCTGTTCGACCTGAGAGAATTGTCGCAAATTCTTTCGCCTGATCTTCAAACGAATGATCGTTTCCGTCGGCGATGAATGTTGGCACAAACGTGGCAGGTACGTTGACGAGCGGTGAAGCTTCAGCGACGACCGGGAGCGTTTCCCAGTTGTATGTGCCGAAGTAAGCCCAGCCGATGCGTTTGAACAAGAAGCGATTCACCGATTTCGATGACTCGAGCCAAGACCGTTTCAAATCCAGTGGAGCAGATAATAAGACAGCTCCAAGGATCGATGATTTCGGTACGACTTGTCTGACCTCGGCAGAAGGCGAGTAGTCGTCATTCAACTGGATGCCAACAAACTGTGCGACGAGCTGTCCGCCATTCGAATCACCCGCGAAAAAGACGCGGTCCAAGTCGAGGCGGAATCGATCATTGTTTTCAGCAATGAACGAATATGCTTCTTCGATTTGTTGAAGTGGTGTCGGATAGGTCACATCAGGCGCAAGCGCATAGTTGATGCTGACGACGTTGTAACCGTTACTCGCAATCGATGTCGCGTACTTGAGGACGTCTGATTTGTCACCACCGACGAATGAGCCACCGTGTACCCAAAAAATCGTCGGGACCGTACGGCCGTCTCCTTCATAGCGAATCAAATCAAACGTTCCGTTGTCATAAGAGGACAAGTAGTCGATGTCTTTTCGGACAGACGTCTTTTGAACGACTTCCTCGAATCCCTTCATCTCCACCTCGTTCCCCCCTGCGAACGAAGTTTTGATTAAACGTGTTGCTGGTTTAGGTGATAGGAACACATAAGCCGCTCCCGCGACCGCTGTTCCAATCAAGCCGACTCCAGCGCGTTTCAACCCTTTATTCATCTTACTTCCTCCCTTTCTACAATCAGAAGCTTATTGCGTGACGAGTACGTCCGCCATATATGTCTCGATGACATGAGCGATGCCGTCTTCGTTGTTTGACTTCGTAATGAAGTCCGCTTTCCCTTTGACCGTCGTATTGGCGTTACCCATCGCAACACCAAGACCTGCCCATTCAATCATCGTCAAATCATTGTTTCCATCACCGCAAGCGATGACTTCTTTCTGGGCGATGCCGAGTTGATCCGCTAGGAAGGCGAGGCTCGTTCCTTTTGTGACACCGGCTTCCGTGAATTCTAGGAAGAACGGTTTTGAACGAGCGACGGCCAACTTCCCGGCCAACTCTTCTTGTAGTTTCGTTTCAATCGGAGCAAGCGTGTCACCATCGGCAAGCATCAAGCATTTGACGACAGGTGCTGTCACAGCGTCTTTAAAGTTGTCGACATGGATGACAGGCATACCTGTCAATTCACCTTCGATATCGGTATATGGGTTCGGACGATCGGTTACGATTTCGTTACCGACGTACGTATGAATCGCGATTCCTTCCCGTTCACTGATATCATGGAGATGGGCGACTGTGTCTGGTTGGAGCGTGCTCGAGAAAATCTCCTCATTCGTTTCGCAATTGATGACCGAGGCACCGTTGAACGATAAAATGAAGCTACCGTACTTCGCAAGTTCCAATTCACGGGCTGCATCCCACATCGCAAACGTCGGACGGCCACTCGCAAGTACGACTTTATAGCCGCGCTCTTGCGCATCGAGAAGTGCTTCTTTTGTTTTAGGGGAAATCGTATGGTCGCTCGTGAGGAGCGTATCATCCATATCCAATACAATCATTTTGTAACTCATAGTAGTAGGGGGTCCTCCTTCAGAATCTAATGACTCCATCCTAAACCTTTTTAAGGTCAATTGACAACCTTGTCGCAAAAACGTAACTATAATGTAGAGAAGTGAACTCTAGAAGAGGTGTAAATATGAATCGAATTTTAGTAGCTGAGGACGAGCATGCGATTCGCAGCTTCATTATTGTCAATTTAAAACGAGCCGGATTCGATGTGTTTGAAGCGACGAATGGACGAGAGGCGGTCACCGCATTTGACCGTGAACCGTTCGACGTTGTCTTATTAGATGTCATGATGCCAGAGATGGACGGGTTTGAGGCGTGTGCAGCCATTCGAGACATCGATGAGAACGTCGGAATCATCATGTTGACGGCACGAACGCTCGAAGAAGATAAAATCGAAGGACTCGGAAAAGGGGCGGACGATTATATCGCCAAGCCGTTCAGTCCAGGCGAGCTAGTGGCACGTATTCAAGCGTTGCTGCGTCGCGTCGAAAAAGTGAAACGAAAAGACTCGAAACGGTTGAAGTCAGGACCGTTCGCAATCGACCTTGCGGCGAAGCAAGTGACGAAGTACGGTCAATCGATCGATTTGACGCCGACGGAGTATGACTTGATTTGTCATCTCGTCCAAAATGAAGAGATCGTCTTGTCGCGTGATGCATTACTCGATGCGGTATGGGGCGTCAATTACTTCGGTGACCGTAAGACAGTCGACGTCAACATCCGTCGGTTGCGTCAAAAAATCGAGGATGACCCGAGTCACCCGATCTATATTGAAACGTTGTGGGGTCACGGATATAAATGGCGGAGACATGAAGCATGAAACAACAGTTAGTCATTCGCATGATGATTGTCGTGACGATTGTCTTACTTCTACTCGTCAGTGTCTTGTCTTACGGGACATATCGATACTATTACGAGTATGAGTCGGAAGCGTTACTGAGTCATGCGACCACGAGTGCATATCTATATCCTCAAGCCCAGGTCGGGTTTGAGACGCCGAGCGCCTTCTCCGTCCTTGTCCGGACATTCGGATATCCCGGAACGGATTTAACGATTGTCGACCAGAGTGGTTCCATCGTCAAGACGACGGGGCAACGGACAAGGCAGGCATCTTTTTCACAAGAACAATTAGAAAAACTTTCACGAGGAGAGTCGGTCGTACAGGACTATGACATTGGTGAGGAGCATTACTTATCGGTGACCAGTCCGATTATGACGAACGATACGTCAGAGTTTGCGATTAGCTTTACACGCCCGCTCGAAGACTTAGATACGCTCATCCGTGAAATTTGGATGACCGTTGTCATGATTGGTGTTCTGATCTGGTTACTTGCACTCTATACCGTCATTCGAATCGCTGATCGTTTCGTCCGTCCGATTCGTCAAATCATCGAAACGGCGGATGAGATGGCTCAAGGTGATTTCGACGTTGCCGTTGAATCGAATGAAAAACATGAGCTTGGGGCATTGGCTCGAACACTCACGTATTTAGGTGCTAAAGTGCAACAGCATCAGTCGACACGTAACGAGTTTCTCTCGAGCGTCTCTCATGAACTGCGGACACCGCTCACATCGATTAAAGGGTGGACGGAGACGATTCGTGGCGGCGATGAGAAGCTATCTGAAGAAACGGAGCTTGGTTTAAGCATCATTCATTCAGAAACAGAGCGCATGATTGGTCTCGTAGAGCAGCTTCTCGACTATACGAAAATCGAAGAGAGTCGATTGGTATTGTATCGTCAGGAACTTGATTTAGTCTCACTGTTACGAAAGGTGACATTGCAGTTAAAACAGTCGCTTGAAGATAAAGACATCACGCTCATTGAGCGTTATCCTCAAAAGTCGGTCGGATTGTTTGATGAGAATCGGTTGAAGCAAGTGTTCTTGAACATCCTCGAGAACGCGATTCGCTTCTCGCCAGACGGTGGAACGTTGACAATCCGTTTCGTTCAATCGGAACGTGTTGCTTTCATCTCGATTATCGATGAAGGTCCTGGTATCTCACGAGAGCACTTGCAGCGTATTACGGAGATGTTCTATCAGGCCCACGTGACGGAAGGAAGTAGCGGTCTTGGACTCGCCATCTCAAAAGAGTTGATTGAGGCACATGAAGGAAAACTGGTCATCGAAAGTGAGGTCGGACATGGGACGACCGTGACCGTGTTATTGCCACTCGACCCGAGTGAACTACATTAATAGGGTTAAACCTCCCGAATTCAGGCTACATATAGATGTATGTAGAATGAGGGAGGTTTTTTACTATGGCCAATCAGTCATTGAAGCCGTTAAAAGGAAGTCCAAACGCCGTCTCGACGCAAACCTCGATTGAAGAATTGCGCATGTCTCCACTCCCATATGCGGGTAGTCGCGGTCAATCGATTGAAGCGATCAAGATGGCAATGAACCAATTGCCGCGAGCTGAACTGATTAAAGAAACGGATGAGGGCCTTCATTATGTGGTGACCTCGAAAGTGATGCGTTTTAAAGATGATGTGAATTTTCTATTTGATGATTCCACTCAACAAGTCGAATTTCGGTCTGCGTCTCGTGTCGGCTATTCAGACTTTGGCGTGAACCGGAAACGGATGGAAGATGTGAGTGAACGATACCGGAGGTTGATTCGATGAAGGACTATCAGTTGATTGTCATTGGTGGCGGTGCCGCTGGAATGACAGTGGCGGCAGGAGCAGCGAACTTAGGCGCGAAAGTCGCGCTTGTTGAAAAGAACAAACATTTAGGTGGCGACTGTCTACATGTCGGATGCGTCCCGTCGAAAGCATTGATTGCCGCCTCGAAAGAAGCGAACGCGATGATGCGCGCAGCGCGTGTTCTCGGAACAGAATTCAATGGAGGCGAGCATTATCAAATGTCAAAAGCACGAGTCGACAAGGCGCGCGCCATTATCCAAGACCATGATGGGACAGAACGTTTTGAAAAGATTGGGGTCGACGTTTACATCGGAGAGGCTTCTTTCCAAAGCCCGACTGAATTGAAAGTCGGGGACGATTTATTGATCGGGAAGAAGTTTGTCATCTCAACTGGCTCAAAACCGACAGTCCCTCCAATCGACGGATTGGATCAAGTCCCATACTTAACGAACGAGACGGTTTTTGAAGAAGAGACGCTTCCGGAAAGCCTCATCGTCATCGGTGCCGGGACAGTCGGTCTCGAGCTAGCACAATCGTTTGTCCGACTCGGCTCGCAAGTTACCGTACTCGAGGCACAGGATGCGTTCTTACCAAAAGAAGATGAGGACGTCTCAACTTACCTAAAATCTCAACTTGAGATGGCGATGCGCTTAAAAATCGGCGTGAAGGTCAATCGAGTCGATGAAGTCGATGGCCGTATTCGTGTCACGACAGAGGTGAATGGCGAGACGGTCGAGTACGAGGCAGATAAACTGCTCATGGCGACAGGGCGTGTGCCACGCATCGACGCGCTCCGTCTCGATCGTGCAAATGTTCAAGTGACGAAAGGGTACATCGATGTCTCGTCTTCGTATCGGACGTCACAACCACATATCTTTGCGATTGGCGATACAATCAAGACGCTACCGTTCACACACGCAGCAGGTGAAGAAGGGAAAGCAGTTGTCGCGAACGCGTTGTTTGGACTATGGAACAAGGTAGACTACAGTAAGCTTCCTTGGATCACGTTCACAGATCCTGAAGTGTTCCACGTTGGGATGACCGAGAAAGAAGCGCGTGAGCGTTACGGGGATGACATCGAGACGTATGAAGCGAAACTGTCAGAAGTGGACCGTTTCATCGCCGAACGCCAAGAGGCCGGCTTTGTCAAAGTCATCACGAAGAAAAATGGCAAGATTATCGGGGCACATGCGGTCGGTGAATCGGCCGGTGACTGGATGCAAATCGTCGTCTATGCGATGCAACGGGGCGATAAGATTGGGAAGTTGTCACGAATGATTTATCCTTACCCATCGCGCAGTGAAGCGGTGAAGAAAGTGACGGATCTCTACTGGCGGAAACGCTTGTTCGAAAGCCCACTTACAGAACTGGCAAGACGCTATTTCAAATTGATGCAATAACACAAATCACCCACTCATTTGAGTGGGTGATTTTAGTTCGGTAATGTGATCGTCTCAATCATCTTCGGTTCGCCTTCTGATAAGTCGACGAGCGGTTTAATCAACACTTCGACGCGTCGGTTTTTCGAGCGACCTTCTTCGGTATCATTCGTGGCGATCGGTTTAAATTCCCCGTAGCTTGCAAGTGTAAACTGAGCCGGATTCAGTGCGTCATTCGTTAATAAACCACGCATGAATGCGGTCGCACGTGCTGAACTGAGTTCCCAGTTCGATGGGAAACGCGCCGTGTTGATTGGAATGTTGTCGGTATGACCAGAGACGACGATTTCTCGCTTCCCAGCCTTCTCTAAGATTTGACTGATGTTTTGAGCGACATTTCGAGCATCCGCATCCAGTGTCGCTTCTCCTAGGTTGAAAAGGGCACGATCTTGAATTGTTAAGACGAGACCGCTCGAGTTGATTGTCGCTTTAATTTGACTCTCTAACCCATTCTTCTTAATGTACTGATTCACATCTTCCTTCAACTCATCAAGCTGAGCAAGCTCGTAGGTGCGTGGGTTGGCAGTCGTATTGGTTTTATCCGTCCGACTGATGTCGCTGTTGGAGGCAGTCGAAGCTTGGAAGACACTGACGCCTCCAGAAAACACCTGGTTGAAAGAGCGAGACATTTTCTCGAGCTTCGTTTGGTCGATGTTACTCGATGCGAACAGTACGATGAAGAGCGCGAGCAAGAGTGTCAACAAGTCGGCATAAGGAATGAGCCAACCTTCTGGAATGTGTTCTTCATGATCATGCTTCTTTTTGCGTTTCATAGTCAGCTCGCTCCTTTGGAGACAAATACACAGACAGCTTATCTTCTAACGTTTTTGGAGATTCACCGCTTTG
The DNA here is from genome assembly GCF_018617535.1 of Exiguobacterium sp. s35. Taxonomy (NCBI): domain Bacteria; kingdom Bacillati; phylum Bacillota; class Bacilli; order Caryophanales; genus Exiguobacterium; species Exiguobacterium sp. s35. The sequence continues at coordinate 256,418 of NZ_JACSKI010000002.1, forward strand.
AATCGATAAAATCCCTTCAATCATCATTTCTTTGATGATGACTTCGCTCTTCGAATATTGCTTCAGTTTATTCGCAAACGGGAACCAAAGCACGTATCCGGTGAAAATCCCGAAAAGTGTCGCGACGAAGGCAGCCGAAATGGCGTGTCCGAGTTTCTCGATATCTGACAAATCTTTAAGGGCAGCGATCAATCCGATAACGGCTCCGAGTACCCCGAGCGTCGGGGCATATGTCCCGGCCTGGGTGAAGATGTCGGCATTCGCTTTATGGCGCTGTTCCATGTTTTCGATATCACGTGACATCACTTCCGCAATGTATTCAGAAGGTTGACCGTCGATGACCATCATCATGCCTTGGCGTAAAAATGGTTCTTCGACTTGTTCAAGTGCCGTTTCTAGGGATAAGAGTCCCTCTTTCCGAGCTTGCGTCGACAAGTCGACAAATTGTGTGAGCAATCCGGATTTACTTGGGAGTTCTTGTTTTTTGAACAAGATTTTAAATAACTTCGGTACGTTTTGAAGCTGTTCTTTCGATACGGCGATACTGACCGCAGCAGCTGTACCGACGAAAATGATAACGATTGCGGCAGGGTTGATCAGCGGTGCAATACCCGCTCCTTTTAATAACATTCCACCAACGAGGGTGAGGAACCCGAGTATGAGCCCGACTAACGTGACGACATCCATGTCTTTGTTTTCCACCTTTCCGAAATAAATCAGGACAAAAAAAGCGAGAGACGCTACTCGTCTCCCGCAACATGCGTTCCCGATGATTAAGCGCCGTTTTCATCAATCAGCATTTGGATGCTGATGTTTCGTTCTTCACGCTCTATATCGGTTAATACGTCGTATTTTTTTAACAATGCGTACAATTGATTCACGACTTCTTGCTCAAGTGACCAATTGAGTAACTCTTCTAGCTGAAAATAAAGGTGAGCGGGCATACATTGTGATTGGCGCTCCAACCTTCGCGAGACATCCTCTATCGAATGATCTACCGTACTAGGGTCCACGGTTTCATTCAACCTCCTCAACATTCTTAAAGTCTATCTCCCATAATACCAAAAAAATGAGGAAAGCGTTAGAGATACATTTTTTGTTGGCATTTAGAAAAGCGAGGAGTAACATGAGGCTTAGAATAACAGATGTGAAGGGGATGTCGTAATGCGACATAGACTGTCAGCGCGTGAAATGCGCTTGAAGCGAATCGAGGTACTTTATCGAGTCGTGTTTGAAAAACCTGCTCGCTTTATCGCGGGAGGATTTTTACTTGCGATTTTTATCGGGGCAACACTCTTATATATGCCATTTGCACAAGAAGAGCCAGTTTCTTGGATTGATTGTTTGTTCATCGCGACTTCTGCAGGAACAGTGACCGGATTGTCGACAGTCGACATCGGCTCGTCGTTCAACCTGTTTGGGGAATTGGTGATTGTCGCCCTTATTCAAATCGGGGGTCTTGGGTTCATGACGATTGCGTTGATGCTCCTGAGTGTATTAGGTAAGAAAATTGGATTAAAACAACGGATTCTCTTGCAAGAATCGCTGAACTTAGCCGGGCCAGGCGGTACGGTTCGTCTCGTTCGAAATATCGTCTTCACGACGGTCATCGTACAATTTATCGGGATGCTGTTTTTGACGTTCGAACTGTATAGTACGGAGAGTTACTCGTTCGGTGCGGCGCTTTATTACGGCTTCTTCCATGCTGTCTCTGCCTTTAACAATGCGGGCTTCGCGCTGTTCCCGGACAGTCTCATGTCGTTTGAACAAAACACGGCGATTGTCGTGACGATTGCCCTCATGATTATGATTGGGGGTCTCGGGTTCACGACCATCGCCGACGCGACAGAGGTAAGAGGATGGAAACGTCTCGCCCTTCATTCGAAAATCATGATTTTGTCCCTTTTGGTGATCAATGGAATAGCGTGGTTCGTGCTTATGATGTTTGAGTGGGTATCGAGCGAAGGCGCGCTGTATGGACGGTCCATCGGTGAAGCGTTACATGTGACGTTTTTCCAAGCCGTGACGACAAGAACGGCTGGTTTCAATACGATTGATATCTCGATGATGGCGCCTGCCTCAATCGGCTTAATTTTGATTTTGATGTATATTGGGGCCGGTGCAGCTTCGACAGGGTCGGGGATTAAAGTGACGACGCTTGCGGTCATCTTCGCGGATATGTGGGCGTTCATTGCAGGTAAAAAAGAAACGGTCATCATGGAGCGGACGATTGATGCGTTTCAAATTAAAAAGGCATACGTCGTTGCCATCTCAAGTTTCTTCTTTATACTCATCATTACGACACTCGTCATTTTGACGAACGGTCATATTCCAGCGAGCGCCATTTTGTTTGAGACGGTGTCGGCGTTCGGGACGGTAGGCTTATCATTGGGCATTACCGCTGATTTGAATGCTGCCGGTAAAGGGTTCATCATGTTTATGATGCTTCTTGGTCGTGTCGGATCCTTGACGATTCTCTTTACGGTCGCGCGACAAGCTGACCGGAAGATTCGATATCCGAAAGAAAAGATTTTGATTGGATAATCAGAAAAGCCCTGAGCGCATCAGGGCTTTTTGTGTGTCATGAAATAACGGGCAATCTCCGGGAGATAATCTTGTAAATCTGGACAGACGATTCCGGTCCCATCGAGCGCACGAATTGTTTGCGTCGTATCAAAATGGACGGGATGTTTGAAGTAGTCCAGCAGTTCATGAGGAACATCGAGTTGTGCGGCATTCTTCCAGCTCGTGAATGCGACGTCCGCAACAGCGTGAGGAACCGTTCCTCGAGGTGGGCGTTGGAACATCGTCTCATGTAGCATGCGATACACTTCACGCGCACCGTGTGGGAACGGGTCCGTCAAATGGAACGTTCGCTTCATTCCGGCTGGTGAGTGCGCTAAGAAAGCGGTCGCTTCCACCACGTAATCATAAGGGACGAGATTCACTTCGACGTTCGCTCGTCCGATATAAGGCAGCGGTCGCATCTGTTTCAATTGCTCCATTAACTTCAATACGAAATAGACACCGTCAAATTTTTTCGTTTCTCCTGTTCGACTATGACCAATCACAATGCCAGGACGAATGATGGTAATCGGCATCGCACCCATCTCACGCGAGACGAGAGCTTCTGCTTCATATTTTGTCGCTTCATAATGATTTTTAAACCGAGCCCGATGCCATAGTTCGTTCTCGTACACGGTTCCTTGCCGACGACCGGCGATATAGGCTGTACTGAAGTATACATAGCGCTTCAATTGTTTTGAGCGTTTGGCGAACGCGGTCACATGTTTCGTACCGAGGATATTGATTCGATATCCGGTGTCATACGGAATGCTCAAGTCATATGCTGCGGCCAGATGAAAGACGTAGTGCACGTCGCGCTCGATGACAGACCGCATAATCGGATCGAGAATCACTTCAGGCAACGTGATATCCGCCTCTACTAAAACGAGTTGACGAGGCTCGAGGGACGTCGTGGACAGTAAGGCGTCCCTTAAGTCTTCTGCTTCGCGTTGTTGACTCGGAAGATGCAATGCATAAATCGTCCCGATTTGATGAGGTAACGACGCGAGATGCTCGATTAATTTTCCAGCTAAAAATCCAGGGAAACCGGTAAATGCATAATCGTTCATGACATCTCCTCCGCTAATTCTAGTGTGAATGTAAAAGTCGATCCTTTTCCGACAGTCGATTCCACTTCAATGCTACCGCCGTGTGATTCGATGATTTCTTTGCAGATGGACAACCCGAGACCGGTTCCGCCAATTTTACGCGTATCCGAGTTGTCGACCCGATAAAACTTCGTAAATAGTTTCTCAAAGGCGTGTTCCGGAATACCGATTCCAAAATCACGAATGGAGACGTGGGCCTGATTGTGGTCGTGCCGGACCCGTACCTCAATCTCTTGTTCGTTCGGAGAGTACTTGATGGCATTTGAAATTAAATTGACGAGTACTTGTTCAATTCGGTCTCGGTCAGCAATCAAGAGTAAATCTTCATCAGCGTTATCGAAGTGAATGGCATGATCATTCGTTTCACGGAAGCGTTCAACCACCTCTAAGACGAGTTCATTCAACGAGAAATGATCTTGCTTGTATTCCTGATGACCATCTTCCATGCGTTGAATATCTAAAAAGTCGTTAAGTAATGCTGTTAGCCGTGACGCTTCTCGCGACATCGTCTTCAAGAAACGTTCCCGCTTATCGGGAGTCAAATCGCGAGCGAGCATCAACTCGATGTAACCAGATAATGAAGAAAGGGGTGTCCTCAGTTCATGCGAGACTGTGCTCACTAATTCATTTTTAATCTGGTCCATGCGTTCTTCCTCTGTCCGATTGCGGAATACGAATAAGAAACCGCTGTCCATTCCGATTTGTCGTTTCGTATCCATCGTTGTGCCGTACATCTCATAATATTCCTCATCCCGGTCGTTCGGCTGAGGGATGGAGAAACGCATCGACACTTCCCGGGCCGTCCCGTCGAGAAGTTGGTCCATCTTTTTCAACATCTCGCTCCGGTCGCGTGGACGGAACGTGGAGAGGAGGGGAATACGCTCTTGTATTTTATTTGGAGCGATTCCAGGTAAATCCATGAGGCGTCGCGCATGGACGTTCATGAACAAGACACTCCCGTTCGACTCGGTCAAGACGAATGCTTCGTTCGACGCTTGTAAAATCGATTGAATGATGTCTCGTTGGCGGGCAATCGCATTTTTCTCTCGTTCGAGCATACGCTCTACTTTTTTGCGATCGCTAATGTCGCGCATGACGGCTACCCGTAACGTTTGGCCTTGATACGTCACTTCTTTCGGGTAAACCTCCATCTCAAGAAACGTGCCGTCTGCTCGTCGGCCAATCACTTCGTATGGTGTTTGGATATGATTCCGAATCCGTCGCAATACATCCGCACGATACCCTTCAGCGATAAATTCGACCGTTTGACGACCGACCATTTGTTCAGCAGGAATTTTAAAGATAGATTCCGCCGCTTTGTTCGCATCGAGAATCATACCGTCTTCGTGAAACAGGACGGCCTCGATGACGGATTCGGCAAACATGCGATAGCGTTGCTCCTTATAACGAAGTTCTCGTTTCAATTGAATCTCAGGACTCACATCGAACACGAAGAAAAAGAAGCCGATGAGTTGCTCTTGTTCATATACCGGATGCATGAAGAGTTTTCCAATAAAATGTGTCCGGTCCTTACATTGGAACTTCCATTCACGGTCTCCTTTGTCGAGCGCAAGGCGTAACATTTGCTCGAATGACAGCAACCGTTCCGTTTCATCTTGATAAGCAGAGCGCTTTTCGCTCAGCTCTCTCGACTCGAACAAAGCGAACGGTGTCATTTCATATAGCACTTCATGGGGCGCATATCCGAACAGTTCGGTCGCTCCCTGATTAAATCGTGTGATTAACATATTCGCATCGGTCATAATCATCGCCATGTCGAGTTCAGTATGCATCATCGCTTCAAACGCATTATGTTGAATCGTCACGCGCGTATCGAGAGGGAGTGGTTCGATGGATAGGATGTAATGGTCTTCCCAAGGAATGGCATGTACACGCATCGTCGGCAATTCATACATCCAAGGAAGTCCTTGCTCCATTCGGCGAGATAATTCCATCGTAATCGGAGACTGGTTGACCATATGAAAAAGGTTCGTACGAGTCTGCAGATTCTCTGGGAAATTTTCTAAGAATGGGCGGTTTGCCTGAACGATTGTTCCATCTTTTTGTATTAAAGCAACCCCGTAAGGTAATGCATGTAATAACTCACTGTGGAGATTGGTGGGTTTCTCCATGAACGATCATCCCTCCTTCGTTGGTGTCAGACGAGCATATCTTCTATAACATTCGACAGATCCCCCTTTCATTTCCTGCCCTCAAAACGGTAAAGTGGGAGAGAGGAGTTGGAAAGGAAAGATGGGGATGATTGGATTACTTCTAAGTATGATCGGTGCCATTGGTTTATGGTGGTTCGGGGCACCGCTTTGGAGCAGTATCTTGCTACTCCTGTTTGGGATTGCGTGGTTCATTTGGAGAGCACGGCTGTCGACCATCGACCGAATCGACCGGATGGATGGGCGGGAATTCGAACTGTTCTTAGAAGATGTGTTCACGGCGCTCGGTTACACGGTCACCGTGACCCCGGCATCGCGTGATTTTGGGGCCGACTTGTTACTTGAGACCCCGGACGGATGGTTGATTGCGGTACAAGCGAAACGTTATGAAAGGGTAGTCGGTCTTGAGGCGGTTCAACAAATCGCAGCTGCGGTTCCTTATTATCAGGTTCACGAAGGATGGGTCGTGACGAACTCGACGTTCACGGACAGTGCGTACGAATTGGCGGCACCAAATCAAGTTCGTCTGATTGCAAGATTAGAGCTTGAAGAACTCTTAAAAGAAGCGGGATATAAGCGTTAAGAATAGGCATGTTCACAAGTTCGACAGAATCCAAAATGATGTCGAAAAAAAGGGCTTGTCTTTTTCTTTAATCGATGCAATAATCATCTTCGTCATATGAAATATGTAGTAGTTGAAACGAGCTCAAAACTACAGAGAGAAACGATTGGGGTTTCAAGAAATGCCCGACCGTACACATACAAACAATCACGGTTGGAACGTGCTAGGAGGAAAAAGCGGTGCGCAAATTAATTTATGTAAAAGGTTGCGTCTTTACGCAAGGCGAGGCGACCATTTATGATGAGACAAATGATGCGATCGGATCTGTTCACCGCGACGCGGAAGGCAGTGTCCAAGTGCACAATTTGTCTGGACGACAGATCGCTCACGGGAAGTATATCCCGAACTGCCAAAAATGGGTCGTGATGAACCATGACGGACAGGCGATTGGTCAATTGAAAGACAAGTTCTCGTTATTCGGGAAAAAGTGTGAGTACAACGTCTATGAACGCGGACTCTTCACGATTCAATACGATGTGGAACGTCATAAGTTCAGCGTCCGTGACAAAGCAGGTAAGCTTGTTGCGGAGCTACGGAAACAAGAGGACGACACGTTCTGCTTAACGAAAGAAGCAGATCAGCTATCGATGTTCGAACTCCTTTCTGTCTTAAAAACGTTAACGGTTAAATCGCGGATGCCGCTCGCAGCATCTGTCTCATAACGATGACGAGCACCGGTCTATGACCGGTGCTTTTTGATGCAACGAAAAAACCGTTTCATCAAATGAAACGGTTTAAGTAGTGCTTGGCCTCGAGCTCGAGTGTCGTCACACGGTGTGCATATAGACAGAGCTTTAAGACATGGATGATATTCGGGTGCGTGTACTTCGTCTTTTCGAGGGAACGTTTGGCACGCGTATCGAGTAAGTCGATTGGACTCGTCGACTTGGCATACTCCGCATACAAACGATAAAAATCAATCGGGGTGATAAAGTCGTCTTCGTCCCGGTCAGGGTTGTTGAAGATGAGTGCCAACAAGGAACTCGTCTCTTCAAGTGAAAAAAGGTGTTTCAAGTCATCAAGGAGATAGATGATTGCCGCTTGATGCAAGGAATACTTTTTACCGATTCGTGGGACACCGATGATTTTACGGACTTCACGCTTCGTCCAGTTTTGAATCGTCGTCGCCGAGAGATGTTCTCCGGTCAATGCGTTCGCAAGGGCGACGATTTGATTGATGGACAAGCCGTTCTTTTCAATATGAAACAAGTGGATTTTTCGAAGCTCTTTTGGAAAATGTTCACGCACGTCTTCAGGGAAGAGGGCGATGGCTCGCTCGATTTCTCCGACCTGCATGAAATGAAGGCAATCTGCCAAAGTTTGAATTGAAGTTGCGTCGCGCATACGGCCACCCTTTCTATGACCAACATCGTACGTTGGCTATACAGTCATTTGACCTCATTCTACCAAATGTTTGAAAAGTAAGCTAGGATGGGCACTGATTAAGGTATAATGACGATATCATACATATCCTATATATAGAGGTGGTCAAGCAATGAATGAATGGATTAGTTCGATTCTTTCCATCGTAATCGTCCTTGCGTTCCTCGTCGGTCTTGAACAAGTCGGGAAGCGTCTTGGGTGGACAGATGAAACGATTCGAAAGAGTGTACATATCGCAGTCGGACATTGGTCGCTGTTAGCGGTCTGGTTAATGGATTCATGGTACGTCGCGGCAGTCCCGCTCGTCTTCTTCACGTTTGCGAACGCGGTCTTATTGTATAAAAGCCCCTCACCGGTCCATCAGACGGAGCGAAAGTCTTTTGGGACGGTCTATTATCCGATTGCCTTACTCATCATTTTATACTTCTTCTTTGAATCAGAGCCGCTTGCATTTTTAGCGGGCTCACTCGTTCTCGCATGGGGTGACGGGATGGCCGCATTGATCGGGCGGAAGTACGGAACAGTCATCTATGATTTGTACGGTCAAAAGCGTTCCTTCCAAGGGAGCGTCGCCATGTTCTTAAGTTCGTATGTAGTCTTATTTTTATTGTTTTTGTGGAATGATGTCGTCATGTGGCAAGTGGTAACATATGGATTTATCATTTCTATCATCGCTACACTGACTGAAGCGATTTCATACCGAGATTGGGATAACTTTACAATTCCGATTATCGTTGCCGTAGCGACATCGCTATTGTTATAAACTAATCGTGACATTGTAAGAAAAACGTTGCTTGTCACGTCCGACAATCATTTGTATACTGTGTTTCGTACTGAAACCATTCAGTGACGTGCTCGGTACCAAAAGTCGTGACCGAGACACTGATTAATAAATAGAACGTAAAGGATTGAGTGAACGCATGAGCTTTTTACAGCAACTCCAAAGTATTATTCCGGCCGAGCGCGTCCTCCAAGACGAGCCGTTGTCGGCACACACGTATACAAAACTAGGCGGAAAAGCCGATTACTTCGTAGCCCCACATACGTACGAAGAGGTACAAGCCGTCTTAGAACTAGCCCATCAGGAAGCGATGCCGTTCATGATTCTCGGGTTCGGTTCAAACTTGATTGTTCGCGACGGGGGAATTCGCGGAGTCGTTTTAAACTTGAATGAGCTGAATACGATTCGTCGTGAGGGTAACCAAATCGTGGCACAGGCTGGAGCAGCGATTATTGATGTATCGCGTCAAGCACTTGCGGAAGGCTTATCTGGCCTCGAGTTCGCTTGTGGCATCCCTGGAACGGTCGGTGGTGCCGTTTATATGAACGCGGGTGCCTATGGTGGAGAAACGAAAGACGTGATTACGTCTGCGACGGTATTGACGTCAGAGGGACAAGTCCTTCATTTGTCAAAAGACGAATTAGAACTCGACTACCGAACGAGCCGTGTATCAAAAGAAGGATTCATCGTTTTAGAGGCGACGTTCGAACTCGAACCGAAAAACTATGAATTGATCAAAGAAGTGATGGACGATTTGACGTACAAACGTGAATCGAAGCAACCGCTCGAATATCCTTCATGCGGCAGTGTCTTCAAACGTCCGCCAGGCTACTTTGCCGGTAAGTTGATCCAAGACTCTGGTCTTCAGGGCACACGAATCGGGGGAGCGGAAGTATCGCTCAAGCACGCCGGATTTATCGTCAACATTGCGGAGGCGACGGCGACAGAGTATATTTCACTCATCCGTCACGTCCAAGCGACCGTTAAAGAGAAGTTCGAAGTGGAATTGGAACCTGAAGTGAAAATCATCGGGGAAGATATCGCTGTCGAGAACGCATAATCATGAGAAGGGACTGGACGATGTTGTTCAATCCCTTTTTATTTCGTACAAAAAAAGGCGACGAGAACGGGCATCTCGTCGCCTTTCGCTTACGCTTGTGTTTGTTTGGCAACTGCCTCATAGGCAGGTACGAATGGATACTCCAAATCGCGAGCGACCGCTTCATATGTGACCGTTCCGTTGATGACGTTTAAGCCTTTGAGGAGCGCGTCGTTTTGAAGAAGTGCCGGGAACACACCTTTTTGTGCACATTCGATGATATATGGCATCGTCGCGTTCGTCAGCCCCATTGTCGATGTGCGTGGTACAGCGCCAGGCATGTTGGCAACAGCGTAATGCTGGACACCATAGCGCTCATATGTCGGTGCATCATGTGTCGTAATGTGATCGATTGTCTCACAAATTCCACCTTGGTCAATGGCGACGTCCACGATGACTGAACCTGGTGACATGCGTTGTACCATTTCTTCTGTGACAAGTTTCGGTGCTTTTGCGCCTGGAATCAGAACCGCACCGATGACAAGATCACTCTCCGCCACTTGTTTCGCGATATTATATTTGTTCGAGATTAACGTGTTGATTGTGTTTCCGAACAAGTCGTCGATTTGACGAAGACGAGCCGGACTAATATCCATCAACGTAACGCTCGCACCGAGACCGATTGCGATACGGGCTGCATTCGTCCCGACGACACCGCCCCCGATGACCGTGACGTTCGCACGAGGTACACCCGGGAGACCTGACATGAGGATTCCTTTGCCACCGTGCGGTTTTTCGAGGATCTGTGCCCCGATTTGAGCAGCCATACGACCTGCGACTTCACTCATCGGTGTGAGAAGCGGTAACGTCCGATCGACTTCTACCGTCTCATACGCGATTGCAGTGATTCCTGATTCGACGAGAGCTTTCGTCAATTCTGGTTCCGCCGCTAAGTGTAGATACGTGAAGAGCGTCAAATCAGGACGGAAGTATTGGTATTCAGACGGCTGTGGCTCTTTGACTTTGAGCGCAAGTTCGACGCCTTCCCATACGTCTTTCGCCGTTTCGACGATGGTTGCGCCAGCATCGATATATTCCATATTCGTGAAACCACTGCCGAGACCAGCATTTGTTTCGACGAATACGTCATGGCCAAGTTCCGTTAACATAAATGCACCCATCGGTGTCAAAGCCACCCGATTTTCATTGTTTTTAATCTCTTTTAATACCCCGATTTTCATGGAACATTCCCCTTTCATTCCGTTGACACAAATTGTTCACACCCCTAGTATAGACCCATTTGAAAACGCTGTCTTTATCATGGATTCTAAAAACGAAGACGCTCACTTTGTGAAAAAACACAAAGCGAACGTCTAGTCTTCTAATCGATATTGACCGGCTTTAATCGCCAAATAAATCATGGACCGCTCGGGTAGTGAAACTTGCGTGATATTCGTCAACTCTTCGATGCGTCGAATCCGATACAAGACGGTATTCGGATGGATATGAAGATGAGCAGCGACCCGTTTTACGTTCCCGTCGAAATAAAAATACCATTCGAGCGTCTTCACGAGTTCGGTCTGATGGGATGAATCATAATGTTGCAACCGTTCGACGGTCGGATGGGTCTCTAGTCGAAGGCCGATGCGACGGGCGAGTTCCGGGACGAGTTGATAAATCCCAATCTGTTCGAAAGCGCGAGAAGTCGCGAGTTCGAGAGGGAACTTACGACGAAGTGTCGTGACGCGTCTTGCTTCTTCGGCTGCGGCGTATAACATGTCACTTTCGAAAAAGCGTCGACTGATTCCGAGCCGTGGCTCGGATTCGGTGAATTTGTCTTGAAGTAACTGCTCAAACCGTTCCGCCCAAGCGAGCAATTCTACTTCTTCATCGGAGAGTTCGGATTTCATATAGTGCCACACAAGCAACTGCTGTCCATCAATGGCATGTAAGACGACCTCGATTGCCTCCTGTGTCGCGAGCACATAATGCAGACGCTCAGCGAGTTGCGGGGTGATTGGTTGGGCACATTCGATAATCGTCAACCGGCTTGCGACGGCGATGGGTGCAAGTTCGTTCAATCGTTCGCGATTGGCATCAGAGAGGGTCGGGGAAGCGAGGACATCTAATAAAAAGCGTTCGAGTTCCGCGCTAATACGCCGTTCGTGCATCGCGATCGTCATGAGCAACTTTTTGGCAATGGTCGCTCCTTCTTGCAAGATGGCCAATTCTTGATTCGTGAACGGGTTCGTTCGAGCCAGGCTCCAAATATAGCCGAGCACTTCGTCATGTTGTTTGATGACAATTGCCGCACGTTCTCCTAGCCCGACAGCGAGACGTGCCGGAATGACGACAGGTTCATCCTGGTCAATCACTTCTCGTAAAATCCCGCTTTCCCATAAATCTTCGATGACGGCTTCTGGGACACGACGACCGATGATCGTCGCGATTCTGGCCGGATCGGTCGAATCGGGATGGGTGCTATAGGCGAGCAATTGGTGGTGACGGTTCTCGATCGTAATGGGTGCTCGAATCGCTTGACCGATTGCCTCAGCGAGTGTATCGAGAGACTCGTAAGATTTCTGCAAAAAAGGCATGTCGATTCCTCCTCTCTCTGAGTATAACTTCTTCTTTGTGAAACTTCACAAAAAGAATCGAGAGTGTGAGAAATGACATACCTTCAGTGGATTACATTGGGAAGAATAAGCCGACGGCGAGACCTAATAACGCCCCGACGATGACCTGGAACGGTGTGTGACCGACGAGTTCATTCAAGAGTGGGGTCTCGTGTTTAATTCCTTTGAAATAATCATTCAGCAGTCGAGCTTGAAAGCCGACCGCTTGCCGAACGCCGGTCGCATCGTACATGACGATGGTGGCGAAGACGACAGCGAGAGCGAATATGCTCGAGTCGATGCCTTCCATCCGTCCGATTGCCGTCGCGAGTGCCACGACCGTAGACGAGTGTGAGCTTGGCATACCGCCTGAAGCGAACATGATTTCAATTTCAAAATCCCGTGTTTTAATAAGTTCGGTTACGAGCTTGGCTGCTTGGGCGATAAACCAAGCGAGAATCGCGGCGAGTAAAGGTTCGTTAAACATGCATCTATTCACTTCCTGTCTGACATAGTATCTTCACTATACCCGAAAGCGGGGCAGGCTAGACGTTAAGATTTCGTCAAAAAAAGGTGTCATGGACGGCTTGTCCATGACACCTTTTGGTCGATTTTTGTTACCCGACTACTCCTTCAGTTTCCTGAAGTTTCTCTGCAATGTTATCGATGATATAACGGTTGCGTGGGTGTTCTTGACACTCTTTCGAGCATGAACGCATTTGTTTCGGTTCACACTCTTCACAACAGAAATGCTGTACATTGCACTCCGGGTTGGCACAATTAACGTAACGAACCGTCTCTGTCCCACAGTGCATGCAGTGCGAAACAACAGTCGGGTTCACAGAGTTGACAGGGACGTTGATGCGCTCATCAAAGACGTAAAGCTCACCATCCCAGTTTTCTCCTTTTGTCGCTTCGTCTTTTCCATACATCGCGACGCCACCTTTTAAGTGGAAGATGTTGTCGTGACCTTGGTCACGCATATATGCTGTAAATTTCTCGCAACGGACGCCACCGGTACAGTACGTGAGAAGTGTTTTCCCTTCGTAGAGGTCTTTGTTCTCTTCGAGCCATTCCGGCATGTAACGTGAAGCCTCTACATCGATTTTGATCGCGTTTTTAAAGTGACCAAGTTCGTACTCGTAGTTGTTACGAACGTCGAGGATGACGACATCATCACGATTCATCATCTCTTTCCATTCTGCTGGTTCGAGGTATGCACCGTGTTGTTTCGGCACATCAAACTCGCCATCAAAGCGCCACGTCACGAGCTCTTTCTTGTGACGGACAAAAATTTTCTTGAATGCATGCTCTTCGACTTCATCGATTTTGAACTCGATATCGCTGAAGAGTGGGTTTGCTTTCAAGTCATGCATGTATTGCTCAGTTTGTTCCCAAGTACCAGAGCACGTCCCGTTAATTCCTTCGGAGGAAATCAAGATACGTCCTTTGATGCCGAGGTCTTTACAATACTTCAAATGTTCTTGCGTGAGTGTTTCTGGGTCTTCGATATTGACGTACTTATAGTACAGCAAGACCCGCATTGGTTTTGTTTCCATATTGTGTTGCTCCCCTGTGTTCAGTTTTTTGCAGGAAAACGAACGTTGGGTTGTGTCGTTCGACGAATAGACTTGCCTGCAACCACAAGTCCATTATTATATGATAAATATCACGACGAATTTTCGCAAATGGTTTTTAATTTTTTTTGACGAATGCAGGGAGATGCGTCTTGTAAATCGAAATCGGGTAATAGAGTAATAGTAACGAAAGTTGAAGGTGGAACAACTATGCTCACTTCTCTCCAACAGTACATCATCCAATTAATCGAATGGTTGCAAAGTTTGCCTGGCGGTCCTTGGGCCGGACTCGGCGCTCCGTTTTTAGAAGCCATCTTTCCGTTTTTGCCACTCGTTTTAATCATTTCTGCGAATGCGGCGACATACGGTTTTTTACTAGGAGTCCTTTTATCGTGGATTGGGAACCTTCTCGGAACGATTGTCGTCTTCGCAGCCGTCCGGTATGTGTTCCGAAAACCGATGACGCGCTGGCTCGAAAAACATAAGGCGGCGGTTTATTGGTTAGAACGAATCAATCATATGAGTCCGATTTCACTCGGATTCTTGTATTCACTCCCGTTCATCCCGGTCAGTTTGATCACTTATTTGCTGGCGCTCATTCAGATGCCGCTCCGCACATTCATTTTAGCGGCAGGATTCGGGAAACTACTCGTCGTCGTCATTTTCTCTGTCATCGGGGATCAATGGGAAGAGTTTATTCAAAGTCCATTTCGTTTATCGATGCTCGGTCTTCTTTTGGTCGCATTATGGGCCATCAGCCGGGGACTAGAAGAAATTCTCAAACGACGCGCTTTCAAGAAACGAAACGAGCAATTGAAACAAGAAATGGTCACGAAACGACAAACACCCCTTTGAACAAGGGGTGTTTTCGCTTAAGACTGTTTTTTAAAGCGCGGGAAGTTGAATGCGATGGCGATCCCTCCACAAATAAAGAGGAGGAACGGATAAAACATGAACGGCACGAGATCCGGCGATGCGGTCTTCGTCAGCTCTGCCGCTATGAGGAGTTGTGCTCCATATGGCAGAATTCCTTGTACCCCACATGAGAAGATATCGAGTACGCTCGCTGATTTTTTCCGTTCGATATCATATTCGTCCGCAATGTTTGCGGCAAGCGGTCCGGCTACGAGAATCGAAATTGTATTGTTTGCCGTCGCCACGTTCGTCGCGCTGACAAGACCAGCGATACTCCACTCGGCACCGGCACGTTTTTGGATTCGTGACGTCAACGCGTCACGCAAATACGTGAGTCCGCCGTTGTGCGATATGAGTCCGACGAGTCCGCCCATGAGTAACGTCAGAAACGAGATTTCGGCCATGCCGACCATGCCGTCGGCGATAGCGGTCACGAATGCTGTCACCGATAAGCTTCCGTCGAGGAGACCGATGATACCAGTGAGCGTGATGCCGCCCAAAAGGACGAGAATAACGTTCAGTCCTGTTAACGCTAAGCCGATAACCGCGAGATAGGGAATCAGTTTATACCATTCGAATGCAGCGACATCGACCGTCGACTCACCGTTCGATAAGACCGCTAGTAAAATCGTCGTGATGATAGCGGCCGGTAAGACAATCCAGAAGTTTGTCCGGAACTTATCACGCATGTTCGTCCGTTGCGTCCTTACGGCGGCAATTGTTGTATCCGAAATGAACGAAAGGTTGTCCCCGAACATCGCGCCTCCGACAACTGCGGCGGCTGCGATGGCGACGTTCACGCCACTCTCTTCATGAATACCGAGAGCGATTGGTGCAAGTGCCGCGATCGTTCCGGTCGATGTTCCCATCGCCATTGAAATGAAAGCAGCGATGACGAATAGTCCGCTCAAGAGAAGCGATGGTGGTAAGAGCGTCAACGCGGCGTTGACCGTCGCATCGATGGCGCCAATCGATTCGGCTACGGTTGAAAATGCACCGGCGAGTAAGAAAATAAAAATCATAATGATGATTCCCGGATTTCCGGCACCTTGTGCGATGCGCTCCACGGTTTGTGTCGCACTTCCTTTTGTCATGAATGCTGCGACTAGCAATGCGATGATCGCTGCGACGAGAACTGGGAACTTATAAAAATCCCCATAGTAGACACCTGCCCCGATGAAAAAGAGCAAAAAGACGAATAACGGCAAAAGTGCCCACTTGTTGGCTGTTGGTTGTTCCAAAATAATCACCTCACTAAAAAATAAAAAGGACCTTTTTCTCAAGAAAAAGGTCCTTCGTGCGAAATACCCTTTTCATCTTTCGAGCAATACGCCCGCTGGATTTGGCACAGGTTCCCCGCTGCCGAGACTTCACAGGGCCAGTCCCTCCGTCTCTCTCGATAAAAAGTGAATCTATCTAATTATTAAACACGTTCCCTAACGTACCTGTTTCGAATCCGGTTGTCAACCTAAAAACTCCCCAATTCGATGTGAAAAAGGGGAGTTTACGTCGTTAAATTGTTGAAGTGGGCTACTCGGTTCCGCCCTGCGTATTTTCCACCGACATAGAGCGCACGGTCAGCGTTTCGAATCGTGTCATCTAGACGCTTGTTCCCGAATGCTTCAATCGTATCGACCCCGATAGACGCGGTCACAGAAATCTCATGATGGTCAACAAGGAACGGTTTCGCTTCGATTTGGTGGCGAATCCGTTCTGTGATCTCGATGGCTTGGGTCATGTCGCAATGGTTGAGTAGTAAAATGAATTCTTCGCCGCCATAACGAGCGGCAAAGTCATCCGTTCGAAGTACTTGCCGAATGCGTCGACCGAATTCTTGTAACACTCGGTCACCGACCTGATGACCGTACGTATCGTTAATTTTTTTGAAGAAATCAATATCGAGCATGGCGACAGATATCGGATACATCGACATATCCGATATTTGTTGAATGCCGTATTCATAAAACGCACGCGCGTTGGCAAGAAGCGTCAAACTGTCTGTCCGGCTCTCGGTATAGAGACGATCCCGCTCGTGACAACGGCTAATCGTTCGATTGAACGATTTTAACAACTTGATGATTTCATGCTGAATGATTTTCGGATATGCGTATACGGGTTCTCCCGTCATGACGATCCATGTACGAATCTCTTCGATTTCCTCCGAACGGACAGAAACAAAGCTATGATAATCGTCATGGAAGGCGTCGGAAAGTGCGGTATCCCATTCAAACCGCATCTCATAGTCGAGAATTTGCTCGATTGGTTGACTCATCTCAAGCAGTGCAAAGACGACCGGTCGATCGATGGGCTGTCGCGTCTTCAAATCGAAGTAGAGCGTGCGGTCGAACAATTTGAACTCGATATAACCTTCGTCGTAATGGTTCAACTGTTCACACTGACTTAAAAAGACTTCGATTGCTTGCGCCTCACTCTGTGACAAAGAGACGGCTTCTTTAGCTTCATCATATTGCTCGATCAAAGATTTGAAGGCGTCTTGCCGTTCTTTTTGAATGAGAAGTCGTTTAATGAAGAACGTCAAGGCAGCGGCGATACTACTGACGACCAGTAAACTCGTCTCCCGGAAGAATGATGCCGCTAGAATGAAGGTCAAACTGACGACGTATGTGTAGAAAGCGATTTTCATAAAATCGCTCAATGCGATGTCGACGCGGAACCACCATTTCACCTGATATTTTTGGAATACCGTGTTTAAGAAGATGGCAAGGAACAGTCCGGCAAGCGGCACGAACGAATCTTGCGAATAAAAGTCGAGACCGGTCTCGCCACCAAGGGCGAGATAAACCGCTGCCGGGATGACGATTTCTAAGTACGCCGTAATGGCATTCCAAGGATACGTGAAGCGGAAGCGACGGATGGCGACTTTCGGTTTCAAATTGGCGAATTGAAAGACGAACAACCCGATTTGGTTGACGATGAGTGCTGTTTCAAATCCAAAGAATAAAAATAAGATTAAGACGATACTTTCAGAAAAAGTGAAGTACACACCTTTGACTTCGATCGAGTCGAGTTGAAAAATGATGACCAATAATGAAATTAAAATAAACGACAATGGATCAATCGTCGGGGCGTGTAGGACATCCAATGCAAATAACGAGATGGTGAAGATGAATAAGGCACTCCATATACTCCAACCGAGCACGGACATCTTACGAAAGTGGTTCATGCGTTCCCTCCTAGCATGAGACATTTCGAGATCTAATAGTAAAGATTCGTCACGTTTTCGTGTGAGTCCTGCTTCTCTTCCATGATGCTTGAATTCTAGCATTGAGTATAGACGGAATATCCTCTATAATGAAATTGCTTTTCAACCGCATAGACGAATGTCGATGAAAAAGAGAGTAACGATGGTTTAGTCAACAAAGCGACCTAGGGATTGGTGAGAGCCTAGGCTGACAAACGTCGCGAAACGCACTTTTGAGATGCTATCCGAAACGAGAGTAGGCATAGCCGGAGGGAACCGTTATCACCATAAAGCGGTCTGCGTCATGCAGGCAAGAAGAGTGGTACCGCGGGAATTCCCGTCTCTTTGCATCTATGCAAAGGGCGTTTTTTTTATGAGTTGTGATACGAAGAAGGAGGACATACAAATGAGTTATGAACGCAAGTACGCAGAAGCGTTATCACGTGTCATCGGAGACGAGCTCACGATTGACCAGATTGAAGCATTGATTGAAAAGCCGAAACATGAGGCACACGGTGATCTCGCGTTCCCATGTTTCCAATTGGCGAAAGCCTATCGGAAAGCACCTGTCATGATTGCGACAGATATTGCGAATGACTTGAACGATGAACTGTTCACAAAAGTCGAGGCAGCAGGACCTTACGTCAACGTCTTCTTGAGCCGTGACGTCGTGTCAAAAGAAATCATTAACACGGTGCTCGACGAGAAGTCGGATTATGCAACACACGCAGCGCGCAACGAAACGATTGTGACGGACTTCTCGTCACCGAACATTGCGAAGCCGTTCTCGATGGGTCACTTGCGTTCGACGGTGATCGGGAATGCGATCAACCAAATCGCACGCAAAAACGGATACGACGTTGTCGGCGTCAACCACCTCGGTGACTGGGGAACACAGTTCGGTAAATTAATGGTCGCCTATAAAAAGTGGGGCGATGAGGAAGCGGTACGTGCTAACCCGATCGCAGAACTCTTGAAGCTATACGTCCATTTCCATGAAGAGGCGAAGACACAGCCAGAACTCGAAGATGAAGGCCGTGCTTGGTTCAAGAAACTTGAAGATGGTGATGCGGAAGCGACAGAGCTTTGGCAATGGTTCCGTGACGAGTCACTCAAGGAGTTCCAAAAAGTATATGACCTTCTCGGTGTGAAATTCGAGAGCTTCAATGGTGAGGCGTTCTACAACGATAAGATGGGACGCGTCGTCGAGATGCTCGAAGCGAAAAACCTTTTAGTCGAAAGTGAAGGCGCGATGGTCGTCTCACTCGAAGAAGAGAACTTGCCACCTTGCTTGATTAAAAAGAAAGATGGTGCAACATTGTACGCGACACGTGACTTGGCTGCGGCAATCTATCGCTACGAGACGTACAACTTCGTGCAAGCGAACTATGTCGTCGGTGGCGAACAGGCGCTTCACTTCAAACAACTCTTCTCGGTTCTTCGTAAGCTCGGCTACGACTTCGTCGATGGCATGCATCACGTACCGTTCGGCTTGATCTTGCAAGAAGGGAAGAAGATGTCGACACGTAAGGGGCGCATCGTTCTTCTTGAAGAAGTGTTGAAAGAAGCCATCGAAAAAGCACAAGCGAACATCGAACAGAAGAACCCAGACCTTGCGAACGCACAAGACGTTGCCCGTATGGTCGGTGTCGGAGCGGTCGTCTTCCACGACTTGAAGAATGAACGGATCAACAACATCGAATTCGATCTCGACAGCATGCTCAAGTTCGAAGGAGAGACAGGACCTTACGTTCAATATACGAATGCCCGTGCGAACTCACTCCTTCGCAAAGGAAACTATGACGGCTCACCGTTCACTGGTGCAGATGATGATTACTCATGGGGTGTCGTCACGATGCTCAACGCGTTCCCACACGTCATCACACGTGCACATGAACGTCGCGAACCATCAATCATCAGCCGTTACGTACTTGATCTCGCACAAGCGTTCAACAAGTATTACGGTCACGTCCGCGTCTTAGAAGAAGATGCCGGCAAACAATCGCGTCTCGCACTCGTGAAGGCAGTGACGCTCGTATTGACGGAAGGACTCCGTTTACTCGGTGTCGAAGCTCCGGAAGAAATGTAAGTTATAAGACAGACGAAAGGACCTCAATGATTTTTGAGGTCCTTTTCCTATGCTTACACTTTCATCCGCGTCACCGTTCGGGCTTCCGTATCATAGAGACACCATTCCCTGTCGAAGATGACGGCTCCGACATTGATGACATACCGCTTTTTCTTCAAATGGAATGGGGTCCCGATTTCCCAGGGCAGGGACCTCCCTTTCCGGTAAATCCCGGGGATATGGCTATGTCCGATGAAGACGAGCGGATACTTTCCTTTCTCGACAACCGGTTCCCAGTCCTCGTTCCACTTGACTTGATGCCCATGTAAAAAGCGCGCCTCACCAAGGGTTGTCTGTTCCGGCAACAAGGAAATCCGTGTTTTCACAGGGTGGTCGATGACGAGCACCTCGTCGATGCGCTCCTCCTGATTGCCGCGTAGACTCGGGAATGTCAGCAGTGCTTCATAGTTCGGGTCATACGTCACGACCTCTTCCACATGATGAAAGCGCTCGTGGCGTCGTTTTTTGCCGATGTGGCATTCGTATAGGTCGCCGAGACAGAGAATATGTTCGGTTTCCCGCCGGACGTCATCGAGAATCGCCTTTAAATCATCAAACGAACCGTGTGGGTCACTGATGATGGCGAGTTTCATCGGAAGTTCGTGAATTGGGCGTCGACAGACAACTCGAGCTCACGAACCAGCTGCATGACAGCTTGAAGGTCGTCACGCGATTTACCCGTGACACGGATTTGATCGTCTTGAATTTGCGATTTGACTTTTAGTTTTGATTCTTTGATGGCGTTGTTGATTTTTTTCGCGTCATCTTTGTCGATCCCGCTCTTCAATTTCACGCGTTGACGAACCGTGCCACCGAGAGCACCCTCTACTTTTTGATAATCGAGGTTTTTGGTCGGAACACCGCGTTTAATCAACTTCGTGATTAAGACGTCCTTTAATTGCTCAAGTTTATAGTCATCATCCGAGATGAGGACGAGGTCGCCATTGTCGAGCGACATTTCACTTTTTGATCCTTTAAAGTCGTAACGGTTTAAAATTTCCTTCTCCGCGATTTGAATCGCGTTCTTCACTTCTTCAAGATTCATTTCTGACACGATATCGAAAGAATTGTCTTTTGCCATGTTTCATCCATCCTTTGTGTGGTTTTGTTATAATGATAGCAGATTTGAAGCAGTGAAGGAGTGAAGAGATGGAACGTACAATGGATCAACATACACATGCAGACTTAGATCACGTTGCCTATCACGGGAAAGACCTTGGGGTGACGTTCAAAGGGGAACAGATTCGACTACGTGTCTGGTCTCCGGTAGCGGAACAAATGTCGGTCAAGTTATATCGCACAGCCCGTGCACGTAAGTTTGAACGACTCGAGCTCGAACCGGCTGAGAAGGGGACTTGGGTCATTGAACTCGACCGCGCCCTGTTCGAAGGTCAATTTTATGTATTTGAAGCAATGATTGATGGGAAGAAAGTGGAATCACTCGACCCTTATGCAAAAGTCGTCGGAGTGAACGGGAAACGTGGGTGCCTGCTTGACCCAGCATCCTTGAACCCGGACCATTGGATCAAAGAACGTCCGCTATTCAATTCTTCACAAGAGGCGGTCATTTATGAGGCGCACGTCCGTGATTTGACGAGTCATCCAGAAAGTGGCGCCACGCATCGTGGGAAGTTCTTAGGCATGACCGAGACGGGGACGACGACAACGAGCGGATACCCGACTGGACTTGACTACATCACCTCGCTCGGTATCACGCATCTTCAGTTGATGCCATTCTTTGACTATGGGTCAGTGAATGAATCACGCGAGGGCGAAGATAACTATAACTGGGGATATGACCCGGTACATTACTTTGCGGTCGAGGGATCGTACGCCTCGTCAGCAGATGATCCAGCGACACGAATCATCGAATTGAAAGCGATGATTCAAGCCCTCCACGACCGAGGCATCCGCGTCATCATGGACGTCGTCTTCAACCATACGCATGATGCGTTGACGACACCGCTCGGTCAATTCGTCCCTGACTACTATTATCGACTAAATGAGGACGGGACACTCGCGGACGGTTCGGCCTGTGGGAACGACACGGCATCTGAGCGTGCGATGATGCGTAAGCTCATGGTCGAATGTGTCACGTATTGGGCGAAAGAATTCATGATCGACGGGTTCCGTTTCGACTTGATGGGATTACACGACGTCAAAACGATGAATCAAATTCGGAAGGCGCTTGATCGCGTCGACCCATCCATCCTTGTCATCGGAGAAGGTTGGGATTTGGACACGCCACTCCCTGTCCGTAAAAAAGCGAATCAACACAACGCCCATAAAATGCCACGAATCGCGCAATTCAATGACGGGATTCGAGACGGCGTCCGTGGAGACGTGTTCATCGAGGACTTGCCAGGTTGGGTGAGTGGGAATACAGACATGACGGCTGACGTGAAACGTGGGATTGCTGGCGGAATCACGAGCCAAAGTTTTGCCGATGAACCGAATCAGGTCGTCAACTACGTTGAATGTCATGATAACTTGACGCTTTGGGACAAGTTGTCCGTGACGAATCCAGAAGATGATGAGACGACACGTCGTCGCCGTCATCGTTTGGCGACGTCCATCGTACTCCTGGGGCAAGGGATTCCGTTTCTTCATAGTGGACAAGAGTTTTTCCGCACAAAAGATGGGGACGAGAATAGCTTTAACTCAGGTGAGGTCGTCAACCGTGTCGACTGGACACGAGCTGAACAAGAAGCGCCAAGTGTGGAATATGTGAAAGGTCTGTTGCGTCTGCGGAAGCAGTATCCGCTCTTCCGACTCGAGAACACGGAACAGATTCGGAAACATTTGCGTTTCTTCGACGAAGAAGAAGGTGTGATTGCATTCGAGTTGAGCCGTCACGTCGAAGGGTATGTCGAACGACATGTCGTGTACCATAACGCGCTAGAAGAAGCGGTCGAGGTCAAACTTCCGTCTGGTAAGTTTGAAGTGAACGTGGAAGACCATACGGTCAATTTGACGGCGCCGCGTCAAATTGAAGACCGTCATATGATGGTCGCGCCACTGTCGACACTCGTGGTGACGGAACGTCGTCCGGACTACAGCAAATACGCTGTTGCCGGTGGTGCCGCACTCGCCGTGCTCGGTGGTCTCTGGTATGTGTCGAAGAAACGGAAGCGTAAAGAGCAGTAACCAAAAAGGAGGCGGGTTAATCCGTCTCCTTTGGTGTGTCTTCCTCTGATTTCGATGCTTCGAGTTGCATCATTTTTTGGACAAGAATGTGTTTCGGCATATGCATCAACTCTTCGAGCGGAACGTTTAACTTTTTCGCAAGCTCGACGGCTGTCTCTGGTGATAACTGTAATGGGCGCATGGGTAGACTCCTTTCTAAATCATTCATCTATACCGACAGTATACAGGAAAATCGAAAATGTGTTGAACGAACACATTCAAAATCGAATTTCGTTTCGGTCGTTGCTAAGCTGAAAATAGGAAGTGATCAAATGTACAAACAAACAGCAGACTTTCAATTTCATCAAACGATCGAATGGCTAGAACGTGTCGGTGAAGGTTGGATGTTGTACTTGGCGCAAACCGGATTTTTGTTCTTTGACGAGTCGTCCCAAATTCGCTGGGAAATTGACTGGGCTTGGACACCGTGCGCCCTATATGTGGAACCGAATGCCACGCGTGCCGTGGCATGGTTCCGAGAAAAAGGACTTTACGGAGTGATTGATTTACAAAAAGGACAGATGGAGACGCATGCGATTCCACAACGTTTTAATGGTGACTGGTTTAGTAATTTGCACTATTGGCAAGGAGATGACATCTTCTTATATTCAGCCGAATCGGATGTCGTGGCGTTGAATCTCCATGATCATACGTTTCGATATAGTCGTTATGAAGAAGTCCCGGTTTTTGGGGACATCATCGAGCTGGCGTATCAGGGGACGTATGATTTTGAACGATTCACACCTGACACATGTGTGACGGTATATGATGAAAACACGCATCACTTTTTAGTCGAAAATGTGAAAACGAATGAAAATTGGCGTATCCCATATCAAGGAGACCGCGAAACGGTCATTCTCGATCAAGTCGGGGAAACAACGGCGATCACCTCGACTGAATCATTCCAATTGTTTCATCGAGAGCAAGAACTGTTTTGTTCATCGGTGTGCGCGGACAACCAATTACTGAAGGTCATGCTGTTAGATGACCGAGGGGATCGACTCGTCGTCTTATCCGCACCACCGCGATTTTGTCATAGTTGGCTGCAAGTTTTTGAACGACAAGAATCCTGAACCAGAAACAGGTTCAGGAATTTTTTGTGAAGTGATGATGAATGGAGAAAGAAACGGGAAGTAGATGGTTAGACAGGGAGGAGTGACGAGGATGGAATGGTTAGGTAGGCAGTTGGTTCGCTTTCGATATGTAGTACTACTCGTTTGGACGATTTTACTCGCGGGATCGGTCTATTTTGGGCTTCAGCTCCCGGGTGAGTTGAGAGGAAACGGCTTCGCCATTCAAGACGGACGGTTCCAACAAGTAGAAGATACGTTGAATGAACGGTTTGATCGTGCGGGCGCCTCGATGATCGTACTATTCGAAGGCGGAGATTTGGATACGGTCATGAACGAACAGCAAGAACAATTGGAGGCGATTCGGTCGGTTGATGGCGTGATTACGCCATCCGAGAATCCAGATGCCCGTTCAGGAGACGTCGCCTATTTCGTGCTTGAGTTTGAAGACTATGAAGCGGCCGAATCTTCGATTGATGCGGTCCGTGATGCGCTTATCACAGACACGGATACAGAAGTGCGCTTGACTGGGGAACCGGTATTTGCGGACGACTTGAATGAGGCATCGAAAAATGACTTGATTCGGGCGGAGTTGATTGGGATTCCAGTCGCACTGGTCGTATTATTACTCGTTTTCGGAACGCCGCTCGCGGCACTCATGCCGTTGCTCGTCGGACTGATCACGTTCATCGTAGCGGCGGGGTCTCTATTCTTTTTTGCGCAAAACATGGAATTATCCATATTCGTCTTGAACGCCGTGGCGATGATCGCTATCGCGCTCGGGATTGATTTCTCATTGCTGCTCGTCAACCGTTATCGTGAAGAGTTGACGCGAGGACAATCGAGAGAAGAGGCGATCGTTCGAACTGTTGCAACGGCCGGACGCTCGATTCTCTTTTCAGGACTATGTGTATTCGTCGGGTTGGCCGGTCTACTCTTTATCCAGGTCGATGTCTTCCAGGCGGTCGCACTCGGTGCGCTTATTGCCGTCGCAGGGGCGGTTTTGTCGGCACTGACCCTCCTGCCGTCATCTCTATACTTAGTTGGGGATGCATTGAATAAAGGACGAATCATCAAGTCTGATGAGACAAAATCAGAAAGACGTTGGCAAAAACTCGCGCGTTTCGTGATGAGACGTCCTGTGACGATGACGCTCATTGCGTTATTGTTACTTCTGCCAAGTCTCTGGTTCGTTCGCGACTTGGAGTTAAATATTCCAGATGCCGACGCGCTCCCGACTTCCTATGAATCACGGGCGGCACTTGAACGCTTTGACGAAGTGTTTGGAGAAAATTCAACCGATGCCGTCATTCTGTTTGAAGCGAATGATCTGACGGATCCGATGATCTTAGAAGAACTGACAACGCTCACGGACGACTTGAACGAAGTGGACATTGTCGATAACGTCTCAACCTTTTTGACGACGTCCGGTTTGACACCGGAAGCCTTCACACAACTCGCCGAGGCGGCACCAGAACAACTCACTCCGCTTGAACGACTTGTGACCCTTGACGGGAACACAGATTTGGCACTCGTCAATGTGAGCTTCGATGTACCGCCGAGTGACAAGGAAGCGCAAGCGTTCGTGCGTGATTGGCGAGACCAAGGATTTGAGGTCGGTGGACCGGCTGCCTTTAACGAAGAAATTTATGATGAAATTTACGACAGCATCCCATATGCGGTGATTACGGTCATTTTGGCCACATTCTTCATCCTCATGTGGGCGTTCCGCTCCATCTTGATTCCGATTAAAGCCATTCTCATGAACGTGCTCGGCCTCGGAGCGACGTTCGGCTTACTCGTCATCATCTTCGAATCCGGTTATGTATATGACGCGGAAACAATCAGTATATTGACACCGGTCTTTATCTTCTCGCTCGTCTTCGGATTGTCGATGGACTATGAGGTATTCCTCGTTTCACGAATCGAGGAATATTACCGCGAGACAGGTGACAACGACTATGCGACAGAGATGGGACTAGCCAAAACGAGTAAAATCATCACCTCGGCCGCAATCATTATGATTGTCGTGACGGGTGCGTTCGCCTTCACAGGTGTCAGTCCGATCAAACAGCTCGGTGTCGGGATTGCCCTCGCCATTTTCATCGATGCGACGATTATCCGGATCTTGCTCGTTCCGTCACTCATGAAGCTGTTCGGGGATTGGAACTGGTGGTGGTTCGGCAAGAAGAATTTACCGAAACGTAACATGCACTAAAGGTAAAATTCATGAACTGAATCAAAATGTGTGGTAAACTACGTACAAGATTACGCGCAATTTGAGAAAGGAAGGTCTTTATGGATACCGAGAGGACGTGGCCTCTGTTCCAACTTCCGGACTTCTAGCGTTGAATGATCACCATGACGTGTATCAATCAACAAACGGAAGATCGGAGATGGAACAGATGGAACCGCAGCTACGACTGAGGATCCTCCTCTCCGTCAAGAACGGGGAGGACAATCGGAATGAAACGAGTTGCTACCATAGTGCTCGGAACGCTGATCATGGCGTTCGGTTATTATTATTTGAATGAACAGTTTGGTTTGGCGGAAGGTGGATTCGTCGGGTTATCGCTACTCGGTCGCTATTTATTTGATATCGACCCGGCGATCTCGATGATCGTGCTCGACATCCCATTTTTTATCATCGCATTGTGGTGGAAAGGATGGCGTTTTGTCGGACAAGCAGTATTAGCCGCTTCGTCCCTTTCGCTCAGTTATGCGATGTGGGACCGTCTCGATTTGCTCACATTTGAGATTCAAGTATGGCCAGCGACGTTATTCGCTGCCATCGCGAGTGGGATTGTGACCGGGTATGGTCTCGGTCTCGTCTTGAAGTCAGGCGGAGCGACCGGAGGCGACGATTTATTCGCTCTCGGATTGTCGAAGTGGACAGGTGTGTCGGTCGGTACGATTTTAATTATTTTTGATGTGATCGTCCTTGGGATTTCACTCATTTATTTACCATTATCGAACGCGTTGTATACGCTGATCGCGGTATCGATCGCCGGACGAGTCGTCACTAAGATGCTCGTCGTCGACGAACCGAAAGCGACACCTGTCGTACCAAATTGGACACCAAAAAACGATCTCGCGTGAGGTCGTTTTTTTTAGTTCATCGAAGCGGCGACGTCAAACAAGTCCTGCATCGAGAGTTCATGTCCTTTGTAGTCGATTGCATATTCAACACCATCTCGTTGCCAGCTGAGAATGGTGAGTGCCTCGATTTGATTAAAATATACAGGAGAATCTTGAATGGTTTGAGAGTATGTTTCCCACTGTTCTGTATGGTGCCATCCTAGCTCCGTAGTTGCCCATATGGTCATAGATTCCTCTTCGTTTTCATAGACGAGTTCGACTTTCCCTAGGCTGACAAGATGTGCGTATTCAGTCTCTGCAACAAAAGGAAGGTGTGTGGGGCCGTGAACCTCGAATGGAACGAACGCTGTCGTTGCTGGAATTGGCAAAGGAATTTCGCTTCGGCCGATGAAAAACAGAACGAAACTCATACCGAGGATACACTTGAAGATAAACCGACTTTTTCGATTTTTTGGTAGGAAAGACATGATCAAATCTCACCTCACTGGACATTTTAAACACTTTCTTTTAGTATAGATGAGATATTTGGTTAAAACATACAATAAATAACTTTTCATTTGCTGAAGGTGGTATCATGAAGGATGACTAGAAATGAGAGGTGCATCTTATGAAGAATCGAAAGATCGTAAACTTTAGTATCCTCGTGTTGCTTATGGCAGTGATGGTAATCAATAATCTCGAAGAAATGCACACGTTCAAGACAGTAGTGAACAGTCTGGCGATTTTGACGTTGTCTGTTATCGGTATTGTATACGCGATACAATACACGCAAAACAAAAAGAGAGTCATGTGAAGAGATAGGTGGCTGAGGCTACCTATTTTTTCTTTTTCGTTATTTGTGCTAAACCTCACAGCGCATGCTATCACCATCCATTACACTAGTGGATGAAGGAGTGATAGGTGATGAAATGGATGATTCCAACACAACATGGGGCATGGTCGATGCTCATTTTGCCGTTCGTTCTTGGAGGAACGGTCGGAGGATGGACGTGGACACATGTGCCTTTTGCCATCGCATGGCTATTTGTTTATATGGGGACGTTCTTCTTGTTCCAATACATCAAACAACGTAAGAAATCGCGTGAGCTATTACGCACAGTGGTGATTTATTTGATGATTGCGATCTTAGCCATCATCCCAGTCTTATGGGTACAATGGCATCTCATCGGGTTCGCGTTCGCGATGATTCCATTCGGTCTCGTGAACGCCTATTTTGCCAACATCAAAGATGAGCGGAACGTGTGGAACGATGTGAGTGCAGTCACGTCATTCTGTATCGGAGGAATGGCGAGTTATTACCACGGGGCACACATCTTTGATGAAACGATTATATGGGTATTCGTTTTGCCATATCTTTATTTCCTCGGAAGCATCTTTTTCGTCAAGACGATGATTCGGGAAAAGAAGAGCATCGAGTATCGGAACCTTTCGTGGGGATATCACATATTACTAATCAGCGTATTCATTGTACTCGGTTATCCTCTTCTCGCATTGGCTTATGCACCAAGCCTGATACGCGCTGTTTGGTTTTATGGCAAAAAGATCCCAATCATGAAGATTGGGATCTTGGAAATCGCGAACTCTGTATTTGTACTGACATGTCTTACAACATATCTTCTGATTTAGTTCGTAGACGACGAGGTACTGGCGATAACGGCGGCAGTTGTAGCGGCAGTCATTGCTTGTTGCATCGCCAGCAAATGGGCAAACGTCCCGTGCAACAATAAGTCATTTGCCTCTCCAGTGATGTGATCGGCAGCTACGAGTTGAAGCGCGACAAGTACGCTATGCGTATTAAACCAGCGTTGTTTCTCTTTTTCGGCATTCACAATTTCTTGAATGGCATGTATGACATCCGCATGCGGTTCCGCGACAATGCTCAGCAAGGCGAGCGCAGGCAAGTGTTCACGACGAATGGATATTTGTATTTCATCTAAATGTGATTTCCAAGCGAGTAGTCGGGACATCGCTTCTTCTGCGGAAGAGTCGCTGAACGTCAGAAGATGCGAGACGAGCTGTAGTTCGTTTGACTTCGGTAGTCGGTCTTTCAATAACGTATAATGCTGCTCGATACGCTCGTTCAAATCGATGACATCATCAAACGCTTGAACGAGAACGAGCGACGATAACAAGTCCTCCTCGCTCGTCAACCAGGGATGATGTTGTTTGAACGTTTGATATAAATCAGTCGCCTCATCGAGTCGGCGCTCAGGATCCTCTACATTAATCAGTTGATTTGCTAAAAAGGGCCGCAACGAACTGAAACGGAAGTGTTTGCGGTCGAGTAACGTATCGAGACGGAGCGCCTCGTCGATTGCAGTTCCGATGTCCTCATACTTGGCATCAAGAAACGAGAGCCAGACGAGGTTTTGACTTCCTCGAAACTTTGAGAACATCTTCGTTTTTTGTTTCAATGTATCGCGTGCATTTGAAAAGCGGGATGCCTCGAACGGGGTGTCGTGAATCGCATAATGAATGGCCATCAAGCGTCGGAAGTCATCTGTCAGTTCCCATTTCGTCGCCTCTTTAATGGCGTCTAACGCCTCTACATATCGATCATAACGTGTCATATCGAATCGCCTCCTTGGTCAACCATACGAGCTACAATAAGAAGATGTTTCAAAAAAAGCCGCCCGGAACAATTTCCGGACGGCTTTTGATTATTGTACTTGTGTGTAGAGCTTTTGCATGTACTCGTTCACTTCGTCAGCCGCTTGGAACATCATGAATGAATGTTGCAAGATGATCTCTGGCGAGAAACCGAGGTCTAGGTCGAGTGTAGATGCGAGTGTGACATCACGATCGCTGTCGAGTACGCAACGGAAGTATTTGAACTCCTGGTTGAACTCGTTCAAGGCATTTAGAATCGGTAAGTCTTCTACATAGTCTGGGACGTGCGTTACGGTCGCAGCATACAACTCAGCGTCTGTCGTCTTTTTGTTAAAAGCGATAATCATAACGGGCTGAGCCCCGGATTTTGTTGTTTCACGCGTCAAAAACGTGACGTGCGTTTCAGTGTCGCTCTCTTTGAACGTCATGTTGCGTTCAGCGGCGAGCGCTCTAAATGATTCTACTTTTTCTTCGAAGTTCACAAGGAAATCCCCCTTAGTAAGTCGTTACTCTAACTTTCCCCCATTTGGACGGGGAAAGCAAGGGGAACTAGCGTTTCATCAACATTTTAATGGCTTCTTCGACCGTTTCGGACGTATCTTCGCCATCTGCTTGCGCTGTGATGATGCATTGCTCTAAGTTCTTGGCCACGATAATCGTCGAGGCGCGGTCGAGTGCAGAACGTGCGGCACTTAATTGCGTCACCACATCACGACACTCCTTGCCTTCTTCCATCATGCGGATGATGGCGCGAATTTGTCCTTCCACTCGTTTCATGCGATTCAATACTTTCGCATCGTATACATACGGTTCCATATCATTCACCTCTATAGGAAAAATTGTTCAGTTACCCAACTATTTCTTGTGTAGGCTCATCTTAATACATGGGGGAGTATGTGTCGAGCATCAACTACTTTATAAAGGCGGGATGAAAAATTCTACATTTCGTCAAACTTATTTCTTGCATTTGAATACCTAAGGGGGTATATTAATGACGTGGAAGCGAAATGTTCAATAAATCACAAACTTTATTGAGCGCCAGCTACCAAGCCGAATGGTATAGATTGAATCGAAAATAGAGAGGTAGATTAATGATGAAAGCATCTGCTTTAAAACGTCAAATGGACTTTGAAGTGCCTGTAAACATTGTCGACGTTCGTGAACGCGACGAGTTTCAAGAAGCGCATATCGAAGGTGCTAAAAACTATCCATTATCAGAAATGACAGAGTGGATCGATACACTCGATCCTGCTGAAGAATATGTCGTCCTTTGCCGCTCGGGTGCACGCAGCACGCAAGCAACTTGGCAAATGGAGGCAAAAGGCTATAAAGTGGTCAATATAGAAGATGGCTTGATGAGTTGGCCAGGAGAAGTCGTCAGAGGAGGAAATGGACAATGAGTAAAAAAATCGTAATCGTCGGTGGGGTAGCAGGTGGTGCATCTGCAGCTGCACGACTCCGTCGTTTGAATGAAGAAAATCAAATCGTCATGTTCGACCGTGGGGAATATATTTCATTCGCAAACTGTGGTCTTCCATACTACATCGGGGACGTCATCCAAGACCGTCAAAAATTGCTCGTCCAAACGGTCGAAGGAATGAACAAACGTTTCCAACTCGATATCCGTAATTTGACGGAAGTCGTTAATATCAACCGTGATGAGAAAACGGTGACGGTGAAGCACGTCCAAACAGGTAAGACGTACGATGAGTCGTATGATGTCCTCATCCTTTCACCGGGAGCGAAACCGATTCGTCCAAACATCCCTGGAATCGACGAAGCAGAAGACATCTTCACACTTCGCAACATTCCAGATACAGATAAAATCCGTGGCTACGTCGATGACAAAGCACCAAAACACGCGACTGTAATCGGTGGGGGCTTCATCGGGATTGAGATGGCAGAAAACCTACGTGAGCGTGGCGTTGACGTCACCCTCGTCGAAATGGCAGACCAAGTCATGACACCGCTCGACCGTGAGATGGTCGCACCGATCCATGAACATTTACGTCTTCATGGTGTTGAGCTTCAATTGTCTGATGGTGTTTCTTCATTCTCTGAAAAAGGGAAGAAAGTTCATTTGACGAGCGGTCGTGTCATCGATACAGACATGGTCATCATGTCGATCGGGGTTACGCCGGAGTCAACGATTGCCCGTGAAGCAGGCCTTGAAACAGGTACGCGCGGTGCGATTCGTGTAAATGAAAAAATGATGACATCTGACCCGTCGATTTACGCGATTGGAGATGCGGTCGAAGTGCTCGATTACGTCTTCCAAGAACCAACCGTCGTCCCACTCGCATGGCCGGCGAACCGTCAAGGTCGTCTCGTTGCCGATATCATTAACGGCCGTGACGTGAAATATAACGGAACGATGGGAACAGGAATCGCGAAAGTGTTTGATATGACGGTCGCATCGACTGGTTGGAACGAGAAACGCTTAAAAGCAGCCGGTAAGACGTATGAAGCCGTTCACGTGCATCCAGGTTCGCACGCCGGATACTATCCCGGATCGACGCCAGTATCGCTCAAACTCTTATTCCACCCGACAACTGGTGAGATTTACGGTGCACAAGGTGTCGGTATCAACGGTGTCGACAAGCGAATCGACGTCATTGCGACAGCGATGAAAGGCGGTTTGACGGTCCTTGATCTTCCTGACCTCGAACTCAGTTACGCACCACCGTTCAGTTCGGCGAAAGATCCGGTCAACATGATTGGATACGTCGCCTCTAACGTCGTACTCGGTGATAATGAAGTCGTGCATTGGGATGAAATCGATGAGCTCGTGAAAAATGGGGCGACGCTACTTGACGTCCGTGACGAATCAGAACATGAACTTGGGAAGATTCCAGGATCCATCAATGTCCCACTTAACTCATTACGTGAAAACTTAGACAACTATGACCGAAGCGAAACGATTTATGTGACGTGCCAAGTCGGTCTTCGTGGATATCTCGCATCACGCATCTTGCGTCAAAACGGCTTCAAGGTGAAAAACTTGAGCGGTGGCTACAAAACATGGTCACAAATCAATCGTGATTTCGAGGCGCTTGAAGAAGCGAACACATCAAATGAAACAGCGGCTACCGTTGTAGAGGAGGAGCCAACACAAATGACGAACGCACCAATCGGTGAAGCGGTCGTGTTAGACACATGTGGTCTACAATGCCCGGGACCTATTTTAGAAGTGAATAAAAAAGTCGCAGAACTCGGAGAAGGCGAAACACTCCGTGTCCTCGCAAGTGACCCAGGGTTCTTTGCCGATATCGAAGCATGGGCGAAGAAGACAGGTAACAAACTTGTCTCGAAACAATTCGTCAATGGACGAGTCGAAGCCATCCTTCAAAAAGGACAAGGACCAGCTGCACCACAAGCAGGCGCTCCAGCAGGAGACGGCGCGTCAATGGTCGTCTTCAGTGGTGATCTCGACCGTGCGCTCGCATCTCTCATCATTGCGCAAGGCGCTGCAGCGATGGGGAAAGAAGTAACGATGTTCTTCACATTCTGGGGACTCAATGTCATCCGCAAGCCGGACGCACCTGAAGTGAAGAAACAAGGTCTTGAGAAAATGTTTGGCATGATGATGCCAGGGCATGCTGGCGAACTTCCACTCTCGAACATGAACTTCGGTGGTGTCGGCCAGAAAATGATGAAGAAAGTCATGAGTGACAAGAACGTTCCTTCTGTTGAAGAAATGATCAAGTCAGCTCAAGAGGCAGGCGTGAAGATGGTAGCCTGCACGATGTCGATGGATGTCATGGGTATCAAAGAAGAAGAGTTGATTGAAGGTGTCGACCTTGGTGGTGTTGCGGCGTATCTCGGCGCAGCAGAGGGCGGTAACTTAAACCTCTTTATCTAAATAGACTAGGCGATGGATCGGGTTGCGCTGAGCAATTCCGATCCATTTTTTGTTTGTAAGGTTGAATCGAATGAATGCCCCGCCTATTCAAAAAAACGAATTAATATTGCAATTTTCGTATAATTTACCTATAATTCTAGTCATGTTAAAAAAGTTGACATGACTTTTTCTGTTGAGATTTTTAGAATGATGGAGGATTAGTATGGAGAAATTTGTAGAGAATCTTGTTTCACAGGCGAACGATTTGTTATGGTCGCAAGTGCTCATCGTTGTTCTTGTCGCATTAGGTATTTATTTCACAGTCCGTATGGGCTTCGTTCAGTTCCGCATGATTCCTGAAATGTTCCGCCTTTTATTCAAAGAAGGCACAGCGCGTGAAAAAGGCCAAGTGTCTTCGTTCCAAGCGTTCGCAATCGGGACGGCGGCACGTGTCGGAACAGGAAACATTGCCGGTGTGGCGACAGCGATTGCGCTAGGTGGCCCAGGGGCAGTCTTTTGGATGTGGCTCATCGCCTTAATTGGAGCGGCTTCTGCATTTGTCGAGAGTACATTGGCACAAGTGTATAAAATCCGTGACGGACGCACATGGCGCGGAGGTCCGGCTTACTATATGGAGCGTGCGCTCGGTCAGCGTTGGCTCGGTATCTTGTTCGCGATTTTAATCACGTTCTCATTCGGATTCGCGTTCAACTCTGTTCAGTCGAACACGATTTCACTTTCTGTGAGTAACCAGTTCGGCATCAGCACGACAGTCGTGGGGATTGTCCTCGCAATCATTACGGCAGTTGTCGTATTCGGTGGTATTCAATCCATCGCGCTCTTGTCGAGTATTATCGTTCCAGTCATGGCGGGTGGCTACATTTTACTCGCGATTTGGATTATGGTGACAAACGTATCCCTCTTACCAGACGTCTTCAGCCTCATCTTCTCAGAAGGAGTTCTTGGAATTGAGCAACTCTTCGGCGGTGCGATTGGTGCGATGGTGCTCCAAGGGATCCGTCGCGGTCTCTTCTCGAACGAAGCAGGGATGGGTTCTGCGCCGAACGCCGCTGCGACAGCGGAAGTGTCACACCCTGTCAAACAAGGGTTGATCCAATCGTTCAGTGTATTTGTCGATACATTACTCGTATGTACGTCGACAGCGATGATCATCTTGATCTCAGGTGTAGCGGGTTCAGAATCGTTCGCTGGTGTCGAATTGACACAAGCTGCGTTGACAGCGGAAGTCGGTTCAGTAGCAACATCGTTCTTAACGATTGCAATCTTCTTATTCGCTTTCAGTTCGATTCTTGGAAACTACTACTACGGCGAGACGAACATTCAGTTCATCTCGGATAAAAAAATCTACGTTACGCTCTATCGTATCGGTGTCGTCGGGATGGTGTTGTTCGGAGCGGTCCGCTCTGCAGGCCTCGTCTGGTCGATTGCTGACGTGTTCATGGGGCTCATGGCGCTCGTCAACTTGTATGCGATCTTCCGTTTGGCGAAAGTGGCTCGAGCCGTCCTTGATGACTACTTGGCCCAGCGCCGCGAAGGAGAAGACCCGGTCTTCTATGTCGATTCGGTCGAAAATCTTCCTGGCCGCGAATATATCGAGGCTTGGGAGAGCGAAACAGAAGAACAGCAAACAGGAACAGGTCGTTCTTAATGAATCGAACCGTCTACGAATTTTCGTAGGCGGTTTTTTAATGTTTATAAGACGGGTAATGTCATAAAAAAGGGGGCGTTCATGTATGGAGACGACGCACTATGTACGTGTTTCCCCAGAAGTATGGGTATCGTTCGAACAAGATCCGGAGATGATCTTAGACTGGTTGATTCATATGCATGAGCAATACCGTGACCGGGACGACACGTTAACGCTCCCGAATGTCGAATCGTTTCAACGCGTACTCAGTCAAATCGAAGTGTATATCGATGGGGCTGATACGTACAATATGGAAATGGCACTCGTTGGCGAGGAGTTAATCGTGAATGAAGCGCAGGCGGTCGTGGTCGGGATTTTGACCCCGCAGTTGCTTCATATCGTCAAAGACACACTGCACGCGTTCGGACGGGACGATGTGAAAGATATGGCGCTCGTACCGAGAGATGAGTTCGAGACGATTTGGGAAGACTGGACAAGATTGCAACAGTTTTGTGAGACGGCCGCGTCTCAAGAAGAGCTTGTCTTAATTTATTATGAATAAGTTGAATCCATATGATATACTGTAAAAAAATGGTATAAAGGGGATTCATTCATGGACGTGCTCGGCACACTCATCTGGATCGGCATTCTGATTAATCCGTTTCTTGCGTATCAAACGAAGAATGTATCACTCTATCGCATCACGCTCATCTCATTCATCGTATTCTTGGCGACATAGGGATACGGGGTGACGGGAGGTGCGGTCGTACCCTTCTTTGAGACAGCGTGGAATGTCCTGTTAATTACTTACGTTGGGCTTTTATTATTGAATAGTTACTTCGTCGGCAAACGGCTCGTTCCGCAGATGACATGGTTTCGTTTTGGTCTATTCGGACTGACTGGAGTCGGTTTCAGTCAAGTGTGGTTCGGACTGAGCACGGGCAAGTGGGGATGGTCATCTTTCATGAATGGAGATGTATGGATGATGGGTGTGATCGTATCACTACTGCTCCTTCTTATCGTGACGATGAAGACGCTGGACCGTGGGATTGAGGTATAAAAAAATCCCGAAACGAATCAGTTCGTTTCGGGATTTTAATTATTTCAAAGCTGTCTCGAGTGCCTTGACATTTTCGCGCATCAAGTCGAAATAGCTCTTGTCCATCTGTTCTTTTGTGACAGATTCTAAGTTGTAGATTGTCACGCTTTCTGCGCCGATTTCTTGTTTCACGACCTCGGCCACTTTCGGTGTGACTGTATCTTCAAAAGCGATATAGTTCAAGTCGTGGAGACGAGCCTCTTCAATGATTCGTTTCAGGGCTTGTTGTGACGGCTCTTCAGAAGGTGTGAGTCCGGCAATCGGCAATTGCTCGAAACCATATCGTTCAGCCAAATAGCCATATGCTGCGTGTGTGACGAGCAACTCTGACTTCGAACCATTCTCAACTGCTGATTTTAATTCCGCGTCGAGGGCGTTCGCCTCATCTTTAAATGCACTCAACCGCTCAGCGAACTCGTCTTTATAGTCCGGTGCTTCTTCACTGAAAGCTGCTTCTACCGCTTCTGCCATCGATACAGCATTCATCGGGTCGAGCCAGACGTGTGGATCGTATTGTCCGTGGTCATGACCATCTTCTTCATGAGCTTGCTCGTCTTCAGAATGTCCTTCTTCTTCGTGAGCATGTTCATCCTCGGAATGACCATCCTCTTCATGGACATGGACCGTATCAGCGGCATCGAGTAACGTCACGTCCTCAGCTGTTTTGACGAAAGCGACGTTCTGTCCTTCTAAGCTCTTCTCCATCGATTCCACGTAAGGTTCGAGGTCATGACCGATTGTCAAAAAGAGATCTGCTTCTGCAATTTGAGTCATTTGCTTCGAAGTGGGCTCGTATGTGTGCGGGTCTGCTCCGGGTGGAATGACCATTTCCACGTTGACACGGTCACCACCGATTTCCTCCGCCATTGACTTCAAGGCAAAAGTTGAAGCGTAGACGGTCAGTTGATCATCTGTCGATTCTGTTGCGTTATCTCCCTCGGTGTTGCCGCAAGCCCCAAGTAAAAGCGTGCCGGACGCGACAGCACCTAGCCAAGTCTTCTTCATCTTCCATCGTCCACCTTCCAAGTTATCTGAATATTAAATCGTAACTGTTACGTTTTGTGACTGCGAGTAATATTATAGTGTGACCTTCGGAGCACGTCAAGTCCGACTTCTGATGGATAGATTTTTGAAAAAAGCGGGAATATGATTAAAAAAAGGAACGAGGAGTGGATTGTATGAGAAAGGAGACTGCCTGGTTTGTCGGGGGTGCGGCGTTAGCCGCGGCAACGGCAGCCGGGGCTAGCGTGTGGAATCAGTACGGGTCACTTGTCAGATGGCAAGAGCCTGAATTGCCGATTCGACCGACAACACGCCGGCGCCACACGTACACGTATAAGATTGTCAATGATCGTCCGCTCCAATTTGATTTATATCTCCCACCAGGAGAGGGGCCGTTCCCAGTCGCGGTCTATGCACATGGGGGAGCATTTGTCAGAGGGAGCCGCGGTATGGTCACACTGTTCCATCCGTTACTCGATCACTTTTTGGGGAAAGGGATTGCCGTTGTCAGTATCGATTATCGCTTGTTTGAGGACGGGGTATATTTCCCTGATAATATTATCGATGTCTCGGATGCACTTAGCTATTTAAAGCAGCATGAATCATTGCTGACGCTTGATACAAGTCAGTTACTCGTATGGGGCGATTCTGCTGGAGCGGCTTTGATGCTCGCGACTGCGCTCGATCGCCATAAACAATTTGTAGGCGAACTCGGGGATGACCTTCCAATCATCAAAGGGGTCATCGCCTTGTACCCACCGACGAACTTTTTACTGTTCAAATTTATTCAAACATGGCTGGCTCATCTGAAATTTTATGAAGGAAGCCGTGAGGAGTGGCGTGAACTGATGGTGAAATGCTCACCAGTCTCCCATCTATATGCCGATGCCCCTCCGATTCTATTGTTACACGGAAAGAAAGACCCGATTGTGCCGTTCGGCCAAGCGCTTCACTTCGTTGAACATGCGAGTGATGTTGGCGCGAACGTTCAGCTCATCTCATTTCCGAATGGGACACATTCGCTTGCGAGTTTCCTTCAATCAGACAACCCGATCAAAGAAGAGCAACTGATGGCGCGCATCAACCGTTTTATTGACGAATGCTTTGTCTGAAGTTGCGATTTTTAGGGAAGATGGTACGATGGGGGATGATTGAAAGAGTAAGGAGTGGAAGTAGTGACAGAGTTATGTTTAGTCAGACACGGTCAAACCGATTGGAATCGTTTAGAAATTATTCAAGGGCGTGAAGACAATCCGTTGAATGCACTCGGACGTCAACAGGCGGAAGAGAGTGCAGCTTTTTTGGGTCAAGAACAGTGGGATCTCATCATCTCTAGTCCATTAACGCGTGCGGTCCATACAGCACAGGCAATTGCGACAGCGTGTGGAATCGAGCATGATGCAATTCAATTGGACGAGCGATTTATTGAACGCGAGTTTGGAGCAGCGTCCGGACAACCTGTGAAAGGTATTTATGAGGCGGTGCAGGCAGATGACGAGCATCGCGTGCCCGGTCTTGAGTCAGAGGATGAGATGCGCGCTCGTGTTTTAGAAGGAATGGAACATTTAGTCACTATGCATCCAGGAAAGCGCATCATTGTCGTTTGTCATTCACATGCGATTAAAGCGGCGCTCTCGGCGATTGATGATACGTATACGTTCCGTCATGCGATGCGAAACGCCTGTTCGAACTATATTATCCATCAACATGGCCGTTTTGAGGTGAAGGCGATTAATGTTGCTGACCATATCACCGATCCGGCCATCATGAAATGAGGAGAATGTCATGACGACCTTGCTATGGGTATTCATCATTGCATCATTTGTAGTCGCTTTTGCCGGACTGATTTATCCGGTCATCCCAAGCGTCCTGTTCTTGTTCATCGGGTACATGATTTACGGATTCGGTTTTTCATTTGAGCCGTTGACGTGGACGTTCTGGGTATGGCAATCCGTCTTCCTCATCTTCTTGTTTGTGGTGGACTATGTTGTCACCAGAGCCACAGTGGATAAACGAGGTGGTTCAGAACGGGCGAAATGGGGTGCGACGATTGGTTTGATTGCCGGGCCATTTATCTTCCCGCTCGTCGGTGTCCTCATTTTCCCATTCGTCTTCGCATTTCTAGCGGAGTTGACACTCGGGAAGTCAACGCGTGAAGCGTGGAGTATCGGGGTCGGAACAGTCCTCGCATTTCTCGGCAGCACGCTGTTGAAAGTAATCGGGATGACGATGATGGTCATCTTGTTCTTGATCTATGTGTGAGGCGGAGTATCTTTCTCCGTCTTTTTTGTTTGAAGGGGGAATGGTTTTGGGGAAAGAAAAAACAAGGTCATTCGATTACTCGAATGACCCGGTTTTGACTAATTGATTGAAGGCGGAGCGGCTGAACGATTGCTGGATCTCCACTTTCTTCTCGAAGAAGGCTGGCTTCAAATTCGACGTGGCAACTCCTTCTTGAATAAGCGAGTCGAGCACTTGTTTTGTCGCATCTTGTTTTGGATTCAACATGAGTCCTTCGGCGACGAACGTATGATGATCGCTCAAGGCTCGTTCACTCGTGAACGTCAAGGCGAGTGCGGCAGGCGCGTTCGTCGGGGACGTGATGACAGCTTCAGCGAGAATGAGGATTCGTTTGTTTAAGTAATGGTGAAGCGTGACGGCCGATTCGGTCGGGACGAGCATCTCGAGCAACCATTCTGAATCGTGCTCTTTCGAGATGATCAACCCATCGAGCAAATCGATTGGTAAGTTCAGTTCATTGCCGTACTCGTCTTGAACGAGACGGACTTGGACGAGGCGAAACGTTTTCATAGGATCGTTCCTTTCCGCGTTTTCTTTAGACCATCTTAACATAGTCTGACGAATAGAATGTGTTAAGATAACGGGGAAGAAATAGAAAATAGAGAGTGAGGGAGGCATCAAGATGAGTTGGGTTGTTGGCGTAATCGGGTATGTGACGATTCTCGCGATCGTCTACTATGGTGTCCTTTTCTTCAAAGTGAAACGGGAGCGGAGTCGGGCCGGCTATCGAATCTTTCTTTTGCTTGCCGGACTATTTTTAGTCAGTGGGAGCGATTATATCATTGCACTGTTCCAAGGGGACACCGAAGCGACGTTTTGGCAACGAACCGTCTATTTTGTCTTGATATTGCTCTCTTTGTCGATGGCGCTTTACTTTCGGAGAAAAGAAGATCAAAGCCAAGCAGGCGAGATGACGATGGTATAAGCAAACGGTTGTGGGCGCATGTCCCACAACCGTTTTTTATTTTGGTACTCGCGTTTTGCGAATCATATCGAGTTTTAAATCCCACAGCGGTTTACTGAATGTCACGGAGTACACTTCTGGCAAACGGAGGCGTTTATACTCTTCCCAGAGTCCGTTCATCTGTTCGTGATGGTATGCTCGGATCTCGGTCGTGCTTGGAAGGTCGTAAACCCGTTTTCCGTCAAGGAAAATCGGTTGTAACAAGCGTTTGACGTTGAAGTTGCGCGTCTTGATTTTGAAGGCAGGATCGCGAACGTCGATCAAGTCGATTTCGGTATACGATTCGACCGGTTCGTCGGCAAGGGCGATATAGTCGCCTTTGAACTTTTTCGTTTCTTTGTCGATGATGCGGTACAACTCTTTTTTATGAGGAGTTGTCGTTTTCACTTTAGAAGAAGAGACTTTGATGACCGGTTTTAATTCCCCGGATTCATCCTCACGAGCGACGAGTTTATACACCATTCCGAGTGCCGGTTGCTCGTAAGCCGTGATTCCACGTGTCCCGACGAGGAACGTATCGGCTTCTGCCCCTTGCATGCGTAAGTCTTGAATGACGTACTCGTCCAAATCACCAGAGACAACGATTTTGACGTAGTCAAGACCTGCCTCATTCAACGCTTTGCGAGCGCGTTTTGACAGATAGGCGAGGTCACCAGAGTCGAGTCGGACAGACTTGAGGCGGTGTCCTTTTGCTTCGAGCTCTTTCGCAACCGTAATCGCGTTTGGAAGACCGGATTTCAGTGTGTCGTACGTATCGATTAGAAGACTCGTGTTATCTGGGTACATCTCGGCGAACGAACGGAATGCGCTCAATTCATCATCATGGAACTGAATGTCCGCATGTTCCATCGTTCCTCCTGTCGGCACGTCGAAATCGCGTCCTGCAGAAACGAGGCTCGTCACATCGAAACCAGCGATATAAGCAGCGCGTGTCCCGTAATAGGCGGCATCGACACCTTGTGCGCGACGAGCTCCCCCTTCAAGGAGTGTCTCGTTCGGAGCAGCCTGACGAATGCGGGCATACTTCGTGGCGATGAGTGATTCGTGGTTCGCGATGTTGAGTAGCGCTGTCTGGAACAGTTTTGCTTCAAAGATGGTCGATTCAATCCGAACGACTTGTTCGTGCGGGAAGATGACTTCTCCTTCACGGACACTATATAGTGAACCAGTGAACTTAAAGTTTCGTAACACATCTTCAAATTCATCTTCGAAACCGAGTTGCGCTTTTAAATACTTGATGTCTTCTTCTGTGAACGAAACGTTCTCCAGATAGTGGACGATGTTTTCAAGTCCGGCGAAGACGACATAGCCACCGCTGAAGGGATTCGAACGGTAGTAAAGGTCAAAGACGACCTTTTCATTATGACGACCTTGTTTCCAGTAGATATACATCCAACGTGGGAGGTAAAGGTCTGTGTGAAGTGCTAAATTGCGATGTAACATATGTTTTCCTTTCTGTTTTACGTCACTTTCCGACGACGGTCGCACCGAGAGTCGTGACGAAATGTTCGAGCGCCCATTCGTGACCGACCGGATTGAAGCTTTGGACGGCATCGGCGTGGACGACGATTTGATAACCGAGGTTGTAGGCATCTATGGCTGTATGGAGCACACAAATGTCCGTACAGACACCGACGAGATGAACTTCTGTAATCCCACGTTCCCGAAGACGAAGGTCAAGGTCAGTCCCGGCAAACGCACTATATCGTGTTTTGTCGATCCAATGGTCCGCCGTTTTAGATGCTTCTTTCACGGTGCCATACAATTCACGACCTTCCGTCCCACGAATGTTGTGAGGCGGGAATAATGTCGTCTCAGGATGGAACGTGTCTCCTGCATCATGGACATCGTTCGCGATGACGACATAATCCTCAGTCGAAAACGTTTCGATCAATTCGACAATCCGCTCTTCAATCTCTTGCCCAGGTTTCCCACAAGTCAAACGACCGGTGTCTGCGATAAAATCAAATGTATAATCAATAACAATCAATGCGCGCATAGGAGATGCTCCTCTCTCGTAATCAAAATGATGGCTATCCACCTCATTCTAAATCATTATACATCATGCGCGGAAGATTATTTTTCTGCGGTTTGGGTAGATTAAGACAGTAGACTGTATAGGGAAAGGGGATTGTGACGATGGTTTTATCACAAAGTGAATTGACAGATGAACTATCACGGTTAAACGGTTGGGAAGAAGTGAACGGGGAAATTCAAAAGACGTATCGGCTCGAGACGTTCCCTGAAGCCATCCAGTTCGTCCATCTGGTGGCGGATTTGGCTGAATCGCTTGATCAT
This sequence comes from Exiguobacterium sp. s35, assembly GCF_018617535.1. Taxonomy (NCBI): domain Bacteria; kingdom Bacillati; phylum Bacillota; class Bacilli; order Caryophanales; genus Exiguobacterium; species Exiguobacterium sp. s35. Next base: position 299,643 of record NZ_JACSKI010000002.1, read on the forward strand.
CACCCGAACATCTTGATTGAATATCGAAATGTGACATTGACCGTATCGACCCATGATGAAGGGGGCATTACGGAGAAAGACATCACACTTGCGAAAGGGTGTGAGGAACTTGTCTAAACTATATATGACGTTTGCGTCAGGTAGTGTGGCGGAGCGCCTCCGGAAAGAGCCGGGTGTGATCGCTGCGAATGGTCACGAAACGATTCTACTCGCAGAAGGCGAGAAATCTCCGTTTAAAAGTGGCAAGGTGTTTGAAATCGAAGAGGCATCCGGTGAATTCGTAAAAAAAGGAAACGTCTTATATGCGAACGTGCCGACGGATGAAAATGCCCGTTCCCTTCTGTTTCACCAGTTGTTGACGGAAAAGGCACCGCTTGGTGTCGGGCATGATGGATTTTCGGCTTACCGACTAGGTGTCGACCCAGACGACAATCATGCGGTCTTGTTTATTCAATTCACGTCTGGTGGGAAACACTTCCGAGATACAGCGGACTATGCGGTACTTGAAGACCGCCTGAAACGGGCAGTCGAACAACGAGGTGCAGGTCCTGTCATAAAACACTATGTCGTCACTGAGTCAGATAATCTATAATAAAAGATAACGTCATGTTAGGGGAGGATTTTTATGAACAAGAATTATTTCTGGTTGGGGATGGCTGCGGGTGCAGTAATCGGCGCAGCGGCATCACTTCTCCATAGCGAAACACGCGATCAACAAGTGAGACAACTGAAAGGCATGAAGTCGAAGTTGAAGTCATCGAACGCATCGACAGAAGCACACGCGGTTGGTCTTCAAGCGTCATCGAAAGGGAACTTGAAAGACCGTGTCATGGAATGGAAGTCGCTTTACGAAGAAAACCAAGATACGATTCAAAACCTCGTTGAAGACGTGAAAGACTTAGTCGACGCGCTCCAAGAGGCTCGTCATAAAAATCAAATCTAATCAAACGACCAAGCGGATTCGCTTGGCCGTTTTTTGTTTCCCTACTTATAGGAACTGTGCCAATAAACCGAAAACTGCCAGTCCGATGATGATGTAGAAGAACCATTTTCCGTCTCCGGAATGAACAATCGGGGGTGCATACGAACGTTGCTTATACTTCCCATAGCGCATCGGGCGCGTATACGGAACTGTGAATCGCGAGAGTGGAATGGCAAGTAAGAATCCTGCCAAAAAGCCATACACATGTCCCCAAAGCGAAACATTCGAACCAATCAATGTGAAGGCGGCACTGATGGCGACGAAAATGTAAACCAAGCGGGCATCTTGGCTAAGCATTAACGTGCGACGGAAACGACCGATGAACACGTAGAATCCGAGAATGGCCAAGATGGCTCCTGATGCACCGGCTTGTAAATAAAACAAGTTGCTGACGGTGAAATAGGTGAACAAGTTGGCAAGTGCTCCGGCGAAAACATAAAACAGGGCAAATTTCACATGCCCGACCATACGTTCCATCGCAGGTCCGAAGATGATCAGTGCAAACGAGTTAAACAATAGATGACCAAGACTCAAATGAATAAAGTTGGCCGTCACCAAGCGATACCATTGTCCATCGGCGAGTGCCAAATGGAATGACCCGCCTGTCGCCACGATTCGTAAGCCAGGAGCGAAAGAATCGATGACAAACACAAGGAGTTGGATTACAATGAACAGCGTTACGAGTGGATATGCCCGTACAAACGTTTGTACATTTTCCGTACGACTAAACATAACATCACCTCTTTCCTCAATTGTATAGGGAAACGATGGAAAAAGGAAAGGAGCGAGTGTCCTGTGATTGTAGGAATTGGAGTCGATATTGTCGAGCTTGATCGGATGGCTCGCTCGATGAAACAACCACGGTTTTTAATGCGTCTGCTCACCGATGCTGAATATGAGATGGTTCAAAAATACCCACTTCCGCGTCAAATCGAGTTTGTTTCGGGACGTTTCGCCGCAAAAGAGGCTTACGCCAAGGCGATTGGGACTGGAATCGCACACGGTTTATCATGGCGTCACATTGAAATTTTACCGGATGAGACGGGACGTCCTGTCATGACCGCGCCTTTTTCGGGTCGGATTCATGTCAGCATTAGTCATAGCAGTGCATACGCCGTCGCACAAGTCATCTTAGAAGAGGAGGGGCAACATGTTTCGTCCTAGTCGAATCGAGATTGATCGGGCGGCCATCGCCCATAACATACAAGAGTTAACACAACGTATCCCGCAAGACATCATGGCGGTCGTCAAAGCGAATGCCTATGGTCATGGGGCTGTTGAAGTAGCGAATATCGCCCTTCAGAACGGGGCGACAATGCTTGGGGTCGCTTTATTAGAAGAAGCAATCGAACTTCGGGATGCAGGGATCGAGGCACCGATTTTAGTCATGGAGGCGCAATTTCCCCAATATGCAGGGATTGCAGCAGAACGAGACGTCACGTTGTCCGTTTTTTCTGCCGAATGGTTAAAAGAAGCTGCTGCTTATATAGAAGAAAAACCGTTGACGGTTCATATTAAAGTCGACACAGGAATGGGACGTCTTGGTCTTCGTACGCGAGAGCAGCTTGATGCGTTGCTTGAAGAAGCGAACGATTCATTTGTCATTGAAGGCATCTACACCCATTTTGCGACAGCGGATGAACTTGAGAGCGACTTGTACTACACACAACAAGAACGTTTCGAACACTTGATGGATGGGTTACATGAGCGGTTCCGCTATATTCATACATCCAATTCAGCAGGGGCCATCCGAATGGCAGGACAAGATGTTCCTTATAATCTGGTCCGTGTCGGGATTGCAATTTACGGGTTATATCCGTCACATGAGATGGAAACGTTCTATTCGTTCCTCCGCCCTGCCTTTACGTTGAAGAGCCAGCTGATGCAGGTGAAGCGTCTCGAGGCAGGTCAAACGATCAGTTACGGAGCGACCTATACGACATCGACCGATGAATGGATTGGTACCGTCCCAGTCGGATATGCGGACGGCTGGTTACGGAAGGCGAGCGGATTTGAAGTTGAAGTAAATGGTGTTCGTTGTCCGATTGTGGGACGTGTCTGCATGGATCGCTTCATGATCCGACTTCCAAAAGAGTTTCCGGTCGGTATGGATGTGACACTTGTCGGTGGAAACGTCGCCATTGATGAACTCGCCTCCTATCTTGGGACGATCAACTATGAGATCGTCTGCCAGTTTACGAGTCGATTACCGCGTCACTATGTGTGAATCACAAATCGTGTGAAATTATCTGAATTCTTTCTCGATTTCTCTATATTTTCCCATTCCCGCGTGTTATATTGATAAAGAACGCGGGAGATTTTCCGCCAGTCCATGAAACGATTCTGGAGGTGTAAGATGTTGAAGCAGCGAACTGCGGGTGCGCTAGCGTCCGTCCCAGATCGGTTCTCGCAACAAGGGGGTCCGATTTCGATGAAAGACCGTGAAACACTGTCCTTGAACGATGTAGTGACATACTTGTCTAAAGAAATTGCTGATCGACAACAAACACTGCGTGAAGAATTGGCGAAAGGCTATCAAGAGATGGCCGCGTTTAACTTGAATATGGCAGAAGAGATGCTAACGATTGAAGCCGAAGCCGAACACGCTCTCTTACGTCAAGTAAGTGGGGTGTGAGCAGAGTGATCGTAAAGCGTGGTGACGTATTTTATGCGAATCTGTCGCCCGTAGTCGGCTCAGAGCAAGGTGGCGTTCGACCCGTTCTCATCGTACAGAACGACATCGGCAATCGCTTTAGCCCGACCGTCATTGTCGCTGCGATTACAGCTCAGATTCAAAAAGCAAAACTGCCGACTCATGTGGAAGTATATCAAGAGAAGCATGGACTCGAGAGAGACTCTGTGATTTTACTTGAGCAGATTCGAACGATTGATAAGCGTCGTCTGACGGATAAAGTCACTCATCTTGATGATGAGACGATGCATAAAGTTGACCGAGCGCTAGAGATTAGTATGGGATTGATCCCTCTCTAGCCTTACATAGATCAAGACTGGTACATAGGTATCGGTCTTTTTTTAAACATTTTTTAAAAAAGTGGTTTAAGATTTTTATAGTGGGGAATTAAAGTAAATCGTACTCAATTTATCTGTACGGACATTTAGGAGGGAATAGACGATGGATTTATCGATTCGTGAGCAAGTCATTGGAGAACAATTACACCTTTACGTATCCGGAGAAGTGGATACATATACTGCACCAAAATTGAAAGAAGTATTGCATCCGGCCATCAGTGAGCAAGATGTGGTCGTTCATTTAGACGAAGTGGAGTATATGGACTCGACAGGTCTCGGTGTGTTCGTCGGGGCGTTGAAAATTGCCACGCGCAACGAAAAAGAGTTGTCACTTGTCGGAGTTACGGAGCGAGTCAATCGTCTATTCGAATTGACGGGTCTTCACAAACTTCTTTCAATTAATTCGAACGTAAGAGGTGGCACGCAATGAACAATGTTGAACAGACGGTCATGACGTTCCCGGCCAAACCCGAATATGTCGGTGTGGTTCGATTAGTCGTTTCAGGAATCGCTAACCGTATGGGATATACGTACGACGAGATCGAAGATATTAAAATCGCGGTCTCGGAAGCATGCGGCAACGCAGTCCAGCATGCATATGAAGAGCATCAAGATGGAGAGGTCAAACTCGCTTGTGGCGTATATGCAGATCGTCTTGAAATCACGATTGAAGATTCAGGCAAGACGTTCGCAGATGATGTGAAGCGTCAAGCGGCTCCGGTCGAAGAGACGACAGAAATTGAATCGCTCCACGAAGGAGGACTTGGTCTCTTCCTTATCGAAGCGTTAATGGACGATGTCTCGATCAATAAAGACAACGGTGTCAAAGTGACGATGACAAAACTCCTTAACAGGGACGAGGTGGATCAGAGTGCCAGCAAAATCTCAACAACGCCATCACAGTGATGACGAGGTACTAGAGTGGATTGAACGCTACCAACAAGACGATCAAAATGAAGAAGTGCAAATGCTACTCATCAATCGCTATTCGGACCTCGTTGAAGCACTCGCCCGTAAGTTTTCGCGTGGACGAGCGATTCACGATGATCTCGTGCAAGTTGGGATGATTGGGTTATTGGCGGCACTTCGTCGATTTGACCCAGAATTCGGTCGTAGCTTCGAATCGTTTGCCGTCCCAACCATCATCGGTGAAATCAAGCGATTCATCCGCGATAAAACATGGAGTGTCCATGTTCCACGTCGGATTAAAGAGCTCGGACCGAAAATTAAGAAGACGGTCGAAGAGTTGACGACTGAATTGCAACGTTCTCCGCGAATCGATGAGATTGCCGATCATCTTGGCGTATCAGACGAAGAAATTCTCGAAACGCTTGAGATGGGCAAGAGTTATCAAGCGCTATCGGTCGATAGTTCAATCGAAGCGGATAACGAAGGCAGTACGGTCACGTTACTCGACTTGGTCGGTAGCCAAGAGCGTGGATATGAATCGGTCGACCAACGTCTCATTCTAGAGAAAGCGTTCAATGTCCTAAATGAACGGGAACGCGCCATCTTAGAATGCGCCTACTATAAGAATATGAGTCAAAAAGAGACTGGAGAACTTCTTGGGATCTCGCAGATGCATGTCTCCCGTTTGCAACGGCGAGCACTCGAAAAACTGCGTGAAGCCATCAAAGTCCCACTCAATGAAGTATTCTCAAGCGATGACTAATCGAGTCATCGCTTTTTTGTTTGAATGTTTGCTACACTTTGGAAGAGATCATAAAAGGAAGTGATTCAAGTGATTACGAAAGTGGCTAAGGCGTTAAACTTGAAAGTGAACCAAGTAGAGACGGTTCAACAGCTCGCATCTGAAGGGGCGACGATTCCGTTCATGGCCCGTTACCGGAAAGAAATGACGGGGAACCTGGATGAAGTCGAAATCAAAGCAATCTTGGACGCCCTTCAATATGAAGAAAGTCTGCAAAAACGGAAAACGGATGTTCTTGCTAAGTTAGAAGAGCTGGAAAAGAATACACCTGAACTAACGAAGGCGTTAGAGGCAGCGGCAACCCTTCAGCAAGTGGAAGATATCTACTTACCATATCGTCCGAAACGGCGGACGAAAGCGGAACAAGGACGTGAGAAAGGGTTGCAGCCACTTGCGGACTGGTTCCGAGACAAGTCTCCATACTCAACAGATGTGGTTGAAGAGCTCTCGAAGGGTGTAGCGCTAGAAGAAGCTCTTCCGCTCGTACATGCCATCATCGGGGAAGAATGGGGGGAAGAAGCAAAATTAAGACAGATGCTTCGTGACCGTGTTCGCAAAGAAGGATTGTTGCGTTCGAAGAAGAAAAAACAAGCGGAAGACGAAAAAGAGATCTTTGCGCAGTATTATGAATATGAAGAGAAAATTGCGGGGATTGTCCCACACCGTGTACTCGCCTTGAACCGTGGGGAGCGCACTGATGTCCTTCAAGTGAAAGTCATTTTTGACGAGACACGCTTCATGGATCAAGCCATTCGTACATATGAACGACTTTCGAAAGGAAAGCGTGAAGTTGTCGAAGCGGCTGTGACAGAAGCTTATAAAAAATCGGTCTTCCCAGCAATTGAACGAGAGATTCGTGGTGAGTTAACAGAAAAGGCGGAAGAACAAGCAATCGATGTCTTCTCAAAAAACTTAAAGCAACTCTACATGCAACCGCCTCTTCGTGAGGTAGTCGTCTTAGGGATTGACCCGGCTTATCGGACAGGGTGTAAATGGGCGGTGGTGAATGAAATCGGGAAAGTCGAAGAGGTCGGTGTCTTCTATCCGACAGCTCCGAAACACGATATCGCCGGCGCTGAAAAAGTATTGACGAGACTTGCGAAAAAATATCCAATCTCCGTCATTGTAGTCGGAAACGGAACTGCATCACGGGAAACCGAACAATTCGTTGCGGATTGGTTGAAGAAAGCGGAACGTGAGATTGCCTATGCAATTGTGAACGAAGCGGGAGCGAGTGTCTATTCCGCATCGGAAGTCGCACGAAGTGAATTTCCGGATTTAAAAGTCGAGGAACGGTCAGCGGTCTCGATTGCACGTCGAATCCAAGATGCGATGGCGGAACTTGTTAAAGTCGATCCACAATCAGTCGGTGTCGGACAGTATCAACATGACGTGAGCCAAAATAAACTGAAGGCATCTTTAGAATTCGTCGTCGAGAGCGTGGTTAACATGGTCGGAATCGACGTGAACCGTGCCTCGGAGTCTTTATTGACTTACGTGTCGGGACTCAATAAAACGACCGCAAAAAATATTGTGGCATATCGAGAAGAGAATGGACGCTTTGAAACAAGGAAGGAAATTAAGAAAGTTCCGCGTCTTGGAGCGAAGGCGTTCGAACAAGCGGCAGGGTTCTTGCGAATCATGAATGGGAAGGATGTTCTCGACCAGACGGAGATTCACCCAGAGAGTTACCCGCTCGCATTATCGATTTTGAAAGAAATCGGATCTTCGAAAGCGGAAGTTGGGACGGCTGCATTGCGTGAACGACTACAACAAGTTGATGCACATACATTGAGTGAGCGATTAGAGGCAGGACTGCCGACGGTTGAGGATATCTTAAAATCGTTAGCGAAGCCGGGGCGAGATCCACGAGAAGACATTCAAAAGCCATTACTGCGTACGGATGTCATGAGTCTTGAAGACCTTCAAGTCGGAATGGAATTCCAAGGCACCGTTCGGAACGTCATTGATTTTGGTGCGTTCGTGGATATTGGTGTGAAACAGGACGGACTTGTTCACATTTCCAAATTATCAAATCGTTATGTGAAGCACCCGCTAGATGTCGTGGCGGTCGGTGATATCGTTACGGTATGGATCGAACAGGTGGATGTGAACCGGGGACGAATTAGTTTGACAATGCTTGCGCCGAACAGTTAATAAGAAGAAACTCGAATCAGGTAAAATGTTTTTCATTTTACCTGATTTTTTTTAGAAAAAGTGTTGACGGTCTTTTTGTACCGTGATATCTTATAGAAGTCGCCGAGAGACGGCATGCGAATTGAAAGTTTTTCTAAGAAAGTGATTGACAGGTTTCTGGTTTGCGGTTACAATATAAATCGTTACTTCGATAATTTCAAGCAACGTTCCGCAATAGCTCAGTGGTAGAGCAACCGGCTGTTAACCGGTAGGTCGTAGGTTCAAATCCTACTTGCGGAGCCATTTTATTTTGGAGACGTACCCAAGAGGCTATAAGGGGCTCCCCTGCTAAGGGAGTAGGCTGGGAAACCGGTGCGAGGGTTCGAATCCCTCCGTCTCCGCCACTTAAAATTACTTAGAAGACACATATACTGGCCCGTTGGTCAAGCGGTTAAGACACCGCCCTTTCACGGCGGTAACACGGGTTCGAATCCCGTACGGGTCACCATATATGGAGGATTAGCTCAGCTGGGAGAGCACCTGCCTTACAAGCAGGGGGTCGGCGGTTCGATCCCGTCATCCTCCACCATTTCAAATAAAAACGTAATCTGGTCTTGTGGTGTAGGGGTTAACATGCCTGCCTGTCACGCAGGAGATCGCGGGTTCGAATCCCGTCAAGACCGCCATTTACGTTGGGCTGTAGCCAAGTGGTAAGGCATCGGATTTTGATTCCGACATGCGAAGGTTCGATCCCTTCCAGCCCAGCTTTTATTTGAGTCATTAGCTCAGTTGGTAGAGCATCTGACTTTTAATCAGAGGGTCGCAGGTTCGAGCCCTGCATGACTCACCATTTTAATTTTATACGCTGCGGTCGTGGCGGAATCGGTAGACGCGCTAGGTTGAGGGCCTAGTGGTGGTTAACACCGTGGAGGTTCAAGTCCTCTCGACCGCACCATATGCACCCTTAGCTCAGCTGGATAGAGCGTTAGACTACGAATCTAAAGGCCGGGAGTTCGAATCTCTCAGGGTGCACCATTATTACGGGAAGTAGCTCAGCTTGGTAGAGCACTTGGTTTGGGACCAAGGGGTCGCAGGTTCGAATCCTGTCTTCCCGACCATTTAATTTTTGGTCTTTGAAAACTGAACGATGAGGCAAAAAAAGTTTTACAATTTTTGAATGAAGCGCAAGCTTCGTCAATTTAAGAGCTATATCAAATTCTTTGGAGAGTTTGATCCTGGCTCAGGACG
>NZ_JACSKI010000011.1:1765-4738 GCF_018617535.1 Exiguobacterium sp. s35
TAATGGACCGTGTGTCTTAGACGCTAGATCAAGGTAGAAAGGGCGTACGGTGGATGCCTTGGCACTAGGAGCCGATGAAGGACGCGACGAACAGCGAAATGCTCTGGGGAGTGGTAAGTACACATTGATCCAGAGATCTCCGAATGGGGGAACCCACCGCCGGGAGACTGGCGGGACACCCACGTGAATACATAGCGTGGCGTGAGGCATACCCGGGGAACTGAAACATCTAAGTACCCGGAGGAAGAGAAAGAAAATTCGATTCCCTGAGTAGCGGCGAGCGAAACGGGAACAGCCCAAACCAGGAAGCATGCTTCCTGGGGTTGTAGGACACTCTATACGGAGTTACAAAGGGATAGGGTAGGTGAACGACCTGGAAAGGTCGGCCAGAGAAGGTGACGGCCCTGTAGCCGAAACCCCATCCCCTCCAGAGTGGATCCTGAGTACGGCGGGACACGTGAAACCCCGTCGGAATCCGGGAGGACCATCTCCCAAGGCTAAATACTTCCTAGTGACCGATAGTGAACCAGTACCGTGAGGGAAAGGTGAAAAGCACCCCGGAAGGGGAGTGAAATAGATCCTGAAACCGTATGCCTACAAGTAGTCAGAGCCCGTTAACGGGTGATGGCGTGCCTTTTGTAGAATGAACCGGCGAGTTACGATGGCGGGCGAGGTTAAGCCGATGAGGCGGAGCCGCAGCGAAAGCGAGTCTGAACAGGGCGCATCAGTCCGTCGTCGTAGACCCGAAACCAGGTGATCTACCCATGTCCAGGATGAAGGTCAGGTAACACTGACTGGAGGTCCGAACCCACGCACGTTGAAAAGTGCGGGGATGAGGTGTGGGTAGCGGTGAAATGCCAATCGAACCTGGAGATAGCTGGTTCTCTCCGAAATAGCTTTAGGGCTAGCCTCGAGGTGAAGAGTTCTGGAGGTAGAGCACTGATTGGACTAGGGGCCCCCACAGGGTTACCGAATTCAGTCAAACTCCGAATGCCAGCAACTTGTACTCGGGAGTCAGACTGCGAGTGATAAGATCCGTAGTCGAGAGGGAAACAGCCCAGACCATCAGCTAAGGTCCCCAAGTGTATGTTAAGTGGAAAAGGATGTGGCGCTGCACAGACAACTAGGATGTTGGCTTAGAAGCAGCCACCATTCAAAGAGTGCGTAATAGCTCACTAGTCGAGTGGCGCCGCGCCGAAAATGTAACGGGGCTAAACATACCACCGAAGCTATGGATCCCGTAAGGGATGGTAGGAGAGCGTTCCAAGCAGCAGTGAAGCGGTATCGTGAGGAGCCGTGGAGCGCTTGGAAGTGAGAATGCCGGTGTGAGTAGCGAAAAGAGGGGTGAGAATCCCCTCCGTCGAAAGCCTAAGGTTTCCTGAGGAAGGCTCGTCCGCTCAGGGTTAGTCTGGACCTAAGCCGAGGCCGAAAGGCGTAGGCGATGGACAACAGGTCGATATTCCTGTACCGCCGTACCACCGTTTGAACGATGGGGGGACGCAGAAGGATAAGGTGACCGTGCGACTGGAAGTGCACGGACAAGCAGCGAGGCCGTCGGGTTGGCAAATCCGCCCGGCATACAAGGTTGAGCTGTGACGTGGAGCCCGTAGGGCGAAGCACCGGATTTCACGCTGCCAAGAAAAGCCTCTAGTGAGGAGGTCGGCGCCAGTACCGCAAACCGACACAGGTAGGCGAGATGAGAATTCTAAGACGCGCGGGATAACTCTCGTTAAGGAACTCGGCAAAATGGTCCCGTAACTTCGGGAGAAGGGACGCTTATGGCAACATAAGCCGCAGTGAATAGGCCCAAACGACTGTTTAGCAAAAACACAGGTCTCTGCTAAATCGCAAGATGAAGTATAGGGGCTGACGCCTGCCCGGTGCTGGAAGGTTAAGGGGATGTGTCATCGCAAGAGAAGCACTGAACCGAAGCCCCAGTAAACGGCGGCCGTAACTATAACGGTCCTAAGGTAGCGAAATTCCTTGTCGGGTAAGTTCCGACCCGCACGAAAGGCGTAACGATTTGGGCACTGTCTCAACGAGAGACCCGGTGAAATCATAGTACCTGTGAAGATGCAGGTTACCCGCGACAGGACGGAAAGACCCCATGGAGCTTTACTACAGCCTGATATTGAGGCTTTGTACGCGATGTACAGGATAGGTGGGAGTTTGTGAAGCCGGAGCGCCAGCTTCGGTGGAGACACCCTTGGGATACCACCCTTTGCGTATAGAGTCTCTAACTCGCAGCCGTGATCCGGCTGGAGGACCGTGTCAGGCGGGTAGTTTGACTGGGGCGGTCGCCTCCTAAACAGTAACGGAGGCGCCCAAAGGTTCCCTCAGAATGGTTGGAAATCATTCGAAGAGTGCAAAGGCAGAAGGGAGCTTGACTGCGAGACCTACAAGTCGAGCAGGGACGAAAGTCGGGCTTAGTGATCCGGTGGTTCCGCATGGAAGGGCCATCGCTCAACGGATAAAAGCTACCCTGGGGATAACAGGCTGATCTCCCCCAAGAGTCCACATCGACGGGGAGGTTTGGCACCTCGATGTCGGCTCATCGCATCCTGGGGCTGGAGTAGGTCCCAAGGGTTGGGCTGTTCGCCCATTAAAGCGGTACGCGAGCTGGGTTCAGAACGTCGTGAGACAGTTCGGTCCCTATCCGTCGTGGGCGCAGGAAATTTGAGGAGAGCTGTCCTTAGTACGAGAGGACCGGGATGGACGCACCGCTGGTGTACCAGTTGTTCCGCCAGGAGCATCGCTGGGTAGCTACGTGCGGACGGGATAAGTGCTGAAAGCATCTAAGCATGAAGCCCCCTCCGAGATGAGATTTCCCTTTGAGCAATCAAGAAAGACCCCTCAGAGACGATGAGGTAGATAGGTCATGGGTGGAAGCGTGGTGACACGTGGAGCTGAATGATACTAATCGGTCGAGGCTTTGATCTAGTCTATGGTTTGTGTTGATGAATCCTCAGTTTT
>NZ_JACSKI010000012.1:0-901 GCF_018617535.1 Exiguobacterium sp. s35
ATGGTGCGGTCGAGAGGACTTGAACCTCCACGGTGTTAACCACCACTAGGCCCTCAACCTAGCGCGTCTACCGATTCCGCCACGACCGCGTATTAAGATGGAGCGGAAGACGGGATTCGAACCCGCGACCCCGACCTTGGCAAGGTCGTATTCTACCACTGAACTACTTCCGCATAAGTATTTAGAGATGCGGGTGAAGGGACTCGAACCCCCACGTCAAAGACACTAGATCCTAAGTCTAGCGCGTCTACCAATTCCGCCACACCCGCATATGAAATTACGTATTTAATAAAATATTAATGAGAAATGGTGAGCCATGCAGGGCTCGAACCTGCGACCCTCTGATTAAAAGTCAGATGCTCTACCAACTGAGCTAATGGCTCATTAAAATTTTAATGGGGCGGCTGAAGGGAATTGAACCCTCGAATGCCGGAATCACAATCCGGTGCGTTAACCACTTCGCCACAACCGCCATGAAAAAATGGTGCCGGCGAAAGGATTCGAACCCTCGACCCTCTGATTACAAGTCAGATGCTCTACCAACTGAGCTACACCGGCGCGTTATATGGTGGCTTTGGACGGAATCGAACCGCCGACACAAGGATTTTCAGTCCTTTGCTCTACCAACTGAGCTACAAAGCCATAAGTATTAAATTAAAAATGGCGGTCCCGACGGGATTCGAACCCGCGATCTTCTGCGTGACAGGCAGACATGTTAACCCCTACACCACGGGACCGTTTTAAGTCATATCGACTTTACCTATTTTAAAGGTCATTTTATGTAAAGTCAATAACTTTTTTAAAAAAATAAAGCCTGGCAACGTCCTATCCTCACAGGGGGAGATCCCCCAACTACTTTCGGCGCTGAGACGCTTAACTTCCGTGTTCGGCATGGGAACGG
>NZ_JACSKI010000013.1:0-766 GCF_018617535.1 Exiguobacterium sp. s35
CGTTCCCATGCCGAACACGGAAGTTAAGCGTCTCAGCGCCGAAAGTAGTTGGGGGATCTCCCCCTGTGAGGATAGGACGTTGCCAGGCTACATATTGGAGGATTAGCTCAGCTGGGAGAGCACCTGCCTTACAAGCAGGGGGTCGGCGGTTCGATCCCGTCATCCTCCACCATTTACACCTGCCGGTGTAGCTCAGTTGGTAGAGCATCTGACTTGTAATCAGAGGGTCGAGGGTTCGAATCCTTTCGCCGGCACCATTTGATCTTTTCAAAAAGTCTACCGCTAGAAATTATACCTTGCCGGGGTGGCGGAATTGGTAGACGCACAGGACTTAAAATCCTGCGAGGGTTTCCTCGTGCCGGTTCAAGTCCGGCCCTCGGTACCATTAATATTTTTCCCATGATGATTATTCGTCTCGCACCCTTAGCTCAGCTGGATAGAGCGTTAGACTACGAATCTAAAGGCCGGGAGTTCGAATCTCTCAGGGTGCACCATTTTTACGGGAAGTAGCTCAGCTTGGTAGAGCACTTGGTTTGGGACCAAGGGGTCGCAGGTTCGAATCCTGTCTTCCCGACCATCATCACTTTTATGGGGCCTTAGCTCAGCTGGGAGAGCGCCTGCCTTGCACGCAGGAGGTCAGCGGTTCGATCCCGCTAGGCTCCACCAATTTTATTTTCACAGACGAACTTTGAAAACTGAACGATGAGGCAAAAATAAGTTTTACAATTTTTGAATGAAGCGCAAGCTTCGTCAATTTAAGAGCTAT
>NZ_JACSKI010000014.1:0-617 GCF_018617535.1 Exiguobacterium sp. s35
GGAATCGGCCACACACGTTGGGCGACACACGGGGTACCGAGCGTACCGAACGCCCACCCGCACCAAAGTACGACAGGACGCTTCACGCTCGTCCACAACGGCGTGATCGAGAACGACGAAATCATCAAGAAGACGCTTGATGTCCCGTTCCTTTCTGAGACGGACACGGAAGTCATCGTCCAGCTCATGGAGAAGCACTTCGTCGAGCTCGGTGATGTCGAGGCGGCGTTCCGCAAGACGCTCTCGGACCTCCACGGTTCATACGCGATCGCGATGATCGACTCAGAGGACAAAGAGCGCCTCTATATCGGGAAGAACAAGTCACCACTCCTCGTCGGACTCGGTGACGGCACGTTCAACGTCGTCGCATCGGACGCGATGGCGATGCTCCAGGTGACAGACCAGTACCTCGAGCTCCATGACGGCGAGATTGTCATCCTCACGCGTGAGTCGGCGACAATCAAGACGCTCGACGGCGAAGTACTCGAGCGTGCACCGTACACGGCCGAGATCGATGCGTCAGACATCGAGAAGGGCACGTACGCGCACTACATGTTGAAGGAGATGGACGAGCAACCGGCCGTCATCCGCAACATCATCCAGCACTACCAGAACGA
>NZ_JACSKI010000015.1:0-336 GCF_018617535.1 Exiguobacterium sp. s35
ATGTGAAATTGGTTTTTGATGTCTTGATGAATCTTCAGTTTTCAAGGAACAAAAGTGGAGCCTAGCGGGATCGAACCGCTGACCTCCTGCGTGCAAGGCAGGCGCTCTCCCAGCTGAGCTAAGGCCCCGTATTAGAATTGTTCATAAAAATGGTGGGCCTAAGTGGACTCGAACCACCGACCTCACGCTTATCAGGCGTGCGCTCTAACCGGCTGAGCTATAGGCCCTCATAGAGAGGTTTTGGTCTCTCAAAACTGAACGATGGGCAATGCCACATGGGCATTTTCCTTAGAAAGGAGGTGATCCAGCCGCACCTTCCGATACGGCTACCTTGTT
>NZ_JACSKI010000016.1:0-276 GCF_018617535.1 Exiguobacterium sp. s35
TGACACGTGGAGCTGAATGATACTAATCGGTCGAGGCTTTGATCTAGTCTATGGTTTGTGTTGATGAATCCTCAGTTTTCAGGGAACAAACCCTAAACATTATTGACATGCGTATGACGTGATGTTAATATTCATTTTGTCTGGTGGCGATAGCGAGACGGCCACACCTGTTCCCATGCCGAACACAGAAGTTAAGCGTCTCAGCGCCGAAAGTAGTTGGGGGATCTCCCCCTGTGAGGATAGGACGTTGCCAGGCAAGATCGTTCCGCAATAGCT
>NZ_JACSKI010000017.1:0-252 GCF_018617535.1 Exiguobacterium sp. s35
CGTCGCGTCCTTCATCGGCTCCTAGTGCCAAGGCATCCACCGTACGCCCTTTCTACCTTGATCTAGCGTCTAAGACACACGGTCCATTACGGACCAAATGTGAAATTGGTTTTTGATGTCTTGATGAATCTTCAGTTTTCAAGGAACAATCGAGGGACGAACCCTCAAAACTGAACGATGGGCAATGCCACATGGGCATTTTCCTTAGAAAGGAGGTGATCCAGCCGCACCTTCCGATACGGCTACCTTGTT
>NZ_JACSKI010000003.1:0-213236 GCF_018617535.1 Exiguobacterium sp. s35
GTTCCCATGCCGAACACGGAAGTTAAGCGTCTCAGCGCCGAAAGTAGTTGGGGGATCTCCCCCTGTGAGGATAGGACGTTGCCAGGCAAACGGTGGTTCTGGAGCATTCGCTCAAGGGCCGCCGTTTTTTCTTATCATCGATTCAGTTTAGTGGAAGAGAGGACGTAAGAAATGGCTAAGAAGATCAAAGTATATGTCGAACCAAATGAAACGGTCAGCGAATGTTTAGATCGAATCAACGAAATGGGTTATCGTCCTATACGCCGCATTGAAAAGCCCGTCTTTGAGCAAACGGGAGCCAAAGATGAACCTGTCCATTCCCATCAATCGATTTTATTTGAATGCGTCTCTAAAGAATCCTAATGCCAAGCCGTCACACGACTCTGTGTGACGGCTTTTTTTATGTCTCAAAATGAATGCTCACGCTCAAAGCATCGATCTCCAAGCGTATCCAATAAAGTTTGAGCACGTTTCTCTATCTTTATAGGAAGGTTTTCTTTACTAAAGTACTCAAGAGCCAAACTTTCACCATCTTCCATGACGAGTTCTCCAAGTACTCCTTTTGCTTGGTATAAATGAATGACACCGTATGTCTCGTCTCCGTTCGGATATTTAAAGTAACCGTCTGGACCGGAAAAGACTTGGATTAATTCAAATTGCTCAGCGAGAAGCCCAGTTTCTTCTTTCAATTCTCGTGCAGCGACTTCTTCCAATGTTTCCCCGAGTTCCATCGATCCTCCTGGTAAACCCCAATCAAGTGTATCCGATCGGAATTGCATCAGTACCTCTTGCTTTTGATTGATGACCAAAATGGTCGCTCCCACACTGATGATTGGGCGATTCCCAATCACTTCACGTAGACCTGCGATATAACTCATCTAACTCCCCCTTTTTCAATAGCATACATTATCAGAGAAACTTGCGCCGATAATATCAAAAAAGCGAACGATAAATATTCAGACAATTAAAATGTTCGCAGTTTATTGACATGTTTTCAAAGAACAAGGTACGATAGGCGTGTGAGATAGGAAAAATAAATAGTGCTCCATATAATCGCAAGGAAATGGCTTGCAAGTTTCTACCTGATCACCGACTCTGATCAGACTATGGGGTGTAGCTGACGTGTATTTGTCATGCCTATACCCTAAACTGATTGCTCGGTTTAGGGATTTCTTTTTGTAAGGGGGACATTTGGAATGAACGCAGTGGTTGGAGTAATTATGGGTAGTTCATCTGATTGGGAGACGATGAAACATACTTGTGACTTGTTAGATGAGTTACAGATTCCATACGAGAAACAAGTTGTCTCGGCTCATCGAACACCAGACCTTATGTTCGAATATGCGGAAGAGGCACGAAGTAGAGGCATTCAAGTTATTATCGCTGGTGCTGGTGGCGCAGCTCATCTTCCTGGAATGGTGGCTGCTAAAACGACACTCCCTGTCATCGGTGTCCCAATTCAGTCCAAAGCACTCAATGGAATGGATTCACTACTATCAATCGTTCAGATGCCTGCGGGAGTGCCAGTAGCAACTGTGGCAATCGGTAAGGCTGGCGCGACGAACGCGGGACTACTCGCTGCTCAAATTCTCAGTATTCACTCCAAAGAAATCACGCAGCGACTTGAATCGTTTCGGGAGAAAAAACAAGAGATGGCTATGCGAGGAACGGAGGAGTTAGTCTAATGAGAATCGGAATCTTAGGCGGAGGACAGCTCGGACGAATGATGTCTCTTAGTGCAAGTGCAATGGGATACACGACACTTTGTCTAGACCCAAACCCACATGCACCGACTGCTCAAGTGGCGGATTCAATCGTTGCTTCATTTGATGATGTTGATGCCGCAAAGAAACTTGCTGACCGTTCAGACGTTGTAACGTATGAATTCGAGAATATTGACACAGAAATGATTGCAGCAATTGAAGAGAAATGTCCACAAGGAATGGATGTATTGAAAGCGACGCAGCATCGCATTTTAGAAAAACAAATGATTGAGTCAGCTGGTTTACGAGTCGCGCCTTATTGTTCAGTCCGTACCGTTCGAGATGTTCGTGAGGCGAGAGAGGAGCTCGGGTTGCCATTTGTCATCAAGACGTGTCGCTTTGGTTATGACGGAAAAGGACAGACGGTCATTCGGACGGAGCAAGATGTTCAAACATTCATTGAACATTTCACTGAACAGGAATATGTTGCTGAAGCCTGGTTGCCGTTTAAAAAAGAGATATCGGTCATTGTGACACGAGGGGCAGAAGAAACGTCAACGTTCCCAATTAGTGAAAATATTCACCATAACAACATTCTACATCTATCGATTGTACCGGCTCGCGTAGCGGATGAGATTCAAGAAGATGCGAGACACCTTGCGCTTCAGCTTGCTGACCATATCGGATTAATGGGAACACTCGCTGTCGAGCTGTTTGTCATGTCAGATGGTCGCCTTTACGTAAACGAACTCGCACCACGTCCCCATAATTCTGGGCACTATACGATTGATGCTTGTGAAACCTCACAATTTGAACAACACATTCGAGCCGTGACGGGAATGCGTCTCGGACGGACAACATTGAAAACGCCTGTCGTGATGGTCAATCTTCTCGGCGAGCATATGCAACGACTCAATGTCAAAGCATTGCCTTCGAATGTTAAACTACATCTGTATGGAAAAGATGAAGCGAAGACAGGTCGCAAAATGGGACACTTGAATGTTCTCGGTGACACGGTCGAGGATGCGCTTCATACCATCGAACAACTGGCAATTTGGAAGGAGACCGTTTTATGATTTCACGCTACACCCGCCCAGAGATGGCGAACATTTGGACTGATCAAAACAAGTTCGAGGCTTGGCTAAAAGTTGAACTTTACGCTTGTGAGGCTTGGAGTGAACTTGGGATTATCCCGAAAGAAGATGTACAGGTCCTTTGGGACAATGCATCGTTTGATGTTGATCGTATTTTAGAAATTGAACAAGAGACGCGTCACGATGTGATTGCGTTCACGCGTGCGGTCTCCGAGACACTCGGAGAAGAGAAGAAGTGGGTACACTACGGATTGACGTCGACGGATGTCGTCGATACGGCACTCTCGTACTTAATCAAGCAGGCGAATGATATTTTAGAAGCCGATTTAGATCGCTTCATCGGCATTCTTGCAGAAAAAGCAAAAGCACATAAATATGACATCATGATGGGACGTACACACGGTGTACATGCGGAACCGACGACGTTCGGCTTGAAGCTCGCCCTTTGGTATGAAGAAATGAAACGCAACAAAAAACGTTTCATGGCAGCACGCGAAACGATTGAGTTTGGGAAAATGAGTGGGGCCGTTGGGACATTCGCAAATATCGACCCGTTCATCGAGTCATACGTATGTGACAAGCTCGGTATTCAAGCTGCACCAATCTCGACACAGACGCTACAACGCGACCGACACGCTGAATACATGTCGACGCTCGCATTGATCGCGACATCGATTGAAAAGATGGCAACCGAGATTCGTGGTCTTCAAAAAACAGAGACACGCGAAGTGGAAGAGTTTTTCGCAAAAGGACAAAAAGGATCGTCGGCAATGCCGCATAAGCGGAATCCAATCGGTTCTGAAAACATGACAGGTCTTGCACGTGTGATTCGCGGTCATATGGTGACGGCTTACGAAAATGTTCCGCTCTGGCATGAACGTGACATCTCGCACTCATCGGCAGAACGCATCATCATCCCGGACGCGACGATTCTTCTCAACTATATGTTGAATCGCTTCGGTAATATTGTGAAGAATTTGACGGTGTTCCCAGAGAATATGCGTCGTAACATGGACCGTACGTTTGGAATCATCTTCTCACAACGTATTCTACTCGGTCTCATCGAGAAAGGCTGGTCGCGCGAGGCTGCATATGACGCGGTTCAACCGAAGGCGATGCAGGCATGGGAAGAAGAGACGATGTTCCGGACATTGATTGAAGAGGACAAAGAAATGGGCGCACTCTTTACGAGTGAAGAGCTCGATGAGTTGTTCGACCCGCGTTATCATGTACGCCGTGTCGATACGATTTTTGAACGCTGTGGTTTGTAATCGTTGAGGGGCGATATGCCCCTCTCACTTTTAAGGGGGACGGTTCAGATGAAAGCAATTTATGAAGGCAAAGCGAAAGCGTTATTTGAGACAGAAGAAGCGGGTGTGCTTCGCGTATATTACAAAGATGATGCAACGGCATTCAATGGAGAGAAGAAAGAGTCGATTGATGGAAAAGGGATTCTCAACAACGCCATCACGACCCAGCTGTTCGAATTGATGCATGACAACAAGATTCCGACGCACTTTATCAAACGAATCTCAGAGCGGGAACAGTTAGTCCGCCGTGTCGACATCATTCCGTTAGAAGTGGTCGTTCGAAACGTAGCGGCCGGTAGTCTGGCGAAACGACTCGGTTGGGAAGAAGGGACGCCGCTCCTCGCACCGATTGTCGAGTTCTACTATAAAGATGATGCCCTTGGGGATCCGTTGCTTACGGAAGACCATATCCGTTTGTTGCAAGTCGCTACACATAAAGAAGTCGAAACATTGCGACAACTAGGTCTTTGGGTAAACGATGTATTGCTCGATTTCTTCGGCCAACATGGCATTGACGTGATTGATTTCAAACTAGAGTTTGGAAAAGTAGACGGAACGATCATCTTAGCGGATGAGATTTCACCAGATACATGCCGCTTGTGGGACAAAGAGACGAAACAAAAGCTCGATAAAGATGTATTTCGTCGCGATTTAGGTTCTTTGACTGAGACATATGGACAATTGTTAACACGCATAGGGGGAAACGGACAATGAAAAAAGTAAACGTGTATGTGACATTACGTGAAAGTGTACTCGACCCACAAGGAGTTGCCGTGAAAGGTGGACTCGAACATCTTGGATTCGCTGGGATTGAGTCGGTCCGCATCGGGAAGGTCATTGAGCTTCAAGTTGCTGACGAGACAACAGAAGACATGGTCAAAGAAATGTGTGAGAAGTTACTCGTCAACACGGTCATTGAGAATTATGAGATCGAGATGGGGGTACTCGCATGAAGTTCGCGGTCATCGTCTTTCCAGGATCAAACTGTGACCTCGACATGTACCATGCGGTAAAAGACGTGCTCGGGGAAGAAGCGGAATACGTGTTCCATACAGAAACATCACTTGAAGGATTCGATGGGGTCCTCTTACCAGGTGGCTTCTCATATGGCGATTACTTGCGCTGTGGGTCGATTGCTCAATTTTCACCGATCATGGCTGAGGTGAAGCGTTTCGCAGAAGAAGGACGTCCGGTTCTTGGGGTATGTAACGGATTCCAAGTACTCGTTGAAGCAGGGTTACTTCCAGGTGTATTGATGCGAAACCGTGATTTGAAATTCATGTGTAAGACAGTCGAACTCGTCGTCGAAAATAATGAGACGATGTTCACTAGTGATTATGCGGCACAGGAAACGATTCGGGTCCCAATCGCACACGGTGAGGGCAACTACTACTGTGACGAGGAAACACTTGAGACATTGAAGGCAAAAGGTCAGATCGCGTTCACCTATAAAGAGAATCCGAACGGGTCGGTCGAACAGATCGCTGGTATCACGAACGAGGCAGGAAATGTACTCGGCATGATGCCACACCCGGAGCGTGCGGTCGAAGCGCTACTAGGTGGGGAAGACGGTAAACGGTTATTCACGTCAATTGTAAAATGGGGGGCACGACATGTTACTTACAACTGAACCGACAGCTACACAAATCCGTGATGAAAAGATCTATGCCACGATGGGATTATCAGACGACGAATATGCACTCGTCGTCTCACTACTTGGTCGAGAGCCAAACTATACAGAAATCGGTCTCTTCTCGGTCATGTGGTCTGAACACTGTTCGTACAAAAACTCGAAACCTGTGCTCCGGAAGTTTCCTACAACCGGTAAGCACGTTTTACAAGGACCGGGAGAAGGGGCAGGAATCGTCGACATCGGAGACGGTCAAGCTGTCGCCTTTAAAATCGAGAGTCATAACCACCCGTCAGCAATCGAACCTTATCAAGGCGCCGCGACTGGGGTGGGTGGAATCATCCGCGATATCTTCTCGATGGGTGCCCGTCCGATTGCATTGTTGAACTCGCTCCGTTTCGGAGATTTGAACGAATCACGTGTGAAACATTTATTCGGTCATGTCGTATCAGGCATCGCCGGTTATGGAAACTGTGTCGGCATCCCGACTGTCGGCGGTGAAGTCGCATTTGACCCGGCTTACTCAGGAAATCCTCTCGTCAACGCGATGTGTGTCGGTTTCATCCGTCATGAAGATATTCAAAAAGGAATCGCAGAAGGTGTTGGGAACTCGGTCATGTATGTCGGTGCGACGACAGGACGCGACGGGATCCATGGTGCCACGTTCGCTTCTGAAGAACTCGGGGAAGACGCAGACGAGAAACGTCCAGCCGTACAAGTCGGAGACCCGTTCATGGAGAAGTTATTGATTGAAGCGTGTCTCGAAGTCATCAAGCACCCAGCGCTCGTCGGGATTCAAGACATGGGGGCAGCCGGATTGACATCTTCTTCGGCAGAGATGGCCTCAAAAGCTGGCATGGGGATCGAGATGAACTTGGACCTCGTCCCGCAACGTGAGACAGGCATGACGCCTTACGAGATGATGTTATCGGAATCGCAAGAACGGATGCTTCTCGTTGTCAAAGCCGGACATGAAGACGAGATTGAAGCGATTGTGACGAAGTGGGGACTTCACGCAATCAAGGTAGGAGAAGTCATCGAAGAGAAAGTGCTTCGCCTCGTTCACGAAGGAGAAGTCGCAGCCGAAGTACCGGTCGATGCGCTCGCGGAAGACGCTCCTGTCTATCATAAGCCGTCAAAAGTACCCGCATATTACGAAGCGTTCCAAGCAATGAATCCTGTCACACCAATCGTCGAGGATGTGATGGCGACATGGAAAGACGTCCTTGCGATGCCGAGTATCGCTTCGAAACGTTGGGTGTATGAGCAATACGACCATATGGTACAAACGTCGACAGTCGTCGCACCAGGCAGTGATGCCGCGGTCATTCGCATCCGTGAGACGGAGAAATCGCTCGCGATGACGACAGACTGTAACGCAAAATACGTCTATCTCGATCCTCGGGTCGGTGGGGCAATCGCTGTAGCTGAGGCGGCTCGAAACATCGTCGCAAGTGGTGCAGAACCACTCGCCTTGACGGACTGCCTCAACTTCGGAAGCCCAGATAAACCGGAAGGATTCTGGCAACTCGACCAAGCCGTTGAAGGGATGGCGGAAGCGTGCCGTACGCTTGATACACCTGTCATTGGTGGAAACGTATCGTTGTACAACGAATCGAACGGACAAGCGATCTACCCGACACCGGTCGTCGGAATGGTCGGACTCATTGAGAAGCCGGAACACATTACGACATCGTTCGCGAAACAAGCAGGAGACATCGTCTTCTTACTCGGAGAGACGAAAGCGGAATTCGGTGGAAGCGCCCTTCAAATGCTCCAAGATGGAAAAGTGAGCGGTCACGCACCGACACTCGATCTTCAGGAAGAGCAAATGACGCAAAAGGCATTGCTTCAAGCGATTCGTAAAGGTCTTGTCACGGCGGCACACGATGTGTCAGAAGGCGGTCTTGCGGCAGCGTTACCGGAACTTGTTTTCGGAACCGAGTTCGGTGTTGACGTCACAATCGATACAGACCTCGTCACTGCGTTATTCAGTGAATCACAGTCACGCTTCCTCGTGACGGTCGATCAAGCGCAAGCTGAGGCATTTGCGAGTATGACGAACGGAACAGCAATCGGAACGGTCACAGAAGCGGCAACCGTTGTCGTTCGTGCGAGTGACCGTTTGATTGAAATGGATGTGCAAGAGTTGGAACGTGTATGGGAAGGAGCTATTCCATGTTATATGACATCCGAGGCATGAATGAGGAATGTGGAGTCTTCGGTGTGTTCGGTCACATCGAAGCTTCACACCTCGCCTATTACGGACTTCACAGTTTGCAACACCGTGGCCAAGAAGGAACGGGAATCGTAACGGCGGATGGAGAACGTCTCCATGCGAAGCGCGGACTCGGTCTCGTCACCGAGGTGTTTGATGAGACGTCACTTGACGCACTCACGGGGAATCATGCGATTGGTCACGTGCGTTACTCGACAGCGGGAGGTAACACGCTAGAGAACGTTCAGCCACTTCATTTCAAATCGTTAACAGGTGATTTGGCGATGGCACATAACGGAAATCTCGTGAACGCGACAGAGTTAAAACATATGCTCGAAGCGGAAGGTGCCATCTTCCAGACGACGTCTGACACGGAAGTTGTAGCTCATTTGATTAAGAGAAGTCGTGGCAATTCGTTGAAAGAACGAATCGCGGATAGTTTGGCTCGCCTCGTAGGAGCGTTCGCTTTCTTGTTTTTGACGGAAGATGCGCTTTATGTCGGAGTCGACGTCCATGGGTTACGTCCTTTGTCACTCGGACAGACAGAAGACGGTGCGTACGTCTTCGCATCGGAGACATGTGCGTTTGATGTCGTCGGAGCAACGTACGTCCGAGATGTCGAGCCAGGGGAATTACTCATGATCACGAGTGAAGGCATCACATCCGAACGCTTCAGTGAAGCGGCGGTTCGTGCGATGTGTTCGATGGAATACATCTACTTCTCACGACCAGACTCGATTATCGACGGCATCAACGTGCATACAGCGCGTAAAGCCATGGGGAAAAAGATGTTCGAGGAATCGCCGGTCGAAGCAGATGTCGTCACGGGTGTACCCGACTCAAGTATTTCCGCGGCAATCGGTTACGCCGAGGCGAGCGGAATCCCATACGAGATGGGACTCATTAAGAATCGATATGTCGGACGGACCTTTATTCAACCGTCCCAGGAATTACGGGAGCGCGGCGTGAAGATGAAGTTGTCGGCGTTACGCGGTGTCGTGAACGGGAAGCGGGTCATCATGGTCGATGATTCCATCGTCCGAGGAACGACGAGTCGCCGAATCGTTACGTTGCTAAGAGAGGCAGGCGCGACGGAAGTGCATGTGCGCATCACGTCTCCACCTATCAAGCATCCGTGCTATTACGGAATTGATACATCGACGAAGGAAGAGTTAATTGCGGCAACCAAATCCGTTGAAGAGATTAGAGAAGAGATTGGTGCCGATTCACTATCGTTCCTCACATTGGATGGAACGGTCGAAGCTATCGATCGTCCATTCGAAGGAGCGCTACGCGGGCAGTGTGCTGCATGCTTCACGGGACTATATCCGACTGAACTTGCAGAACTCGTGACAGAGACAAAGGCTTAAGGGGGAAAACCGATGAGCGTACGATACGAACAAGCGGGTGTGAATTTAGAAGCAGGATACGAGGCCGTATCCCGCATGAAACGTCATGTCGCCCGGACGATGCGTCCGGAAGTGATGACAGGTCTTGGCAGTTTCGGGGCGATGATTGATCTCGGCTCGATGAATATGAAACATCCGATTCTCGTGAGTGGGACCGATGGGGTCGGGACGAAGCTGAAGTTGGCTTTCGCACTCGACCAACATGACACGATTGGAATCGATTGCGTCGCCATGTGCGTCAACGATTGCCTCGTCCATGGAGCAGAACCGCTCTATTTCCTCGACTATATTGCGACAGGAAAAGCTGAACCAGCTAAACTCGAGCGCATCGTCGCCGGTGTCGCCGAAGGATGTGTCCAAGCAGGATGCGCCCTTGTCGGTGGCGAAACGGCTGAGATGCCTGGCATGTACCCAGATGGAGAGTACGACATCGCCGGATTTGCGGTCGGAGTCGTAGAGAAGGAAAACCTGTTAGACGGTTCGACGATTCAAGCAGGAGACATTGTACTCGGACTCGCTTCTTCAGGTGTCCATTCAAACGGATTCTCCCTCGTCCGGCATATCGTCGACGCGCAACATCTCCAATACACGGATGAGATTGCGATGCTTGATACGACACTCGGGAACGCCTTACTTCTTCCGACACGAATTTATGCCGAAGCGGCGAAAGCGGCGATTTCAACAGGGAAGGTACAAGGGATGGCACATATTACGGGCGGCGGCTTTTATGAAAATGTCCCTCGCATGTTGCCGGAAGGACTCGGGATCACGTTCGATACATCAAGTTGGCCAAGCCTTCCTGTATTCGACTGGCTCGAACAGGTCGGAAACATCTCGAAACAGGAAATGTTCAACGTCTTCAATATGGGGATCGGTTATATGATTACCGTACGTGCTGAAGATGTAGAACTTGTCGAAGCGGCGCTCGAACGCGTCGGTGAGACAGCGCATCGAATTGGGAAAGTCGAGAGTCGTCCGGGAATCCGAATCTCAGGAGTCGACCAATGAAACGATTTGCCATCTTTGCGTCAGGATCGGGGAGTAACGCCGAAGCCATTTGGCAGGCGATTGATGAGGGGCATCTATCGGGCCAATGCGTGTTGCTTGTGACGGACAAACCAGAAGCGACGGTTCTCGATCGTGCGGAGCGTTACAACATCCCTAGCTTTTCTTTTACGCCGAAAACATATTCGTCCAAAGAGGAGTTCGAGGAAGAAATCCTCGTTCTTCTCGATTCACTTCAAGTAGACTATATTGTGTTGGCGGGGTATATGCGCCTAATCGGAAATGTGTTACTATCCGCATATCCGAACCGAATCATTAACATTCATCCCTCGCTCTTACCTGCGTTTCCGGGGAAAGACGCGATCGGTCAGGCACTTGACGCTAATGTGCCTACGAGTGGCGTGACGGTTCATTATGTGGATGCGGGAATGGACACGGGTCCAATCATCGCACAAGCGACTGTAGAGATTGAAGGATGCGATCGTACTGAGGCGACACGACGCATTCAAGCGATTGAACATCAACTGTATCCGCGCGTATTACAACAAGTGTTGAATCAACAGGAGGTTTTCAAGTGAGAGCATTATTAAGTGTTTCTGATAAAACAGGGATTGTGGAATTAGCAAAAGTCTTGCATGAGGCGGGCATTGAACTCATCTCGACAGGAGGAACCGAGGCGGCACTCCAACAAGCCGGTTTACCAGTCAAAAACATCTCTGAAGTGACATCGTTTCCCGAGATGTTAGACGGTCGTGTCAAGACGTTGCACCCACTCGTTCACGGTGGATTGCTCGGGCGTCGCGACCTCGAGACGCATGTCGCACAAATGAAAGACCATGATATCGAGCCAATTGATTACGTGGTCGTCAACCTCTATCCATTTAAAGAGACGATTGCAAAAGAAAACACGACTTATGAAGAAGCCATTGAAAACATCGATATCGGTGGACCGAGCATGTTGCGTTCGGCTGCGAAAAACCATGCGAGCGTCACGGTCGTCGTCGACCCAAGTGACTATACACTCGTTGCAGATGAGGTACGTGGAGGCGGAACATCGTTTGAGACACGTCAACGTCTTGCGACGAAAGCATTCCGTCATACGGCTGCTTACGATGCGTTGATTGCCGACTATTTAGGTCGTCAAATCGGGGAAACCTTCCCAGAACAGTTGACGGTCACGTATGAAAAAGTTCAAGACCTTCGCTACGGGGAGAATCCGCATCAACAAGCAGCGTTCTATAAGACGCCTTTATATGACGGGATGACACTTGCGAATGCAACACAGCTTCACGGGAAAGAACTTTCGTATAACAACATTCAAGATACGAACGCGGCGCTTGAAGCACTCAGTGAATTGAACGAACCGGCTGCCGTCGTCGTCAAACACATGAATCCTTGTGGTGTAGCAGTCGGACGGACGATTCATCAGGCGTTCGAACGTGCACATGCGGCTGACCCGGTTTCTATTTTTGGCGGGATTGTGGCCCTGAACCGCGAAGTCGATTTAGAAACGGCAGACGCCCTTCACAACATCTTTTTAGAGATCATCATTGCTCCATCCTTTAGTGAGGCAGCACTTGAACGATTGAAAGAGAAGAAGAATCTTCGCTTGTTAACGTTGGATATGGGACAAATGACAGGGATGCGCTTAACGGCTGTTGCTGGAGGATTGCTCGTCCAAGATGGGGATGACATGACGCTCGACGACGCCGCGTGCCAAATCGTGACGGACCGTCGCCCGACTGCATCCGAATGGGAAGATTTGAAACTCGCATGGCGTGTCGTCAAACACGTGAAGTCGAACGCCATTGTCGTAGCGAAAGATGAGACGACGATTGGAATCGGAGCAGGGCAGATGAACCGTGTCGGAGCTGCAAAAATCGCTTTCGAACAAGCGGGTGAACGTGCGACAGGTGCAGCGCTTGGAAGTGACGCGTTCTTCCCAATGGCAGACACGGTCGAAGCGGCAGCAGCGGCAGGTATTACAGCCATCATCCAACCAGGTGGGTCGATTCGCGATGCCGAATCGATTGAAGCGGCAAATCGTCATGGGATCACGATGGTATTCACATCCGTCAGACATTTCAAACACTGAGAGGGGTTCGCGTCATGAACGTAATGGTCATCGGTCGAGGAGGACGCGAGCATGCGCTCGCATGGAAATTAAAACAAGACGGACATCACGTCTTCGTTGCACCAGGTAATGACTTTATGGAGGGCATGACGTCTGTGTCAATCAATGAGACGGACGTCGAGGCGCTCGCTCAGTTTGCAGAAGAGACGGACATCGAGTGGACGATTGTCGGACCAGAATCTTCCTTGATGGCAGGGGTCGTCGATACGTTCCGTGCCAAAGGATTGAACATCTTCGGACCGACGAAAGCAGCGGCCTTGCTCGAAGGAAGCAAGGCGTTCGCAAAAGAGGTCATGATGGAGGCGGGCATCCCGACAGCGGCGTATGAGGCGTTTACGGACGCAGAGTCGGCGCTCACCTATATTCAGAAGCTTGGGGCCCCGCTCGTCGTCAAGGCGGATGGACTAGCTGCTGGGAAAGGTGTCACGGTCGCATTCACGGTGGAAGAGGCGGAATCGGCTGTACGTGATATTTTCACGACGGATAAATTCGGACAACAATCACAGGTCGTCATCGAAGAGTTCCTTGATGGGGAAGAGTTTTCACTCATGGCATTCGTCTCGGGAGAGCGTGTCATTCCGATGATTACGTCTCAGGATCATAAACGTGCTTATGACGGTGACCAGGGACCGAATACGGGCGGTATGGGTGCTTACAGCCCGATGCCGCATCTATCAGGGCATGTATACGAAGAAGCGGTGAAGACGGTGTTAGAACCGCTCGCTCAAACGATGGTCAAACGAGGGACGCCGTTTGAGGGATTCTTGTATGCTGGTCTCATCTTGACATCGACTGGTCCAAAAGTAATCGAATTCAATGCGCGCTTCGGTGACCCGGAAACGGAAGTCATCTTACCGAATTTGACATCACCACTCCTTGATGTGATTCAAGCGGTCGTCCGTCAAGAAACGTATCCGATTGAATGGATTGATGGGTATACGATGGGTGTCGTCATCGCAGCGAAGGGTTATCCGGATCGACCTGTTACAGGGCAAGTGTTGTCTGGGTTTGAGACGCTCCCGAAGGACGTTCTCGTCTTTCATGCGGGGACTGTACAACAGGAAGGTCAAGTCATTGGGAACGGTGGCCGCTTGCTCGTCGTTACCGCGACGAAACCGACGTTACTTGAAGCGAAGACAGCCGTATATGAAGCGATTGAACAACTCGATTTGCCGAAGACGTTCCATCGAACGGACATCGGGTCGCGAGCGTTTACACAGATTATTTAAAGGATGGGTCAACCCATCCTTTTTTTCATGCGAAAAAAAGGAAATCCCGATATCCTGTTCTACAATATTAAAGTAGTTTGAAGAAAGAGGGTGGTCGACCTGCGTGTTCAAACAAAATTATTCATTGCGATTGCCGTTAACATCGTACTCTTCATTGGTGTCATTCTGTTTGTCATCAAACCGTATTTTGTAGAAAAGAGCATTGAGCAGGATCAGGCGATGACCCGCGATCAAATCGAGAGCGTGTCAGAAGTGTTCGCCAATCATCGAAGCACACTCGAACGCATCCTTGTCGACTGGTCGGTTTGGACGAACGCTTACGATTTCGTACAAAACAAAAACGATGCCTTTATCGAAAATAATATGGGGGAAGAAACGCTCGACAATTTAGGAGTCGGGGCGATGATTTTCCTCGACCAAAATCGAGAGGTTGTCTACTCCGAATTCAATCAATTTTATGAATTGGACAATATAGAAGAAAAGAATGTTTTCCTGAACGAACTGGTGCGATACGTCAACTCGTCTGGAGTCACACAAAGTGCGGTATATGGTACCGACTATGGTCCCGTCGTTTTCATGAGCCATCCGATTGTGAAAAGTGATGGAACAGGCGAGCCGGGAGGGACGCTTGTCCTGATTCAAAAAATTGGTCCGGACTTCATGGCAGCTTTAAGTGTACAGGCAAAAACGAAATTATCCATCAGTCCGCTTTCGCATCAACGGTTAACGATTGAACAAGACAATCAGTTTGCCCGTGTCTCTTTACCACTGCAGTCGGTCTATCAAGATGCGAACTGGGAAGTCAATTTCTCAGTGAAACGTACGTACTATACCAACACGCAGACGATGCTTGAAACAGGCATGCTCGGGCTATTGGTCCTCGGTCTTGGTCTGTTGTTGACATTGTTTTGGACCGTGAACCAAATCATCACGAAACGATTAATGGCCATCGTCAAAGAATTGAAGTGGATTACGAAAGAGCGAAACAGTCGTTTACGAATTCGCTTAAACCCGAGCCAGCGGGATGAAATCGAAGAGATGGCCATCAGTATGAACGAAGTGCTCGATGCGCTGGAACAGACACAGAAAGAGTCGTTGACACGTGCCTTTCGAGATTCCTTGACACGTCTTCCGAACCGTTTGGCCGTCGAAGACATGTTTATGAATATACCGGATACTTCCCGTTCGATCGGGGTGATGGGGATTGACCTCGATAACTTCCGACGGATTAACGACCAGTTCGGTCAACGGACAGGTGATGCGATGCTGACCTTCTTTGCATCTCGGTTAATGTTTTACAAAGAGGAAGGTTTTGTTGCGCGGATTGGGGCCGATGAGTTTATTATGATTCATCCCGGATGGGCGACCGAAGAGTTACTGATTGTTGCGAATCAATTGGTGAAGGATTTGAGAGAATGGGGTTTGAAGCAAGGAATGAATCATCTGACATTAAGTATCGGAATCGATGAGTTGGAACCGTCCCATCATTCATACGAGGTCATGATGGCGCGTCTCGACGTCGTCTTACACGAAGTCAAGGCATCAGGGAAAGACAACATCCTTACGTATCAGGACATCGAGGATGGAAGCCATTACTTGCAGGCACTCGAGATGGAGCGAGATTTACGATATGCGCTACGTCACGATGAATTTGAACTGTACTATCAACCAATCGTTTCCCCGAAACCGTTTCAAGTGAGAGGGGTGGAGGCATTGATTCGTTGGAACCACCCTCAAAAAGGTTTCGTTTCACCGGGCATTTTTATTCCCGTCGCAGAACAACTCGGACTCATCTCAGATGTGGGGAGATGGGTACTCGTCCGAGCCATCACAGAGATTCAAGACTATGCGGAACGCTTTGATTTATTTTTGTCTGTCAATGTATCGAAACGCCAGATTTTAGATGGATCGTTTTTAGAGGCGTTGGAAGAAACGCTCGCCACAACGAGCTTTCCACCTCATCGACTGCATGTAGAAATCACAGAGAGCGAAGTCGGTGGGAATGTATATGAACTTCAACAGTTCATTCATGCGTTGAAGACAATTGGTGTCAAAATATCACTTGATGATTTTGGTGTCGGCACGTCATCGCTATCTTACCTTCAGTCCCTACGTCTCGATATCATTAAAATCGACCAGAACTTCGTCAAAGGGATTCCGGAGAATAAGTTTGATCGTGCGTTGTTAGAAGGTTTATATCAAACGTTCCATACACTCGGCCTCGATATCGTTACGGAAGGGGTCGAACGACCAGAACAATTAGCATTCGTATTAGAATATAGTGGTTCGCTCATCCAGGGATATCATTACAGTAAACCGATCCCGATGGAACAGTTGCATCACTATTTACGCAAAACGGTGATCACTCAAATTTGACGTAGGCGACTCTTCATGCGAAGAGCCGCCTTTTTTGTGAAAAATATATGTGAAATTTGTTACAATAGGGAACATAACTTGCGACCCTTTCAGAGAAAAGGTAAACTTGAAACAGGGAAAGAAAACGCTTTCAAAACTATTTCTTAATAGCATTGAAAGGGAAAAGGGAGGATTGGGTTCGATGCCAACAAAAAGAACGGCGCGGGCACCGTGGTCTAAAGTGATGATTCGTTCGCAACTTGAAGTCGTAGATCGAGTACGACCACCTTCGCTCGTCTTACAAAACGCGACCTATTTGAACGTATACGTGAAACAATGGAAAACGGCGAACATTTGGATTGAGGGAGACCGTATCGTATATGTCGGTCCAGATCTACCAGAATCGGCGGTCGAGACGGTCGATGTGTCAGGAAAGTATATTGTACCTGGTTATATCGAGCCTCACGCTCATCCATTTCAATTATACAATCCGGCGACGTTGTCTAAGTACGCAGGAGAGCGCGGAACGACGACGCTCGTCAACGACAATATGCTTCTTTTTTTACAAGAAAAAGAGCAAGCGTTTGCGCAGCTTGAGGCGATTCAACAGTTGCCAACAAGCACGTATTGGTGGGCAAGACTCGACACGCAGACCGAGCTCGATCGTGAGAGTGTCGCCGTCGATTCAGAACGGATTCACGAATGGTTCAATCATCCTGACGTCGTGATGGCCGGAGAACTGACAGCGTGGCCACGCGCCTTGAAGGGCGATGATGAAATGCTTCAGTGGATGCTTGACGCAGAGACATGCGGTTTACCGGTCGAAGGGCACTTTCCGGGTGCCTCACCAAAGACATTGACTAAAATGGCGTTGATGGGTGTTCACAGCGACCATGAGGCGATGACAGCGGAAGAGGCGCTTAGCCGACTCGAACTGGGCTACACGACGACACTTCGTCATTCTTCGATTCGACCGGACCTACCGGGAATGATTCGTGACCTGCTCGCGAACGGATTAACCGCATTCGATCATCTCATGGTGACGACGGACGGTTCGACCCCTGGCTTTTATGAAGACGGGATGCAGGACGCTCTCGTTCGCATCTTAATGGAAGAAGGGTTACCTGCGATCGAAGCGTATCGGATTGTGTCTCACAATGTAGCGCGTCATTTCGATCTCGATCATATTCTCGGTTCGATTGCTCCAGGTCGTATCGCCCATCTGAACATTCTTGACGCAATCGAGGAACCACGCCCGTCGGCTGTCATCGCGAAAGGGCAGTGGATTTTCCGAGATGGTGTGTCTCTGTTCCCGAACGAATTGGTGGAAGCGGTACTCGACAAGATGCCGTCAACAGACGTTTCGATTGAATTGACACCACAAGATTTGTCGTTCAGTATGCCTGTCGGTCTCGATATGGTCAACTCGGTCATCATGAAACTGTTTAAAATCAAGCACGATACAGGGCAAGACGAATTGCCGCGCGATGAGGATGAATCGTTCTTGATGTTACTTGATAAAGAAGGAAAGTGGCGATTGAACACGGTTCTGAAAGGATTTGCGAAAGACTTCGGCGGTCTCGTCAGTTCGTACTCAATTAGTGGAGACTATTTGATTTTAGGAAAATGTAAACAGGATATGTTACAGGCATTTGAACGGATGAACGAACTCGGAGGAGGAATTGTCCTTGTCGACAAAGGAGAAATCGTTGCTGAAATTCCGTTACCGCTTTGCGGCATGACCTCGACAGAGCCGCTCGAGACGCTCATCGGTCAAGAGAAACAACTACGTGAAGAGCTTGTGTCACGGGGGTATCAGTTCGAAGATCCGATTTACACGTTACTGTTTTTAGCATCCACACACTTGCCGTACGTTCGGGCGACTCCACTCGGTATTTATGAAGTGATGAAAAAACAAGTACTATTTCCTGCGATTTTGCGATGAATAGTTGAGTCCGAGCCGCCCCTGCTTTAGAATGATAAAGAAGTATGAGTAGAGAGGATGCTTGCGGATGCAACTCGATAAATTACGAGGTCGAGAGCTTGATCAATTGTTTGAGGCAATTTTGAAGCTCGATACGCTCGAAGACTGTTATCAATTATTTGAAGATTTAGCGACTGTCAATGAAATTCAGGCACTTGCGCAACGACTAGAAGTGGCGCGTCAAATACGTGAAGGCAATACGTATCATAAGATTGAGGACGCAACGGGTGCCTCAACGGCTACGATTTCTCGTGTGAAACGTTGCTTGAACTATGGGACAGGCGGATACGATCTCGCTCTTGAACGTCTACAACAAACAAAAGGTGACTCGTAAGAGTCATCTTGTTTTTGATGGAGGGGAGGGGCGAGATGCAACAAAAATTCATGAAGCGGAACTTACAATTGTTCTTTCGAAATTTAACACCAGTCCAAACACTCGTGTTAATCTATAGCGCGGCAGCCGTTTTATCCGTGTTGCTCCTCGCCTTACCGATCGCCCATAAACCAGGTGTGACGATTACGTTTACGGACCTCGTCTTCTTTGCGGTGAGTTGTGTCAGTGTCACCGGACTCACACCGATCGTGGTCACCGATACGTTTTCGACGTTTGGTTTATTTATTATCTTGTTCATCGTTCAGGTGAGCGGGGTCGGGTTGATCAGTTTGCATGTCATCATGTGGATTTTGCTCGGGAAACGGATTGGATTTCGGGAACGACAACTGATTTTACGTGACCAAAACCAGACATCGATGTCGGGGATTGTCAAATACATCACGGAAATCGTGATTACCGTTATCGCAATCGAGGCGGTTGGTGCCGTCTTACTCGGTGTCCATTACTTAAATTATTTCGATACCGCCGGGGAAGCCTTCTTGCAAGGGTTATTTGGGTCGGTCAGTGCGACGACGAACGCCGGTTTTGATATTACCGGTAGCTCGCTCGCGCCATTCCGTGAAGACCCATTTGTCATCTTCACGCAGATTGCGCTCATGACCGGTGGTGCCATCGGATTCCCCGTTCTTGTAGAGATTCGGACCTATTTGGTGAGTCGCATCACGCGGAAACGTCATACGTTCCCGAGTCGATTCTCTTTGTTCACGAAATTGACGGTCTCGACATTCTTTATTTTAATTGCTGTCGGAACGGTCGGCTTGTTCATTTTTGAGTACAACAATGCATTCAAAGACTTGCCACTTTGGCTATCTCTCTCGGATTCATTATTCCAGTCCGTGACGACACGTAACGGTGGATTATCGACGGTCGATGTCAACTTGTTCTCAGAAGCGAGCATGTTGCTCTTATCGATCCTCATGTTTATCGGAGCTTCCCCATCGTCTGTCGGTGGGGGGATTCGGACGACAACATTTGCCGTGGCCGTTCTCGGTGTCGTCGCGTTTATTCGTGGTGACTCGTCGATTAAAATTTTCGGTCGTGAGATTGTTCTCGAGGATATTTGGAAAGCATTCGTCATCATTACGGTGTCGCTTGCTGTCTTATTGTCTGGCGTCATGGTCATGGCTTATTTCGAAGATGCCTCATTGACACGAATCTTATTTGAGGCATGTTCCGCGTTCGGGACGACTGGACTCTCCGTTGGCCTCTCTTCTGAATTCAGTAACGTCGGGAAATGGGTGCTGACGATTCTCATGTTCATCGGTCGAATCGGGGTCATTGCCTTTATTCTCATCTTGCAACGGAGACAACCGAAGCGGATGTATAACTATCCGAAAGAATCAATCATCTTAGGATAAGGAGATCGTCATATGAAAGCCTTTTGGATTAACTTTGGATATGTTTTTATCGTTCCGGTCCTTCCGTTCATCGCGGTCGTCAATGGAACGGCGCTATGTTCGCCAGACTCACCATTACTCGATATTCCAGTGCTCGGATTCTTTTTAGCGAATCCGCTCTGGTTTGTCCCGGTGTATGCACTATTCGCATTGCTAGTTGCGAAATGGTTAACGGATCGGGAACGGAATCGTACGGCACGCTCGTGACTTGCTTCGGCAAGTCTTTTTTAATGGAGAGATGCACGCGATGCAAAAAATCGATACACTAGAGAAGGATTCGATGGGAGGGAACAAGTTGAAATTTCAGTCATGGCGACATGTGTTTAAATTAGATCCGAATAAGCATCTCGACGAGGAGGCGCTCCATGCGCTCATTCACTCGGGCACCGACGCTTTTTTGATTGGTGGGACGGACGGGGTCAATGCGGAGAATACATTCGCACTTTTTGCGAGAGTCCGGGATGCCGGATTACCGGTCGCCCTTGAAATCAGTCAACCGAGCCAGGTCATCGATGGCTTCGATCACTACTTTGTACCGACCGTGCTTAACGCCGGAACGCCGGAATGGATTGTCGGACACCATGCGCGTGCATTTGAGCGCTACGGTCATTTCTTTGATTCACGTCATGTCACGGCACAAGGCTATCTCGTCTTGAATCCAGACGCGAAAGTGGCGCACGTGACGGAATCAAGATGCGACTTGTCGCTAGAAGAAGCCGTGGCATATGCCGAAGTCGGGCATCATTTGTTCCGACTCCCGTCACTCTATATCGAATACAGCGGACGACTCGGCGATGTCGACGTCTTGAAAGAAATTCGATTGGCGTTACCACAGGCGCACCTTTTTTACGGAGGTGGCATCGATGGGGCGGAATCGGCTCAGTTGATGGGAGCGTACGCCGATACGATTGTCGTCGGCAATATCATTTATGAAGACTTAGCGGGAGCACTTGCGACTGTGCAAGCACTCCGATAAAATAAGAACAAACGTTTGGAACAAGGAAGGAAACGATTATGTATAATCTTAGCGAAGAATTAGTCAAAGGCATGAACCCGGAACAAGCGGAAGCGGTCAAGCACACGGATGGTCCTCTGTTGATCATGGCGGGTGCGGGGTCTGGTAAAACCCGTGTCTTGACACATCGTGTCGCCTATTTGATGGCGGCGAAGCAAGTGGCACCGTGGAACATTTTAGCAATCACGTTCACGAACAAGGCAGCACGCGAGATGAAAGACCGGATAGCGCGCCTCGTCGGTGGAGTCGCCGAAGACATTTGGATTTCCACATTCCACTCGATGTGTGTCCGTATTTTACGACGCGATATCGATCGCATTCGATATGACCGAAGCTTTTCGATTTTAGACGCCTCGGACCAATTGACGGCAATCAAACAAGTATTGAAAGAGTTGAACCTCGACCCGAAAAAGTATGAACCGCGTACACTTCTCGGGATGATTTCAAATCATAAGAACGAGTTGCGCACGGCAAAGGACGCAGCGGCTCTTGTCGGCAACAATCCATATGAACGAATCATCTCTGACGTCTACACGGCGTATGAGAAAAAGTTGAAACAGAACAACGTACTCGACTTTGATGACTTGATCATGAAGACGATTCATTTATTCCAAGAGGCGCCGGACGTCTTGGCGTTTTATCAAAAGAAATTCAAATACATTCACGTCGATGAGTATCAAGATACGAACCGGGCACAGTACACGCTCGTCAAACTTCTCGCACAAGCACACGAGAACCTATGTGTCGTCGGGGACTCAGATCAGTCGATTTATCGTTGGCGCGGTGCCGATATCGCTAACATCTTGACGTTCGAAAAAGACTATCCGAGCGCTCACGTCATCTTGCTCGAACAGAACTATCGTTCGACGAAGCGAATTTTGGAAGCGGCGAACGGCGTGATTCAGAACAACGCTTCCCGTAAAGATAAAAACTTGTGGACTGAGAACGATGAAGGAGAGAAACTCTTACTCCACGTCGCCTCCGATGACCGTGACGAGGCGTTCTTCATCATGAACCAGATGAAGGAACTGAAGATGGAAGGGATGGACTACGGTCAGATGGCGGTCCTGTATCGGACGAACGCCCAGTCACGTGGTCTCGAGGAGATGCTCCTTAAATCCAACATCCCGTATAAAATGGTCGGCGGGACGAAGTTCTATGAGCGAAAAGAAATCAAGGACGTCTTGGCGTACTTGCGCTTGATCGCTAACCCGGACGAGGACATCTCATTTGTTCGAGTCGTCAATGAACCGAAACGAGGCATCGGAGCCGCAACAATCGATAAATTAGGGGACTTTGCGGATATGCAGGGTGTCTCGCTCATGGATGCGATTCGTGACATCGAACTGTCTGGGATTGCACCGCGTACGGCGACGAAGCTCGCAGATTTCCGTCAGATGATGATGGACTTACGACAAATGGCGGACTATCTCTCGATTTCAGAGCTCGTCGAAGAAGTATTGAAGAAGACAGGTTATGAAGAGATGCTCAAGATCGAGAAGACGCTCGAAGCAGAGAGTCGACTTGAGAACTTACAAGAGTTCCTGTCGGTCGCTCAAAACTTTGAAAAAGAAAGCGATGAACAGTCACTCGTTGCCTTCCTCACTGATTTGACGCTCGTGTCTGACCTCGATTCGCTTGATGAAGTCGACGAGTCGCATCAAGTCACGTTGATGACGTTGCACTCGGCCAAAGGACTCGAATTCCCGGTCGTCTTCTTAATCGGGATGGAAGAAGGTCTTTTCCCACATAGCCGTGCATTAAACGATGAAGAAGAGATGGAAGAAGAACGTCGCCTCGCATACGTTGGGATCACGCGGGCCGAGAAACGTCTCTATTTGACACGTGCTCAGTCGCGGATGTTGTACGGTCGTTTCCAAAACAACCCGGAGTCAAGGTTCTTGCATGAATTGCCAGAAACGTTGTTAGAACGGTCCGGTAAGGCGAGAAAGCCGATGCCGTGGAACCCGGTTGAATCACCAGGGAAGTTGCCGGTGAACGGCTTTAGCTCAAAACCGAAGCCGAAGCTCGCTCAATCTTCAGGCGCCGAAACGGTCGGCTGGAACGTTGGTGACAAAGCGAATCATAAAAAGTGGGGACAAGGGACAGTCGTCCAAACGCGTGGAGAAGGCGACCAACTCGAAGTCGACATCGCATTCCCAGAAGTCGGCATCAAGCGTCTATTGGCTAAATTTGCCCCAATCGAAAAAGCATGAGGTGAAGATATGGAGATGGCAGAACGTGTAGAAGAGCTTCGCAAAACGTTAAACCAATATGGTTATGAATATTATGTGCTCGATCGGCCGAGTGTGCCGGATTCAGAGTACGACCGTTTGATGAACGAGCTGATTCAAATCGAAACAGACTATCCAGAACTTCGGACTCCGGACTCCCCGACACAACGCGTCGGAGGAGCCCCGCTCGACGCGTTCGTCAAAGTGACGCATGACACACCGATGCTTTCACTCGGGAACGTCTTTTCAAAAGAAGAGCTTGCAGAGTGGGTGGAGCGAATCGAGAAAGACCTTGGCTACACACCGACATTCGTAGCTGAACTAAAATTTGATGGTCTCGCCGTCTCTTTGAAATACGAAGACGGTCGTCTCGTTCGAGGCGCGACGCGCGGGGACGGTACGATAGGTGAAGACATCACGCAAAACTTGAAGACGATTCGCGCTATTCCGCTTCGTCTCCAAGAGGATGTGACGTTTGAGGTGCGGGGTGAGGCGTATATGCCGAAGCGTTCGTTCGAACAATTGAATGATGAACGGGAACGACTCGGTGAGCCATTGTTCGCCAACCCGAGAAACGCAGCGGCCGGTTCACTCCGACAGCTCGACTCTAAAATTGCCGCATCGAGAAATT
Source organism: Exiguobacterium sp. s35 (assembly GCF_018617535.1). NCBI lineage: Bacteria > Bacillati > Bacillota > Bacilli > Caryophanales > Exiguobacterium > Exiguobacterium sp. s35. The sequence continues at coordinate 23,743 of NZ_JACSKI010000003.1, forward strand.
TGGCTTTCTTCGCCTACGGTTTGGTGTCACAAGACGATCTCGTCGCGTCACACGATGAGTCACTCGCTTATTTGAAACGCCTTGGCGTCGCCGTAAGCGGAGACTATACGACATGTAAGACGGCAGATGAACTTTGGGACTATATCGAAACGTATGTGACGAAGCGTAGTGAACTCCCGTACGAAATCGATGGAATCGTCATTAAAGTGGCTGGATACGAAGAACAAGAACAACTCGGCTTCACAGCGAAAAGTCCACGCTGGGCCGTCGCGTATAAGTTCCCGGCAGAAGAAGTCGTGACGACAATTGAAGACGTCGATTTCAGCGTCGGTCGCACTGGGAAGGTCACACCGCGGGCACGGTTCGCTCCGGTATCTGTGGCAGGATCAACGGTAACGTATGCGACACTTCACAATGAAGATTTTATAAAAGAAAAAGACCTTCATATCGGTGACCGAGTCGTCATTAAAAAAGCTGGGGATGTCATTCCGGCTGTCGTATCAGCACTTGCTAGTGAACGAAGCGGGGAAGAACGAGCAATCGAATTCCCAACCCATTGCCCTGCGTGTGGGTCCGAATTGATTCGATTAGAGGGTGAGGCCGATCATCGCTGTGTCAATCCGGAGTGTCCGGCTCAACTGCTCGAAGGGCTAATCCATTTCGTCTCACGACAAGCGATGAATATCGACGGACTCGGTGAAAAAGTGATTACGCAACTCCATGAAGCAGGACTCGTCCATAACGTGGCCGACTTGTATCGTCTGAACCGAGACGATTTACTTGGACTCGAGCGTATGGGTGAGACGTCGGTGACGAACTTGCTCTCGGCAATCGAACAGTCGAAACAAAATTCGCTCGAACGTGTGCTCTTCGCCCTCGGCATCCGTCTCGTCGGACAAAAAGCAGCTTCGTTGATTGCAGAGCGGTTCGAGACGATGGAAGCCATCATCGATGCAACGGTCGAAGAACTGACGTCGATTGATGGAATCGGGACGAAGATGGCCGAGTCAATCGTTCTTTACTTTGAAAAACCAGAAGCACGTGAACTCGTCAGTGAACTAGCAGAATCGGGTGTGAACTTGTCTTTCAAAGGAACAAAACGCCCAACGGCTGAAGGGGCACCCCTTTCTGGTAAAACTGTCGTATTGACCGGGAAATTACATGAGATGACGCGGGGGGAGGCAGGGAAGCAGCTTGAACTCCTCGGCGCGAGTGTGACGGGAAGTGTGAGTAAAAATACAGACTTACTTGTCGCAGGTGAAAAGGCTGGTTCGAAGCTGACGAAAGCTGAATCGTTAGGCATCGAAGTATGGGATGAGGTAAAGCTTCTCGATTTTTTAAGTGAACATGCATAAGACGTTTCGCTACGGCGAACGTCTTTTTTTGTCGTGTCGTGTTGTAAAAATTTATGAGATTGAACAGGTTCGCACAAGCGTTCGAAGGGTATAGATTAACTATATCAAAATGCTAATATATTTTTGCGGGAGAACCCTTTGACACCATGACTTTCACACACACATCCCCTCATTCCTCTACGTGGTGAAATCCGTCATCGGGCAAACATCGATGCGCGCGCTCATTTTTCACCTTAGAGGAGGGACCGACACCATGACACATAACATCCAACGCTTCGTTGCTATATTCACCATCCTCATGCTCTTTTCAACACTGATCCCCTACCACGTCGCACATGCAGACACGACCACATTCCGATATATTCAAGTGGATTTGACAGACGAGGAAGTCGAGACATTATATGAATCAAGTCTTGTATACGAAGATGTCACGTATTATGGAGTTCGTGAATCAGCCAATGTTTGGCGATTTATGATCGATGCGGAAACAGTCGATGATTCGTTGATTGATTTGGTGACACTTTACAACGCTGAAGGCGTTCCATATACGTTCATCCCGAACTCCATCACGGAAGCGTATCCTGTCGAAGTGGAGGAACCACCTGTTGTCATAGAACCAGATCAACCGGAAGAGGTGACACCACCAACAGAACTAGAACCGGTGACACCACCAACAGAACCAGAACCGGTTATCGAAGAACCAGCAATCGAGCCAATCTTACCGGCGCTCGCGCTAGAAGCGCAGAACATTGCCGGGGTCGACAAAGCCGTTGTCGGAGGTGAACTGTCGTATACGTTCATCGTAGAGAATACAGGAGACGCACCGTTAACGGTGACGAACTTTTCCCACGAGTATGTGAGCGGGGACGTTGGCCGTCTTGCCATCAAATCGTTGAATCAACACGTGTTTGATCGCTTGTATGAATTGATAGGAGAAGATGGTCTCTTACCCGATGAACGAGTCGAGGTGACAGCTGTCTTATCCGTTCCGTCTGACTATTCATTCAGCACGCATCCTGAGATTGGTAGTCTGTTTCGCGTGACAGGAGTGGATGAATACGACCGCATCGTCACAGCAGAAAGTCAACAAATCGTCCTTTTGCAACAACCTGATTTTACAGTGACAGGGACGAGTGAGATGGCGACCGTTCAGCCAGGTGAACCAATCCGATACACCTATACAGTGACCAACACTTCTAACGTTACCTTGTTTTTGTCTGACGTGATGCTCACTTGGCCGAGTGGTGCCTTGACGTATGAGGAGCAACAGATGGCGAATGAACGATTCGTGAAGCAAGTCGAAGCCATCCCTGAATTCGTAAACGGGTTCGGACCGGAAGAAGTGGTCACCATTTCATTTGAACTCCCACTGCTCCCGTCCTATGACACACGAGCTGGGGCAGAATTAGTACAACAGGCAACGTTTACCCTCCAAGTGAATGAAGGGGTGAACGTGATCCGTTCCGTCGATGTACCGGTTGCGGTGAAACAACCCGTTCCGGTAAAAGAGGATGAACCGAAGCAAGTGCCTGAGAAAGAAGAAACAAAGATGGAACCACCAGTCGTGAAAGTGGTTGTAAAAGAGCGAGAAGCTCCTCGAGTGAAGCCTGACGATGAAGTCGACACGTATTCGCAAGATGTACTCCCGATGACCGGGGAGACGAACGAGACGTGGCATATGATGATTGGACTCCTCTTGTTTGCATCTGGACTCCTTTTGATGATTCGTCGTAAGCACCCATCTACAAAATAATAATCGTGTGTCCCTTCTTGTTTGATCAAGGAGGGATTTGTTCTGATTCCGCTTCGATACTTTTTTCGTGGAACGATTTTGTTATAATGGACAAAGTGAAATAGGAAACGATGTTCAAAGGAGCTAGACATAGATGAAATGGAAACAACTCGTCATCCCGACAATCGCCTCTGCGCTTTTGTTAAGCGGATGTTCAATGAAAATCCCGATGGGTGAAGAAGAAGCGACACCGACCGGCGAAGAAACAGCAACAGAAGGCGTCACACAAGCGATCGAAGCACGTGATTCCTACTATCAAATGGTCATTCCCTTCAAAGCCGCAGCAGCGCGAGGACTTGCCCAGCGTCAAGTGAGTTCGTCGTTAGAGCTTGAAGAAGTCGAACTCGGTCTCATGCGCCATTCGACAGATGCGTTTGACCCAGACAAATTCGCTTATCAAGAGGGGCAACTTCTAAACGCGGAAGACGTATCCAATTTACTCGGACGTAAAGGCGGGAGTAACGAAGGTTTGACGCCGCTCAACCCGGCTTATGCGGACGGGAAGGCAGAAGTCGAAGACGACAAGTTCGTCGATGCGAACAAGAAGTCACCTCTATATTTGGCTTCGATCGTAGAACAGAACTATATGACTAAAGAGGATAGCGGATATCAGCTTGGCGGTGTGTCGTTTGCACTCATTTTGAACCGTGAGTATGTCTTCCAGGCACCGAACTACGGACCGACCTATACGGTGAAACTCGATCAGAAGAAAGTGATCGCGGAAGGGGAACGGATGGCGAACGAACTCGTCGCTCAATTGCGGAAGCGAGAAGACTTTAAAGATTTGGATGTAAACGTCGCGCTTTATATGAAGTCGACGCAAGGTTCACCGACGCCGGGGAACTATATTAAATCCGCTTTCGTCGGAACGGATGATGAGGTCACATCGGGTGACTGGGAAGCCATCGATGAGAAGTACTACTACTTCCCATCTGCGACGGCAACGAATGACGTACGCGAGGATGCACAGAAATTTACGCTCTTCAGTGACCGAATTGCCGACCTGTTCCCAGACTATAGCGGGATGATTGGGAAAGGCTTTTATCAGAACGGCGATTTGTCACGACTTGAAATCGATATCCCGATTCAATTCTATAGTCGTGCCGAACTTGTCGGATTCACCCAACACGTTGTCGGTTTGCTTGAAAACCGATGGGAATATAGCCGGAATGTGCCAGTCCGCATCAACGTGACATCACTCGGTGGCGACCCTGAAGTGACGATTGTGTTCGAGGATGGCATGGATAGTCCAAAAGTATACTTCTAATTCAGAAGAGGTTCGTTTTTTGAAACGAACTTCTTCTTTTTTTCGTATGAAAAGTGAAAGGATTATCTTTGACCTTATTTGACCAATTGAGTAGAATAGAGTTAACAGAAACGGGAAAGGGATAGGTGAGGTGAATCCATATGGCTAAAAACTATTATGACGAGCTCGGTGTCTCAAAAGGGGCGAGCGAACAAGAGATTAAACGTGCATACCGGAAGTTGGCGAAACAGTACCATCCGGACGTCAATAAAGATCCTGGCGCACAAGAGCGATTCAAGTCAGTCCAAGAAGCGTTTGACGTGTTGAGCGACCCAGAGAAAAAAGCGAACTATGATCGATATGGTAGCCCGGATGGACCGTCGTTCGGACAGGGGTTTGGTGGCGGTGGAGAAACTTACGGGGAAGGTTCGTCCCAGTTCGAAGATTTATTCCGACAATTCGGAGGTGGGTCGCGTACGACTTCGCGAACATTCGGATTTGAAGATATGTTCGGGAGCTTCTTTGATCAAGCTGTCGAAGAAGACTTGGATGAGACCGTTCGTGTGAATATCCCACTCAGCCAATTGACGAAGGAATCGAAAGTGAGCCTTCGACTTCAAACAGGCACGGTGAATGTCAAAATTCCACAGGGTGCCTATGAAGGTCAGAAGTTGCGGTTGAAAGGAAAAGGCAGCCGAGTCGGACAATCAGGGAACCGAGGAGATGTATACGTCGAGCTTCATTTTGCGGATGACGATACGTACCGACGTGAAGGAGAGCATATCGTGACGTTGAAACGATTGCGTCCGCTCGAGTTTTTAGATGGATCGAGCGTCATCATTTCAACACTCGACGGAGGACGGGTGAAGTTGAAAGTGAAACCTGGAAGCCGACCGGGGCAACGGATGCGCATTCCAGGTCGCGGTGTCATGACCGGTTCGAAAGTACGTTCTGACTTATTCGTACAACTCGAGGTCGACCTGCCTCTTGATGAAACATACCGTTCTGTCTATGAGCAAATCGAACGTTAATGGATAAGGAGGAATCGTGATGGACTTTAATCGTTTTACAGATAAAGCACATGAATGCATTGTCAGTTCACAGGCGTTAGCAAAACAATATCATCATAGTGAAATCAATGAGTGGCACGTCTTGGCATCTATGATTTCCCAGACAGACGGGATTGCGCCGTTGCTGTTTCAAAAAATGGAGATCAACGTATCTGAGATTGAAGGAGAAGTCGCGCTTTCTTTGAAAAATGCGCCAAAACTTCAAAATCCGACGACACCGATGATTTCTGCTTCTTTGTTAGGCGTGTTGACGACGGCCGAGCGGGAAGCGACAGGGATGAACGATGAATACGTATCGGTCGAACATATCTTACTCGGGATCTTGTTGAACAGCAGTCAGGCGCAGGCGATGCTTGAGCGAAAAGGCATCACGGAAGAACGACTCCGCGAGGCGCTCGTCGCCGTACGTGGCAATCGCTGCATCACATCGAAATCGCCTGAAGCGACGTATGACGTCTTGACGAAATACGGACGAGACCTCATTCAAGAAGTGAAGACTGGGAAAATTGATCCGGTCATCGGACGCGATAGTGAGATTCGTCGCGTCATCCGGATTTTGAGTCGGAAAACGAAAAACAATCCGGTCCTCATCGGGGAACCGGGTGTCGGGAAAACGGCGATTGTCGAGGGACTCGCTCAGCGGATCGTTCGCGGAGACGTGCCGGAGAGTTTGAAAGACAAAACAATCTTCAGTCTCGACATGAGTTCACTCGTCGCTGGTGCGAAATATCGTGGTGAATTCGAGGAACGACTTCAAGCCGTCCTATCAGAAGTGAAGGAAGCAGAAGGCACGATTATCCTCTTCATTGATGAACTGCATACGATTGTCGGAGCTGGGAAGTCGGAGGGGTCGATGGATGCCGGAAACATGTTAAAACCGATGCTCGCCCGTGGGGAATTGCACTGTATCGGTGCTACGACGTTAGACGAGTATCGCCAATATATCGAGAAGGACCCTGCACTCGAGCGGCGTTTCCAACAAGTGCTCGTCGCTGAACCAGACGTCGAGGATACGGTTTCCATCTTGCGTGGCTTAAAAGAACGTTTTGAGATTCACCACGGAGTACGCATCCACGATAACGCTCTCGTCGCGGCGGCGATGCTATCAAATCGCTATATCACCGACCGGTTCATGCCGGATAAGGCTATCGATCTCGTCGATGAGTCGTGTGCGATGATTCGGACTGAGATGGAATCGATGCCGGCTGAGCTCGATGAATTGGTCCGTCGGGTCATGCAACTTGAAATCGAAGAAGCGGCGCTTAAAAAAGAGAGTGACGCGGCTTCCATGAAGCGTCTCGAAGCACTTCAACAAGAATTGGCATCACTCCGTGAACAGTCTGACTCGTTACGTCTTCGTTGGGAAAATGAGAAAGAGTCAACGCACCGCGTGCAACAAATCCGGGGAGACCTTGAAAAAGTACGTCTCGAATTACAAGAGGCAGAAAGTCGCTACGACTTGAATCGGGCTTCAGAACTGAAATATGGACGAATCCCAGAACTCGAGCGAGAACTAGAAGAAGCGGAACAGCTAGCGAGTTCGGTGACGCGTGAACTCGTACGCGAAGAAGTGACGGAAGAAGAAATTGCCGAGGTCGTCTCGAAATGGACCGGCATTCCGGTGACCAAACTGACAGAAGGAGAGCGAGATAAACTGCTCAACTTAGAAACGGTGCTACACAAGCGTGTCTTCGGTCAAGATGATGCGATTCGCTTGGTCAGTGACGCGGTCATCCGGGCTCGGGCCGGAATCAAAGACCCGAACCGCCCAATCGGTTCTTTCCTCTTCCTTGGACCGACGGGTGTCGGTAAAACCGAGCTCGGGAAAGCGCTAGCGGAAGCGATGTTTGATTCAGAAGATCATATCGTTCGTCTCGATATGAGTGAGTATATGGAGAAACATGCCGTATCACGACTTGTCGGTGCACCTCCAGGATATATCGGTTACGAAGAAGGCGGGCAGTTGACGGAAGCCGTTCGCCGTAACCCTTACTCCGTTCTCTTGTTAGATGAGGTCGAGAAGGCACACCCAGACGTTTTCAATATTTTGTTGCAACTGCTCGATGATGGTCGATTGACCGATTCGCACGGTCGCATCGTCGACTTCAAAAATACGATTGTTATCATGACGTCGAACATTGGAGCAGACATTTTGCTCGAAGCGGCGAAAGATGGTGTGATCGATGAGGACGAAGAGCGTCAAGTGCTTGATAAGCTCCGCCGACATTTCCGTCCTGAATTCTTGAACCGGGTCGATGAAACGATTTTGTTCCATCCACTTACGAAAGATCAAATCGGTCAAATCGTCGAGAAAGCAGTCGGTCGAATGAGTGAACGGCTCACGACACGCTCGATTCATATTGAAATCACGGATGCAGCTAAAACGTTCGTCGCCGATGAAGCGTACGAGCCTCAATTCGGTGCTCGTCCAATCAATCGTTACGTGCAACGAACGATTGAGACGAAGCTTGCCCGGAGTATCCTAGCGGGAGATGTCGAGGATGGCCAAACGGTCGTCATCGATGTCGAAAACGGGGAATTGACGTTACGTCCGTCGACGGTCAATGCATAAGAAAAGAGGAATCCGATCGGATTCCTCTTTTTATGTATGCCGAGGTTGTCGTTTCAAGAGTAGAAAACTGATGCCTACAAAGATGAGGTAGAGCACCGTTCCGAAAAATAAATTGAATAGCCACGGGATGGTCCCCATGAACAAGGCGCGTGTCGCTTCCTGGAACCAAAGCAGTAACCAAAAGAATAAACCAAGACTCGTTGCGAGTAGGACATAAAACCCCGTCCTGCCATGTTTCGTCAATCGTTTGATCCCGAACCCGAGTAAAGCCGTTACAAGAAAAATCGTACCTAGCCCAATATAGAACAATCCATCAATCGGCAAAGACTGCATCTACATGTCTCCTCTCACACCATAAGAACCATATAGTTTCACCTTACACCTTGAGGGAATAAATGGGAATCAAAAAGGTGAAGCGTTTCGTCGCTCAGGTTGATAAATACAATATGGCTCTGATTCCTTATAGTCTCCCGTAACTGCGTATGCCCGCGCCCGTGAACCACCACAAAGATAGCGATATTCACAATAGCCACATTTCCCTTGGTGTGTATCGGGGTCACGTAGCTCCTTGAACGTCGGATGGTGACGATAAATATCAGCGAGGGGTGTCGTTCTTACATTTCCGCAATGGATCGGTAAAAACCCGGAAGGCTGTACGTCTCCTGTGTGCGAGATGAAGACAAACCCGTTCCCGTCATTCGTCCCACGTGGTGCCTTGGCTAAATCATCATGCGGATGTCCGATTGGGGGGAGCCCATCTGCTTTTCGCCGCTGATTTTCTTGTCGTGCCACCCGCCGATAGAACTGGGCTTCTGTTGTCGAGATGATGAACGGTGCCGTCTCCTGTAGTGAGAACGCCCACTTGAGCACTTCTTCATGTCGCTCGGGAGAAATGGGCTGTAACAGTGAACCGCGTCCGGTCGGGACGAGGAAAAAGAGCGTCCAGACGGATACACCGAGGGACTCTACGAGTTTCGCCATTTCGGGCAAGCGATCGACGTTGTATTCGGTCACCGTCGTGTTGATTTGAAAAGACATCCCTTCTTCTCGGAAGTAGGAAATTCCTCGGATGGTACGGTCAAAACTGCCACGTGTCCCTCGAAAGTAATCATGCGTCTGTGCATCCGGGCCATCGATAGAAAACGCCCAGCGTGACAATCCGGCAGCTTTTGCTCGTTTTACGGCGTCATGCGTGACGCGCGGTGTGGCAGAAGGTGTCATCGAGACTCGCATCCCGAGAGAAGAAGCGTACGCGGTCAATGCAAACAAATCTTCACGCATGAGGGGGTCGCCACCTGTGAAGACGAGAATCGGATTATCCATCGCATGAATCTCTCGAATGAGCGCCTTTCCTTCTTCCGTGTCGAGTTCATTTTCGTATCGGTGAAACTGTGCCTCGGCCCGGCAATGTACACAGGAGAGCGCGCAGGCACGCGTTACTTCCCAAATGACGATAAACGGGTTCTCGTGATAGTCGATGTGCTTCATACCATCACCCCCTGCTTGAGGTTTAGGTTGTTAACCGCTTGTTTTGCCGAGTCGACGCAATCCGGCAAGCCGACGCCATGGAGGATGGCGCCACAAGCTTCGACACCGTTCCACTTCGAGAGTGCTTCTTCAAAGGCTCGAACATCTTGTTTATGGCCGACCTCATATTGGGGCATCGTTTGAACGTGGCGTTCGACTTTCGTAAAGAGTGGTGTCCCGACTTTTTGAATACGGCGGAGCTCGCGTAAGGCGAACGACGCAATCGTGTCATCGTCCTCGTGCAACAAAGGTGAAACATACTCAGAACCGATATACATCCGAATCAACGCCTTTCCTTGAGGTGCCATATGTGGCCATTTTTTATGCATCCAACTGCAAGCGGTCAAGGCGTTGCCTTCAGATTTAGCAATGACATATCCTGTCCCATCTAACGCCTCCACTTCTGATTCGTCGAATGCGGCAAGGACAGTCATCGAAGATGTACGTTTTAATGACGATAAACGCTCAGCTTCTGGCAACCCGAGCAGCGGTCCGAGCATGTTTGGGGAAGTCGCAAGGATGATGCCGTCAAACTGCTCGACCGTCCCATCCGCCAATATGATTTCATGCGGTCTTACGGACTTGACGAATGTATTCAGCACGAGGCGGTCGATGGAAGGACGGAGCGCCTCGACGAGCGCACCGAGCCCTTGGTCGATGGATAAAAACTTTCCGGTCTCGGACGGCTTCACCCCAGCCTGAACAGGTGGTGTGAGTGCTTTCATCCCGAGAATCAGACTGCGAGTTTTTTGTTCAATCGTGATAAACTGAGGGAAAGTAGACTCGATGCTCATATCATCAAGCGTTCCGTTGTAAATCCCGGACAGAAGGGGTTCGATCATCGTGTCGACGACTTCTGAACCGAGTCTCGTCCGAAAGAAGCGATCGAGCGAGATGTCCTCCCCTTCATACACACGCGGAATCACGAGGTCGAGTCCGGCACGAAATTTTCCTCTCCACGTAAAGAGATCCGTTTTAACCATCGGCCAAAACTTAGTCGGAATCCCCATGACCGACCCCTCTGGCATCTGTCTCAGTTGTTGACGAACATAAATGTAAGAGGTCCCGGTTTTAGAACGAACGAGTTGGTCCTCAAGACCGAGGTCGGTAATGAGAGTCGTCAAAGTTGGCTTTCGTGCCATATAGCCATCCGGTCCGGTCTCTAATGTGAATCCGTCTCGATAGATGGTTCTGATTTTTCCACCGAGACGGTCCTGTGCCTCGAACAGTGTGACGTGTGCGCCGGCGACCTTGGCATAATGTGCCGCGGCCAGCCCGGCGATGCCACCTCCGATAATTGCAATCTGATTCAATCGATTCACCCATTTCTTTAAAATTCTTTTCTTACTAACGGTACCGAGAATGTAGACGCAGACATAGGATAAGTGTCACGGAGTTCTAGACAAATTTGTCACGAATTCGAAAGGGGACGATGAGATGATCGCCTTCATCATTGTCGCGACTGTCATTGTGTCAGGTGTGATTGGGTTTATTGTGACGATGAATCGACATGGGGAAAAATTGGTCGGGGACGAGGAAAGTCCATCGATGATTTGGGCGGATGAGGACTGGTATAAAGAAGATGGACCGCCAGACGGGTAATATGATAAGATGACCCGGTTGAAATTTGATGGAACATGAGGTGATCGAATGAATGTACTCGAACAACAGTTGAACCACTTGATTGATGAGTGTCGTCCGTACACAGCTCAAGGGAAAGTAGCGGACTATATCCCGGAACTGGCGCATGTGAAAAATGATTTACTCGGGGTGGCGATTTGTTTGCCAGACGGTACGTATATTCACGCTGGGGACGTTCATCATAAGTTCACGATTCAAAGTGTATCGAAGGCGCTGACGCTTTGCTATGTGCTGATGGAGTTTGGGGAAGACTATGTGTTTTCAAAAGTAGGGATGGAACCGACGGGCGATGCGTTCAACTCGATTGCGAAACTCGAGGAGACGGTCCCGTCAAAACCGCTGAATCCGATGATCAATGCGGGGGCGTTAGCAGTGACGAGTATGATTTTAGGGGAGACGGCTGAGTTAAAGATTTATCAGTTCCGTCAATTTTTAGCGACGTTGTTAAATCGACCGGTGGAGGAAATTACGTACGATGAAAAAGTCGCCCGCTCTGAATACGAGACGACCGACTTGAATCGCGCACTCCTCTATTTTATGCGTCATCATGGGATTGTAGAGGGAGACGTCGATGAAATTATTGACGTGTATACGAAACAGTGTGCCATTGAAATCGACTGCTTTGACTTGGCACGAATCGGACGTGTCTTCGCTGGGAACGGGGAGGACCCGGATACAGGGGAAGAATTGATTCCGCGTCGTGTTGTTCGGATCGTCAAAGCCATCATGACGACATGTGGCATGTACGATGCTTCGGGGGAGTTTGCCGTCCGTGTCGGTCTTCCAGGTAAGAGTGGAGTGTCCGGCGCCATTTTAGCGGTTGGGAACCACGAACTAGATTTGAGTAACGTCGGGTTTGGCATCTTCGGTCCAGCGCTCGATTCAAAAGGGAACTCGATTGCGGGGATGAAGTTGCTCGAACTTTTGATTGAACGGTATACATCGCGCTAAATGGTTAGATGTTCAACGGATGTATCCAGTTCGTGCTGCAACGTTTTGATTTTTGTATCATACGCAGACTGTAGGTCGACAGGCGGTGTGAACGAACGCCAACGCTTCAACAGTTGGTCATGGTCGTTCATCTCACCGAGTTCGGTTTGCATCTTTTTTAACGTACGGACGGTGTCCATGGACGCGTCCGACTCGTAGTTTAACAAGTATTCATGTAAGTATCGCTCACGTTTCACGGCCAAGCGGACTTTATGGAGCGCTTCGATTTGATCTTTCCCATTGGTTTGTTCATGATAGATGCGAATACGCTGTTTGCGCTCGCTTTTCGCCTTTTCTAACTTCGGAGAGGCGTTCGTTTTTTTAAACGCACGAAATAAAGGTCCTCCGATGAAACGGCGGATTTGTTGATCGAGTGAAGGGGTCATCTTTTCACTGACTCGAGTCGAGAGAATCGTACGTTCGATGGCACGTTGCTTTTCCATCGCTTGAAGAAACGCTTCATCGAGATTCGTTTCGGCATCAAACTGTTCGACAAGTACGTCGAGGTCACGCACATTACCAAGTGCTTCCATCAATTGTTTGAGTTGCCGGAACGTCGCAGGCTTCGTCTCAAAGATTTGCATGAACGTGATCAGCTTTCGTAAATGAACGCGGGCGCGGTGAATATCCTCGGAATTGTTGAACGTGAGAGCTTCGGTCACGTAGTGATTGAACGTGTTCCACGTTTCTAACAGCTCAAATTTAAGTTTTTCTGCATGCCGTTGATTCATGATATTGTTTCCTTTCTGAAAAAGAGATGAGGGTTGTCCATGTACCAAACACATTCATTAAACGAAAAAATAAAACTATTCTTTACGATTTTCTTCCCAATCCTAGTCACGCAAGTGTCTTTTTATTTGATTAGCTTTTTCGATACCGTCATGTCCGGACGCGCGGGTGCGGTCGATCTGGCAGGCGTCGGTGTCGGATCAAGCTTATGGATGCCGGTGTATACCGGACTTAGCGGAATCTTGCTGGCGGTGGCTCCGATTGTATCGCAAGCGCTCGGCGCACGGGATCGTCAACAGATTCAACGCACGCTATTTCAAGGTATCTACTTAGCCGTCATACTGAGTATTGTTACGCTGACATTAGGGTCTTTCCTCGTGCCGATTGCAATCGAGGGAATGGGGCTCAGTACGGAAGGGAAGCGAATCGCGACCCAATACTTACTTGCACTTGGTTTCGGCGTCTTACCGATGTTTTTGTTCAACGTGCTTCGCACACTCATGGATGCGCTCGGCAAGACGAGGGTCTCGATGATCCTCATACTATTAGGGTTACCCATTAATGTCGGATTAAATTACATCTTCATCTTTGGAAAACTCGGTGTTCCAGCGTATGGCGGCGTTGGGGCAGGAATTGCCTCGAGCATCACCTATTGGTTGCTCTTTTTCATGGCTTTCTTTTTCGTCAGAAACGGAAAACCATTCCGTGAATATAAGTTTTTACGGACGACTGAGCGCATCATCTGGCTCAGACAAAAAGAGTTGTTGCAACTCGGGACGCCAATTGGGCTTGCCATTTTTGCGGAGGTCAGTATCTTTGCGGCGGTCACGCTACTGCTTAGCTCATACGGGGACCAAATCGTCGCGGCACACCAAGCAGCCATTAATTTCGCCTCGTTCGTATATATGCTCCCGCTTTCGGCATCGAGCGCACTAACGATTGTCGTTGGATACGAACTCGGCGCGAGACGGCTGCAAGATGCCGTTCGATATGCGAAGATTGGAATCTCGCTTTGTCTCGCTGTCTCCATCTTTTCTGGTGCATTGTTGTTTTGGCAAAATGAGCGGGTCGCTGCCATTTATACGAATGATCCGACGGTCGTGGACCTCGCAGCCCACTTCATGATTTTCGCCGTGTTCTTCCAGTTATCAGATGCAGTCGCCGCACCGATTCAAGGGATTTTACGAGGGTTCAAAGACGTCAACATCACGTTGGTCCTTTCTCTTGTCGCCTATTGGGTCATCGGTTTGCCTCTCGGTTATGTATTGGCGGAACACGCTGGATTCGGACCAGACGGTTATTGGATCGGATTGATTGCCGGGCTGGCCGCCGGAGCGGTCTTATTATTCCTCCGACTCGTATGGATTGTCCGACGCTACGGGACGCTCCAATCGACATAAGGACGTAAAGGTTGTTCGCAATTGTGAACAATCTTTTATTTATTATAAATTGGTCTATACAACTATACTTTTATCCAGTATGATAACATGGAGGAAAACAAAAAGGAGTGGTGAACCGGTGGGGACATTGATCAATGCTCATATCGTGTCAGCAGAACAAACATGGGAGCGAGGGTATATCAGGTGGAATGGCCAATCGATTGACGAAATCGGATCGATGGAACAGTTTGTACAACGAGATGAGAACGTGATTGATGTCTCGGGTGCGCTCGTGACCCCTGGTCTCATCGATATCCATATTCACGGGGGATATGAAGTCGATACGATGGACGCGGACGAGTCACGGCTTCGTCAATTGAGTGAAGACATGCTACAAGAAGGCGTCACGTCATTCTTTGCGACAACAATCACTCAATCGAAAGAGGCGATTGAACAAGCGTTGACGGCCGTTCGAAACGTCATGGCAACAGAGGATACGACCATCGCCGGAATTCATTTGGAAGGGCCATTCGTTAACGTAGAGATGGCGGGGGCGCAACCGGCGGAATATATCATCGACCCAGATGCGGAACAGTTTCGAAAATGGCAACAGCTTGCTGGAGGCCATATTCGACTCGTCACGTATGCACCGGAACGACCAGGAGCCCGTGAATTTGAAGAAGCGCTTCGCGAGTCAGGAGCAATCGGTTCTGCGGGACATACGAGTGCGACGTTTGAAGAGAATAAGCAAGCGGGCGTTAAACATGGAACACACTTATATAACCAAATGCGAGGCTTGCATCATCGGGAACCGGGAACGGTTGGATATTGTCTGTTAGAGAAAGGTGTCATGGCCGAAATCATTCCAGACGGGATTCATAGCCGCCCTGAAATGGTTGATTTTGCTTACCGTTTAAAAGGAGCAGATGAACTCGTCGTCATCACGGATGCGATGCGAGCGAAGGGTTTGCCTGACGGACAGTATGAATTGGGAGGACAACCGGTCATCGTAGAAGGCGGCGCTGCCCGCCTTGAAGCCGGCAATCTCGCAGGGAGTGTGTTGACGATGGATGCAGCATTCCGAAACATTCAAGCGTATACCGGATGTACGGTGGAAGAGGCGGTCAAGATGACTGCGACGAATGCGGCAAAAGAATTCGGGTTAACGACAAAAGGAGACATCAAATCGGGGTTTGATGCGGACCTTGTCGTCTGGGATGACACAGCACATGTTCAGATGACAATCGTCAAAGGAAACATCGCATATGAACGGGAGGATCAAAGATGAACGTATTAGTCGCCAAATCAGCGAACGACGCGGAACGAATCGCATATTTGCTCATCAAAGAACGGATTTCAGGGAAGCATGACTTCGTACTCGGTCTCGCCACAGGTAGCACGCCAGTCGGAATGTATCAAATGTTTAAACAAGACGCGCTCGATTGTAGCCATGTGACGAGCGTCAATCTGGATGAGTATATCGGACTGTCACCCGAGCACCCCCAAAGCTACAACCGCTTTATGAAAGACCGACTGTTTGACGAAGTACCATTCAAGCAAAGCCATCTTCCTCAAGGCGATGCGCCAGATCCCGAAGCGGAAGCGGAACGGTATGAAGCACTCGTCCGAACACTTGGTGTCGACTTGCAACTCCTTGGAATCGGGGAAAATGGACACATCGCATTTAATGAACCGGGTACAGCGCTTGACGCGAAGACGCATGTGACTGAACTCACCGAATCAACACGGGAGGCAAACCGTCGCTTTTTTGATCGGCTTGAAGATGTACCGACCCACGCCATCACGATGGGACTCGATACAATCATGAATGCGCGGGAGATTGTTCTCGTAGCGACAGGCGAGCGGAAGGCGGAAGCTGTACAACATATGATTGAAAGTGTACCGACGGTCGACTGGCCGGCGACGATTCTGCAAGCACATCCTGGTGTAACGGTCGTACTCGATGAAGCGGCGGCATCGCGCTGTGCAGAGGCCCTTCAAGCTCGAGGGCAAGAAGCGGCAACGCGATTCTTCACGATTCGGGCTTAACTAACCTGCGGAGACATCTCCGCAGGTTTTTCTGTTTTCAACTGTGGGAAAATGTAAAGAAATGAATTTGTCATCAAAACGTTTTCGACAAATTTCACACTTTCCTCTATAATGAGTGAAGCTTATTACTTTGACTCGAAGGAGACCATTATGAATTCTAGAACACATACTCGTAGACAGCGCAAAGGTCCGTCTGCGTTTTATAAGGTATTTAGTGCCCTCGTGCTGATTGCGATTATTGCTGGGTCTAGCATTTACGGTACCGCATTTTATAAAGCCCACAACATGTTGTCCGGTACTCAGGTCACGTTAGAGGACGACCCAACAGTCGAACCGACTCGCTTTGATAAAGAAGACACAGAGTCGTTTTTGATTTTAGGGACTGACCTTTCTCCACAAAAGAAAGCGCGTGGAGAGTTTGGACGCTCGGATGTCATGATTGTCGTCATTTTGAACAAGAAAGAAAAACAGACGACGATGCTCAGTATCCCACGTGATTCGTACGTGAATATCGATTACACGGGATACAACATCCCTTATGGAAAGACGGGTCTTGATCAAGATAAGATTACGCACGCCTATTACTTTGGTTCGATGGATGAATCGAATCCGAACAACGGGATGCGCATGGCAACGAACACAATCGAGGACTTGGTCGGCGTTGAAATCGACCATGTCGTCTCGCTCAACTTCCAAGGGTTTGTTGATTTCATCGATGCGGTAGGTGGTGTTGAGATTGACGTACCGTTCTCATCACAACAAAACAGTTATGACGCCTCGCGTGAGACCGTTCAAATCGAAGAGGGACTTCAGCAACTTTCTGGTGAAGAGGCACTCGCCTACGTCCGAAACCGATATGACGACCCACGTGGTGACATCGGCCGTGGACAACGCCAAATGGAAGTCATCAACGCCGTACTCGAACAATCACTTGGCACGTCACTGATCAATAACTACGATAAAGTCTTGAAAGCCGTCGGTGACAACATGCAGACGACGCTCGGACCGAATGATTATATGCGTTTGATTGAAGATGTCGGTGCGTTGCACAATACGGTGCAATATCAATTGACAGGTGAAGGTGCCCGCGCAGCTGACGGCCACTTCTACTATTTCTTGAATGAACCGCTTCTTGAAGAAGTACGCTATCGTGTACAACAAGCGGACGCAGGCAATCCTGTGGAGCCGATGACGGACACGGAGTTGGAGTCTTACACGTTAGACCCGAACGGAATAACGTACGAAGCACAATAAAAAAAGTTTGCCTCTCTCGGGGCAAACTTTTTTTATATGCGATCCATCGCGACGGTCAAGGAGTAGGAGTCTCCGCGGAAGAGTGAACGACTATACTCGAACATGTCACCGTTCTCGAGATAAGTACGTTGATCGATCAGCAATACCGGTGCGTTTGGAGAAATGGTTAGCAGTCTTGCTTCCTCGGGACCAGCGCTACGGGCTTCAAGTGTCTGTGTTGCATTTTTCAAACGTAAACCGTGCTGTTCGGCGTACGCATAAATGGAACCGGTCGCGTCTTCTTTCGTCAGGTCAGGCAATAAACGGACAGGAATGTAGGCGGTCTCGAGCGCGAGAGGATGATCATCTGCAAGTCGGAGTCGCTTCATTTCGTATACCGGCGTTTGATTCGGGATACTCAGTTGCTGGGCGATTCGATCCGTTGCCGGGATGACCTCGTAGGACAAAAGACGACTGAGCGGTCGCATACCTCGATGTTTGATTTCTTCAGAGAAACTCGTCAATCCGGACAATGTCATCGCAATCTTTTGACTCGCAACGAATGTGCCCCGGCCTTTTTGCCGACTCAAATAACCAGCGTTGACGAGGTTCATGATGGCTTGACGAATCGTCATACGACTCACTTGAAATTGTTCGGAAAATTCACGCTCTGAAGGTAAGGTGTCTCCTGGTTTTAACAATCCGTCATCAATTTGTTGCTTTAAGTACGCTTCAATTTGATAATAAATAGGTAACGGAGATTGTTTATCGATTTCTAACATATCATTTCGCTCCTGACTGAGAAGATGTATGTTTCATTATAGACGAAATAAGACTAGTTGTCTGAACAGATTTATAGAGAGAAGGTGGAGGACAAGATGGATCAACATACAGTAAATACAATCGTGACCTCAGTAAAACAGGACAATAAAGGGAATTGGCATACGCTCGAGAATAGTCCTTTTTATGCGGAAGGCGGCGGTCAACCGGCTGACCGTGGATCAATCGGTTCGCATAATGTATTGGATGTGCAAATTGAAAATGGTGAAGTGTGGCACCTCTTGTCAGAAGGATTATCTACGGGTACACCTGTAGCGGTTCGAATCGATGAGGACGTGAGGAGAGACCATTCCATCCAGCATACTGCCCAACACTTGTTAACGGCGATATTAGAAGACCGACATGGGATTCGTACGCTCAGCTTTGGAATCGGGGAAGAGGATTCATCCATTGAGATTGAGACGGCAGCGATGGACTGGACGCAAATTGAAGCACTCGAGCAAGAGATCCAGCAACTCATCTTTGACAATCATCCGGTTCATGTCTATGAAATCCCCGACGAAAAAGTCGATCGGACACGTTTGCGGAAAGCGACCGATCGAACAGGAAAGATTCGAATCGTCGAAATCGAAGGGATTGATTACAACGCGTGTGGCGGCACACACGTTGAAATGACAGGGCAACTTGGCACGATTCAAGTCACCTCGCTCAAAAAAGTGAGAGGCAACATCCGCTTGACGTATGTTG
The DNA here is from genome assembly GCF_018617535.1 of Exiguobacterium sp. s35. Taxonomy (NCBI): domain Bacteria; kingdom Bacillati; phylum Bacillota; class Bacilli; order Caryophanales; genus Exiguobacterium; species Exiguobacterium sp. s35. The sequence continues at coordinate 42,853 of NZ_JACSKI010000003.1, forward strand.
CTGGAAATCGTGCGTTAAAGGCGACGCAACGAGCACGTGAAGCGCTCCGGACGATTCACCATACATTCTCGACGACGAATGAAACGGTGGCGGCACGTGTGATTGAAGAGCATACGATTCGACTAGAACGTGAAAAAGAAATCAAAACACTTGAGGAACGGATTGCGAAAGCGAAAGTAAAGGCAGTTTTACAAGAAGATAATTATGTAGCGTTACATGTGGGACGGACCGAGGCCGAAACATTGACGACCGCAATTATTGAACGGATTGCCGCGACAGGACGCATTGCGGTCGGGGCCAACTACAGTGCGCAAAAATTATTTGTCATGCATGATGGGACTCACGATATCGCGGTAGGGACGTTCCTCCGAGCGGCACTTCAAGAAATGCAGATCGGTCGCGGTGGTGGAAACCATAAACAAGCACAAGCTCGATTCACTTCCGTATCGGAACTAGAACGGGGGATGGAAGAAATCGTGAGACGATTGCAAGAGGGGGTTTTACCATGTTGACCATTCAATCGGGAAAAGAAGCACAGTTGATTGACCAGGCCAGATACGTGCGAGAAGTCGTATTCATTCAGGAACAAGGAATCGATGCTAGTCTCGAATACGATGACTTAGACGATGTCTGTACGCATGTTGTTGGTCTCATTGACGCTCAACCGGTGACGACAGCACGCCTTCGCCCCGTGGATGCGACGGTCGGGAAAGTGGAGCGAGTGGCGACGATTCAGGCGGCTCGAGGTCATGGATATGGAAAAGAAATTATGAATGAAGTCGAACGTGTCGCAAAACATCAAGGATTAGGTGAGTTGCGCTTAGGCGCACAACTAACGGCGCTCCCATTTTATGAAAAACTCGGGTACGAGGCGTTCGGAGATGAGTTTTTAGATGCGAATATCCCACACCGAATGATGCGGAAAACGTGGTAATCCTTTTTTGAAATATCCCATTTTTCTAAAAAAAGGTTGGCAAGAAGATTTCGATTTGTTATAACTAATACTAACAACTGACAGATAGAGGTTGCGAATGACATGAGTAAGCTTGATTGAAACGGACGCACTCCGGATCGAGCCGAAAGGGGAAATTCGCCGAAGTCAACGTTCACGTGCGTGTGAACGGAGGCTGGGGTAGTCGTGAATAACGCCTACACTGCCATGGTCAACTACCATGGAGCGCTATCTACGGAACGATTTTTTAATCGTTTTTCAACTGCGCGTACAAGCGGCAGACCGTAGGGAGAGTGCTTCCTACCGGTCTGCCGCTTTTTCTGTTGGTGGACATCTTGAAAGTGGGGAACTTGATGACAACCGTACTGAAATTTGGAGGCAGCTCTGTTGCCACAATCGAACAAATACAAGCCATTTCGGACTATTTACAAACACGTGTGGCGACCGGTGAAAAATTGGTCGTCGTCGTTTCGGCGATGGGCAAGACGACGGACTCGCTCCTGTCGCTTGCTAAACAAATCACGGAGCGCCCGATGATTCGTGAACTCGATCGCCTACTCGCCATCGGGGAAGAACAGACGATCAGTTTACTCAGTATCGCCTTGAACTCGCGAGGCGTACCGGCCATTTCACTCACCGGGCAACAAGCTGGGATTGATACGATGGGCATCCATACGAAAAGCAAAATTAAAGCGATTCGTAAAGAAGTGTTGCACGAGAAGTTACGTCAGTACGATGTCTTAATCGTCGCTGGTTTCCAAGGTGTGAATGAAGCGGGAGACGTCACGACACTCGGGCGTGGCGGTTCGGATACGACAGCAGTCGCACTAGCAGCCGTCCTCAGTCAACGTTGTGAAATTTATACAGATGTGGCTGGGGTGTATACGACAGACCCGCGGATTCATCCGACGGCGAAGCGTCTAGACACGGTGTCTTACGACGAAATGATGGAGATGAGTGCACTCGGCTCCAAAGTCATGGAGATGCGAAGCGTCGAGCTCGCCAAGAAGTATGACGTGAATATTTTTGTTGGAAAGACGCTCTCGAGCGAAGGAGGAACATGGATCATGGATACGACACAAGCAATGGAACAGAAAGCAGTCACGAGTGTGAGTGTTGTCAAAAACGTACTCAGTGTCTCAATCAAACACATCCCGCACACGGCAGCCGGAGTCGCGGACATCTTTGAAAGATTATCAGAACGCCACGTCAACATTGATATGATTTCGCAGACGGCGTTCGATGGAGAAGTATTCCTTTCGTTCACATGTCCACTCGATGAAGAAGCGTTTTTGGAAGAGGCGCTCGCAGAATTGACAGCGACCTTACCACAAATCAAAATCGATCGTCACACAGAACATGCAAAAATTTCTGTCGTCGGAATCGGCATGCGAGACGCAACAGGCGTCGCATCAGAACTGTTCGCGACATTCCGCGAGATGGGCATCCCGTTCTATCAAGTCACGACTTCTGAAATCAGCATTTCCTATACGATTCAAGAACAAGACGTGGAAGCGGCCGTCGCAGCCATTGCGGCTCGCTTCAACTTATAAGGGGGAAGCACCATGTATAACGTAGCTGTCGTCGGCGCAACTGGCGCCGTCGGACAAAAAATGATTGATGTATTAACAGAGTACGAATTTCCAATCAGTGAACTGAGACTATATGCTTCAGCCCGTTCAGCAGGAAAGACGGTTGAGGTGAACGGACAACCGGTCGTGATTCGCGAGCTGAACGATTCGATTTATGCGGACCCGATCGATATCGCCTTGTTCTCTGCCGGTGGTAGCATCAGTGAACAGTATGCGCCACGCTTGAGTGAACAAGGGGTCATCGTCATCGACAATTCAAGCGCATTCCGAATGCAAGAAGGAATTCCGCTCATCGTGCCGGAAGTGAATCGGGTCGAGCTCAGCCCAGAGAAGACGCTCATTGCGAATCCGAACTGCTCGACGATTCAATCGGTCGTCGCGCTCGCACCGCTTTCGGAAGTGTATGGACTGACACGTGTCGCCTATACGTCTTATCAAGCTGTATCGGGTTCGGGTCAAAAAGGGATTGATGACCTTGAGCGCGGGGCGCGTGGCGAGGAACCGACGAATTATCCGTATCCGATCTATGATAACGTGTTGCCGCAAATCGATGTATTTTTAGAGAATGGCTATACGAAAGAGGAACAAAAAATGATTGAGGAGACGCGTAAGATTTTGAATGCGCCGAACCTCGGTGTGACGGCTACGTGCGTCCGCGTACCGGTGCGAAACAGTCATGCGGTATCTATCACGGTGACGCTCGAACGGGATGCGACGGTCGCAGAAGTCAAAGCCGTACTCGCAGATGCGCCTGGTGTCGTGGTTATGGACAGTCCGGCCGACCTATCATATCCGACACCGCTTGATGCGAACGGGACCGATGAGGTGTATGTCGGTCGAATTCGCCGAGATGATTCTCAGCCGAATACGTTCCACCTATGGTGCGTCGCGGACAACGTTCGAAAAGGGGCAGCGGCGAACGCGGTACAAATCGCACAATGCATGATCAGTCAAACAGCGACAAAATAAGGAGGGGATGACATGTTCACAGGAGTTGCGACAGCACTAGCGACCCCATTCCAAGAAGATGGGCAGTTAAACTTAGAGGCATGGACGGCATTGATTGAAGACCAAATCCAAGAGGGAGTGAGTGGACTCGTCATCGGTGGAACGACCGGCGAAGGCATGACACTGACGAATGAGGAATTCGAGACATTGCTCGTTCGAGCAGTGGAGGTCGCGAACGGACGAGCGGTGATCATCGCGGGAACCGGATCGAATAACACGGCTCTCAGTATCGAGAAAACGAAACGGGCCGCAGAACTTGGGGCAGAGATGGCGATGGTCGTCACCCCGTACTATAACAAGTCAACACAAGCCGGGCTTCTCGCTCACTTTACAGCGATTGCGGATGCATCACCGATTCCGCTCATGCTATATAACGTCCCGTCACGGACAGGTGTCGCGTTAGCACCTGAAACGGTTGGGGAGTTAGCGGAACATCCGCGCATCACGGCCTTGAAAGAGGCGAGTGGGGACATCTCGGTCATGGCACAGATGATGGCTCATCTTCCGGAAGGATTCACCGTTTACTGCGGGAATGACGATCAAATCTTGCCATATATGGCATGGGGCGCTCAAGGTGTCGTTTCGGTCTTGTCAAACATCTACCCAGGGGCGACCGTCGCCTTGGCAGAAGCACTTCTAGCAGGTGATCTCCAGACGGCGCGTACATGGCAGCTACGCCTGCTCCCGGTCATCGACGAACTCTTCGCAGAAGTGAATCCGATTCCGGTGAAGGCGGCACTTCAAGCGAAAGGCTTTGCCTTCGGCGCGCCACGTCTGCCGCTCGTCCCGATGAGCGCGACGGCCGAAGCAAAATTACTATCGGCGATGGAGCAGTTTAACGAGGTGAGACAATGAATGTATTGATTCACGGATTTGGTGCGATGGGACGAATCGTCGAAGAAGTCGCCAACATGCAAGACGTGAACGTCTCGGCAATCGTGTCACCGGGAAGTGACGAGCATCTGGCCTCATTAGATAAGGTAGATGCACCAGTCGACGTTGTCATCGATTTTTCAAATCCGGCATTACTTCCTGACTTGCTCGCATTCGGGCGGTCACGCAACATTCCGCTCGTCATCGCAACGACAGGGTTCACACCTGAGGAGCTTACAAAGATTGAAGAAGCATCAACAGACATTCCGATTTTTCAGTCTTATAACACATCGTACGGGATCGCGTTGCTGAAGCAGTTGCTCGATCAACTCGTCCCGCTCACACTCGGTTATGACATCGAGGTGATTGAGGCGCACCATCGGAAGAAAGTAGACGCGCCAAGCGGAACGGCGGAGCTATTAGCCCGTGCCATCGAAGCGAAACGAGAGGTGACACCGATTTACGAACGAACGTCACGCCGAGAAGCGCGTGGCGCCGAAGAGTTGGGGATGCACTCGATTCGTGGTGGTACGATCTTCGGGGAGCATACCGTGCTCTTCGCTGGAGATGATGAAATGATTGAATTGAAACATACCGCGTTATCGAAACGCGTCTTTGCAAACGGGGCACTTGCCGCGGCAGCGACGATCATCGACCGCCCGGCAGGACTTTATAATCTATCGAACTTATACGAGGAGGCTACTCATGTTACTCACAAACGCTTATGAAATCGCACAATATATTAAAGATGCAAAAAAGGAAACACCGGTAAAACTTTATGTCAACGGCCAATTGGCAGGTCTTGAAATCGAGGAAGCGAAAGCGTTCGGAACGGATGAATCGAAGCTGTTCTTGACGACTGCGGAGCGCGCAGCCGCTTTCTTAGAAGCGAACGCGTCGGTCATCACCGATTCACACCTTGAGTATGATCGTCGTAACAGTGCCGTTCCAATGCTCGACACGACACAACTCAATGCACGAATCGAGCCAGGTTCATTCATTCGTGACCATGTACAAATCGGGAACAATGCCGTCGTCATGATGGGTGCTGTCGTCAATATTGGTGCAGTCATCGGAGACGGTTCGATGGTCGACATGAATGCCGTCATCGGCGCCCGTGGAACGCTTGGGAAGAACGTCCACCTCGGAGCAGGTGCCGTGGTCGCAGGTGTCCTCGAGCCACCTTCAAAAGATCCGGTCATCATCGAAGATGGCGTCATGATTGGAGCGAACGCTGTCATCTTGGAAGGGGTTCGCGTCGGGGAAAATGCGGTAGTCGCAGCTGGGAGTGTCGTCACGCAAGATGTTCCTCCAGGTGTTGTCGTCGCGGGTACGCCGGCACGCGTCATCAAACAGAAAGATGAAAAAACTTCTGAAAAAACGCAACTTGTTGATGACTTACGCTCTCTCTAACGTATAATAGACAGAAAATATAAACAATGAGGAATGGGAGAGTTGCATTATGGAACAGTATGGACAATGGATGTGGAAAGACGGGGCTTGGATTGAGCCGACTGACGCAAACACGAGTATCATGACACACGCGATTCATTACGGAAGTGGGTTCTTTGAAGGGATTCGCGCGTATCACACGGAGGAAGGCCCAGCCATCTTCCGCTTACGTGAACACTTGGAGCGACTCGTTCGCTCGTGTGCATACTACCACGTCACACTACCTTATACGGTAGATGAACTCGAACAAGCTACGATGGAATTGATTGAGCGAAACGGATTTGAAGCATGTTATATCCGCCCGTTCGTCTTCCTCGGAACACCTTGGCAGGCGCTTATGCCGACAGCAGAAACGAAGGTACACGTTGCCATCTCGTGCTGGCCGCTCGGTGAATATTTCAGTAAAACAGTTGGGATTCGGGCAAAAGTAGCTTCATATCGCCGTGTGTCTTCGACAATGATGCCGATGCAAGCGAAAGCAGCATCGAACTATATGAACTCACAGTTACTAAAAGGAGAGGCACTTCGTGACGGATTTGATGAAGCGATTGCCCTCGATATGAACGGAAACGTCAGCGAGGCGAGTGTCGCGAACATCTTCCTCGTCAAAGGGAAGACGATCACGACACCGTCACTCGATTGTTCCGTACTCGATGGCATCACGCGTCAGACGGTCATGCAACTTGCGCGTGATGGAGGTTATGAAGTCGTAGAACGTCACATCGGGCGCGATGAGTTATATGTAGCCGATGAGATTTTCTTGACGGGAACGGCAGCCGAAGTGACGAGCGTCATCGAGGTCGACCACATCTCGATTGGTGGAGGCGTCCAGAAGGTTGCGACAGAAATGTTGACACGTTATCGTGAGGCCGTGACAGGACAACTTCCGGAACACCGCGATTGGGTCACGTTCGTGAAATCAGCAGTTAAAGAGTAAAGGAGTTTTGAACGATGGGAGTCACAATTGACTTGAATGCGATTCGCGAGAACAAACGTCGGATTGAAGCGCTCGGGCGCCCCGTGTTTGCAGTCGTGAAAAACAACGCCTATAACCTAGGGATGGAGCCAGTTGTGACGACTTTGTATGATGAAGGGGTCCGTCACTTCATGGTGACAACAATCGAAGAAGCGATCGAGGTTCGGACGTATGCGCAATCGGCTCGTGTCCTCGTCATGAACCCGGTCTATACGTGGCAACACGTGCATGCCCACGATTTTGACGTCGCCATCGGGTCATATGAGTGGCTCGTCTCACAGCGAGAGCATCTCGATGGCGTTCGTCTGCATCTAAAACTAGATGTCGGGATGAACCGATTCGGTGCTAAAACGTTTGAAGAAGCACTACAAATCGTCGCTTTCTGTCAAAATGAAGGACTGAACCTCGTCGGATTATGTACGCACTTCCCGCTCGCGGACGCAGACAATGCGGAAGTCGAGCACAGCGTTCAAGTCGAACGGTTTGCTGATTGGTCGACACGATTGATGGAACGTCATACGTTTGAATTGATCCATGCAGCGAACAGTGCGGCCACGCTTCAAGACGATTCGCGTCTGCATCATTGCACACATGTACGTGTCGGGATCTTCTTATATGGCTATTCATCGGTCGAACCGGTTGAATGGTTAGTTCCTGCTTTCTATTGGGAGACGGAAGTGGTCGCGGTCCATGACATTGAAGCGGGGGCTCATGTCGGATATGGGACGGGATACACAGCCGAAACGAAGGAACGCATCGCCGTACTTCCGGTCGGATACGGAGATGGATTGATGCGGGCGAGACGTCACTTGCCTGTTCATATTGACGGGAAAGCCTATCCGTTCGTCAGCAACATCTTTATGAGCCATAGCTTCATCAAAGTCGATGAGAATGTGCAGATCGGCGACCGTGTGACGTTGTATGGCATAGAAACGAAAATCGATGACGTGACACGCGTTGGCTATGCCAACAACTCAGAACAGCTCTGTGCCCGTTCGTGGCGTGTCCCACATCGCTTTGAAGGAGGAATTGTATGTACACCACCAATCAATCAGAATGTTTGATCGAAGGCGTGTCCGTCCGTGAACTTCAAGCGACGTACGGGACACCTTTATATATGATGAGTGAGCCAGAACTAGAGCGTCGCCTTGGGATCGTTCAAGACGCGTTTCTAGACAAGTATCCGAACACATATGCGTTGTACGCGTCAAAAGCATTATCGATTGCGGCCGTGTATGAAAAAGTGATGGCGGCAGGATTAAGTGTCGACGTCGTCTCACGGGGTGAAATGTACGTGGCACTGCATGCCGGTGTACCGGCGGAGCGCATTCACGTCCACGGGTCGAACAAGACGATCCTTGACATCACGTTCGCGCTCGAACAGGGGATTACACACTTTACCATCGACAACATGCGTGAAATCAGCCTCTTGTCAGGACTTGCGGCTGAATACAATCGTGAAGTCGATGTCCTTCTCCGCATCGTGCCTCAAGTTGTTGGAGGTGCTCATGCGGCGATTCAAACGGGTGGGGTTGATACAAAATTCGGTTTCCCGACGCATGACGATACGTATTTAGATGCGGTTCGTGCGACGTTAGAAGCGGAACATTTACAGTTGAAGGGGATTCACTGTCATGTCGGCTCTCAAATTCAAGATCCGACCCTCTTCATCAATACGGTGAAGACGATGGTACGGTTCATGGATACGATTCGTCAGGAGACGGGCTATACGACGGATGTGCTGAACATCGGTGGTGGCTTCGGTGTCGCTTACTTAGACGAAGACGAGCGTCTCGACTTCGCACAGACGATGGAGCGGGTGATGGAAACGTTAATCGACGAGGTAGAGGCTCGTGAGTTGCCACTCCCAAAAATCGGGATTGAGCCAGGCCGTTGGCTCGTTGCCAATGCCGGTGCCACACTGTATGAAGTCGGAACCGTCAAAGAAGTGAATGGCGTACGCACGTTTGTGTCCGTCGATGGGGGGATGACGGATAACATTCGTCCGGCGCTATATGACGCGGAATACGAAGTCGTGGCAGCGACTCGGATGAATGAAGAGAAGACGCTCGAGGCAAAAATTGTCGGAGCGTGTTGCGAGTCGGGAGACATCATCTCGAACCGCTCTTTGATTCCTCCTGTCACACCGGGTGATTTGCTACTCGTCAAAGCCACGGGAGCATATAATTTCTCGATGGCGAGCAACTATAACCAAATGCTTCGTCCCGCAGTTGTTTTCGTCAAGGATGGGAATCACCGCCTTGTCGTACGTCGCCAAACGTTTGAAGATTTGGTGGCATGTGAGGTTATTGGACAATCGATTTAAGGCTACAGAGCAATCTGTAGTCTTTTTTTTGATTTTGAAATGAGAACGTTTTTCAATTATGATAGAGGAGAGAAAAGAAGGGGAAGTGACGGTCATGACAAAGACAGCAGCACAACAATTAATTGAGGAAAGACGGACGGTTCGGATGTTTAAGGAAGAACCGATCGATACGAAAGTGCTCTATGAGGTGTTGCAATCGGCACATCACGCACCGTTTCATAATAAGATCGAGCCATGGAACGTGTACGTGTTCAATGGGGATGGGAAACAGGTATTACTCGACGCGCTCGAGCCAGCCTTCACGGAGGCGTCGGAAGGGCAACGTGAAAAGGTGACAGGACGAATCTTAAATGCCGCCACGTGTATGTATGTGACGGCAAAACGATTTGAGACGGATAAAGGAAATCGGGATGCGATGCTCGCGACGGCGACATTTATTCAAAATGTTCAACTTTTGTTCAGTGAACGTGAAATCGGGATGGTCTGGCGTACAGGTGGGCTATTTGACGATGCGCGTTTGAAGGAAATGATTGGAGCAGAAGGAGAAACATTTATCGGTCTTCTGCAAATCGGGAAATATGACACCGGGGACATTCCGACACCAAAAGCACGGCAACCGATTGATGCACATCTGACCATTTTCGAATAAAAAAGCGAGCGTGGGGATTACCCTCGCTCGCTTCATCTATATATCGTTTATTTTTTTAATTTAATTGCGAGCCAATCTTGAATTACAGGTGTTGGAATCATCCAGCCGTTCCTCCATTTTTAGAATCTTCTTCTCTACTATTATCCAAATGCATGCGTTCCCAAACCTCACGATGTGCACCATGGAGCGTGTCATCGAAAGAGTCATCGATATGAAGACCATAACTTGGGTTGATCGAAGAAGCGTACAAATCTAACATGAGTTGATCGTGGTTCGGATACATAGAGTGGGCTCCTTTCAATACGTCAGCTTGGCTACATCATCAGTATACAAAGGAACTGTGTAGAAAATTCGAGAGAAACGTTAACATTTTATGAATCTTGTAAACGCTTTCACAAACTGTGCGTTTCGCTTAAGGGCACACACGTTTGTTTATATTGTTCGGCGCGTTTCGCGTACTTCTTAACGGTTCTCTCCATGATGAAACGATCCTCGTCATTCAATGGACGAACAACTTTTGCGGGGACGCCCATTACCATTACCCCTTCAGGAATTTGCATATTTGGTGTGACGAGAGCACCCGCAGCTACGAATGATCCTTTCCCAATCTTGGCACCATCGAGCACAGTAGCGTGCATCCCAATGAGGCAATCCTCCTCAATCTCACAGCCATGAATCATCGCCATGTGACCGATTGAGACACGGTCATGGATGATTGTCGGCGACCCTTCATATTGATGGATCATCGAACCGTCCTGAATATTCACATAAGCACCGATTTGAATCGGACCTTCATCTCCACGGATGACGGTATTGAACCATACCCCCGAGTGTGCCCCAATCGTCACATCTCCAATCACATGTGCTCCTGGTGCGAGATAAGTCGTCGGGTCGACGTGTGGTGTCAGTTCTCCTAGTTTATATTGCATCGTTGTAACCCCTTTCAGATCGATATGCTATCATTGTCGCACAACTTGAAAAAGAAATTGCAACGAAAAGAATATTCTTGGTAAGATAGTTAAAATACGTTGAATAAGGAGATCGAGAGATGGAGAAACAACATTTGATTGACATCGCCGCAAAGAAAAAGAAAGCGGCCGTCGTCTTTAAAGACGTCGCTGTGATTGACGTGTACAGTCGTGAGACGATTCGTACGGACGTCGCCATCGATGCTGGGTATATTGTGGCAATTGGGGATGGATACGATGGAGAGGTCGAATATCATGATCCAACTTGGACGCTTGCCCCGTCCTTCATCGATTCGCACGTCCATATCGAATCGTCGATGGTCCCGCCACATGAGTTTGCGAAGGCGGTCTTGCCACTCGGTGTCACGACAGTCATTGCGGACCCGCATGAGATTGCGAACGTGAACGGGGCACTTGGAATTGAGTATATGTTAGCGGATGCGAAAGGCCTTCCACTCGACGTCCGGATGATGTTACCAAGCTGTGTGCCGGCGACGCCGTTTGAACATGCAGGTGCAAAATTGTATGCAGAGGACTTGGCGCCGTTTCTAGGAGATCCCGGTGTCCATGGATTGGGTGAGGTCATGGACTATCCATCGGTCGAAGCAGGAAGCGAAGACATGCTTCAAAAGATCGCACAGACGGAACAAGCGGGCAAAGTCGTGGATGGACATGCTTCAGGTCTCAACCCTGATCAATTGAACGTATATCGTTCAGCAGGAATCATGACGGATCATGAATGTACGACAGCAGAAGAGGCGATTGAACGGGTACGACGTGGATTCTACGTTCAAATTCGGGAAGGTTCTGTCGCTCGGAACGTGGAGAAGGTCAGTCTTGCCGTGACAGAGAGCAACGCCCATCGCTTCCTCTTCTGTACAGACGATAAGCATTTGGATGATTTAGTCGCGGAAGGTGGGATTGACTACAACATTCGTACGGCGATCAAGCAAGGGGTCAAACCAGAGACGGCCTATGCGATAGCGAGTTTACACGCCGCAGAAGCCTACGGGTTAAAGGAAATTGGTGCCATCGCACCTGGCAAGAAAGCGAACTTCGTCATCTTGTCAGACGTCGAATCGGTAAAAATCGAACAAGTGTATGTCAACGGTACACTCGTCGCCGAAGCAGGGAATGCGACATTTGATGCTGAAGGAATTGAAGTGCCAAAACCGATGAAAGGCGAACTCGAGTTACCTGAATTGACGGCTGACTCGTTCCGACTTGCCCCTAGCGAAGAGGAAGTGGATGTCATTCAAGTGCTTCCGAACAGCTTGTTGACGAAACGACAACGTCTCACGTTCCAACCGGATGCATCAGGCGCAGATTTAGCACAGGATATCGCAACGCTTGCTGTCATCGAACGTCATCACGGAACAGGTCACATGGCGCTTGCTCCCGTTACAGGATTCGGGTTGAAACGAGGTGCACTTGCGGCTACGGTAGCCCATGACAGTCACAACTTGGTCATCGCTGGGGTCAGCCCGGAAGATATGTTGCTCGCAGCGAGAACGCTTGAAAAAGTAGGCGGTGGGGTCGTCGCTGTATCGGAAGGGGAAGTGCTCGCCGTGCTCCCGCTTGAAATCGGTGGTTTGATGACGAAACGCCCTTACCGTGAGGTGGCAGATATTCTCGAACAGCTAAACGATGCGCTCGATGTTGTCGGGGCACACCGTCATTTCAATCCGTACTTGACGATGTCATTCCTTGCCTTACCGGTCATTCCAGATTTGAAATTGACCGATATGGGATTGTTCGACGTGACGACCTTCTCATTCATCAACACTTGACTCGGTCTAACGTATGATTTTTGTTAAGAACGGTCGATAACGATTGAATGCCTGACTGGAAGTTGGTATAGTTACGACAAGTTTCATCGGGTCAAATTTGAAAGGGGGGATATTACAGATGGAACAAGTTGCTTACAATCGGTCGTATGATGAACATGAGGAATTGATCAATTCTGTATATCGTGCTTTCAAGGACCGATGCGAAGAACTGCCAGAAGAAACACAGACGAAACGACGTCTGCGGCGCCTCATCTTCTCTACAATTAAAGAACAGACGAAGTCTCACGCTGACCGATTCGTGTTGTATCACTTCTTCAACGACTTCTTTAAAGCCGTAGAGACGAATGACCAAGAAGCACTTGCTGTTTTGAAACGAATCATTCGTGATGAAAAAAACTATTGATATGTGACGTCAACTTGTGATAATTTAGACGTAACTTTAAATGAATATTCGTGCTATCGATGAGGTAGAGGTGCGATGCTGATGAGTAAGTAGTCGGAGGATGACAACGATGAGGACTACAAAAAGGCAGGATCGCCGAAGTGCAACACCATGTCCGTGGGGTTGTGCTGGGCTGACGGGAAATACCCGTCGGACTGCCATACATATTTACGTATGGAGCGCTCCAAGTCGGCTAAGAAAGACGGAACATCCAGCGAGGGTGTCGGCTTTGTTGCCGATGCCCTCGCTTTGCGTTTTTTTAAGCATAGGGGGGCCTCATCCTAATTAAAAAAGGAGGAATTCAGCATGGTAGATTATTCAACTTCGGTACTTTCACTCGTACCGGCATTACTCGCAATTATTATGGCAATTACAACAAGAAAGGTCATCCCATCACTCGGTGTCGGGATTGTCGCAGGGGTACTTCTCTTGCATAGCTTCAATCCGCTTGATTCGATTCAATATTTATGGTCGAACATTATCGCTTTATTCTGGTCGGACGGAGCCATCAATGAATGGAACGTCTTGTTGATCGCATTCTTGCTCTTGCTCGGGATTTTATCGTCAATCATTCAAACGTCAGGTGGTGCACGCGCATTCGGTGAATGGGCTGCTGCGAACGTCAAGACAGCACGCGGTGCGCGTCTCGTATCGTTTGGACTTGGTATTTTGATCTTTATCGATGACTACTTCAACAGTTTGGCAGTTGGGAACATCAGTCGTCCGCTTACAGACCGTAAAAACATCTCGCGTGCGAAACTTGCGTACACGATTGACTCAACGGCAGCACCTGTCTGTGTCATCAGCCCGCTTTCAAGTTGGGGTGCGTACATCATCGCCATCATCGCTGGGATTTTGACGAAATATTCGATTGATAGTTACTCATCGTTCTCTGCATTCATTCAAATCATTCCGATGAACTTCTATGCCGTCTTCGCACTCTTGTTGACAGCGTATGTCGCCTTCACTGGACTTGCCATCGGCCCGATGCGCACACATGAACTTCGTGCCCTTCAAGGTGAATTGTATGATTCGGCAAAAGGGAAGCCGATGGGTATGAGCGAAGACTTGCATGAACATGAAGGCGGAAAAGTTCGTGATTTAATCGTTCCAATCATTACGCTCATCATTGCGACAGTATCAGCGATGCTTTATACAGGTGGTCAAGCACTGGCTGCAGACGGTCAAGATTTCTCATTGATTGGGGCGTTCGAATCGACAGACGTGACACGCTCACTCGTCGCGGGTGTTGTCATCAGTTTGATTGTCGCATTCCTTCTACTTGTCGGACGTAAAATCCCGGCACGTGATTATGGTAAAGCAGCATGGGAAGGCGTCCGTGCGATGTGGCCGGCTGTTCTCATCCTCTTGTTTGCTTGGACAATCATCGCAGTCATCAGTGATATGAAGACCGGTGAATACTTGGCGAGCTTCGTCACAGATACAATTGCCGCTTCTTACTTGCCGCTACTTCTCTTCTTGATTGCGGGTATCATGGCATTCTCGACAGGGACGAGTTGGGGAACGTTTGGTTTGATGCTTCCAATCGGGGCAGACTTGATCATGGCGGTTGAACCAGAGCTTCTCCTCGCATCACTTGCTGCTGTATTGGCCGGTGCGGTGTTCGGTGACCACTGTTCACCAATCTCGGATACAACGATTCTCAGTTCGACCGGTGCAGGTTCGCACCACATCGATCACGTGTTGACACAGTTGCCATACGCGATTCTCGCGGCAGTCGTCTCAGCAATCGGATATTTGGTGCTCGGAATCACAGCATCGATTTGGATCGGGTTCTTCGCGGCATTGATCTCGTTTATCGTATTGGTTGCAATCGCACAAGTGATTTCAAAACGTGGCAAAGTACCTGCTGAACTTCGCGCAGAGCGTGAGGCTTAATAGATGAAAATGACTTCCATCGGTTGATGGAAGTCATTTTTTATGTGCGGTCGTCACTGTATAAGTGAGACGGTCGAGCAGTCTACCGAGAATAAACCAGAAGGAAACTGTCATGATATACAGTGAGAACTGTGGCAAAGAAGTTGGGTGGATGATGTGTGAGGAAAACCAGGGTGTCTCGAGCAGCCAGAACGGAGGCGAGCTCAAGAATAATAGGATGTTCTTGTCATCAAATCCAACAATATTAAGGGTGCAGATTGCAATAGCAAATAGGGTGAGTCAAAGTGTCCAACTCTTCATAAGTTGAAGCCCCTTTCATGACAGAAAAACATCCTTGAACCGTATCGGTATCAAGGATGTTTTATTATTATTTGACGTCAAGCCACTTGAAGCTTGCATCGGCACCGAACGGGTGACGGTACATGTTCTCGATGTTTGAACGCTCTAAGTATGCTTCACCTTTTTGGTAAATTGGAGCGATTGCGAAGTCTTCTTCAAGAAGGATACGTTCAGCTTCTTGCATTGTTTCCCAACGCTTCATCTGATCGGCTTCTTTCTTCGCAGATTGAATCAACTGATCATACTCGTCGTTTGAATACTCCATACGGTTGAATGGTCCGTCTGTAACCCACATATCAAGGTATGTCATTGGATCTTGATAGTCAGGGCCCCAACCAGCGGCAGAAACGTCATATTCACCTTTTCCTTCGAGATCAAGGAAGTTTTTGAACGGTTGCTGTTTGATGTTGAGCGTCAAACCAGGCAAGTTCTTCTCGAGTTCACCTTTGATGAACTCATTGACTTTCTTGAAGGCTTCTTCGTCACGCGAGAGGAACTCGAGCTCGATTGTTTCGACGCCTAGCTCTTCAAGTCCTTTTTCCCAAGCAGCTTTCGCTTCATCGACATTGTAGCTGAGAAGGTCTGGGTGTTTCTCACGGAAATCAGCGCCGTCTTCCGTGAACGTGAAGTCTTTCGCCACGATATAGTTTGCTGGTTGTGAACCGTCTGTCAAGATGACATCAGTCACACTTTGCTTATCAAAACCTTTTGCGAGTGCTTCACGGATGTTGACGTTTTGAAGCGCTTCGTTCTTTTGGTTGAAGCGGAGGAAGTTGATTCGTGCATCGGCACGTGTCTTGAACTCATCGCTATCTTCAAATTGTGGAACGAACTCAGAAGAGAGGAGTGTATAGTCTGCTTCACCAGACTCGAACAAGTTGACACCTGTCGACACGTCTTTTACGACTTTTACGTTGATCGTATCCATCTTCACGTTTTCGGCATCCCAATACTCTGGGTTTTTCTTATAAACCCAACCTGCATTGTCTTGCCATTCGCTTAACACATAAGGACCGTTATAGAGCGTCTTGTCGACCGAAGTTGCGAATTCTTCGCCCTGTTCTTCAACGTACTCTTGCTTTTGTGGCATGTATGTTGGGAAACCAGTCAATCCTAAGAAATATGGTGCTGGTGCTTCCAACTGAACTTCAAGTGTCTTCTCGTCGATTGCTTTCGCACCGAGATCGTCAAGAGACGCTTCGCCTGCAAGGATTTTGTTTGCATTTTTTAAGTCTTGAAGGATATACGCATACTCTGCACCTGTTTCTGGATTGAGTGCGCGTTTCCAAGAGTAGACAAAGTCTTCAGCTGTGATAGGTGAGCCGTCTGACCAGTTCGCGTCACGTAGCTTGAACGTGTATGTAAGTCCATCCTCGGATACTTCGACATCTTCAGCGATTCCTGGTGTCGGTTGGTTGTTCTCGTCTAGACGATATAACCCTTCGAACACGTTGTTCGTCACGATGATCGATGTCGAGTCTGTCGTAAGAGTCGGATCGAGCTGTGGCAAATCTGTCGCCGATACCATTGTAATTTCTTTTTTAGCATCGCCAGAAGATGAATCCTCCGAACTCGATGAGTCGTCCCCTGTACTACAAGCTGCCGTCGCCAATAATGCGACCCCCGATAAAGCTAGCCATTTCTTGTTACGCATGTTTCAACCTCCCGAAAATTCTGATAATTTAGAATATGTTGTAATTAAACTACATCTCGGATGAATATGCAATGGAATTTTTCAAATTATTCGAAAATATAAACTTATTTAGAATACCTATCCATCAATCCTTTTAGGAAGTAGAATAGAAAAATCAACGAATGATTATACAGTATCTTTGTATAGTTATTCGGAAAGGTTATAGAGTAGTGGAGGCGTTAATTTGAAACAACATTCAGCCGGAATCGGCTTTTTCGGTCTCGCGGCCATGGTCGTCGGGACAATGATTGGCGGAGGTGCCTTTAATCTTCCAGGTGCCATGGCGCAAGGCGCAGGAGTAGGACCTGTTTTAATTGGGTGGGGGATTACGGGCATCGGCATGATCATGCTTGCCTTCGTCTTTCAGTTTTTAGCGGACACGCGTCCGGAATTAGAAGGCGGTATTTACGCCTATGCGCGTGAGGGGTTCGGCAAATTTGTCGGGTTCAACAGTGGATGGGGTTACTGGATGTCGGCTTGGATTGGCACGGTGGCAAACATCACGTTGATTTTTAGCACGTTGGCGTATTTTTTTCCAATATTCTCGGCAGAACACCGATTGTTCCGATTGTTCGTCAGTGCCATCTTGGTATGGGGATTATTTTGGCTTATTTCCCGCGGAATGAGAGAAGCGGCCTTGTTGAATATCGTCACGACGATTGCGAAGCTCGTTCCGATTTTTTTGTTCATCGTTCTCATCCTCTTTGCGTTTCAGATTGACACGTTCCGAGTCGACTTTTGGGGCGAGTCGGGATTTGTCTGGGCAGATGTTTTTCCACAAGTGAAATCCACGATGCTCGTAACACTTTGGGCATTCGTGGGAATCGAAGGCGCAGTCGTCTTATCCTCGCGCGCACGAGAGAAAAAAGATGTGGGTCGAGCGACAGTGATTGGTTTAATCGGTACGTTGTTGATTTATATGATGATTTCGATTTTCTCGTTCGGTGTCCTAACGCAAGAACAGCTTGCGGCGTTACCAGAACCGTCGATGGCATACGTGTTAGAAGCAGTCGTCGGACCGTTCGGTGCCACGTTGATCAATATCGGCTTACTCGTCTCATTGACAGGTGCATTGCTAGGATGGACAATCTTGGCGACAGAAATCTCTTATGTCGCTAGCCGTGATGGTGTCTTTCCAAAAATGTTCAATCGGCTGAATGCCAACGACACCCCAGTGAACGCGCTATTCATCACACAAGTGTTTACGCAAGTCGTCACAGCTGTTGCCTTGTTCTCGGAGCAGACGTATCTCGTCTTGTCGAGTATCGCAGGGATCGCGGCACTCGTTCCTTATCTATTCTCGGCGCTATATGGATGGATGGAGGCAAAACGGACGGCATCGTTGCGAATGATGGTTGTCTCCGCGATTGCTTCGCTATATGCGACATGGCTGTTGTATGCATCGGGAATCGAATATGTTTTGATTGCGATGATTCTTTACGCACCTGGTGTGTTCGTCTTCCTTCTAGCCGAAAGAGAACAGGGACGACCGTTCTTGACGCGCACACAGTCGATGATTGCCGTCATCATTTTGTTATGTGCCACGTATGGCATATATGGTCTTTGGACATCATCGATTGCATTATGAGAAAAACTCACCGACGCGTTATGCGTTCGGTGAGTTTTTTGATGATCGCAGTAATTGTTCAATCGTCTCTGGAGAACCCGGTCTTGCGTATAGGTAACCTTGGAATGAATCACATTCGGTGGACTTTAAATGATGGAGCATTTCTTCGTCCTCGACGCCTTCGGCCACGACGTGAAGGTTCAAACTCTTCCCAAGATGAACGATGACGTCGAGTAAGTGAGATTTGGATGCCATCCAGTCATCGAGAAATACTTTATCAATCTTGAGTTCATCGACTGGGAACGATTTTAAATACTGTAAGGACGAGAATCCTGTTCCAAAATCGTCAATCGACAGTCGATAGTTCAGGCGCTTAATTTGCTCCATCCGTTCAATGATTTCATCGGTCTGTTGCATGACCAAGCTTTCCGTAATTTCTAGAATGACATCTGATGTGTCGAGTTGGAGTTGTTGCTTAATATTTCGGAGTGTATTCAAAAAGCTGTCGCTCCGGAACTGATTTGGTGAAATATTGATTGCCATCGATAGGGGCTGGTCAAATTCAGCTTTCCACGCCTTCAATTGTTTCGTCGCCTCTAAAATGACCCAGTTGTTGATGGGGACGATGAGCGCCATCTCTTCTGCGAGCGGAATGAATTCAGAAGGTGGGATTTGTCCCAATTCTTCGTGATGCCAGCGAAGGAGTGCTTCGAAGCCGATGAGGCGATCTGTCGCAAGTTCGTACTTTGGCTGATACTCGAGATAAAAATGCTTTTCTTCGAGTGCGCGGTATAAAGCTTTCTCAATATGAATTTGTCTTGAGAAGGCAGCATCCATATCTTTTGTCACGAATTGTATCGTGCCGACCCCAATCTGTTTCCCTTTGAAGAGTGCACTTTCAGCACGTGTATACAGTTCCTCGAGTGAACTTGCCGAAGACGGGTAAAACACACAGCCGACTGAAATCGAGACCATGATCGAGTGATGGTAGATTCGGAATGGTCGTTGCAACTCATGTTGAAGATGGCGAAGTGATTGAAACACTTCTTCTTTTGACTCTTCAAAGAACATGACGCCGAACAGTCCGCCCGTCGGGTGGAACAATAAAGCGGATTCCGGGATGAGGTGAAGTGCGCGCTCTTTGATTTGAATGAGGAGCTCATTCCCGACGCGAGACCCGAATGATTCGTTAATGATTTTGAAGCGGTCGATATCGAATAAGGCGATGTGAAGGAGTCCTTCCCGCTCATCAATTTGTTGAAGAATCGAACCGTATTGACGTAAAAACCCTTTCTTATTGAAGAGGCCTGTCAACTCATTTTGATAAGCAAGGAATCGGACTTCTCTTTCAAGACGCTTCTTCTCTGAGACATCAAACCCGAATGCCGTATACTGAATCACATCGCAATTGTCACTGATAATCGGAACAACGGTCAAATTGAGCCAGCACGGTTCCTGGTCATGCTCTTTACAAGAGATTGCCATTTCCCCGTTCCAGATATGATTCGTCGCCAAGGACTTTAAGACATCACGTGAAATATTGTATTGGTCGTTTGAGTCATGAATGAGCTCGAACCAGTTTCGTCCGATTAGTTGCTGCTCCGTTGCATCGAGTAAACGACACAATGATGGATTAATATCGACGATTTCTCCTTTTGCGTTCGTCGCTAAGTAATGGGTCGATTGCTTGATCATTTCTTGAAAATGATGAAGCAAGTTGAACTGCTCTGTGCTGATGAGCGGTCCAAACCCTTTTGGAAGGAAGGCGAGGAAATAACCATTAATCCCTTCGAGTGAAAAAGATTGCAAGTATGCGGTCGCATAGATTACGGATCCATCTTTATGTTGAAACGGCGTCATCGCCGTCGTTGAAAATGGATATTGAAGGAGGAGCGGTGTCCATGTCTCTAGAGCATGTTCCAACTGCCGAACGACAGGAAGCGGTTGATGGAGGACTTCTTCACGTTCCCAGCCGAACAATACTTCGGCATGTGTATTCCACAACAGCACCGTACCATCTTGGGAAATATAACAACACGGTACAGACAATGCATCGATGAATTGGTCTACCTTTAAATCACGCAATGAAGCCACATCATTTCCTCCAATCTGTCATGCTAAATGAATATTCTAATGTCAGTGTACCTGATTTTGCCAATTCAAGGAATGCTTAAGTTCGCCATTGTCAAAAGAAAGAGGGACATCATATACTGAAAGGGTAAGATAGTTTTGAATAAGGGGGAAGCAATATGTCAAAAACACATGATGTGATTGAGCTGACAGAAAAGTTCGGGGCGCACAACTATCATCCACTACCGATTGTTATTTCGGAGGCGAAGGGGATTTGGGTAACCGATCCTGAGGGGAATCGCTATATGGATATGTTAAGTGCATACTCTGCAGTCAACCAGGGACACTGTCATCCGAAAATCATTCAAGCGCTCAAGGATCAGGCGGATAAGATTACGTTGACGTCACGTGCCTTTTACAACGATCAACTCGGACATTTTTACGACAAAGTGGTAACGCTTACAAAGAAACAAATGGTGTTACCGATGAATACGGGAGCAGAAGCCGTCGAGACAGCTGTTAAAACGGCTCGTCGTTGGGCATATGAAGTGAAAGGGATTCCAGGGCAGGCTGAAATTATCGTCTGCACAGGAAACTTCCATGGACGGACAATGGCTGCTGTGTCGATGTCGACCGAAGCAGAATATCAGCGAGGATTCGGACCGCTCTTGCCAGGATTCAAAGTCGTCCCATATGGCGATATCGATGCATTCGAAGCGGCAATCACAGAGAATACTGCAGCGTTTATCGTAGAACCGATTCAAGGGGAGGCAGGAATCATCATTCCGCCAGAAGGTTACTTGAAACGTGCATCGGAACTTTGTAAACAACATAACGTCCTGTTCGTAGCGGATGAGATTCAGTCAGGGCTTGGACGCTCCGGAAAATGGTTTGCGATCGAGTGGGAAGATGTCACACCGGATATGTACATTCTCGGAAAAGCGCTTGGAGGCGGTGTCTTCCCGATTTCATGCGTTGCCGCGGATCAAGAGATTCTTTCCGTATTCAACCCAGGATCGCACGGCTCAACGTTTGGTGGAAACCCGCTCGCTTCCGCGGTCTCGGTCGCGGCGCTCGAAGTGTTAGAAGAAGAGAAACTTGTTGAGCGTTCGTTAGAGTTAGGGACGTATTTCATGGAACGTTTGAAATCAATCGACAATCCGATGATTCGTGATGTCCGTGGTCGTGGATTATTCATCGGCATCGAATTGACAGAAGCGGCTCGTCCTTATTGTGAGGCATTGAAAGAGCGTGGACTTCTATGCAAAGAAACGCATGAGACGGTGATTCGATTGGCACCACCACTCGTGATCACGAAAGAAGAACTTGACCAAGCGTTTGAAGCAATCGAAGCGGTTCTTGCTCCGGCAGCTATTTCGTAAACAGCGTCAGCTTGGTATAATAGCCTCAGTTGAATCGACACCTGCATGTTGCAGGTGTCTTTTTCGTGGAGGAGGAATTTGGATGCTGTACGTATACGTTGGATTAGCAGGTGCAGTTGGAGCATTGGCACGTTACGGACTTGGATTACTCGTCGATTCATTCGGGACGAGCCCGTTTCCCGTCGCGACACTGCTCATCAATTTAATTGGAAGCTTTCTATTAGGGTGGATGACGCATCGATTTCTTCAAACGGGAAAATTTTCTCCCCAACTCGTCACGATTGTCGGAACCGGAATGATCGGGTCATTTACCACGTTTTCCACGTTTAGTGTAGAGACGATTCAATTAGTTGAAAATGGTTATGTACTGCTCGCTATTTCATACGTGTTCCTCAGCATCACATTTGGTTTATCAAGTTCATGGCTTGGCTATCGGATCGGAACAAAAGCAACAAGAGGTGAAGTGGAATGACGTTCGTTTGGATTGCGACCGGCGCCTTCATTGGTGCAATTCTCCGCTTCACAATTGGTCAGGTCATGAAAACGTGGTCTGATTCCACTTTTCCATGGGCAACGTTGTTTGTGAATGTGACAGGATCTTTTGGTTTAGGCTATTTATATGCGCACACCGATCAGCAATCACTCATCCTTTTCTTAGGAGTCGGATTTTTCGGATCGTTTACGACCTTCTCAACCTTAAAACTTGAATTGATGCGGTTTGCAACAAAAGATTGGATCCGATTCGGTCTCTATTTACTAACGACTTATCTGTTCGGCCTAATTGCAGCCTACATCGGTTTGACGATGTAAACAAAACACCCCTTCAGCCGAAGGGGTGTTGTCTTATTCTGCGAGTTGAAGCTTTTCTGTACATGAAGCACAAGTCGTTTCGTATGACTCGCACTGTTCGTCCATATGTTTCCCGCACTCCTGACATGTCTTATCCGGTAATTTTTGATAAAACTCGACAGATGATTCGAGTCGACTTGCCCATTCATTCATATGAAAATGCCTCCTTCGGTAAATTGTCTGACAGTTTTGGTTGTTGTATTGATTGTATTATAACAGAGGTGATTTAGTCAACTATAATATATAACAGATATCTTTATGAATTTTTGCTACACTATACACATAAAAAGACGAGGTGAAGAATATGAAAGTACCCCAATGTGAGACGATTGGGATTCAATCAGAAGATGTACCGACACTGCAAACCGCATTGGCGCAATTAGACGCTCCACGTGTCAGTCGTCTGTTTAAAGCGTTCGCTGACCCGACTCGTTTGAAAGTACTGTATGTCTTGACGCTTGAACATGAACTTTGTGTTTGTGATGTTGCCGCCGTCATCGGTCATTCGAATGCGACCGCATCCCACCATCTTCGGACGTTACTCGAACAAGGGCTAGTGAAGTATCGTAAAGATGGGAAGGTTGTCTATTATTCTTTAGATGATGAACACGTCAGACAGCTTGTTGAAATTGCGCTGGCACATAGTGAAGAACAGAAAGACGTTTGAATCTCATGACCGATCCTATAAGGGGTCGGTCATTTTTACCTATTGTCATGTATTTCATTTCGCGTTACTATATATTCAAATGAACATTTGAATGTTAGGGGTGACAAGATGAAAAACCGAGATGTATTACCTGTATCTGGAATCACCTGCACGAACTGTGCAGCTAAAATCGAAAGGGATGTCACGAAGCGTGAAGAAGTGGCCTCTTGTCAAATTGATTTTGCGACGAGTCGAATGGTGATTGAATGGATCGATGTTTCTGAGCGTGAAACGATGCTCGAGTCAATCGAACAGACGATGAAACGAATCGAGCCGGGTGCGAAGTTTATCAAAGCAGAAGATGACCCAGCTGAAAAACGGGACTTTATCCTTTGGCGATTCCTTGCGGCGGCCTTTATCTTTTCGATTGCTCTTTGGGTGGATTCCATCCCGGGTTATATTGTGGCGTACGGGTTGGCCGGATACGATGTCGTTTATGGGGCCATACGAAATGTATGGAACCGAGAGTGGTTTGATGAAAAATTCTTAATGACGATTGCGACCATCGGGGCATTTGCGATTGCCGAATATCCGGAAGCCGTAGCGGTCATGTTGTTTTATCAACTTGGAGAATACGTGCAAGGACGGGCGGTACGTGCCTCTCGAAAATCGATTCAATCTTTGTTGAATATGAGACCGACGCTCGCTCGGGTACTAGATGGTGAGGAAGAAGTAGAGCGATTGCCGGAAGACGTGTCGGTCGGGTCACATTTAATCGTCCGCGCCGGAGAATTGGTTCCGATGGATGGTGTCGTGTTAAGTGGTGCGAGTTCGCTCGATACCGCTTCGTTGACGGGAGAGGCAGTTCCTCGTCAAGTGAGAGCGGGTGAAGAAGTATTGGCGGGGATGGTCAACTTAGAGGGACGACTCGTCATCCAAACGACGAAGCTCGCCGCCGAGTCGAGCCTACAAAAGATGATTACCCTCGTAGAAGAAGCGAATGGGAAAAAGGCAAAGACAGAACAGATGATCACTCGATTGGCGAAAGTCTATACGCCTTTCGTTGTCGTCATGGCGGCACTCGTAGCATTTGTTCCTCCGTTGTTTGTCGGTGACTTGTCAGAATGGGTATATCGTGCCCTCATTTTCCTCGTCATTAGTTGCCCGTGTGCGCTCGTGATCTCGATTCCATTGGGCTATTTCGGTGGGATTGGAGCGGGTTCCAAACAAGGGATTCTTGTAAAAGGTGGAGAATACTTAGACACGTTAACTGAAGTGGACACTGTTGTCTTCGATAAGACAGGAACATTGACGACAGGACGCTTTGAAGTGACGAACGTCGTGACGACAGAAGGGGTACATGCCGAAGAACTGTTGCACCTTGCGGCCCGTGTGGAACGGGCATCCAATCATCCGCTCGCACAAGCTATTGTCAATCGAGTCGGAGACGTTCAGGCGTTCGAATCGATTCAAGAAGAGCCGGGGTATGGTCTCCATGCTTGTGACGGGAATGATCATATTTATGTCGGAAGCGCCCGTTATATGAAGCAGTTAGGTCAAGCGATTGATGATTCGTCGATTGGTACGAGTGTTCATGTGATGAAGAACAATCGTTGGCTAGGGCGAATCGAATTGATGGATACGGTGAAGTCAGATGCGTATGATGCGATTCAAGCATTGAAAGAAGCTGGATATCGGACGGTAATGTTATCGGGAGACAGACGAGCGGTCGCTACAACAATCGGTGAACGACTTGGACTAGATGAAGTGCGAGGCGAATTGCTTCCGCACGAAAAAGTAGAAGCGATTGAACAGATGACCGCTTCCCGTAAAGTTGCATTTGTCGGAGATGGGATGAACGATGCGGCAGCGTTAGCGAGGGCTGATGTCGGTCTTGTCATGGGCGGAGTCGGAAGCGATACGGCGGTCACGGCAGCGGATGTGGTGTTGATGCATGATGACCCGAACGATGTTGTCCGAGCAATCAAGCTCGGACAACAGACGAAACGTGTCGTCTGGCAAAATATCTTCTTTGCGTTTGGGACGAAGGCGCTTGTCTTGGTTTTAGGGTTATTCGGGATCGCCACGATGTGGGAAGCTGTCTTCGCTGACGTCGGTGTGGCATTACTTGCCATTGCGAATGCGACAAGGTTACTACGATTGAATTCATGATGAAAAAGGAGTGTTTCAGCATAATCTGAGACACTCCTTTTTCCTATTCGATCGTTTCCTGTTGGGGTTTGATACGTGCCAACAAAAAAGTCAGGATGACGATGATCGCAATCAATAAAAACGTGATGGTAAACAGTACTTGAGTTAAGAAAGAAACTTGATTTTCTGCTGCAATCAGCTCTTTCTGGATATCTTTATATTGCATCTGCTTGAGCGATCGTAAATCTTCTAAAATGGTTTGACGTTGCTGTGTCATCGTCTCAGCCACCGCAGTTGCTTGGATGAGATCTCCTTCTTCATAGATGACGAGTACGCGATCGGCTTCTTTTTCCCATATGGCATCTCTCTCGAGTAAATCGATAACGGAACTCGGTGTGTCGGGGTCATCGATGACCGATTGTTTGAGCGCCTTGGCCTGCCGAGACATGCTATAGTACATCTCTAAAAAGTGTCGATCTTCATAGGCTAGTAAACCACGGATAGCGTTTGCTCGTTCGACATTATAATACATGATATCCTCAATTGCCTCGTAAGAGCCGAATTGTTCATCTTGTATGGTTGCTAGACGTTCATTCGTCTCTTTCAATTGAAAAATAAAAATACCAATAATCGAGATGGACAGAATGGATAGACTGATCCATAGTAGAATCCACTTTCGTTGTGACATCGTGACCCTCCTTTCTATTCCATCGTACATGATTTCAGAAAAATCGACAGAAAATATTTTTTTGAAAAAGGAAAAAACGGGTAAATGTATAATCAATTAGTGTAAGAACTTTATCCACCAGAAGACCATTAGATGCATAAGGAGAGTCAATATGTCAGAGAATTCATCGTTACACAAGTTATACCAGGTGTTACAAGATCAACGCACACACCTTACCTACGAGATTCCAAGTTTATGGAATCGCATGCGTTTTTCTTCCGAACCGATTCGTGACGGGGTCGAGCGTGTGAATCCGTACGATTTTTTAATCGAAACGATTGAAAAAGCCATTCTTCCATATGCAGTGGAAAATCGAGAATATCGTACTTCCATCGCCAGTGCCGATGGTCATTTACAGACAGGTGGCGATTGGATTAAGCGTGCCTCTGTCTATTCGATGCAGGTTCGTACATCTACTTCCTGGGATCATGACGGATCAGGTTATGTGGAGATGGAGAACTCATTTGGAATGAAAGACACGGGCACATTTGTGAAAACGCTTGCACTCATTCCACATCTTCTTTATATGGGAATTGATACATTATTCCTATTACCAATTTCGCAACATAGTCATAAAAATAAGAAAGGTGAATTCGGATCTCCTTATGCCGTTCAAGATTTCTTCGCCATTGATGAAGAATTAAAGGAAACGTTAACCGGTGATGCGATGACTGTCGAAGAAGAATTTTCAGCATTTGTGGAAGCTTGTCACATGGTAGGGATTCGTGTCGTCATCGATGTCATCCCTCGGACGTGTGCGCGAGACAATCGACTCATCCTTGAAAATCCAGAGTGGTTCTATTGGATTCCGTTAACCGAAGTCGATTATTACCATCCACCATCTGTGCCGGGTATTGGAGAGAATGTGAAGCCTGAATTTGCTTTCTTGCCAATGGTGTACAACTCGGAAGATGTATGGCAACACTTACGGAGATTCTCGATGGCTCCGAACTTGCTGGATGCTGAAAAATGGGAGCGAGTACGTGCTTACTTGATTGAACATCCAGAAGAGAACGTATTGGCAACGATTGAACGAGAGTTTGGATTGACGACAGCTCCTGCCTTTTCGGACTGTATCAACGATCCACAACCGCCTTGGTCGGACGTGACTTATTTCCGTCTCTTTTTAGACCATCCACTTGCGGCGGCACCTTACGTGAACGATGCGAACATCGCGCCTTATATTCTGTTTGATTCAATCAAGTCCAATCAATTCCGAGGAAATATCATCAATGAGCCGCTCTGGGAAATGCTCGCCGATATCATTCCACATTATCAACGTGAATATGGCATCGATGGGGCCCGTATCGATATGGGGCATGCTCTTCCTGTCGATTTGGCACAGCGAATTTTAGCGAAACCACGCTCCCTTGATTCGAACTTCAGCTTCATCGCGGAAGAATTGATTGAAGCAGGAGCTTGGGCGGCGAAAGATGCCGGTTATAACATGATCATCGGATACGGGTTTTATAAAGAACCTCGATTCCAAACACATGAGACGCATCAATTTTTATACGACTCTCGCTTTTTACCACTTCCGGTATTTGCGGCAGGCGAAACAGCAGATACGCGTCGCCTAGCTACGCGAGAAGGCGGACGACAAGCAAGTCGGTTATTGACAGTCTTAAACGGCTTTATGCCAAATGGCGTCCCGATGACAAACTCTGGACTCGAACTATACGAGACACAGCCGATGAATACCGGGCTCGATTGCCGTCCGGAAGAAGCGTACCAACTCTTCCCGACAGACCCATACTTCGGCAAACTCGCATTTTTTGATGCGTATCAGTTCCATTGGGACCACCCGGAGCGAGATGAAATGATTGAAGTGATGCATCAAGTGGCGGAAATTCGTCGTCGTTGGCTCGATGTACTCGTCGACCCGAACCATTTTGAACCACTCATCTTAAATGAACCGTTCGCACCGTTTATCGGATTCGCCTGGTTACGTCCGGAGACGAACGATACGTTGCTCGTTGTAGCGAATACGAATGTGTGGGAACCGTTGCGAGGAGTCATTTCTCTCGATGGGGTACGTCGTCGAAATTGGAACGCGAGTCGTTTCGCAGAGATGGTGTATTCACCGAATTCGTGGCCGTATGCGGAGCACTCGTTCGATGAACAATGGAATCTTCACATCGACCTGAAACCAGGAGAAGTCAAAGTATATGAGATGAAATAAAAAAACGCCTTGGACCGAAATATCATTCGGTCCAGGGCGTTGTGTGTTTCATGTAATAAATGATGAACTCATCAAGTGGCATCGGTTTTGCATAACGATACCCTTGCATGGAGTCACATCCGATTTTACGGAGGAACGTCTCTTGGTATTCGGTTTCCACACCTTCAGCGACGAGCGCCATGCCAAGTTGTCTTGCCATCGCGACGATGGTCGTCGTGACCATTTGATATTCACGGTTCTCTTCGAGTTGCATCGTGAATTCACGAGGGATTTTCAGTTCGTCGATTGGATAGCGGACGAGATAAGCGAGTGAACTATATCCTGTCCCAAAGTCGTCAATCGAGAGTTTGATGCCGAGTGATTTTAATTCTAAGATCCGATTCAAAACACGGTCTGAATGATGGGCAGCGACCGTTTCGGTCAATTCAAAATTGAGTCGTGACGGATCGATCGGGAATCGTTCGAACAACGTATTCAAGTAATCGATTAAATGTTCATCGAATAACTGACGAACGGACAAGTTGACCGAGAGCTTCGGTAAATGAATGTCTCCTTGCTCAAACACATGAAGCAACTGGAATGTCTCATGAATCATCCAACGACCTAAATCATGAATATGACCAGTTTCTTCAGCAATCGGAATGAATTGACTTGGCGGGATGAACGTCCCGTTATGTTGCCAACGCATGAGGGCCTCTGCTCCGATGACTGCCTTCGTAGACGCATCGACTTGAGGTTGAAGGAAAAGTGAGATTTCTCCTTTTTCAAGTGCGGTATCGAGCCCTTCCATCAACACTTTTCGTTCCTCCTTGTCTTCCCGTAACTCCGGTTCGAACATGACGGTCTCGTCCCGACCATTATCTTTCGCGCGATACATCGCCAAGTCGGCATTCGAGAGCAAGTGTTTTAATTTTTTTCCATGCTCCGGGAAACGGACGATTCCAATCGAGGCATGCACTTCAACGAGCGTTCCGGCCATGTAATAAGGCGGGCGATAGACGAGACGTCGCAAGCGTTCTGTCAGCATTTCATCGTCACCATGTTCAGCGACGACGATGAATTCATCACCACCTAGACGTCCGGCATACTCGTTTGGAAGGAGTGCGGTCCGTAGGCGCTTTCCGATATGTTGCAAAAGCTCGTCTCCCATGTGGTGACCGAACTGGTCGTTGATTTCTTTAAACCCGTCCAAGTCAGAGAACATGAGCGTGAACGTGCGACCTTCCTCAATCAATCGTTCGATTTGTTCTTGTAGCGCATAGCGGTTGTGAAGTCCTGTCAAACTATCGAATTTTGCCTGATACAAGATTTGTTCTTGTTGTTCAATCATCTGCGTGATGTCTTTCGCGATGGCGTAGATCCCTTCGACTTCTCCATCGATAATCATTGGGACGTTGACGAGTTGCCAGACACGTGTCTCGCCTTCTTCGGTCATGATGCGCACATCGATTGTTCTCGGTCGACCGTTCGTTAATTCTTGAAGAATGATTGTATACGGTGCACGGTCTTTTGATTCGATGATATCGAGGATATTTGATCCGAGTAACTTGTCCGTTGTCAATCCGAGAATCGAACTGCCGGCCTCGTTGACCGATAATACTTCGCCATGTAAGTCGAATAAAAAGATTGGTTCTGAGTGGTAGGCGAAGAGTGAACGATATTGCTGCTCACGAATTTCAAGTTCGTGTGCTTTCGTCGATACGGCGACTTCTAAATCTGTGTTGACCGTATGGAGGCGATGACTGATGAGTGCGTTCTGTTTTGAAACGACAAACTGGCGAATGAGCAATAGAAGTACGGCATTCGCAATCATCGAGTCGAATACAGACGTACCAAGAAGACGATCTGAAGCGAGCAAGAATAGCATCACGACCACGCTATACAAAACGTAATCCAAAATGGAATCATAGGCGAGGGCGTCTTCGGAAACATCGTCGACCCAATAACTGATTGAAATCATGAGAATACTACTCACTTGAATGAGATGGATCAGTTCATGTGTGATGCCCGAAAACACGAAGAGCGTGTTCGCGATCGAGGCAATCGTGAAGGCTAAAATTCCGACGAGTACAAGAATTCGGAATTGTTGACCGGCCGAGACGACCCGATTCAAGTATAAGAATGAAAGCATCATGTAGAGACTAATCAGTAGCATTTGTTCTTCAAAACCACTCAACTGAGACACGAGTGATACATCTTGTGTGGCGTAGAACCAAATATGTAGTGCACCGATTGCAAGGAAACTAAATAAAGCAAACAGGTCGAACGTGCGTAGTTTCAACGTTCGAATCTCAATCGATTGGGTGATGACAATTAAAGCCATGATTAAGTAAAAGAAATTTTGCAGGAACAACAGCGATTGTGTATTGGCACCTGTCGAATCGTAATGCATCAGTAAATACAGGGCGAAGCATACATTTCCCGCACTGATCAAAACGTGGATAAACCGTCGCATCCCTTTATGTTTAAAAATCGCCACTCCGCTCAGTAGGATTGCAGCTCCTGAAATGACGAGGTGATAGATGAGTAACGTGATGTTTCGCAGATCATGAGGGGTCAAAAATAAAAATAAAAGTCCGGTAGAAAAAGTTCCGATGAGAATCGCCGGAACGTATTGGCGCAACGAGTAAACAGACAACTCATGCACCTCCTTCTTTATATATATGGGTCTCTTATTTATTATCGGAACAGGTGACCGAAGATTACACAAAAAATCGACAACAATACGAGATTGTTGTCGAATATGTTGAAATTATAGTGTATACGAGTGCTCTTTGAAGTTCCCGACGATGGAATCAATTTCTGACACGGTGACAAATGCCTCAGAATCAATTTCAGAAACGATTTGACGAAGGCGTGGAATTTCATTATTTTGGACGACGACGTATAGCATTTTTTTCGAGTCGTTCGAGTACCCGCCTGTCGCATCCATAATCGTGACCCCACGTTTTAAATTCTGTTTAATGACCAAGTTGATTTCATCCGCTTTTTGACAAATGATAAAACATTGTTTTTGAGCGGAGAAGAACTTGTGAATCGTGAGTAACGTTCGTGAACGGACAAAACTTAATACAAGTGCATACATAACAGCTTTAATGTCGAAGACGATGAAGACTAATACATAAACAATGATATCTTGTGTTAAAAAGATTTTCGGTAGTGATAAATTTCGATTATTCATATAGATGACTTTTCCTAAAATATCGAGTCCCCCGGTAGAAGCGCCTGCGAACAGGAGAAGTGCGAGTCCGAGCCCCGAGACGATTCCGCTGAATACCGAAGCGACGAGCGGATCATCAAGTGGAGTCGGTGGAATGAGAACCGGTAAACTATCAATCAAAATGGAAGAGAGCACGACGACGATTCCTGTCATCAAAATAAAACGTCTCCCTAAATATTTCAACCCCAATATAAAGAGTGGGATATTGAGCACGAGTTGCGTCATCCCAATTGGCGTTCCGAATAGCTCGTTCGTAATCAACGTGATTCCGACGATTCCCCCGGAACCAATCTCATTCGGTTTGAGCAGTAAACTGACAAAGACAGACTGAAGGATTGTCCCGGCAATGATGAACAGTACCGTTTCAAGGGCAACCCGTTTTCGAGATTTAGCATACATAGATAATGGCTAGGCCTTACGCCTCCTTTTGGTAAGTCTTCTGCTAGCGTACTGCTACTCGTGTATCATTTCAAGTCACAATTCGTTATGGAATCGGTCGATGTCACTCGCTAATTGTTCATGCACGTAGTCGATGACTTGAGCGTCATCAAAAAGTCCGAGCGGCACGTCATCTGGAATCGCATCGAACGGTGAAACGAAGTACAGAATGGCTGCAACGAGCTCTTCTTGTTTGTCAGGTTGCATTTCAAATTGATCGTTATACAGGGCACGCAACATATTCAACATTTGTTTCATCTGGAAGTAGAGTGTCAGTTCTTCTTCGCGTTCGATGTTGC
Organism: Exiguobacterium sp. s35; assembly: GCF_018617535.1. Taxonomy (NCBI): domain Bacteria; kingdom Bacillati; phylum Bacillota; class Bacilli; order Caryophanales; genus Exiguobacterium; species Exiguobacterium sp. s35. Next base: position 75,343 of record NZ_JACSKI010000003.1, read on the forward strand.
TGATTTCATTTGATGCCACGTCCACGGTTACTTTTGCGAGCGCGCGCTCACCTTGGACGAGTAAGTCACCGAGTTGTTCTCGATCATGAATGTCTTCTTTCGCTTGTTTTAAAAAGTGTGTGTACGTTGATTTCCAATCTGCCATAGTAAATTCCTCCTTCATTCTTCATCTACTAATATGCCCGTTTTTGCGCATCGGTTGCAACTTTTCCTGAAATTTAAGAAAATAAAGATAACTGAAAAGGAGGAACGATACATATGTCTATGATTTCTATGCCGACAGAGGCAGATTTCGCACGCTATGCAGAGCTAGCTGTGAAAAAGGGTGTCAATATTCAACCGGGGCAACAGCTAGAAGTACGTGCCGATATTAGCCAGGCACCACTTGTCCGTCATGTGGTGAAAGCTGCGTATGCGGCTGGTGCGAAGCAGGTGTTTGTCAATTGGAGCGATGAGGAGACATCGAAAATTCGATATTTTGATGCACCAGCAGACTCATTCAAAGAATTTCCGGATTGGTTGAAAGCTCGTTTTGAGCAATTGGCTGAAGAAAAAACAGCTTTCTTGTCAATCGTCAGTGATGATCCGGATGCCTTGAACGGTGTTGAATCGTCGCGCATCTCGGATGCGAACCGTGCAGCCGGACAAGCGCTAGCGAAGTGGCGTCAATATGTGATGAGTGACAACGTGAGTTGGTCAATCGTCGCAGGTGCGTCAGAGGCGTGGGCTGAAAAAGTATTCCCGGGGCGTGAAGATGCGGTCGCCGCGTTGTGGCAAGCGATTTTCGCAGCTACACGTATGGACCAAGAAGATGTGGTCGCGGCGTGGGATACACATGATCAATCACTTCGTAGCCGTGCGAAGCTGTTGACTGAGAAAAAGTATGCGAAGTTGCACTACAGCGCACCAGGCACTGAACTGACAATCGGACTTCCGAAGAAGCACGTCTTCCTTGGCGGTGGCGGTCCAAACGTCGATGGCATCGACTTTATCGCCAACATGCCGACAGAAGAAGTATTCACGCTCGCAGATAAAGATTCTGTGGAAGGTCACGTGTCGAGCACGAAGCCGCTCAGCTACAGCGGAAACTTGATTGACGAGTTCACGCTTTGGTTTGAAGGTGGGAAAGTCGTCAAAGCGGAAGCGAAAAAAGGACAAGCGGCTCTGGATGAATTGTTGAACATGGATGAGGGGGCTCGCCGTATCGGTGAAGTCGCACTTGTTCCAGATGATTCTCCAATCTCGAACTCAGGTCTTCTCTTCTATAACACGTTATTTGATGAGAATGCATCGTGTCACTTGGCATTAGGTCGTGCATACTCGACATGTCTCGAAGGTGGCCCTTCGATGTCACAAGAGGAACTCGCGGCGAACGGTGCGAATGACTCGATGACACACGTTGACTTCATGATCGGGTCAGCAGAAATGAATATCGATGGCGAACGAGAAGACGGCACGCGTGAAGCAATCATGCGTGACGGGAACTGGGTCATCTAAGTAAAAGAACAAAAGAGCGAATTCCGAAACCGGAATTCGCTCTTTTTCATGTGACGTCGTATAAATAACGAAGGACGTGGGGCAAACGGCGGCGCCAAGCTAACTCGTTATGAACTGCATCCGGCTCGACTTCGTAACGGAAGGCAATGCCTTTTTGCGCAATCACTTCGACGAGTTTGGCATTCGTAAACAAATAATCTTTCGATGTGATCGGTCCGCTCTCTTCATTCGTCCCGATATCCATATACAGTTTCCCTGTGAAGTCCACTTGTTGTAACGCCTGGATTAAAGGATCGAGGTTCGCCCAAGCCGCGGTGGAGAGAGAGCCGACTCTTTTGATGGAAGGGTAGGTCGCCATCATATATAAAGAGATGACCCCTCCCATCGAACTCCCCATGACACCGACATCGTCTGGGTCTGTCGCATACTCCTTGTCGATTCGTGGTTTTAACTCCTTCATGAGCCAATCTGTATACATACGACCTTGGCCACCAAGTGTCGGTCGTGTTTTCGCAAGTTCGGGTCCGATACGGCGATATAACATCTCATCTTCCTCGTACGAATACTCGTCATAGCGGTCCAACCAGTTCGGAACGCTCGCAATGGCAACGACCATAAGGGGGAGTCGGAGTGTATCGATGCAACGGTCAATCTCCCAGCCTTCTCCATATGTAGCAGTGCTTCCGGAGAATACGTTTTGCCCGTCATGCATATAAAGGACGGGCAGTGGGGTGTCGGTATCGACCCAGTCTGGCCGAAACACGCGGACAATCCGTTTTTGACCACGCATCTTCTCTGTTGGGATGGACACGTTCAATTGTTCAATCATCTTTTTTCACCTCTTTCATCTTGTATTGTGGAGAATCAAGAAAGAAATGACAATCACCAACATTGACTACCTACCGTTCGTTAGGTAAAGTGGTCGGGAGGAGAGTGAGACTGGTGAATACAAAAGATAAGATTATGCAATCTGCGCGAACGCGGTTTGCCCGTGAAGGATATGAAGGATTGTCACTCGCGGCAGTAGCTGAAGATGTAGGGATTCGTAAAGCTTCTTTATACGCCCATATCGATGGGAAAGAGCAATTGTTTAAACAAGTCGTGACCGATATGGCGAATCGTTACGAAGAGGCTTGGCGACAAACGTGCGAGGATACCGTAAATCGATCCCCTTTAGAACGGATTGATTCGATTGTGCGTACACTCACGTCATTCTTTAGCGATCATGAGACGTGGATGTTGACGAAACGAATGCTACTCGTACCACCTCCAGAATTTCGGGATTATATCGAAGAAGTCATTGGGAAAGTGGAGACGGAGCTAAAAGGATTTGAAAAAGAACAGTTCCGTCTTGCGATGGAGCGTGGAGATTTACCGTCGCAGCCACTCGATGAACTTTATGCTGCATACTATTGTTTTTTAGACGGCGCTTTGCTGTCTTTGTTTACGTTTGAAGATGACAGGGAGATGCGACAACGAGCCGCCTTCCGCATCTTTAAGAAAGGGGTGGGATGGAATGAATAAGGAAAGAGTCGCTTGGATTTCTCTCTTGTTCGCAGGATTGCTAGAAATCATATGGGCTACGACGATGAAGCTATCGGAAGGATTTACGGTGCTTGTTCCGACGCTATGGACGATTGTTCTGTTGATTGTCAGTTTCGGTTTGTTAGCCAAAGCATTCCGGGTTCTCCCAGCAGGTACCGGCTATGCCGTCTTTACGGGAATCGGAGCGGTCGGTACGGTGATTGTCGGTGCTCTTCTTTTTGATGAGGCGCTCAGTGGTTGGAAGCTCTTGCTTGTGACGACGTTGATCATCGGCATCATCGGATTGAAGCAAGTGACAGGAGGGGAAGAAGCATGAGTTGGGTATTTTTGATTGGTGCAGGCATTGCTGAGATGACGGCCGTCTTCTTTATGGGAAAATCAAAAGGATATCAAATTTTAAAATGGTCGGTATTGTCGATTTTTTCGTTCGCGCTTAGTTTCTATTGGTTATCGAAGTCACTTGAAGATATTCCGTTAAGTCTGGCTTATTCCATTTGGGTCGGGATTGGCGCGGCAGGTGGCGTCATTCTAGGTATGCTCTATTTAAATGAATCAAGAAGTCGTTGGCGCATTTTTTATTTGATGATGATTATTGGCAGTGTGATCGGATTAAAAGTTGTATCGTAAAGGATTGAAACAAGCTGAAAACGGGAATTGAATAATTCAGATTATGAGATGGAAGAAAGGGGCGGAAAACGATGCATCTTGTTGAGTTGCAATCCGAACGTTTGCGGTTTGAACCGTACACAATCTCTGATTTCTATTTTGTTAAGTCGCTTCTCCAAGATCCTCGGGTGATGCGCTTCATCAGTCCGGACGGGAGACCGTATACAGACGAACAAACAATCGAATGGTTCGAACGTCAATTGGCCCGGTATGAAACAGGACGCCAGACGGGGCTATTGAAGTTGATGACGTTCGAAAGTGATGAACCGATTGGTCATGCCGGTACACTGCTCCATGATTTAGATGGCAAACTTGAGTTAGAAGTCGGCTATTGGTTGTCACCAAAGCATTGGCACATGGGTTACGGGCGTGAAGCAGCTGCGCGGTTGATGCAGTATGCCTTTACCGAAGGGGAAAAGGAAATCATTTCGCTCATTCATCCAGATAACGTTCCGTCTCAGCGCGTGGCGAAAGCGAACGGTCTTCATTGGGACCGCGACACGTTATACCAGAACATGCTCGTATCTGTTTATGCAGGTGATTTGGAACGCCTCTGCCGGCATATCGACCGCCAACAAATGACGCGTTAAAAAAAGTACAAAAAACTTTTAAAAAGTTGTTGCCAACTTAATAGTTTCTTGATATATTAATAGTGTCCTTAAGAGAGGACACGACCTGATTCTGTAGCTCAGCTGGGAGAGCGCTACCTTGACAGGGTAGAGGTCGCTGGTTCGAGCCCAGTCAGAATCACTTGGGTGCCAAACCCTCGAGAAACCCACCGGAACATGGGTTTCCGCGAAGCCACTTCTTGCGAGAAGTGGCTCTTTTTTTGTATATTGACATGGCGCGAAAGCAATTGGTATATTCCTCTCAATACATAATGAAACGGGGAATGCAAAATGGTGTTAACAGGAACCCTCGTCAATGCCGGACTAATCGTCATCGGGTCATTGTTAGGTCTCTTATTCCACCGCATTCCAGAGCGTATGAAAGAGACGGTGACGGCAGCGATCGGACTTGCGGTCATCTTGCTTGGCATTCAAATGGGGATGAAGAGTGAAAACTTCTTGATTGTCATCGGAAGTCTTGTCGTCGGGTCTGCGCTCGGGGAATGGTGGAAGCTAGATGAAGTATTGAATGAAATCGGCTACCGACTTGAGCGGCGTCTCGGGAGTCAATCGAGTGTAGCGGAAGGATTCGTCACAGCAACGCTCATCTTCGTGATTGGTGCAATGGCCATCATTGGTGCGCTCGATAGTGGGTTACGTGGCGATCATGACGTGTTGTATACGAAAGGGTTGATTGATGGATTTACAGCCCTCGTGTTAAGTTCGACGCTCGGAATCGGGGTCATGTTCTCGGCCGTTCCGGTGTTATTGTATCAAGGTGGAATCGCATTACTCGCCATTCAAATCATGAAATTCATTCCAGAGTCGCTCATGGATAGCTTTATTTTAGAGATGACCGCTACCGGTGGTGTCATGATTGTGGCGATTGGCTTGAATTTGGTCGGAATCACAAAAATTCGTGTGGCGAACTTATTGCCAGGGATTTTAGTAGTGGCACTCATTGTGTCGGTTATACATATGATGACATAAAAAATGGACGGAAGCGTGGCTTCCGTCCATTTTTATGGTTTCTCCATGATTTCATGGTCTTCTTTGGCACTTTCACGTAAGGCTGAAGCCATCACGTCGGCAAGGTTGCGGTCTCGTAACACGCCGACACCACGGTCGGTCGGTCCACCTGGAGCAGCGACGTCAGCAATGAGTTCATTCGTCTCACGTGTTTCATGTGACAGTAACTCTGCAGAGCCTTTCATCGCCTGAGCCACAATTTGACGAGCCGTCGCTTCGTCGTATCCGACATCGGTCAAGACCGGAGTCATCGCCCCAACGATCTCATAAAAGAAGGCCGGGCTACAACCCGCGGCTGCCATGAAGGCAGACATCGTCTTCGCATCCGTGATGGCCGTTCGACCGACACGCTCAAAGAGGGCAGTTGCTTTCGCGCGATCGGCTTCATCTGTTTCAGGACCGAACCATAAGCCTGTCATCCCGCTCCGATATGCGACCGGCGTGTTTGGCATCGCGCATACGGCAGGAAGTCCTGAAGCTTCTTCTAATTGGCTCGGTTCGATATGTGCCGCAACCGATACAAGTAGTGGGGTCTTCCACTCTTTTGATTCCACGTATGGAATGACGCCGTCCGGTTGCATCGCTAGTACGACGATGTCATAGTCGTTCACGTTTTCTTCTTCGACGGTGTGTACGCCGAGTTCATCTTGCAATGCGAGCAATCGCTCACGGTCACTTCGGTTCGTCATGGTAATTTGTGTCGGTTCGATTCCTGAGTCAATCCACCCTCGAACGAGCGCTTCACTCATTGATCCTGCACCGACCATTAGTAATTGTTTCATCATTCGTCACCTCTTCTATTCGATTCGGTCAATAGTTATGTTGACTATCATAACAAACCTGCTGTCGAATATCGCCCATCTTGCTCATTTGTTAAGAGATGGAAAACGATTTAACATATGGAGCGGTGAACATGACAAACGTTTCAAATCGCGCTATGATGGCACTAATTCAACAGAGTGAGGCGAAATCGCGTGAAACGTGTATTAGTAAAAGGGATTCAAGGTTATCAACGTTTTATTTCACCATTAAAGCCGCCGACATGCCGGTTTTATCCGAGTTGTTCACACTACGGAATCGAAGCGATTGAGAAACATGGAGCCGTCAAAGGCAGTTATTTAACCGCTCGCCGGCTCATCCGTTGTCAACCGTTTCATCCGGGCGGGCTCGATTACGTCCCGGATACATTTGATTGGAAAGCGCCCTTACAACGAGAGAAGCCTGAATCACAGCGAGACGATTAAGTTCGTCTCGCTGTTTGTATACAGATGAAAAGATCCGGAGTTGTTTTAGCACAATACTTTTGCATTGTTCTAAGTATTCTGAAAAAATAGAGGTGTACACTATTTTCGGGGAAAGGGGATACTTTGTATGGGGCAATCATTTAGTGAATGGGTGAGTACGGCATCCAATTTTGTATGGGGACCACCGCTTTTAATTTTGCTTGTGGGGACAGGCATTTACTTGACGGTGCGTCTAGGTGGTATTCAAATTACCAAATTACCGTATGCGTTGAAATTGGCATTTTCGAAAAATCAGGATCAATCCTCAAAAGGGGATATCAGTCACTTCCAGGCGCTCATGACAGCTCTGGCGGCGACCGTCGGTACGGGGAATATCGTCGGGGTGTCGACAGCGGTTGTATTAGGAGGACCGGGGGCCATCGTCTGGATGTGGGTATCGGGATTCTTTGGGATGGCAACGAAATATGCGGAAGCTGTTCTGGCTGTTAAATATCGGGTGACCGATGAGCGCGGTCAAATGGCTGGTGGACCGATGTACTATCTAGAACGAGGATTGAATCAACGTTGGTTAGCGGTGGCGTTTGCTGCATTCGCCTCGATTGCGGCGTTTGGGATTGGGAACGGGGTTCAGACGAACTCTGTCGCGCTCGCGCTCAAAACGACATTCGATGTACCACTCTACATATCAGGAATTCTCATCATGATTTTTACAGGCGCGGTCATCCTTGGGGGCGTACGTTCTATCGGGAAAGTAGTCAGCTACTTCGTCCCGGTCATGATTGCCTTCTACTTAGGTAGCGGTCTCTTGATCATGATCATGAATTACACGCTTATTCCAGATGCGTTCGCACTCATCTTTAGCAGTACGTTCAGTGCGGAAGCCATCGGTGGGGGAGCCATCGGAGCGGCCATTCGATATGGTGTCGCGCGTGGTGTCTTCTCGAACGAGGCAGGTCTCGGTTCTGCTCCGATTGCAGCGGCTGCTGCGAAGACGGATATGCCGGGTCGTCAAGCACTCGTCTCGATGACGCAAGTCTTCTTAGACACGCTTGTCGTCTGTTCGGTGACCGGTTTGACACTCGTCATGGGTGGCCAAATCGGGACCGGGTTAGAAGGGGTTGAATTGACTTCGGCCACATTTGAATTATTCCTCGGTCCGGCGGGTGGTTACATTGTGACAATCGGACTTGTTTTATTCGCCTATTCGACCGTTCTCGGTTGGTCGTATTATGGAGAACGTTCCATCCATTACTTGTTTGGGCAAAAGTCGATTCTGCCATATCGAATTGCCTTCGTGCTTGTCGCTGGACTAGGTGCCATGACGACCAACTTGAACTTAGTATGGGCGTTATCCGACGTCTTCAACGGTTTAATGGCCATCCCGAACTTGATTGGTCTCTTGTTCTTGTCGGGCGTTGTCATTGCAGAGACGAAGCGATTCAATCAACAACTTGAGATTGAAAATCGAAAAGTGTCCTAAACGGATTGACGCCATCCTCATGAATCAGAGGGTGGCGTCTTTTGTTTTGCTTCTAGTTCATCTAGCCGTGCCTTTTGAAGGTGGTCGAACACTTTAGTAACGAATCCGACCACAATGCCGACACCCGTGATCACATAGCCAATCGTGAAAATTTTCCCGATATCGGTCTGAGGGGCAAAATCGCCATAGCCGATGGTCGTTAATGTGATGACACTGAAGTAGAGCGCGTCGAGCCATCGCATCGCCTCAAATTGAGCATAAAAAAGTGTTCCAGATAGGATGGTGAGAAAGGCAAGGCTGAATAAGACTTGGAACTCAGGGTCCCGTAGACCGCGCCAAATTCCACGTACAATCCGGCGTAATGTCAGTAAGAACGGTAACATGTCACTCGCTCCTTTCGATATTAGGTTTGTTCGCCAATAACACGGGAACATCCTTTGTAGTTCGAAAAAAAGAGAAAGGGTGAGTTGGATGGGGAAAGTCATTCCGAAGCAAGAAGGGCTCGACCACAGTGTCGATTTTTTACGGGAAGGTTATTTATTCGTCGCCAATCGACGTAAAAGTTTTCAGTCAGATCTTTTTGAGACTCGTTTGCTTGGGGAACGCGTGATTTGTCTTGGAGGAGAGGACGCCGCTTCGTTGTTTTATGAGGCGGACAAATTTACACGTCAGGATGCTGCACCGAAGCGTCTTCTCAAAACACTATTCGGAGAAGATGGAGTGCAAACATTAGATGGGACGGCGCATACGCACCGGAAACGTATGTTCATGTCATTGATGACGAAAGAAAACATCGATCGTCTGCTCCGGCTGACGGGTCGCGAGTGGAGACGAATCAAACAGACGGAAGAACTTGTTTTATATGATGTGGCCCAACAGGTGTTGATGAAGGCCGTATGTGAATGGGCGGGAGTCCCGCTTGCACGAGAAGAAGTAGAGAAGCGGACCGATGAAATGAGATTGCTATTTGAATCAGGTACGTCTCTTGGTCCAACGTATTTGCAAGGTCGGAAGGCAAGAAGTTCGGCTGAAGCTTGGATTCGACAGATGGTGAAGGAAGTACGGTCGAATCAATTATTGCCGAATGAACAGACGGCGCTTTATGAATTCTCATGGCATCGAGATGAATCAGGTGAGTTGTTGCCTGAAGAAGTGGTGGCTGTCGAAGTGTTAAATATTCTACGCCCGACTGTCGCGATCTCGGTTTATGTTCTGTTCACGGTCCTAGCATTGCATCAATTCCCTGAAGAAGCAGAACAAGTGAAGCAAGGACAGGTCACGAAAACAGCATTTGTCCAAGAAGTGAGACGTTATTATCCATTCTTCCCCGTAGCGGCAGCTCGAGTCAAAACCGATTTTGAATGGGACGGGTATACGTTTACGGAAGGGACACTGACGCTCCTTGACCTCTATGGAACGAATCACGACTCCTCAATTTGGGCAGCACCTGATCAGTTTGAACCTTCTCGATTTATGGACTGGAAGGAGAGTCCGTTCAATTTCATCCCACAAGGAGGTGGGAATGTGGACTTTGGACATCGTTGCGCAGGGGAACATGTGACGATTGCGATTCTCGAGCAAGTGATTGAGTTGTTTACCAAAGAGTTCTCGTATACCGTCCCTCCTCAAGACTTGAGCTATAGCTTTGTCGATATGCCGAGTCTGCCAAAAAGTAAACTGCGATTGACTGATGTGAAATGAGTCTCATAAGAAAACGCCTACTCTTGATTGAGTAGGCGTTTTGTATGGAATGCGGTTCATTTCGCTTGTAGATTAAGACGTTTTGAAATCGGACGGATTGGGACGGACGGATCAATCATCCGATTATCCCGTTTTGGTTCATCCGTGCATTCAATCTGCCAATCGGCGTCATGAAGCTCTTTTAGTCCGACCGCAATGTCGTATAAGGAATAGTTCGCATTTCCGTTTAGCTGATAAATACCAGGTCCGCGTTTTGTCAAAATCTCGAATAAAGCTTCCGCCGTATCTGGTAAAAACGAGCAAGATGGATACCAATGCTCACTCGCTTGAATGACACCTCGTTGTTTCATCTCGTTCGTAAAATAGTCCATCATATTGTTCGATCCGGCTTCATCCCCAATCTGCCATCCAAGACGAACAATCTGAGCTCCCGGGTTGACGCGAACGATGGCTCTTTCGCAGTCACGTTTATACTTTCCGTAGTCATCTTCAGCATCCGGTGCCGTGTCCGGTGAGATGGGTCCAGTCACGTCATCTGAAAAAATCGACACTGTACTCGTAAACAAGAACGGAATTTTCATTTCCCCACATAAACGAGCGAGTGTCTCGGCCCATTCAACCGGCCCCATGCCGATATGTAAAAAATAGTCCGGTCGGATGCTTTCGATAAATTGTCGCATCTCCTGTTCATCCGTCGTGGACACTTGCTCACGATTCCACGCAATCCCCTCAATGCCATGACGTTGTAACGTTTCGGCAACAACCGGTGCTACCGTACCATTCATTCCAGTAATGATTGCTTTCATTTCATTTCGCCCCTTTCTCTCTATATGATGCCACAAAACGGGCGTAAACAAACAATCGATGTGTTGTCCTATGCTAGAGTAGGTGATGGAGGGATCAATGATGAATATTCGACAAGCAACGAAGCAGGATTGTACAAAAATCGCGCCACTCATGTATCAGGCCATACATGAAATCGCATATACGTTGACGGGGTCAACAAATACGGATGAAGTGTTGGAACGATTGGCGATGTGGGTGGAAAAGCCGAAAAATCGATTAAGCCACGAAAACATATGGGTGGCCGAGATTGAAGGGGAAGTAGCAGGAATGATCATTTCGTATCGAGGAGACGAGGCGGAAGAATTGGATCGACCGATTCGGGAATGGTTGACGGCACATGGGAGTAAAGAAGAATTAGATGTTGAGACAGAAGGATTCGTCCAATACATCGACTCGCTCGCTGTATTAGAGGCATATGGTGGCCGTGGCATCGGGACGAAGTTAATCGAACATATCTGTACCGTCGCGACAGAGCGTGGTATCCCAGCGGTCACCTTGAACGTAGACCAAGCGAATCCAGCAGCCCATCGCTTGTATACGCGACTCGGATTTCAAAAAGAAAAAGAAATCAATATTTCAGGAGCTCGATTTGACTATATGAAAAAAGAGACATCTTTGACTCCTTTCTCAGTCTAAAAGCGGATGCACAAACGTCCTTTCTCGACTATACTAAGTGCTTGAGGAAAGATATATGCAAAGGAGATACGTTATGGAGTGGAAGAATATTTGGCGAGGGATGGCCATGGGGACGAGTGACTTGATTCCTGGTGTAAGTGGCGGTACCATCGCAGTTATTTTAGGCATCTATGATCAATTGATTGAAGCAATTAGCGGTGTATTCAGCCGATATTGGAAAAAGTATATTGGTTTTTTAATTCCACTAGCAATCGGGATGGGCACAGCCATCATCGCCTTAAGTCGAATAATCGAGTACTTGTTACTTGAGTATTATGCGCCGACACAGTTTTTCTTTATCGGATTGATTTTAGGAATCATTCCTTTACTCTTTGTAGAGTTTAAATCGCGCGCATCGATTCGACCAATCCATGTCATCGCGATGATTGTAGCAACGATTCTCGTGGCGAGTATGGCGTTTCTTAATCCGGTCGATTCATCCATCATCACGGATGTGACCTTTGGGACGGCGCTTCTCTTGTTCTTTTCTGGATGGTTAGGAAGTATGGCGATGCTACTCCCGGGAATCAGCGGATCATTCGTGTTATTGCTGATTGGGGTTTATCCGACGGTTATCAGCGCCATCTCAAATTTCAATTTGCTCATTATTGGAATCGTCGGGGCAGGAGTGGCGGTCGGCTTTATTGTCAGCAGTAAGGTAATTCGCTATTTGCTATCAAATTTCCCAGGAATGACGTTTTCGATCATTATCGGATTGGTAGTTGGTTCACTCGCCGTCGTATTTCCGGGAGTGCCGGCCACTGGTCTCATGTGGGCACTTAGTATCATCGCATTTATCGCGGGGATTGTTGTCGTCCGATTACTTAGTCGTTACTCTGTATAAAACAGCAAGGAGTCCGGGATCCCCGGACTCCTTTTTTAATAGATAAACGGAAATAATCGTTTGCGAGACTTTGCCCATGATACATACGATTGACCGAAGTGGCGGGTCAGCATCCCTTCCTCGATCCGAATCCGATATAGTAACGCAAGAGACGTAAGAACGGTGCCAATCAAAGCGACTGCCCAATGAAGAAAATACAAGGAGAAGCCTAACGTAATCAATAATAATCCTGTGTATAAAGGATGGCGTAAGAAACGATAAGGCCCGGAGCTGACGAGCTCATCTTGCGGACGAACGACGACGTGTCGAGTAAATTGATGACGGAGATGAAAAATCCCCCAGTACCGTAACGACACACCCGCTATGTAAAACGAAAGGGCAAGCAATCGTTGAGTGATTGATGGGCGCGTCTCGACAAAGATTGAATAAATGATCGACAAAGTGAAAATGACGATCATCGTCGTCGCTACGAAATAAAAGCTTTTCCGCTCGACAGAACCATCCGTTGCCTCTTTACGATTACGAAATTTCCAAGTCTCCACAAGCCAAAAACCGGACACGATGATCAGTAAAAGATCCATCCACTCCATAGCACACATCCTTCCTTTTGATTCATCTTTCCTTACCCGACCTTCGATGAAGAAAAACCAAGGGAGGATGGTGTTGGGAAAAAGTTTGTCAAAGGCGAAGAAACAGGTTATCATCTAATGAGAATGATTATCATTTTTAAAATGTAGACATCACGTACATAGAAGGGAAGGATACGACGATGGGTGAGGAACAATTCGACGTGACGATTATCGGTGGAGGTCCGGCAGGGTTATATGCTGCTTTTTATAGCGGGTTGCGAGGCATGAAAACGAAAATAATCGAATTTCAGCCTCACCTGGGTGGAAAACTTCACGTTTATCCAGAAAAAATGGTGTGGGATGTGGGCGGACTCCTTCCGACGACAGGAGCAAACCTGATTGATCAACTCGTACAACAAGGTCTCACTTTTTCGCCGACGGTCATCCTAGGGGAGAAAGTGGAGTCGATTTTAAAACGTCAGGATGGATTATTTGGTATCGACACGTCGAATGGTCATCACGTATCCAAAACCGTCATCGTCGCGACCGGGAGCGGTATTTTGAAACCTCACAAAATCGAAGTGAGTGGGGCCGAACGCTTTGAATTGTCAAACCTTCACTATACGGTCAAATCACTTGAACGGTTCAAAGGGAAGCGGATCTTGATTTCGGGTGGCGGAAATAGCGCTGTCGATTGGGCCAATGCACTCGAACCGATTGCAGAGAACGTTCTATTGGTTTACCGAAAAGAAGAGCTCGGAGGCCATGAGGCACAAGTCGAAAAAATTAAACAAAGCCGAGTCGATTGTTGTCCGCAGTCGAAAGTCACGGACTTGATTTCTCACGATGGACAATCGATTCAGCAAGTGCTGTTAACGCAGATCGACACGGGAGAAACAAGTGTGGTCGATATCGATGAGGTCGTGATCAATCATGGGTACGAACAAGATGCAGAACTTCTTCGAAACAGTGAATTAAACGTAGAGATGGTTAATGGATTTTACGTGAAAGGAAATGCAGGTAGCGAGTCATCCGTTCCTGGCTTATATGCTGCTGGTGATATTCTGACGCATGAAGGGAAGGTCCATTTGATTGCGGGGGCATTCCAAGATGCGGCGAACGCGGTGAATCGGGCCAAAACGTATATTGACCCGAACGCGACCGCTACAGCGATGGTGTCTTCTCATAACGAGCGATTAAAAGAGAAGAACCGTCAAATCATAGAAGAAACTTTGTTGAAGCAGTAAGGGGACCTCTCTCACTGCTTTTGCATAGGATAATCACAGAGCTCAGTGATGACACCACCTGAATGACGTGGATCCATATAAATCAATCGTCGACCTTTTGCGGTAGTACGCAAGGTATCTTCTAAAAATGTAATGCCATTCTGTTTGTGAGCGGCAATGGCTTGGTCTAAATCGTCGACACGGTATGCAATGTGATGGACGCCTTTCCCTCGAGCTTTCATGAAACGAGCGATTGGACTCGTGTTACTCGTCGGTCGTAATAATTCAATGACATCCTCCCCGATATGAATGACGGCCAGCTCGGTTTCAACCCCGATGGCCGTATTTGTGTAACGGTCAATCAGTTTTCCGCCAAGCACCGTTGTATAAAATGTGATCGCTTCGTCTAAATCGCGGACGGCGATTCCAGTATGATCGATTTGCATGAACATTCCTCCTCAACCTTCAGTTTGCCTAAAGTTGAACAAAATGTCACTTCACAACGTTTCAACCACATCCGATATAATAAGAGAGGGAGGGACAGCGAAATGAACGGAAAAATCACGATGGGATTGGTGGGCACGTTCGCCCTAGTATCATTTGTGTTTGGACTCTCGCTTGCGACGTTTGTCGATTATCGCATCAATGAAGAGCAAGTTGTGCTCGAACGGTTAACCACCCATAAACAGATTGGTCCGACGGAGTTGCTGTCTACTGAGGTCGATTTTCATTTGAATGGATCGAATTATGCGATTCGTTTCAAGGATGAGCCGAACATCACGTATTGGTTCAATGTCGTCGATCGTCAAATCAAATTTGATCGGATTGAATCGCTCGATTTGAGAGACACGGGACTGCGGACAGAACTGTTTAAGGAAATGCCGCCTTTGGCGATGGAATCGACAACTGCTGCAGAATAAAAGACGTCGAATGAACAACTTTTTCCTGCGAGAATGAGTTGATGCAATCGACGTCTTTTTCATTTATGAGTAGAGTGGGGTTGGTAGTACTTGTTGCGTAAGTGTACACGTACCACCGGACGATACTTGAGCCCCTTGCTTTCGAAGTGCAAAATTCAAGTCAGATTGCAGATTAGTCGTAGAAATATGAGCCTCGTCGATATATCTGAACGTATCGAAAAACTTTTGTTGCAGGAAGGAAAGAGCTTCTCGTATCAGCGACTCGTCACAATCCAACTGAATTTCTTGGACGCAAACGTGATACATATGTAATCGAACTTTCATGATTCCAATTGGTCGGTGACACCAGCTTATCGTGTAAAACAATGTTTGATGACGGATTTCTTGCGCAAATTGTTCATCTGTCATCGGAATGGCTCCAGGTAAGACATGACAGTGTGCATTACGAAATGTAAGCCAATCCGTTCTTCTTGAATAATCCAGCAATTTGAGTGTCCAATACGTATGCGATGCTTTCTCGCACGGAATGAATGGCAGGTGATACGTATTTGTCTGATGGAACACTTGAAACCCAGATGCCTCATATATTCGAAGCTTATCTTGATTATGGAAGTCCTCTTCGTGAAGATAGTACGTAATCGGATATGTGGTTTCTCGACTTCGTTCGTACATGATCCGATCGAGTAATCCTCTAAACACATGACGATCGTGATATGTCGCCTTTGAGAGTTGAATGATTTGAAACGCTTCTAAATGCTCGTCATTCGCCACGAAAGCAGCTAACGGATTATTTTTGTTTAAAGCGATGTACACGTGCTGATGAGGAGGTAAGGAAAGGAGCGGGGGTGTCTTTGATAAGGGGTATAACGACTGAATGGAGATGCGTTCCTGCATAGCTAATTGCCTACATTCTACAAAGCGTAGCGCTCGTTTCAAGGAGAATCCTTCTTTCTGAATGAGATAATAAGTACATTTAAATTGTAAGCGCTATCTTACTTAAAGTTGTATGGCATTCTCATGAAACCTGATTGATGAAAATAATCAACAACTTTTATAAAAACATGAAATAAAATAGATTGTAAGCATGCGATTCAGAAAAACTGATTAGTTACGCTGATGGATCTGTGAGTTTCGTCAAATGTCAGACGTGACGTGCGTCGAAGACATGATATACTTAATCACAATGAAACCAATCAATTAGGAGTTTATGATGAAATATATTTATCAACTGATTCTCGTATCTATGTTGTTCATGATCGGTGCGCCCACGACGGTTATGGCCGAAACAGAACCAGTAGTTATTCATGAGAACATCATTGTCGAAGAAGAGGTAGAGATTCACGAAGGATTTCAATCACCCAATGAGATGGTGTATGTCTTCGTATTAATCGTATTATTATCAGTCGTCGGTTTAGGAATTATGAATACGATCGAATAACGTGAAAACGTTCACAAAAATGCAATAAGTCGTTTGGTAACGGTTACAATCGTTACTTTATACTTATATGTGTAGGAAGAAAGTTCTGCACCAACTTTCTGTCCTCCTTTTCAAATGAACACCCCTCGTTCATATCATGTATTGGAGTCAACCGATGTCATCGATTGACTCCCTTTTTTTTGTCTAAAATCGAATTCGTTTTTCTTTTGCTAATCGTTTTAATCGCTTTGTCTCATCCGTATGTCCATGACTTTCCAAGAAATCAACATAGACACGAAATGGTTCGGAACGATGTGAAAAGAACGGGATATACTCCGAAAACAGTTTCTGTTCAGCTTCTTGTAAATTCCCTTCTGCGACAAGGAGGCGAAGTTCTAACATTTTAAGGGCTTGATAGTTTTCGAGTGCGGTATCTTCTGTCTGGGATTTCTCTAACATGCGCTCGCAAAGTTTGAAGATGCGTGCGTGAAGAATTTTTCTCGTGTTGGTTTGACTGTGTTCAATCGGCAAGGTAGACAGCAAGTCGATTCGCGTAGAATCAACATCTTTTGGCACGTGAAGGGCAGTGTATAGGGCGCGGTCAATCCAGACGGTATCAATCGGTGCGTCTAGTTGATAGTAGTGGATGAGTTTTTGAAGCATGGTGACTTGTGAGATTTTTAAAAGACGAAACGGGTCGCTCGTTGAAAAAAGTGGTTCTTCTCCAGCCGACGTCGACAGAAGATAAAACATTTCTTCATACATCGTACGCGCTTCTGTGTATTCTTCGGCATAGTGGGCTAAATCACGAATGATTTTTTTGGCGTGGATATACCAATTTTTCTGATCACGATCTGACATAACTTGATTGGGCCGGATATATAGATGTTCATATGCCGAATCGACAAAGCGTTCAGCTAACGTAATCGTTTGCGAGAGCGAATGACGCTCTTCTGAATGCTTTTTTTCTTTATAACGCGTGAACTGGCTGATCATAAAATCAAAGTCTTGATCGTCAATCACATCTTTAGGAGTATGACGGTACATTTCGACCAATAAATCACGTAGCGTCGCCTCACCATACTGCTCCAACAACATGCGTAATTTTCCGATGCGCATCAGCTCTCCTCCTTTCATTCATACTTATTGCATGCTTCCTTGATTTGGGCAGACACCAATTATTATTCCTTTCCCGGATTTCATCTGAAACAATCATACGGTCTCATGCTTAAGACGGATTTTCAGTAGAAACGTTGTCAGATCAATGTGGGTTCGGGATAATAGAGAAAAATTGAAAAGTTGAGGATTGAAAATATGAAAGATGATCAACGTTTATCGCGTGTAGAACGTAGAAAGCGCGAACTCGAACAACAAGAGCTTGAAGCGTCTCGCTTGAATGATGAGCAATCGTCAAACGAGCGAACAGATATAAATGAAGCATCACGACTGGAAGAGCCGGATGAAGGGGCAGAGCATCCTTTCTTAAACGAGAGATCGCCAGAGACCTCGAAACCAACTCAAGGAACGTCAAAAAAACGGAGAAAACGGATGCTTCGAATGCCGTCATTCTCAAAACCGAAACGCAAGACCTCTCGACCGAAGTCAAATCATGCGACGCAACAACCGAAACCGTCAAAGCCGGCAAGACGAGAAGTCGACCAATCGCCAAAACCAACAAGTAAACGAAAGCGTAAGTGGAAAGGAAAAGTTGCCCTTTTTCTCATTTTTATGTTGCTTGTCGCGGGGTATGTGGCGACCTCGCCGTTCACGTTCCTCATCATGGGGAGTGACGCAAGGGTTGGAGAATCATTATCAGGTTCTCGTACAGACTCTCTACAATTGATGGAGTTTGTCCCTCGCTCGCGCACGGTGCAAAACGTGTCGATTCCGCGCGATACGTACACGGCGATTCCGTGTGAGCCAGACCGCGAGGGTGATAAAATCACCCATGCCTTCGCTTATGGAGGGGCAGACTGTACGGTCGGTGCCGTGGAAGGGTTGACCGATGCGTCGGTCGATGGACAAGTCGTGATTACGTTCGAGTCGTTTATGGAGTTGATTGATTTGATTGGTGGTGTCAATGTGACGGCAACGCATTCGTTTAGTGAGAAAGGGTTCAACCAAACGTATGAGTACACGGAAGGTGTTTCTTACGCGATGGATGGAGACATGGCGCTTGCCTATGCGCGACACCGTAAGACGGATACGGACGGTGCCCGTTCGAATCGTCAAACCGAAGTCATGACGGCTGTTGCGGAGAAGTTGGCTAGTCCAACGGGATGGACGAAAATTCCGGCAACGTATCGTTTCATGAAAGAAGAAATGGGTCTTGAGATGAACATCTTACAAATGGCCTCTGTCGGGCTCACGATGATTTCTAACCCGGACGTGAATAAGATGCAAGTCGAGGGACAAGATGCCTATATTAACAATGTGTACTACTACGAACCGTTAGAAGAAAGTGTGCAATCCATTCGGGAGGCTCTTGATTTGTCGATGTGGGGCACGGTGAGATAATTTTAAGAAAAGGGTTTGATTCTGACTTGAAAGAGGAATTTTAAACAAATGAACTACTCTTTTGAGGAGGGAAATTTGAATGAAAGTATTAGTCATTGGAGCAACAGGAAAGATCGGGAAACGTGTATTGAAAAGTTTAGCGAAGACCCATCAAGTGACCGCTTTAATTCGTTATCCTGAACTACAAGCAGAGTACGAAAAAATGGGTGCGCATGTATTGACGGTTGATGTCGAGAAAGAACTCGAGAAAAAAGTTCATGAGGCGACAAGTGGACAAGATGCAGTCATCATTGCGGCGACTGCCGGTGCAGACGGATCAAGTACTGAAATCGAACTGCTCGACCGAAACGTCGCGATGAACGCGATCGACGCTGCTAAAAAAGAACGTGTCCGTCATGTCGTCTTGCTCAGTGCATATGGAGCGGATCAACCGAATGCCGCACCGAAGGAACTCTTTAATTTTCTGTCAGCCAACAATGCCGCCGACGAATATATCGAACATAGCGGTTTGAACTATACGATCATTTGCCCAGTGACCATTGTCGATGAACCGAGTAAAGGCTCCATCGAAGCATCTGAAGATTTGAACGATGCGGATGGTGCGACGATTTCTGAGACGGATGTCGCGACTGTCATCTCTGCATCTCTTGATAACCGTGGGTTATACGGTCGCCGAATCGAAATCAAGTCGGGTAGTACGCCGATTAATGAAGCGCTTGATTTTGAAGGCCGTGGAGAAGTCGCGAACGGCGGAAGAACGACGTTACGCCGACCACAACGATCATAATGAGTTGAGGAGAAGATGACATGGAACGCAAGTTGTATAAAGATGAAAATAATAAAATGATTGCCGGAGTCTGTTCAGGGCTCGGCAACTATTTAGGAGTGGACGTCACGATCATGCGTGTTCTATTTGTGGCGATGGCACTCTTAGGTGGTCCAGGGCTTCTTATTTATATCGTCTTGGCAATCATTATGAAAAAACCGCCATCAGAATATGAGGCAGAACAAGAAGATCGTTTCTAACGAACAAAAACAATCCGACGATGATCGTCGGATTGTTTTTTAGTGTTCGATATATAGAGTATAGCTCGCTTCGAACGTCTCGTTTGGGGAAAGGAGTTGAATTCCTTCTTTGTGCATAAAATCTTTCCGATGCCCTTTATAATCTGCGTGTCCGAACCACGGCTCAAGGCAAACGAATGGAGCGTCTTTTTGGGGTGGAGACCAAATTCCAAAATGAGTAAACGAGGGGCTCTCCATCACAATCGCCGTGCCTGAAGGCTGATGACGTAGTGCAGCGTACTCGACATTTTCGAAAATCAATGCATCGTCGTCAAATAGCGATCGGGTGAGCGGAATATATTGGCGTTCACCTAATGGTTGATAGGCTCCTGTCAGGTAAGGACCCTCTAATAAATAGCGGTCAAGTGTACGCACCTCTCCGAAGTCGAGTGTATAGTCCTCGAACGCGCCACCCATGAAAGGGATGTTAAAAGCGGGGTGCCCACCGATACTGAATGGTAAAACGGTTTCACCTGGATTATGGACACGATATGTGACAATCACTTCTTCGCCTACGAGTTGATACGATACGTTCAGCACGAACGGGAAGGGATAATGTTGACGTGATTCTGGCGTATCTTTTAAGGTGAAACGGACGGAAGAAGTGGTCGATGATTCAATGTCGAAAATTGCGTCACGAGCAAAGCCGTGTTGACTCATCGTATACGTATTGCCTTCATATATATACTGGTCATCTAATAAGCGTCCGACAATTGGGAAAAGGATTGGGGCTTGTCGTCCCCAATATGTCGGGTCACCTTGCCATAAATATTCCTTGTCGGATACTTTCCAACTGGTCATTTCCGCACCCTGTGCTTTTAATGTAATCTGAATTTTTTCGTTTTGAAGTTGCACGATACATACGCTCCTTTACGGTTTGTGATAAGTTAAGTGTAGAAATCTTAAGTAAAACAAACAAGGGGTAAATGATGCGCTTACAAAGAATCGTAATCGGAACGCTCATCCTTCTATTGATTGCTGGGCTCGCCTATAAAGGATACGAAGAATATATGATGTCGCAAAAGCAAGAAGAAGCGGTTCCTATCGTCCAAAATGAATCAGCCTTAGGAGGACTCGAAGTGGGGCAGCAAGCTCCGGACTTCGCCTTGAATACGTTGGGTGGTGAGGGTCTCACCCTTTCACAGTTCCAAGGAACGCCGGTAGTCATTAATTTTTGGGCTTCATGGTGCCCGCCTTGTCGAGACGAGTTTCCTGAACTTGTGTCATTTGAAAAAGCGACAGGGATCCCTGTCCTTGGGGTGAACGTCACGAAAAATGAACGACGTGGAAAAGCTGATGTCGAGGCTTTTTTAAAGGAGTACCCGGTTGATTTTCCAATTTTGTTAGATGAAGAGGCAGTCGTGGAGCAACAATATCGCGTCGTCGCGTTACCGACGACGTATGTGTTAGATGAACAGGGGATCATTGTGGCGAAGCAGACCGGTCCCGTCGATGAAACGTGGATTCAGCAACAAATCGAAAAGGCATTAGATTAATGTGTCAAAAAAGCTGAACGATTTGCCCTGTTTGGTAGGGCAAATCGTTCAGCTTTTATAGTGTTGTTTGATCAACGCATCAAAGTTCGGGGTCATATCTTCTTCAAGATAATAATGATGATTGTCTCGAATGATTGTATCACCAACACGTGCTTCGGAAGGTAGGAATCGTCTAGGGATGAAACTTGAGCCGTTATTCCATCTCAATACGGCATATTTTCCCTCGATTCGCACCAATGTACCGTACTTAATCATACCTCTTCCTCCTCGACGAGCAGCTTCTGTCTCTTTTTTATCCTTACATCATGTATTCCCACATTCCACAAAAGCTACACATCTTTACACGTGTCTGTCCAAATGGAAGAGACAAGTTGTTTCAAAAAACACAAGATGCTGAATTTAACATATGTGAAGAAAGTTTGAAGAAAACGCTTTCTTTTTTTGAAATGCTCTTCTATAATGAAAGCACGGGGTGATTATGACGAAACTGTGAACAATGGGGGGATGGTCATGTTTTCTTCTGCAATGATTGGGTTACTCGCTCTGACGGGAGTAACGATCTATGGGGTTGACCGTATGTTCACGGTCCGCTCAGAACGCGTCACAAAGAAATAGGTCTACATAGGGGGAAATCGCAACGTCTTGGGGAGACGTTGCGATTTTTTTAGTAATCTTGTTGACGGGACCGGCGATCGGTCTCTTTTTGTTCCACCATTTTTCGATTGCGTTCATGAACACGGTCGAAAAAGGAATGCTCTGGCCACATAGGAGACCAATGACGGTTTTCGGGAAGTGCCAAAATGTATTCTTCACCTGCGCTCAATCGTTCAATCATCTTACTACGATTGTCGCACAGGTCACCATGTCCCGGCACGAACCATTGAATTTCATGTTCATAAATGAGAGTTTGTAACGTTTGGAGTGTCTCGAGATAAGCGCTCGGGTCATGCTCGATAAAGGGTGGCTCGATATTCGAACCGTAATCTCCACAAACAAGTAGATTCATCGATTCAATCAGAATGGACAAGTGTGTCGCATCATGACCGGGTGTCGAAATAAATGTAACAGGAACAGCACCGAGTAGAAGTGTCTGGTTCGGTTGAACCACGATATCAATTTCGGGTTTTTGAATCGGGCGATCGATATAGTGCTGCTCATAGAACTCTCGAATCTCATCTAACTGATCAGATGAATCGGCATCAACAAACGCCTGTGAGGCAATCGTCGTCGCATCTTTAAAGCCGTAAGCCCCGATAATGTGATCAAAATGATGGTGAGTGAAGATGACGTAAAGTGGACGATCATTACGGTTTAGCTCGATATCCCGACGAATCGTGGCGATCTCTTCAGGAAGCCACGTCGGGTCAATCAAGAGAATGGCGTCTGGTGTATCAATCAAGGTCGATGTGGTTCGCATTAATGCACTTTCGTAAATCGTGAATGATTGCAGTTTCGCTTGAATCAAAAGAGTTCCTCCTCATCTGATTAGGTTCATTCACTCTTTTCCCCAAAACAATCGAAGGAACAACAAAAAAGCAGAAAGTCAGATGACTTTCTGCTTTTGCAAGGTCTCAACCGTGCATTGTATGTGTGCGAGAGGCTCTCGCGTATATGTCGATATTGGAGCGGGTGAAGAGAATCGAACTCTCGTCATCAGCTTGGAAGGCTGAGGTTTTACCATTAAACTACACCCGCATGAAGAAAAGAATATGGAGCGGGTGAAGGGAATCGAACCCTCGTCATCAGCTTGGAAGGCTGAGGTTTTACCATTAAACTACACCCGCGAAACGTCTTAACGTTACTTTGATATAATAGCATATCAGATTCTATTTGCAAACCCTTTTTTAAAAAACTTTTTAGGTTGCAGAATCCTATCCACAACGAAGATAATAGAAAAAAGGGGAGAAATCAAATATGAGTGAACGAAAATCATATTTACGACTGATGGGCGAAGGATTTCGAATGTTGAAGCAGTCCAAACAAACAGACACGACAGTGTCTCTCCGAAACTGGACGTTTTCCATTCACCGCGATGAAGAATGGTATGTCGTATTACGCTCGAATCGGGTTAAGTGGATCGGATTGCCGAGTCGTACATTTTCCATTTCACCTGATACGATTCAAATTGGAGATCTTCGAATAATACGACACCCTGAATCGAACGAAGTACGTTTGACAATCGATGAAGAATGGGGATTGGAAAATAAGGTTGTTTGTGACAACCTAGAATGGGAGACATTCGTCGATGCGCTCAAACAAGTGAAGGGGGAGTAAGCGTGAGTGGAGAGAGGTTGTATCGAATGGAAGCGGAAGCACGAGGGAGTGCTTGGCGTGCACGAGTTCTGACAGGGATTCAGCGATTTCGATTTTACAAAGGGGAATTGCTTGCACCATCGAACCGACCGTACGTCGTATTGAGTATCTCGCAAGATGAGGGAGCCTTACCCGATCTAATTGAAACAGATATGGGCATCCTCTTGATCCATGAGCGGGTAAGTCCAATCTTTATGAATGTCTGTCCGTATGACGTTCAGCTCGTCCGTGTCGAGCTTCATACAAGTACAGGGAAGACCGATCGGTATTGCGCGCTTAATGTACTTCGACGCTTTGAAATCGAATACCTCGAACACTCGAACGAGTATCGCCCGTTAAGTACGGATCGATTCTATTTCCTATCCAATCAAACGGTTCGAATGAATTTATTCGGACATATGATTGCCCAAGATGTAAATAGCCAACGTCTTTACGTGACCGAACGACTAAAATACGCACTACAAGCAAAAATGGTCACGGGACTGGCATTTAAGCAAGTAAAGGAGAAAACAGCATGAAAGAGTATGAAATTGATGGGTGGTTCCGCCTGACGTATCCGGAACATTATGAATACAATGAAGAAGAAGACTACGTGAGCTTCTATTCAACAGAAGAGGATGCGCAAGGAACGCTTCAAATTTCCATCTACGAATCTGAAGATTCACAAGAACCTAAAGAAGCCGTCTTACGCGAACTCAATACGTTCTTAGGAGAGTTTCCGATCGATGTAAAAGTGGCGCCGAGCGTGACGGATGAGACGGGTAACATGACGACAGCTTACGCAAGCGGGATCGAAGACGGGATGCATCTAGATGTATGGTCGTTGACGGACGGAAAACGTCTTTTGTTCATGACGTATGTCGCCGATCAAGTGACGAATGAAAAGATGGAGATCGAATCTATCATCGACTCAGTCGAATGGACATAAAATGAGACACGACGCCAAGTCATAGGCGCGTGTCTCATTTTTTTATTGATATTTTGGAACATCGAAATTGAGTGTATAGGCATCAAGCGATTGATAGACGTCATAGATCTGTCTCGTTTGAATATCTGCCCAAGCAATATTCGTTGCGTATTGATGCGTACCTGGAGAATCAGGGTTATAACGCATCTTATAAAGTGTGTTTTGTTTGTAAGTTGGGTGATTAATGTAGCTAGAACCAATCCAGTAGGCTCCGCCAATCACGGCTGCTTCAGGCGTGAACCATTTCTGTTCAAACGCATATTTGGCTCCACTTCCGAGTGGATTGCTGTCGAAGGCCTGAATGCCATACATATTGTATACAGTAGCAGCTACAGGCCGCTCCGGATAAATGCGGTCACCATTTGAGTTAATCAAGGCGTTTCCATCTTTATCAACGGGTACACCAGACGCTAGTTTTGAGGTACCGTTACCCGTTTCGTGAAGTGCATGCGAAAGCAAATAAACTTCGTTGATATTATACTGACTACCGGCAGTTACGAACGCTTGACCTAAGCCACTAAGTGTACCTTTCGACAGGAGTAGCTTATTGAGTGTTGTCGCTGTCGTTCCGGCACTCTTCGATAAATCTAAGAATTGGTAGAACGAGCGTGAATTCGGATCGATGCCAGTCGGGTCAACATATGTCAACACTTCGTCGACTGATGCACGACGCCAAATGTTGTCAAACACTCGAAGGTTGTGCCCCGATGGCCGTTTGTAAGAAACAGTGTAGTAAGTGCCTGTCTGTCCAGTGATGGTTACTTTTTCGCCTGGGTTGATTTGACCGTATGGATGAGATGTAAGGCTTGGTTGGCTTAAAATGTTGGCCTTACCGACGACGGAACTCAATGTGATATAACCCGTGGCTGTACCGTATTTGACTTTATACCAAGAAGAAGAAGCGCGTTCTACATATTGAACTGTTGCACCTTTCGGAACTGTTGACACTGTCATAGAAGTTGATGAAGCAGACGATTTTAAAGCAGCACCTACGTTTGAGATGACGGTCATATCCTGATTGACGATTGTACCCACGTTATCAGTGACACTGACCCAAGCTCTTGGCAAATAAGCTTTTTCGTAGCGATGGAAATCTGTCAAGGCGATTTGATTATATTGACGCTCTGCCATGTCGCGAACAGACATCGGATAGTTCGTATAGAAAACGTTCTTGATGACACCGCTTCCTGGTGGCGTTGTCGTGACAGGGATTGCGTAATCCATGTGAATATAGTTTCCGCTATACGTACCGTTCGTCAATAATCCCCAATCTGAACCGATGATCGGTTTCACACTGACAATCGTCCCGGTGTTCAACGTTCCAGCAAGGTTGTCTGACTGGACGGCAGGGGTAGAGCGTACGTTTAACGTACTGCCACCTTCTACATAGATCCGGTACTCGGCTTCTGGACCGTATTGTTCTGTTGGCGTCGTTGTTGGCGGCGTTAATGCAAAGTCACGCGCTGCAACATAACCAGTCGTGTTGTTGTAACGGACTTGATACCATGAACCGGTCGCTCCAAATTTCGCAAATTGATCAACTTTAGCTCCTTTTGGAATAGTCTGTAGCACCGTTTTTGAACTAGACATCGAAGAATATAACTTCGTATCTTGTTGAGCGTAATAAGGTGTCACCACTTGTGTGAATTTCTCAGAGAGATCACGCGTCGGGACATATCCTGTCGTAGACTGATAGGTCACTTTAGACCATGATCCAGTCGCGCCATGAGTAGAAAGTTGAGACACCGCTGTACCAGGTGTTAACGTACGAATGGCTTTCTTACTTGACGACATAGAGTTGTAAAGTGTCGTTTGATTGCTAATGTACATCGGTTTAGGTGCAGTCAGCGATTGTAGGTCGCGCATAGCTACATAGCCAGTGATTCCGTTATAAGAAATCTTACCCCACGAATTTGTCGCGCCATATGTGGATTGAAGACTGACTTTCGCTCCTTTAGGGAGAGTCGTCAATACACGAGAAGTCGTTGTGATTGATGCATATACTTTTGTTGAATCAGTTGTCATATGTGTCGGGTTCACTTGAGGCGTCACACTACCACCCTCGTATGCAGAAAAGTATTTTTGAGCGACGTAACCAATTTTCCCGTTATAAGAAACTTTGTACCAAGATCCTGTCGCGCCATGTGTCGAAATATAGTCCACGACTGCATCTTTAGGAACTACCGTTAAAATAGCAGAAGAAGTCGTCATTTCTGCTCTCAAGTTGACGTTCATTTCTGCGACATATTGTTTTGCAGATGCCTGCTCAACAAAATATTTTTGAGCAACATAACCTGTTTTTCCGTTATAAGAAACTTTGTACCACGAACCCGTCGCCCCATGCGTCGATATGTAAGTGATGGTCGCACCTTTCGGAATGGCGCTCACGACCGAGGAAGAAGTCGTCATCGAGGAATACATATTTGTCGCTTCCTTAGCAGTGTAAAGGGCAGTAGTAGTGGAAGTTGAAGATTTAGAAATGGACGTATTGACGGTCAAATATTCAGAAGAGACATATCGTTTTTGACCTTCAAATTCGATTTGTGCCCAATCATTATTCGATGAATAAACGTTTACTGTTGTTCCTTCAGTTAGCTTTCCAACAATCGAAGAAGTCGTAGACGAGTCAGAACGGACATTTAAAATCTCTGTGTTGACGGTTCCTTCATATGTTGCTGCGTATGATGGAGCGGGAGCCAATCCACTAAATAATGAAGTGGAAATAAGAACAGCTGCACTCAATCGTGTAAAGTTTGATTTCAAAGTCTATTTACTCCTTTCACCAAACGATTGGTCATCGATTGATGTAGATAATTTTCACTATGCGGTCTAAGTATAACGTACTTAAATTTTGATAAGAAGGTTATCTTTTAAAAAAGAGGTGAATCATTGAAGTTATTTGTATGAAATTTGGAAAAAATAAAAACTCCTTCAAAAAGGAGTTTGAACCATTTACTGGATTTTGTTTTGCTTCATCCACATCAGTATGTCCGACCATACTTGTTCCCGGTCCGCTTCACGCAAAATTTCATGTCTGGCATCGTCATATGTCGCAATGGAAAGTTCGACGTCCGCCTTACGATATTTTTCGATGATCCCGTTCAATCCTTCCCCATCATGTATGACAGGGTCGTCCATCCCAGCGACAAACAACACCGGGAGAGACTTCGGATGTTCATGAATGCGCGCAGAGGTTGTGACATCAAGGGAGGCCCGGGTTACTTCGTGTAAAAAGCCGAGTGAGGGGAGGCCTCCGCAATTCGAATCATCTAAATACGAGTCGACTTCTTCGGGAACGCTTGAAAGCCAGTCACTATCCGTTCGAGCAGGTAAAAATTTAAGATTGTAGCGCCCGAACAAAAGGCGTTCAAATAAACGGGATTGATGTGTAGCGCCTTTTCGTTTCATAGCAGTAGCGATCAAACGATGTCCGACTTCACCCGCAACCCCGGGATGTGGGGGAGGGGCGACGACAATCACACCAGCCAAGGCGTGTCCCATAGTTTGACCGAGTCGACGAACAAGAAGAGAACCGAAACTATGACCTAACACATACGTAGGGCGATCATCCTCATAACGGTTGATCAAGTACTGAGCATCATCGACGAGTTGCTGAAACCCATCGCCAGGAGCGAGGTGCCCGTATGTCTGTTGGTCGTGGGCGCTTGATCCCGCTCCTCGTAAGTCACATATGAATACATCATATCCATTTTCTGTTAGAAAGTGAGCGAATTCAATATATCTTTCATGGTGTTCAAGCATCCCGTGAAAGATGAATATTTTTCCAATGGACTGCTCTGATCGAATTTCCATCACTTCTGTTTGATATCCGTCTGGATACGTCAACTCCGAAAGAACCATGTGTCATCCTCCTATTAGAAAAGTCCGATTGCTTTTCCAGATTCATCAATGCCCATATTGAGAGCGGCTGGATGTTTCGGTAAGCCTGGCATCGTTAAAACGTTTCCTGTGAGAGCAACGAGGAAACCTGCTCCTACTGATGGTTTTAATTCGCGGACCGTGATGGTGAATCCTTGTTGATAACCGAACTTGGAAGGATCGTCTGATAGAGAAAACGGTGTCTTCGCCATACAGATTGGTAAGTCTGCCCAGCCTTTCTGTTGAATCTCAAGCATTTGTTTTTTGGCTTTTGCGGTGAACGTGACATCAGCCGCTCCATATACTTCCCGGGCAATCGTTTTAATTTTTTGTTCGATCGAATCGGTTAACTCGTAAAGTGGCGATAACTTACTTTCGTTTGATTCAACCGCATCAATGACGGCTTCAGCGAGCTGTTGGCCGCCCATTCCACCATTTGCCCACACTTCACTTAACGAAGCGCGAATATCGTGCGCTTTGCACCAGTCAAGTACTGTCGCAATCTCTTCTTCAGTATCTGAATTGAATCGATTTAAGGCCACGACGGTTGGGAGACCTAGCTTTTTCATCGTATCGATATGTTTCGCGAGCAATTTCATTCCCTTACCAACTGCACCGACATTCTCGATGTGAAGTTGATCTTTTGATACGCCGCCATGCATCTTCAGAGCACGAACGGTCGCAACAAGCACAACCGCATCTGGATTTAACTCTCCCACTCGAGACTTGATGTGACAGAACTTTTCAGCTCCGAGGTCGGCGCCGAAGCCTGCTTCCGTCACGACATATTCACCAAGTTTCAAAGCTGTTTTTGTTGCAATGAGCGAGTTACAGCCGTGGGCGATATTCGCAAACGGTCCACCATGGACGAGGGCAGGAGTTTGTTCGATTGTCTGGACTAAGTTCGGCTTGAACGCTTCTTTCAAAAGCAATGTTGCCGCTCCGGCCGCACCGATTTGCTCAGCAGTAATTGGTTCCTGTTGGTGGTCGTAGGCAACGACAATTCTTTTAATCCGATCTTCAAGATCCTTTAAGGAGTCAGCGAGGCAAAGAATTGCCATAATTTCAGATGCAACGGTAATGTCGAAACCTTCTTCGCGCGGTACGCCGTGAGCAGCACCTCCGAGACCGACGGTGACGTGGCGGAGAGCACGGTCGTTCAAATCAAGGACGCGCTTCCAGACGATACGGCGGACATCGATGCCAAGGTCATTTCCTTGGTGAAGATGATTGTCGATCATAGCACTGATTGTATTATGGGCTGACGTAATAGCATGCATGTCTCCCGTGAAATGGAGGTTGATGTCTTCCATCGGGAGGACTTGGCTGAAACCACCGCCAGCAGCTCCACCTTTCAAGCCCATCGTCGGTCCGAGTGACGGTTCGCGAAGACAGACGATTGCCTGCTTATTCAACTGGTTCAAGGCTTGGCCGAGTCCGACCGTAACCGTTGATTTGCCTTCTCCAGCTGGCGTCGGATTGATGGCTGTGACGAGTACAAGTTTTCCATCTTGTTTTGTCTTCACACGATCAAGGACATCGTAAGAAAGTTTGGCTTTGTATTTTCCGTAAAGGTCAAGATCGTCTTCTTGTAGTCCGATTTTTGCTGCGATCTCTTTGATGGGCAATGTTTTAGCTTGTTGCGCGATCGTTAGATCAGATAATGGTTTCGTTGTTGTCATGAGAAAGTACCTCCATTTTCGAACGATGTGTTTTATATATCAATTAATATTCGGATTTGACGTTTTAAAGGACGGAACGAATCAATTGACGTACAGTCCGTTCGTATTGTCATTGATTTTATCATAACTCATCAGAGCGTGAAATTCATTCATTCCGTTCAATATTTTCCACCCTTTCCGTCAAATGTATCCGTTTTCATAAAAGGTTCTTCACGATACATTGATAGTGGAGGCGATACACATGAAAGAAACTTCGAAACGGATGAAACGAAGACGAAATTGGAAGAAGCCAGCGAGTTTCATAGCATTTGTCGGACCAGCTTTTCTAGCGTTCGTCGCTATCGTTCTCATCCCGTTTTTTAACGGAATCTACTATAGCTTCACGGATTGGAACGGTGTGACAGGAGAATTGAATTTTGTCGGATTTGACAACTATCAACGTTTATTCCTTGAAGATGAGCAGTTCCGAGCTTCATTTTGGATTACGACCAAATACACGATTGTATCGGTCTTACTGACAAACATCGTCGGATTCTCATTGGCCTTGTTATTAACGATGAATATTAAGACACGAAATTTCTTACGGACGATATTCTTCATGCCAAACTTGATTGGTGGATTAATCCTCGGGTTTATTTGGCAGTTCATTTATGTGAAAGGTTTCGCCTCAATCGGGGCGTTGACGGGTTGGAGTCTGTTTGAATTACCATGGCTCGGAGATGCGCAAACAGCATTCTGGGGAATCGTCATTGTCGCGATCTGGCAAGGTGGCGGGTATGTCATGGTCATCTACATCGCAGCGTTACAAAATGTGCCGACCGACTTGATGGAGGCGGCGCGGATTGACGGGGCAAATCGCTTCAAAATGCTACGTCACATCACGTTGCCAATGATCATGCCATCGATCACGATTTGTTTGTTCTTGACGATTTCCTGGTCATTCAAAGTGTTCGATACGAACTTGTCACTCACGAACGGCGGACCGTTCAAATCAACGGAAATGTTGGCGTTAAATATTTACACGGAATCCTTCGTCAATAACAACTATGGTCTCGGGTCAGCGAAAGCGGTCATCTTCTTCTTGGTCGTAGCTGCGATTACGGTGACGCAAGTGTATGTGACGAAGAAACGGGAGGTGGAAGCATGACCACTGAGAAATTGGAACATGTCGAGAGAGGCTTAGAGAAGACACCGAAGCGCGCCCCGCAGCGTCCACTGCGCTCAGGAATGTATTCTTGGAATCTTGGAGTCATTGAACTTGTCGCCATCTTACTCGGACTTCTCTATTTGGTCCCGTTCTATTACGTCGTCGCCAACTCGTTCAAATCGATGGCTGAAATCTTTACGAATACATCGGCGTTACCGAATGAATGGTTGACGTCGAACTATACAGAAGCGTGGGAAGCGATGAATTATGGGCGTGTGTTTCTAAACTCACTTCTCATTACGGTCGGTGCGAATGCCATCATCGTCATCTTCACATCGATGGCAGCATGGAAACTTGTTCGAACGAAGCACTGGATTTCCACCTTGATCTTCTTCTTATTCGTGGCAGCGATGGTCATTCCATTTCAATCCATCATGATTCCACTCGTGAAAGTCTCGAGCATTCTCGGGTTACTCAATAGTCACTGGGGACTGATGGTCATGTATCTCGGATTTGGTTCTGGAATCTCTGTGTTCCTGTATCACGGATTCATGAAATCGATCCCTGAAGAGATTGAAGAGGCGGCAATCATTGATGGCTGTTCGACATGGGGTGTATTTTGGCGCATCGTCTTCCCATTACTTAAGCCAATCACGGTGACGATTGTCATCTTGAATAGTCTATGGATTTGGAACGACTTCTTATTGCCATCGCTTGTTCTCCGTGACGTCGAATTACGGACGATTCCGCTCGCGACGTTCTATTTCTTTGGACAGTACACGAAGCAATGGGATCTTGCGTTAG
The DNA here is from genome assembly GCF_018617535.1 of Exiguobacterium sp. s35. Classification (NCBI taxonomy): domain Bacteria; kingdom Bacillati; phylum Bacillota; class Bacilli; order Caryophanales; genus Exiguobacterium; species Exiguobacterium sp. s35. The sequence goes on from NZ_JACSKI010000003.1 coordinate 107,480, forward strand.
CTGGTTTAGTGCTAGGAATCGTTCCGCTTCTGGTCTTTTTCTTTGGTATGCAAAAACATATCATCAAGGGGATCACAAGTGGCTCGATTAAATAACCCTCCCAAGGGAATCCTCCGTTCGCTACACGGAGGATTAATTTTTTTTTGAAAAAAGTCGTTGACATTAATCTGAATATTTATAATAATGAACTCAATTCAATTGTGAACGACGTCGAAAGGACGAGTACACGAAGGTAGTGAGTCAAGCGATCCGGGGGTGGTGTGAGCCCGGTCTTAACCCTTCGTCGAAAAACTTCCTGGAGTCGCTACCCGAACGCTTTGCCAGTAGACGTAGCCGGACCGCTCCCCGTTATCGGAGTTACGAGATGATTGTCTCGAAAAAGTGAGTAGATTCGTCTACTAATTTGGGTGGCACCGCGGAACCGAAGTCTTCCGTCCCATGTTCGATGGGAATGGAGGGCTTTTTTTCATGGCTTCATTTTCAAATATTCCACAATTGGAGGAAACGGAAAATGACAACAGCAACAAGCACGATGAAGGAAAGACAGCAGACAATCGCAGCAGTAAAGGCACTCTTCGAGGAGAAAGTCTCACGTGAACTCGGACTCACTCAAGTACAGGCACCGTTATTCGTTGAATCGGCAAGTGGGGTCAACGACCATCTAAACGGAGTAGAGCGAATCATTCAGTTCGATACGATGTATCCGGGCCATGAGCTCGAGATTGTACAATCGCTTGCGAAATGGAAACGTGAGGCACTCGGACGTTATGGATTCGGTGTCGGGGAAGGTTTGTATACTCAAATGCGGGCCATTCGCCGTGATGAAGAACTTGATGCGACACATTCGCTCTTCGTCGACCAGTGGGACTGGGAACGAGTCATCGCTCGGGAAGAGCGAACGATGGAGTATTTAAAAGCAACGGTCGAGTCGATTTATGCGGCACTCCGTGAAACAGAGTCGGCAGTGGAAAAAACGTATGGCATTGAAGCGATTCTTCCCGAAGCAATCCATTTCATCACGAGTCAAGAGTTGGAGGACACGTATCCGACGTTGACACCGAAAGAGCGTGAGAGTGCAATCTGTAAAGAATATGGCGCTGTCTTTATCTCGCAAATCGGAGATCTTCTCGCTTCTGGCATGAAACACGATGGCCGTGCAGCAGACTATGATGACTGGTCGCTCAACGGTGATATCCTCGTCTGGCATCCAATACTCGAATCGGCATTTGAATTATCGTCGATGGGAATCCGGGTAGATGAAACGGCTCTTGATGCGCAGTTGAAAAAAGCAGACGCTGATGAGAAGCGGGCATACCCGTTCCACCAAGGTGTTCTCGAAGGGACACTCCCGTTAACAATCGGTGGGGGCATCGGTCAATCCCGCGTGGCGATGTATCTCTTGCGTGCGCGTCATATCGGAGAGGTGCAAACGTCGGTCTGGCCGCAAGAAGTGATTCAGTCGTGCGAAGAAGCTGGCATCAGCTTGTTGTAATATAATAAGAAGAAACACGGAACAGGACTCAACAAGATGAGTCCTGTTTTTTCTGTGCAACATTTTCCACCCTATCCGTCAAATTTGACACCTACATAGTGGAAGCGTTTTCATTTAAAGTTGATTTTGTAAAGAATGGATGAGTTTAAGGGAGGAAATGAGATGAAACGGAAGTGGAAATTGTCAACAGCGGTCATGACGGCTGGAATGGTCCTAACACTTACGGCTTGTGGCGGAGGATCACTCACGGATGAAGGTTCTTCTGAAGGAAATGCGGACAGTGGCGACAAGAAAGACGTCACGTTGAACGTCTTCCAATTCAAAGCGGAGATTGCGAAAGATCTTGAAGCGATGGCAAAAGAGTACGAAGAAGAAACAGGTGTGAAAGTCACCGTTCAAACAGTTGGTGGCGGTGCGGACTATGGTGCGGCCCTCAAATCACAATTCGCTTCAGGCAACGAACCAGACATTTTCAACAACGGTGGCTTCACAGAAGCGCAGACGTGGAAAGACAAACTCGAAGACTTATCGAGCGAGAAGTGGGTCGGTGATTTGACGGAAGTTGCTAAAGAACCGATGACGATGGATGGTAAATTATACGGAATGCCGATGAACCTCGAAGGGTACGGATTCATCTATAATAAAGAACTATTTGAAAAAGCGGGTATCAAAGAGTTGCCGAAAACGCTCTCTGAACTGACAGATGCTGCTGAAAAACTTGAGAAGGCAGGCATCACACCATTCTCTGTCGGTTATGCAGAGTTCTGGATTTTAGGAATCCACTTGTTGAACATTCCGATGGCGCAACAAGACGATCCGGACGCGTTCATTCAAGCACTTAATGAAAATAAAGCGAAATTTGAAGACAACGAACAGTTCCAAGAGTTTTTGAAGCTATTTGATTTAACAATTAAATACGGGAATAAGAACCCGTTGACGACAGACTACAATACACAAGTCACACAGTTCGCCCAAGGAGAGACAGCGATGCTCCAACAAGGGAACTGGGCGCAACAGATGATTCTCGATGTGAATCCGGATATGGAGATGGGCTTCGTTCCAATCCCGATCAACGACGATGCGGAGAAGATGGACCGCCTTCCGGTCGGTGTCCCGAACAACTGGGTCGTCAACAAAAACTCGAAGTATAAGGAAGAAGCAAAAGATTTCTTAGAGTGGATGGCGACGTCTGATACTGGAAAAGACTATATGGTCAACAAGTTTAAATTTATCCCTGCATTCAAGTCGATTGAAGCGAACGACCTCGGACCGCTCGCAGATGATATCTTGGCGTATTCGAATGAAGGGAAGACCATCTCATGGAACTGGTTCAAGTATCCAGATGGTGCGGTGAATGAATACGGTGCGCTTATGCAGGCATACGTGGGTGGACAAAAAACAGGTGAAGAGATGCTTCAAGACTTCACGAAAGTATGGCAAGACAAAGTGAAATAAGCGAGACACAGACGGTGAAACGACCCCTTCGCCGTCTGTGTTTTTTTTATGAAGAAACTGTCACAAGAATCCCATATAAACCACACACATACCTATGGGGGTTTCAGTAAAATGGGGGATGTAAGCGGTTGAGAGAAGGAGGGGGCATGAAACGATTATTAGTCAGTATTCTGTTTATGTGTTGGATGCCTTATGTGAATGCGGAAGAAACACGGACTCCATTGACTGAACCAATCGTCATCGAATCAAACGAAGTGTTCGATGGGGATGGAGAAATGTATACGAGTTGTGGACATCCTGCGTTCATTCTTCGGGGGACGGGTGCTGTTCTTGAACATGTATCGGTTCAACAGTGTGAGGGCGACGATGTCCCAGCCGTTCAAGTATCAGGTCTCGGACATCAACTAATCGATGTATCCATTGAGTCCTCGGGAACTGGACTATTGATTGAGAATAGTTACGGCGTGCGGGTCATTCGAACATCGATTCAAGGGAACGGACAGGCGGATGGAATCGTACTTCTTAACAGCGAAGCATCAGAACTCAAAGGAGTCGTCGCGAAAGAAGTGCGAGATGGGATATACATAGAAAACGGGTCTAGGCACAAGATTGTTCGACCAATCGTTTCGCATTCCCGTTACGGCATTCACTTGATGTTTCCGACCGATGTTGTGATTTCGGTACCTGAACTACATCATAACCTGACAGGTGCGATGATTATGGGGACCGATCGAGTCACTTTTCAAAATGGGAATGTACACGACCAATTTGGCGGAACGGCGACGGGGCTGATGTTATATGAAGCTGTCGACACAATCATCGAGATGACGCATATTTACGGAAATCATATCGGTTTATATGCAGAACAGTCAGAAGGGACAATCCTTGAACGGAATGCAATCAACGGCAACGATATTGGCTTTCAATTGAAGCAAGCAAGCGGGATGATGATTCTTCAAAACAATCTATTGGGGAATCGAGAACCTGTGACGGTGTTCAAGTCATCGGAAAACGTGGTGCAAGGAAATGTTTGGGGTGGTACGACACTTGATCTGAATCGTGACGGCTATAGTGAGATTCCATTCCGGACCGATCCATATTTGTTCTTATTGACGGATTCATATGAAGCATTCGAGTTGTTGTACGGGTCACCGGGGCTTCTTCTATTAGAAAACATATTACGAAGCCCGGAAGACGTATCGTTGACGGACGGATCACCACAAACTGATTCGGCGATCTGGCATTGGAACGGGTCAATCTGGAGCGTAGGGAGTATCTTTTTACTCATCATCATTTGGATATTTGGGAGGAAACGACATGAAATCGTATAAACAAGTAGCAGGACTATTATCAGTAGCAGGATTATCTTTAGCGCTTGGTGCATGTTCAAGTGCATCGGCAGAACCGTTTGATATCAAATGGGGCGAAACTGAATGTGAAGTGTGTAAGATGAAGATCATGGATGAACAGTTTGCGGCGGAAGCGATTATGGAGAATGAAAAAGGATATGCGTTCGATGATATCGGATGTTTGATGCGTGATTGGTATCCTGAACAAAAAGAAGAAGATATTGCTGCCATGTATGTAAAAGACTTCAATACGAAAGATTGGGTCGAATTAGACGAGGCGATGTTCGTTTATGACAAAGAGTCGAAAACACCGATGGCTTACAATATTCTCTCATTCGCAAAAGAAGCAGACGCAGAAGCGTATATGGAAGAAAACGGCGGCGAGATAATGGACTTTGATCAATTGAAAGATCACACATGGGAACGCGGCGAGATGAACATGATGATGGACGGCGAAGGTTCGATGGACGGAATGGACCAAGATAGTGAGATGGACATGGAGATGGATACGGATTCGGAAGAAGAAGGGCAGTAACCGATGTCTTTATGGAGAATGGAATGGGCACGTAGCCTTCGAAAGCGAGAGAACTATGCCTTTCTCCTGACATGGGTCATCACGCTCGTTCTACTCGGGGGAATCGGACAAGCTCTGCCGGTTGCTGCGGACTATACGAATATCAGTGCGACGCTCATCACAGTGCTCGGTCTATTACTTCCGCTCTTTATCTTATTGACGACTGCGCTTCATTGGGGACAAGAGCGGGAGTCGAAGCGATTGAATTTGCTTTCGACATTCACGTATCCGAAGTGGAAGTTCATTTTCATTCGCTTCAGTTCGTTTTTGGTCACACAGGTGCTCGTTCTATTACTAGCATTCTTCATCGCGTCACTCGTAGTCGGTCAATCGTTTACAACATGGATCATTCTGTTCGCATACGCGACCGGATTAACAATTTATGCGACGGCACTCGGTACGTTGCTTGGATTGCTTGGGCGTAAGAGAATCCGAGCGATGTTGCTCGCCTTTTTGACGTGGGTCGTCCTCGTGTTATTGTGGCCGACGATTCTCGTGACAATCATTTCCTGGCTTCCTTACGGCATACAAGTGAATGGGATGATTGCCGCGCTGTTCGTGAATGGATTTGATTTGATGCGGATTTGGGCAAGTACATCAGTGTCGTCTCCCGATATTTTCGGAAGTGTCTACCTTCAGTTATTAACTTGGATGAATCAACCGGTTGGATCTGTCGTAGTCTGGGCTACCTTATTTGCGATGAGTGGTCTCTTGTTATGGCTTGCTTCGAAAATGGCTTGGAGGAAAACATCATGATTCATTGTATAGACGTAGGTAAAAAATATAGCGATACGTGGTCGCTTCATCCGATTCGTGAAGAGATTGCATCGGGGCGAATCGTTGCTTTATGCGGGAGTAACGGAGCTGGGAAGTCGACGCTTTTGAATCTGATGAACGGTACAATCGAACCAAGCACCGGGGTCATTCAGTTGAACGGCTACACGACAACAGAACGAAGGAAATACAATCAAAGCTTTGGGTATATGCCTGACGACTTTTCGTTTGATGACACATGGACGGTTGAAGAGACGTTCGCCTATTATGCGATCCTACAAGGGGCACGACCGACCCCTGAGACTCTAAAGCGGGTCGGGTTGTACGAGCATAAGCAGAAGCGCGTCACCGAACTATCCAAAGGAATGCGACAACGCCTCCTTTTGGCACAAGCACTCGTCAATGCGGCAGATATCCTACTATTAGATGAACCGACGAACGGATTGGACCCCATCTGGATGCGAATGCTTCAAGACTTACTACGCGAAGAGGCGAAACGAGGGGCGACGATTGTGTTTTCAACTCACCAATTAGATGTGGCGGCTATGTTGTCAGATGAAGTCTGGATGATGAGAGCGGGTACCATTTGTGGGAAGGTAAACGTTCATGAAGAACAAGCCGCTTACGAACGGCTAAGAGAATTCTTTTTCGAATCGCAAGATGACACTTGTCAAATGCACGTGGCTCGCACAAAATAATAGACAGTTGAAGTGGTGTTCGGAACCTTCCGACGCCACTATTTTTTTGGGGAGATGGAATGTATGAGAAAAAATGTGACGGTTGCCCTCTTGTTGGCGACCTTCTTAGCCGCGATTGAAGGGACCGTCGTATCGGTTGCGACTCCTGTAATCGCCAGTGAGTTGAACGGGGCAACGCTCGTCAGCTGGGTGTTTGCGGCCTTCTTACTATTTACGGCCGTATCGACTCCGATTTATGGGAAAGTTGCGGATTTATTCGGACGAAAACGTGTCCTCTTGTTTGGAATCGGGTTGTTCACGTTATCCTCACTCTTATGTGGGTTAGCCACGTCGATGGAACAGTTGATTGTCTTTCGGGCGTTGCAAGGTCTAGGGGCTGGTGCGGTGCTTCCGATTTCGATGACGATTATCGGTGATCTATACAAATATGAGGAACGCGGGAAGATTCAAGGGATTTTAAGTGCCGTATGGGGCGTATCGGGTGTACTCGGTCCGGTCATCGGCGGCTTTTTGGTCGAAACGTTGTCATGGCGCTACGTCTTCTTGTTGAACGTGCCATTCGCGTTACTCTCGTTCATCATGATCGTCATCTTCTATAAAGAGAAAGTCGCTGAGGCGACTGAACGGATTGACTTGAAAGGCGCTCTTTTGTTCGCGGGTGGGACGACCGCATTTCTATATGCGCTCATTACATTCAGTGAGACGAATGAATGGACGACGACCATTGTTGCCAGTGGGCTATTCAGTATCGTTTTATTAGTTGGTTTCTTCGTATCCGAACGAAAAGCGACATCTCCGTTGTTACCGTTTGAATTATTGAAGCAACCGACGATTGCTGCCATCAACGGGTCAGTCTTTTTTGCAGCATGGGTGCTCGTCTCGATGTCCGCATACATCCCGATTTGGGCACAAGCTGTGTTAGGGAAATCAGCGACAGAGGCTGGATTTATGTTGATGCCATTATCGGTCGCGTGGACGTTCACATCGATTATCGGTGGACGTACGCTTGGTGTGGCTTCTCCGAGACGGCGCGCCTTGATTGGAATGGGTTTACTGATCATCGGGACGCTCACGTTGACACTGTTATCGCAATCGAGTGAGGATGTGTGGGTATACGGTGCAGTGGCGCTAATTGGCGTCGGATTCGGATTGTCTCAACCGATGTTTATCGTTGTCCTCCAAACTGTCGTCTCATATAAACAGCGTGGAACAGCGACGGCGACCAACTCATTTTTGAGTACGGTTGGTCAAACGCTCGGCGTTGCCGTGTTTGGGGCAGTCTTTAACTTTGTCGTACTCAATGACTTTAAGAACAGCGACGCGTTATCTCAAGTTTCATTAGAAGATTTCTTCAATCAGAGCGTCACGGAGACGTTGAACGCATCTGTTCGACTGCAAGGAGAACAAATCATCGCGACCGGATTGAACAGCATCTTTATCGGGGCGATGGTCGCGGCCATCATCGCGTTCGTCATCGCGTCTCGCTTACCAGCCCGCCCACCGGAACCTTCACAACGCTCTTGAAACAAGGGTATGATGAAGAAAAAGGGAGGCGAACCGACATGAAACGTCAAATTGGGATTGTGACACTGTTGTTTCTGATGGGATGTACGCCGGAATCGACGAACGAAAGTACGGAGCCACCAACCTCAGAAGAAACGACTCGCAGTGAGTCAGAGACTGATCGTGAGACGAGTACGACGGAAGAGTCGAATCTTGAGATTGGAGAAGTGACCGCTATTGCCGAGAACTTGTCCATTCCGTGGTCACTCGCTCGGACAGAGGAGGGATGGCTCGTATCCGAACGTGGTGGCACCATCACCGTGATTGACGGTTCGGGTCGCGCAACTCGACAAGACGTGAACTTCAAGGAAAGTGTATTTGAGATTGGTGAAGGAGGGCTCCTTGGTCTTGCGTTAAGCGAAGATTTTGAATCGAGCGGAATCCTTTACGCGTATCATACGTATGGATCGTCAGGAAGAAACGTTCAAAATCGTGTGGTCGAGTTGACGTGGGATGGAGAACGCTTTGAGGAGACGGATGTCTTACTTGACGAGATTCCAGGTGCACGATTTCATAACGGAGGTCGCCTATTGCTGGACGGTGAGCATCTTTGGATAACGACGGGAGATGCGCTCGTGCCTGAACTCGCACAAGACGAATCATCATTAGCCGGAAAGATTCTACGAATCCCATTATCGGGTGAAGGTGAACCGACCGACTGGATCTACTCGCTCGGTCACCGCAATCCTCAAGGATTGAGTCAGATTGACGATGTTCTTTATGCGAGCGAACACGGGGCGAGCGGACATGACGAGGTCAACGTGATTGAAGAAGGAAACAATTATGGATGGCCCATCATTGAGGCGAATCAGGAACAAGAGGGCCTTGTCACACCGTGGTTTGAAGTAGGTGAGACGTCTTGGGCACCTTCTGGTATCGCGACAGATGAACAGTACGTCTATATGGCGACGCTTCGGAACGAGCGGCTTGTTGCCATCGACCGGGAAACGAAACAAGTAACGACGATTGTCGAAGATGTAGGTCGGATTCGTGATGTGTGGTTAGAAGATGACACCTTGTATTTTATTTCGAACAATACGGACGGACGAGGCAACCCACAGCCTCAAGACGATCAACTTTATCAAGTAACGATTCGCTAGAAACTGACGACTTTGTCAGTTTCTATTTTTTTCGTTGTTTCTTCTGGAAGGAACGGTATAATTAAACATGTATTTTGGAAAAAGAAGGAGAAAATAGATGAATCATTCAAACTTGGTACATAAACGAGAAAAATTATACTTCTCACTATTAGTTGCAGCAAGCGTACTCATGTTAATCCTCGGAATCGTGCTGACAGTAGCCTCATTCGGTCTATTTTTATGGATCATCGGTACAATCGTATTGCTCTCGCTCTTTACTCACTGGATTCAAATCGGGTACATTCGGACGAACGGTGTCAAAGTGACGGGTCGTCAGTTTACAGAACTTCATGAGATGGTCCAACGTGTCGGAGCAGATATGGGCATCCGCTTGTTGCCAGATGTGTATATTTTACAGGCGGGCGGTGTATTAAACGCTTTTGCCACACGTTTCTTCCAGAAGAACATGGTCATTCTGTATTCGGATGTCGTGGAATTGACACGGACGGGACAGACGAAAGAAGTGGAGTTCGTCATCGCACACGAGCTGGCACACATTCGTCGTAACCATGTCCAAAAGCAGTGGGTCGTCTTGCTCGGTAGTATCATTCCTTTCTTAGGTTCTGCCTATTCACGTGCTTGCGAATATACGTGTGACCGGATGGCTGCTCACTACATTCAAGACTTCGGGGCGGCGAAGCGTGCGTTAACGGTTCTTGCAATCGGGGGGCCGCTCGCGAAAGAAGTGAATGAGTTCGACTATTTGTACGAAGCAAGTCGAGAGAACGGTTTTATCGCGAAGTATAGTGAGTTGTTGTCGACGCATCCAACGTTACCGAAGCGAATCGCATCGATTGCAACAGCTGCAGGTGAAGAAAACATTCCGGTATTCAAGACGGCTGGATATGTGAAAGCTTCCATCATTTCGATGGTATTGTTGACAGTTATCGGGAACGGAGTCATCATCGCATTTCTTGTTATGAGCGATGATTTGACGGAAATCGTATCTGCGGCAATGAGCGAGGACCTTGCAGATGATTGGGCGTTAGAATGGGAAGAGCCAATCCAAGAATTGACATACAATAATGCGAGCTATGAAGAGATTGAAGCAGAATTAATGAACGGGGCTAACGTGAATATTCAAGACGAGTATGGCGAAACGCCACTTCACAACTTGTTCTACAATGATGAGGTTGATGAAGAAACAGTTCAACTCTTGCTAGACAACGGAGCTGACGTCACGCTCCAAAACGATAGCGGGATGACACCGATTGATACGGCACGTGATTGGGGACATAGTTCTGAACTCATTGAATTAATGGAAGCATATGAATAAAAGAAATTTCCTCGTTTCAAAAGAGACGAGGAATTTTTTGTGGTTTTTTGCAAACGTTTGCATTGCGCGTGATATACTGTTTTGGGTAGGAGGGATATCAGTGAATAGCATACGGACAAAGTTAACGGGGATGATTGCGTTGACCATTATTGTACCGGTCATTTTAGCGACGATTGTTTCATTTTGGTACGTGCAAGACCGGGAGCGTGAACGTGGTCTTGAGATGACCGAATGGTCGCTCGAGCGGGGGACACGTCAGATGGAACGCTATATCTCTGATTTGAGTCGATTGCCAACGAGTTTATACGCTGATCGTGACGTGTTAGACATTTTGGAATATGGACCGGGACTTTCGTTAAGAGAAACGGAGATTGAAGTGCGGCGCGCGCTCCTCGCGATGTATCTGTCCCGAGAAGACGTGGCGCAAATTCAGCTGTTAATGCTCGAAGATATTGATTCGTTTGCGGCTTATAAAATGAAAGTGTCACCACGATCGAAAAAAGAGCCGAGCGTCGTCCAACAACAGCTCTTGGATAATCCGAAAAGTCGTGTCTTATTAGAAGCATCCCATCCACTTGTTGCTTATCATGATTTTGGACCGATCATGACACAAGAAGACGTCGTGACGCTTCATTTCAGGCTCGACAAGATTGAAACGGATGAACCACTTGCTATTCTTTCGCTCGATATCCCTGAAAATCTATTCATCGGGCAGCTGGCTTCTTTACAGAATAGTCCGGATGAGAGTTTATGGTTCGTCGGTGAAGACAACCGTGTGTTTGCCCATCTCGGTGAGGGAGAAATTCCGTCTTCATTTCAGCCAAGATCCATCTCGACCGATGGGAAACATCATCAAATCACGAAAACATTCGAATTCGATCATCAGCAGTTTTATGTCGGTAAATCGATTCCAGATGAACTCTTGACCGAACCGGCTTCCCGAACGTCATTCATCATCTTGCTTGTCGGGATGGTCTCGCTCATTTTGGCACTGATCGGAGCGACCTATGCTTCGATGAAATTGACGACACCAATCAAGACGTTGACCTCAAACATTTGGCGAATCGAGCAAGGGGACATGACCGTCTCATTTGATTCCCTCGGAAATGATGAGTTCGGCGTACTCGGAAGACAGTTCAAGCGAATGATTGAACGGATCGATGATTTGATTCAACGAGAGTATAAGCTCGCTTTAGAGAATCGGACGAACGAGCTTCGTACACTTCAGGCGCAAACCAATCCACATTTCTTATTTAACACATTACAGTCGATCGGAACATTGGCATTGAAGGGAGATGGCAAGACGGTCTATCGATTGATCACGCAACTGTCTTCGATGATGCGGTATACGATGCATCCAGAAGAGTCGATGGTGACACTGAAACGAGAGATCGAGCATTTGAACTCATACATTCGTCTTCAAGACGTACGATTTCCAAATCAGTTTCAAGTGACCGTCTCAGTTCCTGAAGACCTCCATGAACTGATTGTTCCAAAAATGATTTTGCAGCCGTTGGCAGAGAACTTTTTCAAGCATGGGTTCGAGCGGGACGGCTCTGCTTTAGCGAATCGGTTTGATGTGACGGCCTGGATGGACGGCACGTCACTTGTGATTCGTTGTGAGAACAGTGGTCGTTCGCTGACGACAGAGGAATGGGAACGAGTCATGTCACGGATTGAACAAAGTGATTCGACATTTTATGACACGGAAGGCACAGGATTACGAAACATTCGCGATCGACTCATGTTAAACTATAATCGGGAGGCAGAATTTATGTTGGCTACACCTGAAACAGGCGGTTTTCGAATTATGATGCGTTTCCCGGCTTCTTCTGAGGGGGTGGCGTCATGACGAAAGTGTTGATTGTAGATGATGAATCTCCGGTAAGGGAAGCGGTGAAATTACTCGGTGAATGGGAACGGTTCGGTGTGACGACGGTTCTTGAAGCAACGGATGGGCGTGAAGCACAGGCGCTCATCGAACAAGAACGTCCAGCGCTCATCTTATCCGATATTCAAATGCCCCATTGTGATGGGATCGAGCTGATGGAGTGGGTACACGACCATGCTTCATTTTCTAAGCTTGTTGTGCTGACAGGATACGATGAATATTCGTATATGCGACGGGCCATCCAGTATGGGAGCTTTGATTATTTGTTAAAACCGATCGACCCGGATGTATTGAATGATACGTTGGCACGCGCGTTAGGGGACGTGGTGGATCGATCGAGTGAAGACCCGATTTCTCAGATTGGAACGTTCATTGAACAGCATTTTTCGGAAGAACTGAGTTTGCAAGGGATGAGCGAACGATTTTACTTAAGTCGAGAGTACATCTCGCGGCGTTTTAAACAACAATATGGCGTGAACTTGTCTGAATACGTATTGACGATTCGGATGAACGAAGCAAAGCGCCTGTTAGAGACGAGTAGACAGCGTATCTATGAAGTCGCCCAAGCAGTCGGCTTTTCGGACGATAAGTATTTCCGGAAGGTCTTTAAAAAACAAGTCGGTGTTACTCCGAACGAATTTCGGGAAAAGGTTCAACGACAAGCTTAAAGGAGGAATTCAAACATGAGTGTACACATTGGAGCTCAAGAAGGACAAATTGCAGAAACGGTATTACTTCCAGGGGATCCGCTTCGCGCCAAGTATATCGCGGAGACGTTTTTAGAAGACGTTGAATTATATAATGAAGTTCGTGGGATGTACGGCTTCACAGGTACGTACAAAGGAAAACGCATCTCGGTCCAAGGAACGGGCATGGGTGTGCCTTCTATGTCGATTTACGTGAATGAACTCATCATGTCGTACGGTGCAAAAAACTTGATCCGTGTCGGAACTGCCGGCGGAATTCAAGAGGACGTCAAAGTGCGTGATGTCGTCATCGCCATGAGCGCATCAAGTGAGATGGGGCAAAACCGTGTCCGCTTCAACGGAATGGACTATGCACCAACAGCGACGTTCGACCTCCTACATCGTGCATATATGAATGCTGAGAAAGCTGGCATCCCGGTGAAAGTGGGACAAATCTTCACAGCAGACCAATTCTATCAAGATGACTTCCACCACTTCAAGAAGTGGGCAGACTTCGGTTGCCTCGCAATCGAGATGGAAGCAGCGGGTCTTTACACGCTTGCGGCGAAACATAAAGTAAACGCGTTGACAATCCTCACGATCTCTGACCACTTGTTGACAGGTGAAGAGACGACTTCAGAAGAGCGTCAGACGACGTTTGATGAAATGATTCGTGTCGCTCTCGATACAGCGGTTGAAGTGACGAACTAAACAGTTTTCCCTACAGTTTTTGGCTGTAGGGATTTTTTGTGTCCAAACCCATTCATCCCTATGAAACGGTTGGAGCTCCAGCTAGACTAAGGATAAGATACCGAGAAAGAGGAAATGTCTAATGAAAACTCCATCACGTTTTATATTATATGCAATTGTATTTTTTGCTTTTTTTGATCTGTTCGCCCAACTCCCAATCATGAGCACGTTTGCGTTGTCCGTTGGGGCATCTTCGTTTATCGCTGGTTTTTCCATCGCAATTTATTCGTTGACGAACACATTTGGAAATGTGCTGTCCGGTATATGGACTGACAAGAAAGGTCCATATCGCGTATTGGTTCTCGGTTTGTTCCTGACGAGCTTAAGTTTACTCGCTTATCAATTCGTCGACTCACCATCCATATTACTGATTGTCCGGTGTGTCCACGGCTTTATGGCTGGACTCATCGTGCCAGCTGCTTTTACGTTGTCTGCGAACATCACCGCAATGAATCGTCAAGGGAAGAAAGTCGCCATCACCGGTAGTTTCGTCGGATTGGCGGCCATCATCGGTCCTGCGTTCAGTGGAATTGTCGCCAGTGTCACATCACCACCGACCGTCTTTTTATTTGTTTCTTTATTCGGCTGGGTGATTCTGTTCGTGACAATCGTAACGATGCGACGGAGTCAAACGGCGGATTCGAAGAAAGATACCCATACAGCACCGATAAAACCAGACCCGAAAGTGATTCGAGCCTACTGGGGGGCATTCTTCCTCATGTTTTCCCAGGGGGCACTTGCGTTTTTATTACCGGTCCATGTGCAGGAACTTGGATATGATTCACGATTGAGCGGGACATTGCTCAGTATGTTCGGCGTGGTCGCCGTTCTATTCTTTTTACTACCGACGAACCGATTGTTCGATCGATTTTCACCGACAAAATTGACCGCACTTGGGGTGGCGATTATTGGGACGTGCCAGATGTTAATTGGACAGGCGGGTATACAAACTAGCCTTTATGGGGTACTTGCCTTATATGGTGTCGGGTTTGCGATTCTTTTCCCGGCCATCAACACACTGTTGATTCAATCTACTTCTCCTCAAAATCGAGGGAAAGCATATGGAGCGTTCTATGCCTTCTTCTCTCTTGGGACGGTAGCGGGATCTTCTTTTTTAAGCGCTCTGCCACTTTCAGTCGTAGAGCAGTTCACGCTGACTGGTTTGATTTTATGGGGGGCGAGCCTTCTCTTTCTTGTCAGTGTGGTAAAGGGAAGACGGATATTTTGACACGATAGAAGTAATGTATTACTCTATGATTAAATGTTTAAACATTTAAACGTTTAGTTAACTTACACCGATGAAAGCGTTATTTTAGATTCGTTTTTCACTCGATGATAAAATGAAATCAATGTGATGAATCATAAGGAGGAAAGTTCATGCTGGCACCGATTGAACAATTGACGATTGACGAGCTTGTCCAAAAACAACGTCGTTTCTTTAAAACACAGGCGACGAAATCAATGGCATTCCGTTTAAGTATGCTGACGTTTTTAAAGGAATCGATCAAGCATTATGAAGCGGACTTGCTAGAAGCGCTTAAAGAGGACTTGAACAAATCGGAGATGGATGCGTATACGACAGAAATCGGATTCATTTATGACGAGATTTCTCGGACGACACGTGAATTAAAACGATGGATGCGTCCGAAGCGTGTGCGTGGAACTGCCATCCATCTTGGAATGAAGAGTGAAATTCAATATGAGCCATACGGTACGGTATTGATCATCGCTCCGTGGAATTATCCGTTCCAACTAGCGGTCGCGCCACTCATTGGTGCCATTGCCGCAGGAAACACAGCGGTCGTCAAACCTTCAGAACTGACACCGAATGTCGCGCGTGTCCTGACACAAGTGCTAGAACGTGCTTTCACCGATCGATATATAGCCAGTGTCGAGGGGGATAAAGACACAGCCCAAGAGCTCTTGAATCAAAAATGGGACTACATTTTCTTTACGGGTTCGACGCAAGTCGGTCGAATCGTAAATAAGGCGGCAGCAGAACATTTAACACCCGTCACACTCGAACTCGGAGGGAAATCACCTGTAATCGTTCACGGAGATGCGAATGTCTCTATCGCAGCAAAACGTGTCGCGTGGGGGAAATGGATGAACGCCGGACAAACGTGTGTCGCGCCAGACTATGTGCTCGTGCATGAATCGCAGCAAGAAGCATTTTTAGAGGCAATCAAACAAGAGGCGTTTGCGATGTTCGGGAACGGTGTCGGTACGAAACGATACACTCGTATCGTCAACGAATCGCATTTCGACCGTTTGTCTCACTATTTGACAGAAGGTGAACTTGCTTTTGGTGGGGAAACGAACCGGGATGAGCTAAAAATCGCGCCAACCGTCATGACGAATCTCGAAGAAGATGCCGATGTGATGAAAGATGAGATTTTTGGCCCGATTTTACCGGTCATTCCGTATCGTCAGCTAGATGAAGTGATTGAGTTCATCTCTGACCGACCGCATCCACTTGCGCTCTATCTCTTTACGGAATCGAAAGATGTGGAAAGAACGATCATGAAACACCTCTCCTTTGGAGGAGGGTGTGTGAACGATGTCATCATGCATTTGACGAACCCGAATTTACCGTTTGGTGGAGTAGGCGAGAGCGGTATGGGGGCCTATCACGGACGTACGAGCTTTGAGACGTTTAGTCACGCGAAGTCTATTTTGAAAAACACGACAAAATTTGATTTACCAGTTCGGTATCCGAACTTCAAACCGGCTGAACAATTGATTCGATTGATTCAACGATAAAGCTATAGAGACTCGGTACAAATGCCGGGTCTCTCTTTTTTTGAAAAAGATTGTTTGAAATGTCACATACTTTTTTGATACTCCCTGTCACACTCCTGTATAATAAAGTCATAATTGGAACGTACGAATGAAACGTGGAGGGAGCACCGACCTATGTCAATGCAATGTGGAACGACCCAACCGAACAGTTTTGTATTCTCAGATGAAACGAAACAATTGCTACTGGAAATGATGACGATTCAACATCATCCGAAAGCGAGTATCGTATGTTGGGAAGGTGAGAAGTGTGATAAGTTCTTTTACTTGAAGAGTGGTTCTGTCAAATTCACAAAAATCACAAAAAAGGGAAATCCACTCGTCATGTTCATGTATGGTTCGGATGATTTCTTTGGTGAGTTTGACATTGTCGAAACTTTCCCCAGCTCGTATAGCATTGAGACGACTGAGGAAAGTACGATCGGGACCATTTCAAAACGCGAGTTGGAATCGCTCATGCAACGTGACATCCGCTTTGCCGGAGAAATTTTACGATGGACATCGATGATGCGCAAACATTCAGAGATGAAAGTACGCGACTTATTGCTATACGGAAAACCAGGCGCTTTGGCTTCGACACTACTCCGTATGGCAGCCATGCATGGGGTGGAGGAAGAGGGGACAATCGTCATTCCTCGTCATCCGTCAGATGGAGAACTCGGGCAGTTGATTGGAGCACCACGCGAGACGGTGAATCGATTGATCAGTCAATGGCGAAAAGAAGGAGTCATCAGCACGACAGCCAAATCGATTGTCATTCATGATGTTGATTTTTTGAAAGAACTTTGTCACTGCGAGGGTTGTCCTGCAGGAATATGTCGTTTATGAACCGCCTTATGTGAAGGCGGTTTTTTGTGGCCTACTTTTATCAAAATGTGAATTTTGTGTGTTGAAACTACGCAAATTTGATGTGATTGTCACTTTTGGAGTGATAAATATCACATATTATCCCCTAGACGATTGCATACAATGAAAGTGGAAAAACAACCGAAAGGGGTCTTACACGTGGAACATAAAGATGGGCAAGAACCAAACCTAAAAGGAACGTTTACATCAGTCATGATCGTTGCAGGTGTCATCATCGCCATGTGGTCATCAGTCTTTTACTTATTCGTCACTCGATAAACATGTAGGGAGGAGGGTCTCATCGTGCATATTCATAAACTAGAAAAATATTGGCTTACATTTGGTATTATCCTACTCGCGGTCTTCTTGACTGTTCTCGGGGTATCGGCATTTGCGGCAGGGAATCAGCCAGCATCGGATGCGGATTTGATTGACCCGGCCAAAGTAAATCAGACGGCTCCATTCGACAAACCAGGACTTCATCAAATTGGTGAGAATGAATACGAACTCGTCATGATTGCACAAGCTTTTACGTTCACACCAGGGAATGTTGAAATTCCAAAAGGCGCAAAAGTAACATTCCTTGTGACGTCACCTGACGTTGTCCACGGATTCCAGTTGACAGGTACACCGGTCAACATGATGGTCGTCCCTGGACATATCAACTCATTGACGTACACGTTCGAGGAAGCTGGCGAGTTTTTGATCCTTTGTAACGAATATTGTGGGACAGGGCATCACATGATGTCGACTAAAATCAAGGTGGTGGAGTAAATGAACGACGTATCATCTAAACTGAAACAATGGGAGATGGAACGAGGGGTTCCTGTTCCGAGTATTGGAGCGAAAGAGGCGCGTCTTGCGTACGGTCACGTTCTCGTATCAATTCTCGCCGTCTTGATTGGTGCGTTGGCCGGTTTGACACAGACGCTAATTCGGACCGGAGTCATCCCTGAAATCTTTGGATATTATCAATTACTAACGGCTCATGGTATCATGCTCGGGATCGTCTTCACGACGATGTTCATCATCGGTCTCTTATATGCGTTGCTTGCGAAGTCGTTCGGTCGTTTTGAATCATTCCCGACACGTGTCGCTTGGCTCGGTTTTTGGACGATGATTATCGGTGCCGTCATGGTAACGGTCATGATCTTGGCCAACAAAGGGACAGTATTGTATACGTTCTATGCACCGCTCATGGCAGATCCGCTCTTCTATGTCGGACTCGTCCTATTCGTAGTCGGGACGTGGTTGTCGTCATTCGCGATGTTCCGTATGTATTCGGACTACAAACGCGACAACCCAGGCGTTCATCCGCCGCTCCCGGCTTACATGAGTATTATGACGATGCTTCTATGGGACATTGCGACACTCGGAGTCGCAGCAACGATTCTTTTCCAACTCCTTCCTCTCTCGTTAGGATGGACAGATACAGTCGGAATCGAATTATCTCGTACATTGTTCTGGTACTTCGGTCACCCGCTCGTTTATTTCTGGCTCATGCCGGCATATATTGTATGGTATACAGTCGTGCCGAAAGTCATCGGTGGGAAGATCTTCTCGGATGCGTTGGCACGTATGGCGTTCTTGTTGTTCTTACTCTTCTCATTCCCGGTCGGCTTCCACCACCAGTTGACAGAACCAGGAATTGAACCGTTTTGGAAGTTCGTTCAAGTCATCTTGACGTTCTTGGTCGTCATCCCATCGTTCATGACAGCATTCTCGCTCTTTGCGACGTTCGAACTTCGTGGACGTGCGCTCGGCGCGAAAGGGTTGTTCGGTTGGGTGAAGAAAATGCCGTATGGCGATGTTCGTTTCCTCGCACCATTCGTTGGGATGCTATTCTTCATTCCTGCCGGTGCGGGTGGAATCATCAACGCATCTCACCAATTGAATGCGATGGTTCACAATACGCTTTGGGTCACGGGTCACTTCCATATCACCGTCGGGACGGCTGTAGCCTTGACATTCTTCGGAACGGCATACTGGCTCGTACCGGTACTTCGTGGTCGCACGTTGACGAAAGCAATGAACAAACTTGGATTGATTCAAGCAGGAACGTGGGCGGTCGGTATGGCCATCATGTCGTATGCGATGCACATTTCAGGATTGAATGGTAACCCACGTCGTACGGGTCCGGCAACTTACTTCTCGGATGCGTTGACGCGTGAATGGATCCCGTACCACGTCATGATGGCGATCGGGGGAACAATTTTGTTCATCTCCGTTCTGATCTTCGTCTACTCGATGTTCAACTTGTCATTCCTCGCTCCAAAAGGAGAAGAGGAATTCCCGCTCGCTGAGACGGAAGAGGCGGCAATGGATACACCACGCTATTTCGAAAACTGGAAATTGTGGATTACTGTAACGTTCGTCTTGATCGCATTTGCATACACGGTTCCAATTTGGCACTTGATTGAGAGTGCGCCTCCAGGAGCGCGTGGTTGGGTACTCTGGTAAACTAAAGTCAGCTCATGCGTGAGCTGACTTTTTTGTGTGGGGAGGAACGATATGAACGTATTAGCCGTCATCCATGCAGCGCGTTCGATGCATTCAGCCAATCGACCGTTTGTCGTAGCGATTGATGGATTGAGCGGAGCGGGCAAGACGACGCTCGTCTCGCATTTGAGCGAAGAGCCGACTATACTTGTTCTTCACATTGATGACTATATTGTGGAACGTGACAAACGCTATGAGACCGGACAGCCTGAACCGACCGAATATTACGCACTCCAATGGGACGTGTTGCGTCTTGAGAACGAACTGTTCCGCCCCTTAACAGAAGGGGTTACGGAGTTAGTATTACCGCGATATGATCATGAACGAGATGTCATCGTTGAAGAAGTGGTCGATGTGTCATCTGCTCATACCATTGTCGTCGAAGGAATTTTTCTACAACGACCGGAATGGAGATCTTATTACGATTATGTGATTTATCTCGATTGTCCCCGCGAGGTTCGGTACGAGCGGGCATTGAGTCGTGATACATACATTGGTGATCTGATAGCACGGCTTGAGAAATACAAGAGGCGTTATTGGCCAGGGGAAGATCTTTATCTCCAACTCGTCGACCCAAAAAGAGGAGCAGA
Source organism: Exiguobacterium sp. s35 (assembly GCF_018617535.1). NCBI lineage: Bacteria > Bacillati > Bacillota > Bacilli > Caryophanales > Exiguobacterium > Exiguobacterium sp. s35. The sequence goes on from NZ_JACSKI010000003.1 coordinate 127,861, forward strand.
TATTGTGCTCTGACTGAACGTTTCAATACCTGACGCATGCGTCAGGTGTTTTTTTATTTGGCGAAAATTTGAAAAAATGATTGACGTCTAACTGTATTACGCTAATAATACAGTTAGAAAGTGTATTAACCATGTCATACACTTAGAAAGGTGATGAACATGCAATTCAATACGAGGGCACCGGTTTACCTACAAGTCGTCGACTACTTCAAGAAAAAGATGGCGCTCGGTGAACTGAAAGCCGGGGATGAGATGCCATCCCGGCGTGAGCTTGCGAACGATTTAAAAATTAATCCGAACACGGTTCAAAAAGCGTTCAAGGAAATGGAGGACCAACAATTGATTACGACCGAACGAAATCGACCGAGTCGCGTGACGACAGACGGGACGGTATTGGCACAGATCCGCTCTGAAATCGTAGATGACGCGGTCGCCGTATTTGTAGAATCGATTCAAGAACTTGATGTCTCGGTAGACGAGCTGGTCGAGAAGATTAAACGACAGTACAAGGAGGGGATGTACGATGATCGAAGTGTTGGGAGTTAAAAAACGCTATCGCCGGAAACAAGTCATTGAAGACGTCTCGTTCACAGCGAATAAAGGAGAAATCACGTGTCTTATCGGACTGAACGGGACAGGTAAATCAACGTTATTGAAAGGTATCATGGGATTGACACCTTTCGATAAAGGTTCGGTATTGATCGATGGGAAACCGATTGATTTGAATCGTGTCGCTTTCGTCGCCGATCATGCGATGTTCCCGATTCATTTCACGATTGAACAGTGTGAGGCGTTTATGAAAGATTTCTATCCGACATTTGATCCGGCATTATTTGCCCGTCTCGTCGAAGACTTTAAATTGTTTCCGGAAGATAAATTGAGCGAGTTATCGAAAGGGACGCTCGCGAAAGCGAACCTCGCACTCGGGATTGCCCAAGATCCGGATTATTTATTGCTTGATGAACCGTTCTCAGGAATCGATGTCTTCTCAAAAGAACAGATTGTCGAACTGTTTTCGAGTGAAATCATGGAGAATCGTGGCGTGCTCATTACGACACACGAGATTGAAGATATCGAGTACTTGATTGACAAGGCCGTCATGTTGAATAACGGACGCATCGTCCGAGAGTTTGATGTCGAAGATGTCCGTTTCATTCATGGGAAATCCATCGTTGATGTGATGAGAGAGGAGTACGGGGCATGAATCTATTGAAACTATTGAGTTGGGAAGTCGAGCGTGTCACGAAACCGTTTTTGATATTAGTCACTGGTCTTATCGTCGTTCAGTTTGGGTATCTCGGTTACTTTTTATGGGATGAGACGAATCTATTTGAACGGTTACGACGTGAAGGGAACGCGGACTATCAATATACGTTCTTGGATTATCTCGGCAGTACACCGTATCTCTTGTCACTCGGAATTGCGGTCGCAGCGATGTTACTATGCAGTGCCTGGATTTGGTATCGCGATTTCCAAGGACGAGGGACGTTCATGTTGCGACTACTCACAATGCCACAAAAACGGATGACCTTGTTTTTCGCCAAACTCGCTACAATCTTAATGATGACGTTGGGACTGTTTGCCATCGAATGGATTGCTCTCAAGTTACAGTACATAGCGTTCACGAGTTGGTTCGATGAAAAGATGATTCCGATGAGAGGTTCATTCGAGCAAGCGATTTCCTATCATGGGATGTTAACGGCCATGTATCCTTCTTCACTTGTAAATTTTGTCATCCATCAATTGTTGATCATCATCGTTGTGCTGTTTATTTTTACATTTGTATTGATTGAACGCAGTTTCTGGCAACGTACGATGTGGTCGCCTGTACTTAGTTTATCGATTCTAGTTGTCATCTTAACCATTCCGATTTTAGGATACGCGTTCCTGTCGAATCGACTGATTTATGATGAGACGATTGTTTACGTCGGTGTGGTATTGGTCGTTTGGACAAGTGTGACGATTTGGCTAGGTCGAAGATTTTTACAGACGAAATTGAATGTGTGAGGTGAGAAGATGAAACGAATGTGGAATGTGGCCGCGCTCGGTGCGGTGATTGTGATTGGGCTTGGGACGTTTGCTGTTGATGCGACAGAACCGAAAGCAGAATGGTCGTTAGACATCAGTTCGAATCCAGCTGTTTGGGAAAATCAAATTGTTGAGATGACTTATAGTTCTGATGATGCTGTTGATCAACGGTTTGAAGTGACGGCTGACGAGAGTCGCCTCACTTCAAATTTGAATTATATATCTGAAGGGTTTCGTTATCAGGAACGCTTGAATGGAGATGTACGTTCAATCCATAGGCTCATGAATGGATGGACGTATGCGCAGTCGATTAAAACGAAAGATGGATATATCGGGGTCGGGCAGGATGGGATGAAAGAACTCATCGTGTTTCAGCAATTAGAAGGAAAAGAAATATCGAGATTCGCGTTCGATGCCAGTGATTCAAAAATATACGACATCGTGAACGGGGTGTGGGCAGGCGTATTCCTGAATGATGGTCAGTTAAACTTAATCTATCGAGATGGATATGACGAAGACGTAAAAACAATGATTGCTACGTTTAATGAAGAGATGAATGAAGTAAGCGTCAAAGAATTGAACATGGACAAAGGATTTATCACCCATGTCATCAATACGAATCGTTTTTACGCTACCGATGTATCCTCTCAGATGACAGAAACACGTTATATCCCTGTCGGTGTTAGCTTCTACGATGTTATCGAAGAAGGAGAAGATAAGTTCAATGTTGAAGACAGATTGCCAGGTCAATTCGCTTATGACACGAAAACGGAGAAAGTCGTTCAATTGGCAGAAGACCAAGGCTTTTGGGATTATACAACGTCGGGCCAAAACCTGTTAGCGATAAATGAAAACGGCGAAGAAATCATCATGGACTTGAACACTGGGAAGAAAATGACCCGAAGCGTTCTCGACTCAGTTGATCACGCCTTCTATTCAAACGGTCGTCTGTACCAAACGCGCCAAGCGAAAGATGGTGTCGTCATCGATGTATACGAGGACGGGAAACAGATTTCAAGTGCGGCAATCACGCCTGAAAATGAGGAAGCGCGTGACATGCTCAAACAGATTGACGTGTACGTCAGACAAAAATAAGCAAAGGGCCGCGGCCCTTTGCTTATTTTGATGGTTTCGGTATGATGACGCCTTCTTCTAAATCAAGCAATAAGTCAATCAGTTCCGCGCAGAACTCCGGGAACTGTTCCAAAAAGGCACCGGGTCCGACTTCATCCGTAAAGTCGATATAAAGATCAGACACGTTTCCAGACATCTTCGCAGGTAAGGCGAGAAACGCCGAACCGAAGCGCCAGCTGCCTCGGATGTCGAGTAACTTTCCGAGGACGAGGTCGCCGGTCTCACGTTCTTCGGGTAACTGAACAGCGTATGTCTCTTTTGACTCCCAGTCTTTTAACTGACCGTTTTCCGTCACTTCAAAGATGCTGCAACGCGGGACGGCTAGTCCACGGAGTGCGTGATAGAGAGCGGGTGACATGTCGCCCTTATGGTCAACCAAATAGCGACCGTGGGGCGTCATGCCGTCTTCGTCCGTTTCGAAGAAGACGGCCCAATCAATGAAGAGGTCGCGGAAGAGTTCGGCATCTTTTAAGTGCCATGTTCCTTCCGATGCGATCTCTTGAATATAATTCGTCCATTGTGTGCTTCGCGCAAGAGCGGCTTGCTCATATAACTTTTTCAGTTCGGCAAGCAATTCGGACTCTTCGACGAGCAAAGGGAAGGGAATTACTTTCCGGTCTTTTTTCATCGGCGCGGTCCTCGCTTGTTTGCAGGGCGTTTGACGACAGGGGGCTTCTCCTCAATCCGTTTCTCAATCACATCACCACGATAAATTTCGAGTTCTTTCAATTCGACACCGAGTTGACGCGCGAATGATTTTAAGTGTGGTAAATCGTCCGTCGTCACGAGAGAAAGGACGGTCCCGCCTGCGTTACCGCGAGCCGTGCGGCCTGAGCGGTGGATGAAGTCATCGATGGATTCCGGTAAGTCGAAATGGACGACGTGCGTCACATCTTCGATATCGAGCCCGCGTGCCGCGAGACCTGTCGTGATGAGGAGCGGGTATTCGCCTTTACGGAATTCACGGAGTGTCTCGACGCGTTCGCGCTTTCCTTTCAAGCTGTCGAGCATGCGGTAGTCCACTTTCAACTTTTCAAGCTCCCCACGAAGTGGTGGCAAGAACGAGCGGTTATTGATGAACGCAAGTGCTTTCACGCCATCGACGTGTGAAAGACGGCGTAACAGTTCTGGTTTGTAGCGACGCGTCGTCAACAAGTAACCGTATGTCACTTGATCGCTGACAGCACGTTCGATTTTGATATGTGCCGGCTCGTTCATGAACGGTGCCGACCACTCTTTGAGTGAATCGGTGAGTGTTGCTGAGACGAGTGCAAGTTGACGCTCATGCGCAGTATGCTTGATGATGCGTTCTGCCGCTTCTGTCAAACCGCTATCGATGATTTGGTCGGCTTCGTCTAAAATGACGGTATGTGTCTCATGGAGCTTCAGCTTTTTCTTGTCAATCAATTCGACGAGACGTCCCGGTGTCCCGACGATTAAATGCGGCTTTTTCTTGATTCGATCGATTTGACGTTTCAATTCGACACCGCCAATGAACGAGCCGATGCGAACATCGCCTTTTTCGGTGAAACGTTGTGCGACCTGTTGGATCTGCATAACAAGTTCACGAGTTGGAGCGACAACGACAACTTGGATTCGGTCGTTCGATGGATCGATTTTTTCAATCGCTGGGAGCAGGTAAGCGAGTGTTTTACCCGTTCCGGTCGGTGCCTCGATTGTCACATCTTTTCCATCTAATAGTAGGGGAAACGCTTCTTTTTGGACCGGCATCGGCTCGTTAAAGCCCATCCGTTCCCACGTCTCGTTAATAAAAGGTTTTGTAAAATTCATAATAGGTCTCCTTATCTTTAGGCAAAAACAAAGGAAGCGAAAGCGCTCCCTCGTCAAATATAGCGAACATGCTCCTGGCCATCTTCCATTGAAGAACGTAACGTCTGTGTATACGTTTGACCGTCTTCGATGAGTTGGATGTGGGCATCCGCGCCTTCTGCTGTCAATTCAACTTTCTCAATCGTGAATCCTTGATAAACGCGATACTGTAACTCGGACGTCATTTTCTCGAACGGTTTCAGTTCCGGATGTGTCGTGATGACATGGATTGGACGCGACAAAAGTCCGGCGAGTAATTGGTCGCGATAATCGATAAAATCTTCGTTCTCGATGTCATCGTCAAAGCGAATCCAAAACCCTCCATCTTCAAATTCTGTGATAAATCCATCACGCTTTTCACCGGCTTCGTCGACCTTTAGTGAGATGCGATCGCCGACTTGAAAGGCGTGGCTTGGTGTTAATGGTTCGTACGTCATGAGTAGAACCCCTTCCTCTTATACAATGTTCTGCCTTCATTGTGTCTGATACGACACAAAAATTCAAGTTCTAACCGAGTGATGTGAGATTTATCACCCCAAAAACTGTATAGTTCGTCACAGAACAATCAAATTAGTACAGATCATAGTTCGACCCTAATGAAATGGGATTCAGCTGTTTCAAACTATATAATTAATCGAATATAACAGTTTGTAAAACGCTTTCAAAAACGGCTATGTCATCACGTTCATAAGATTGTTACAAGTTTCACAAGACTGTAAAACATATTGTTCACGTTTTCACGTACACTCACAGTATAGATAACACGCAGTTACTTTCGAGAATGAGGAGTGAATCAACATGGCAACCGAAATCAAATCTGCATGGTCAGGTTTTGTCCCTGGTCAGTGGACGAATGAAGTCAATGTCAGTGAGTTTATCCGTTTGAACCGTCATGAATACACAGGGAACGATACGTTTTTAGCAGGTCCGACAGAAGCGACAAACGTTCTTTGGAACCGTGTGATGGAACTGACAAAAGAAGAGCGTGAACGCGGAGGCGTTTGGGACGTCGATCAACACACACCATCGACAATCGTGTCGCATGGACCAGGTTACTTAAACAAAGAATTAGAGAAAGTCGTTGGCGTTCAGACGGATGAGCCGTTCAAACGTTCGATTCACCCGAATGGCGGGATTCGCATGGTGGATGCCGCACTAGAATCATATGGTTTCGAGCCAGATGAAGAAATCACAAAAATTTACTCAGAGATTCGTAAAACACATAACCAAGGTGTCTTCGATGCCTACACGCCTGAAATGCGGGCCGCTCGTAAATCAGGGATCATCACAGGTCTTCCGGATGCGTACGGTCGTGGACGCATTATCGGTGACTATCGCCGCGTCGCGCTCTACGGAATTGATTTCTTGATGGCAGAACGCAAAAAAGACTTGGCGAAACGGGGTGGATTCTTATCTGAATCAGACATCCGTGACCGGGAAGAACTATCGGAACAACTGCGTGCGCTTCAAGAACTTAAACAACTTGGGGCAGCTTATGGATTTGACCTCGGTCGCCCTGCTGAAAACACGCAAGAAGCGTATCAATGGGTGTACTTGGCATACCTTGCTGCAATCAAAGAGCAAAACGGTGCCGCGATGTCACTCGGACGCGTCTCGACATTCCTTGATGTGTACGCTGAACGTGACCTTGAAGCTGGTCGTTTAACAGAATCGGACGTTCAGGAAATCGTAGATCACTTCATCATGAAGCTTCGGATCGTCAAATTCTTACGGACACCAGACTATAACGAACTGTTCTCAGGTGACCCGACTTGGGTAACGGAGTCAATCGGTGGGATGAGTGAAGATGGTCGCTCGAACGTCACGAAGAGCTCGTTCCGATTCTTACATTCACTCACGAACCTCGGTCCTGCTCCAGAGCCGAACTTGACCGTTCTCTGGTCGACGAAGCTACCAGAAGGCTTCAAACAATACTGTGCGAAAATGTCGATTGAAACATCGGCGATTCAATATGAGAACGATGACTTGATGATGCCACAATTCGGTGACGACTATGGTATCGCATGTTGTGTGTCACCGATGAAGATCGGAAAACAGATGCAATTCTTCGGTGCGCGTGCAAACATGGCAAAAGCCCTTCTTTATAGCATGAATGGCGGACGTGACGAGAAGAGCGGTGCTCAAATCGCTCCTGCTTGGGAGATGAATGCAGAAGATGTGCTCACGTACGAAAAAGTATATGCCGACTTTGACCGTACACTCGACTGGTTGGCAGAACTATACGTGAATACGCTCAACGTCATTCACTTCATGCATGACAAATATGCGTACGAACGTATCGAAATGGCACTTCACGATCCAGAAATCTTACGGACGATGGCTTGTGGGATTGCCGGTCTCTCTGTAACGGCAGATAGTCTTTCAGCAATCAAATACGCAAGCGTCAAACCGGTCCGTAATGAAGAAGGAATCATCGTTGATTTCGAAACAGAAGGCGATTTCCCGAAATTCGGTAACAATGACGACCGTGTCGACGCAATCGCCGTCGAACTCGTCGAATCGTTCATGGAAAAAGTACGGAAACATAAAACATACCGTGACGCGCTTCATACGCAATCGGTCCTTACCATCACATCAAACGTCGTGTACGGGAAGAAAACAGGGAATACGCCAGACGGTCGCCGTGCTGGTGAACCATTCGCTCCAGGTGCCAACCCGATGCATGGACGGGATACGAAAGGTGCGGCTGCATCGCTCTCATCTGTTGCGAAACTTCCATTTGAACACGCACAAGACGGGATCTCATATACGTTCTCAATCGTACCGAAAGCACTTGGAAAAGAAGAAATCGCACGCGAACTCAATTTGGCGGCACTTCTCGATGGGTATATGAGTGGAGAGCACAAAGGACATCACTTGAACGTCAACGTCTTCAACCGCGAGACGCTTCTCGACGCAATGGAACATCCGGAAGAGTATCCACAACTCACAATCCGCGTATCTGGATATGCGGTCAACTTCATCAAGTTGACACGTGAGCAACAGATTGATGTCATCAACCGTACGTTCCACGGTTCGTTGTAAGTAAAGGCTAAGCGGCCTTCCACGGAGGGCCGCTCATTCGTTAGGAGGTCATTTCGATGACAATGGGATATGTACATTCGGTCGAATCATTCGGAACAGTTGACGGCCCTGGTATTCGCTTCATCGTCTTTTTACAAGGTTGTGCGTTACGTTGCCTCTATTGCCATAACGCGGACACGTGGGATTTCAAAAAGAATAATCACCGCTCGGCTGAAGACGTCATTCAAGAGGCGCTCAGTTACAGACCGTTCATGGAGGCATCGAACGGCGGCATCACCATCTCAGGTGGTGACCCACTCGCGCAACCTGAATTTTTAGAGGCATTACTGCGTGAAGCGAAAAAGTATGGGCTCCATACGACACTCGATACGTCCGGTGCTCTCCGTCCTCCTAACTTGGATGCGATTTTAGATCATACCGACCTTGTCTTGCTCGATATCAAGCATATCGACGACGACATGTGTAAAAAATTGACGGGACGTAGCAATGCCAACACGCTCGCGCTTGCCGAACACCTTTCCGAGCGCGGAACGAAAATGTGGATTCGCCACGTCCTCGTCCCTGGATGGACGCTTGAAGAAGGGGCGCTTCGTCGCACCGCCGCGTTCATTCAAAAATTAGACCATGTCGAGAAAGTCGAGATCCTGCCTTATCATGAGATGGGCGTCTACAAATGGGAGGCGCTCGGACTCGATTATCCACTCAAAGGTACGAAACCCCCGACGTCTGATGAAGTCGAATGGGCGGAAGGAATCTTGCAGGGAACTGTATAAAAGATAAGCGCAGGCCGCTCGGCCTGCGCTTGTTTTTTATATTTAGAGATTAGATAAAGGTTTGGACAATCAAAAATAAATTTAATGAGATGACAATCGCTGTGATGCCCCATCCAATCCATGTCGTAAAGCGATGATTCACAAGCCCGCCCATTAACTCTTTATTACTCGTAAAGAGAAGCAGAGGGATGAGGGCGAATGATATACCGAAAGAGAGAACGACTTGACTCCAAACGAGAGCGTTTGACAAGTTGACACCGGAAAGAATGAGTAAGAGTGGAGGGGCCATCGTAATCACACGACGTATATAAATCGGAATATGCTTTTGAATGTACCCTTGCATGACGACATCCCCGGCCAATGTTCCGACAGATGCACTTGATAATCCGGCAACCATTAAGCCGATGCCAAATAACATGGCAATTGGTGATCCTAAAAAAGAGTCAAACTGCTGGTGAGCGATTTCTAAATCGTTTACGAACATCCCATTCTTATAAAAGACGGCAGCTGCGATAATCAACATACTGGCATTGATTGCGCCAGCGAGGACCATTGCGATTGTCACATCAATTCGTTCAAATTTCATGATGCGTTTTCGTGCTACCGCATCTTTTCCCTTGATTCGCCGTTGTGTCAAAGCAGAGTGCAAATAAATAGCGTGCGGCATGACAGTTGCACCTAATATTCCGGCAGCTAATAAAATACTCTCTGTCCCGTCAAAACGAGGTATGAGGAGACCTGACAAAAGGGGTTTCACTTCGGGCTGAGAGCTAAACGTTTGAATGGCAAACGCAAGAGCAACGACGAGTAGCATCCCAGTCACAAGCGTTTCAAGTGGTCGATAGCCACGTCTTTGTACTTCTAAGATGGCAAAAGAACCGGCCGCGGCAAGTAGTGCTGCTTGAATGAGCGTTATATCAAACACGAGGTAGATCCCGAGTGCGGCACCAACAAATTCTGCCAAATCAGTGGCCATAATCATTAATTCGGCTTGAATCCATAAAAAGACTGCGGTCTTCTTAGAGAAGCGGTCACGACAAATTTCAGGTAAGTTTTTCCCAGTCGCGATTCCGATTTTAGCAGACAGCGTTTGGATTAATCCGGCCATCAAGTTTGCGATTAAAATGACCCATAAGAGTAAATAACCAAATTGAGAGCCTGCTGCAATATTAGTTGCATAGTTTCCAGGGTCGATGTATGCGACCGAAGCGACAAAAGCTGGACCTAAAAAAGGGAGAAGTGTTTTTAGTTTTTGAGTCATCGAGCGATGTATTCGAATTAATTCGACTTCATTCAACATGACAGATCCTTCTTTCTTGCCTAATGGTTAATTTGTTTACTTAGGTAAACTTTTTAAGTATATGGCAAGTTTACGCCTGCCTAGAGAACCTGTCAAATTACAATAAAAAGGACTGCGAGCAGCTTCGCTCACAGTCCAAAGAACTTATATCCGCCGTTTTTTCTTTTCTAATACCCGTGCTTGCTCTGCCTGTTTCTTCTCCATGTAGAGAAGCTCACGCCCAAGTTTGACGTAACTCGCATAGCGTTTTGCATCTAACGTACCGTTCGTTAGCGCCTCTTGGACGGCGCAGCCCGGTTCTTTCTGATGTGAGCAGTCGCGGAAGCGGCATGTCTCAGCAAGCGCTTCGATATCACGGAACGTCTCATCGAGATGCTCGCTTCCTTCCCATAGTCCGAACTCGCGCATCCCTGGTGTGTCGATGACGTATAAGTCATCGATTCGGAACAGTTCGCGGTGTGTCGTCGTATGTTTCCCGCGCTCGTCCTGCGCCCGGACGGCTTGCGTGACGGCAAGTGTCTCGTGGGCTAAGGCGTTCGTCAGTGTAGATTTTCCGACTCCGGACGAACCGACGAAGGCAATCGTACTTTCACTCGGTAACGCCTGACGAAGTTCAGTAACCCCTTCTCCCGTCACTGCACTGACAGGAAATACTTGAATTCCAGGTGCGTTTAGCTCAATGTCTTCGAGCAGTGTGTCGACCGATTCGACTTGGTCCGTTTTCGTCAAGACGATGATGGGGATGGCCCCGGTGTCCCACGCAGCTAGCGTATAGCGCTCAAGGCGGCGGATGTTGAAGTCGTGTCCGCATGCCATCGTGATCAAGACGTAGTCGACGTTCGCGCAGATCAGTTGTTCACGCGTCTCGTTGCCGGCGGCCGCTCGTGAGAGAACGGTCCGACGCTCAAGGAGATGGTGAATCGTACCTTGACCATGCTCGCGAACTTGAATCGTGACATAATCGCCGATGACCGGGTATTCCCGTTCGCTCGTCGCCTCATGTCGGAACTTACCGGAAACCCCGCACATATATGCGTTCTCTCCGACGGATACCGTATAAAGATGTTGGAACTGTGCCGTGACACGTCCCGTTTCAGTTTGTTGATTCAAAAAGAATCCTCCTTTTAATGATGGAGGACGACAGCCCTCCGATTCGCTGACATTTGGTGACGTGCATGCATCATGTTGCTCATAAAACATCATCCTTTCATTGTTCGATAGCATCAGTGTACCACAGTTTTTGGAAACGGTAACATCTCAGTCTAAAGACCGAGGCGAAACAAGCCTTCCGCTCGTCGACCTATACAAAATAACGTATTATGATAAGAGTGTACTTAACAAGGAGGGATAACAGATGAATCACCAAGTGAAGAAGGTGCTGTTCATCGTAGCCGCGATCGCTCTAGTGCTCGTGTTGATCGGTGCTTTACCGAATATGATTTTATTCGGATTAGGAGCGCTCTTGACGCTTTGGGCTGGAGTCCGTTTTCAGGCTGTGACACACATCGGTGCTAAAGTTGGTTTCGGGATCCTTGCCGTCATCGGGATTGGGACGATGCTCTCAAACATATGGGCACTCGTCGGAATCATTGTCGCGTGGTTGTTGTTTAAAGGGTATATGATGTATAAAGGTGAGAAACGTGACCCGGAAGTCGAGATTTTAAATGCCGACGGAACGCGTGCTAGCCGTAGCAGCTTCCAACAGTTCGATCAAGTGTGGCAAAAATTTGTTAATCGTCGTTAAGATTCCATAAGGAGGATTCACCATGAAGACACCGTTTGATCAGTTTCGTGAACTAGCGAATGAATTGACGAAAGAGATTTCGAAAGAAGTGAAGAAGTATCAAGATAAAGAGATGCCACGTTCGAGTGGAGAAGCGGAATTGAACCGTCATATCCGTGGAGCGGAGAAGGAAGCGTTATCGGTTGAGCGTCTCGTCGAACGTCAACGGACACTGCTTGCAGAGCTTGCTGAAAAACGTGATGATGCCAAAAAGATGGCAGATAAACGATATGAACAGACAGAACTGGCGAAACAGGCTGGTGAAGAGAAGTTGGCAGAACGTGCAGCTCTTGAGTCAAAACACTACGGAGAACAGTATCGTTACTTCGAAGGGTTGATCGATGAAGGAGAGCGTGAATTGGATGCGCTAGAGCGTCGTGCACTCGAGATGAAACTCAAGCTCGATGAGATGCAAAACAAACGATATGAGTTTGCGATGCGTGAAAACTTAGATCTTCTAAAAGGGGCACTCGACCAAATCTTCGGTCAAAACACGTCGCAGTCTCATCCGTTTACTGAGGAAGAGAAGAAAGAACAACCTGCTGAAGAGAAGAAAGATACGCAAGAAGATGAAGACGATTTTGAAGCAAAACTAAAAGAACTGGAACGTCGCTTTAAACAAGAGTGAGGTGACGGTTCGGCGGTGACCTGAACAAGGTCATCGCTTTCTTTGCTTCATACATATGAACAGAAAGGGGGAATGGACATGGAACGTTGGAACACACGTCAAATCATTGGATTCATGATTATTTTATTTTCAGTTGGACTCTTTATCGACATCGTGACGGGTGGGAATAGCGTCTTATTCAGCATGATCCTCCCATTGCTTCTTCTTTATATTGGAAGACGCTTCAGTCGTCGGGGCAAACAGTCGGCCAGCTATATCTTTTACGCCATCGGAGGCATTCTCTTGATTGGCTTGATCTTCTCGTCAGCCGCGTTTGGGTTTGTGCTCTCGGGTCTGTTATTGCTTTTTGGGTACCGACTCTATAAGAATCGACCGGTCGAATCAAAAATTCGGACGCCGCTTCGTCAGGAACAAGCCTTCTCGTTCGGTATGAAAGAATCGGGACACTATGTGTTACGCGATACGAATGAGTTCTTTTTGCTACGTGATGTTGAGATGGATCTATCACAAGCCATCATTCCTGAAGGGGAGACGTTTTTACTCCTAAATGGACTTGCGGGAGACATCCGTATCCTCATTCCAGCGGGTTATGATTATTCGATTGATGCGTCGATTGGATTTGGGAAAGTCCAAGTTGATGATTCGAACTATTCACCGGTTTTTAACCGTCGCTTCTATACGGCGTCTGATGATTATGTCCAGGCTACGCGGAAAGTTCGGATTCATATCGTGCTCATGAGCGGAAGTGTTGAGGTGATGACGGTATGAAAAAGGATTCTTATCCACGAACGGTCGTCTGGCATCAATTGTTCAGTAGCCTCTTGACGGCTTTCTTGATTACACTAGCGTTTCTCATAGGTGACTCGACTTCACTTAGCGACTTATTTTCGCGTGAAGAAGGGTTGCCTTTCGGTGTGTCCATTTTGGTGATTGCCGTTTTGATTGGCAGTATCTTTGGAGTCGCATCATACTTTTACTTACGTCGAGACTTTCGAGAGGTCGCGAACGCCCTTTGGAAACTAGAGAACCAAAAAGAGATCACGTTCCGACCGTTGTCGCCTTACCGAGACACGCTCGAACGAATCGTTCGCGTCTCAAAACAACGTCAAGAGATGATTGAAATGGCGAAACGAGTTGGCGAACGACCGGTCAGTGTCGAAGAGGCGCGTAGTGAAGCGGTCGTCGAAGAAAGACGTCGCGTCGCTCGCGAACTGCACGACTCCGTGAGTCAACAGCTTTACGCCATTTCGATGATGACGACTGCGGTCAAACAGACGATGCAAACGAAACCGGAATTAGCGAGTAAACAAATGGAGCAAGTGGAGCTCATGGCCCAAACGGCACAGGCAGAGATGCGCTCGTTACTACTACAACTGCGACCGGTGGAATTAGAGGGCATGACGTTAAAAACCGGGATCGAACGCCTATTAGAAGAACTGTCGCGTAAACAGTCGACTGAACTCGTATGGCGTCTAGAAGAAGTGAAGCTATCACGGCACACCGAAAACGAACTGTTCCGCATCGTCCAAGAGGCGATCAGTAACACGTTGCGGCATGCGAAGGCGACTCGCCTAGAAATTGAGATGCGAACCGTGCAACAGACGGTTATTTTAAAGATCAACGATGACGGAATCGGATTTAACGTGGACGATACACAAGTCGCCTCATATGGATTACAATCGATAAGAGAGCGCACGGCGGAAGTCGGTGGAACGTTGCGATTGGTCAGTGTGCCGAATGTCGGAACACAAATCGAAGTACGTGTGAAACAACAAGTGGAGGGGTAATGATGATTCGAGTTGTATTAATTGATGATCATGAAATGGTCCGAGCGGGCGTGTCTGCCTTTTTATCGACACAACCGGACATTGAAGTCGTCGGTGAGGCATCGGACGGTGCGACGGGAGCGGAGCTTGCGATTGCGGAAAAACCGGACGTCGTCCTCATGGACTTAGTCATGGAACCTGTGGATGGGGTTGAATCGACGAAACGAATCAAAGCAAGCTGGAAAGAGGCTAAGATTCTAGTCGTGACGAGTTTCTTGGATGACGAGAAAGTATACCCGGTCATTGAAGCCGGCGCGATGAGCTATGTGCTCAAGACGGCAAACGCCAATGAAATTGCGGACGCGATTCGTCAGACGGCTGCCGGCAACCCCGTCATGGCTGCCCAAGTGACAGGAAAGATGCTCGAACGTCTACGCCACCCGGAGATGACCCTCCATGAGAGCTTGACTGCACGGGAACGAGAAATTTTGCAACTCATGGCAGAAGGGAAGTCGAATCAAGTCATTGCGGACGAATTGTTTATTTCACTGAAGACGGTAAAGACGCACGTCTCGAACATCTTGACGAAACTTGACGTCTATGACCGAACACAAGCGGTCGTGTATGCGTTTCAACATAATCTGGTGAGTAAAGGATGAATCGGCTCCCGGTGATTGATACGGAACGTCTTCGACTGCGCCCCCTTCAAATGGAGGATATTCCACACGTATTCGCCATTTTTTCAAATGAACGCGTGCTCCAGCATTATGGGATGGAGCCGCATCAAACGCTTGAAGAGACGGAGCAGATGCTTACCCATATGCTCACCCAAATTGAGACGGGGGCAATCATCCGTTTTGCGATTGAACATCTAGAATCAAAAGCGTTAATTGGAACAATCGGTTTTCACAATCGGGCGCCGTCACACCGTCGCGCCGAAATCGGTTATGAACTCAGACCAGAATATTGGCGTTCGGGTTATGCGACCGAAGCCCTCCATGCGGCCCTACAGTTTGCCGAGACATGTGAGATTGAACGTGTCGGTGCCATTGTCTATATCGACAATCTCGCGTCGCAACGCATGCTTGAGAAGAATGGGTTCGTTCAAGAAGGTCGACTACATAATTACATGCGTCAGCGGGGACAAGCCCATGACGTCTATGTCTATAGCTATATGACACATCAGTCAATCTAAGCACATCGCCTAACGGGCGGTGTGCTTTTTCGTTTGTGATGCGACTAAAATGGGAACCGAATAAAGGTGAATCATTCAAAGGAGGACGATAGGATGAAAGCAGCATATATCGAACAGTATGGTGGGTCAGACGAATTCAAAGTAGGGGAGCTTGACCAACCGACAATCGGTGCAGATGACGTATTGATTGAGGTTCATGCCGCAAGTGTCAACCCGGTGGATTGGAAGTTGCG
Organism: Exiguobacterium sp. s35; assembly: GCF_018617535.1. NCBI lineage: Bacteria > Bacillati > Bacillota > Bacilli > Caryophanales > Exiguobacterium > Exiguobacterium sp. s35. The sequence goes on from NZ_JACSKI010000003.1 coordinate 143,576, forward strand.
TGAAGGATACTTAAAAGAAATGCTTCATTTCGAAATGCCGCTCGTCATCGGGTGGGATGTAGCGGGCATCATCAAAGAAGTCGGGGCGAATGTGAACGAGCTTGAGGTCGGCGATGAAGTATTCAGCCGTCCGGATATTGCGCGGCAAGGCACATATGCCGAGTACGTGGCGGTCGATGCTCATCTTGTCGTCAAGAAACCAGCATCATTGAGCTTCGAAGAGGCCGCATCACTTCCGCTCGTCGCCCATACGGCATGGCAAGTCATGTTCGAAGTGATGGATGCGAAACCGGGTGACCGAATCTTCATCGGTGCTGGTTCAGGTGGTGTCGGGACGGTTGCCATCCAGCTTGCGAAAGCACACGGATTGTATGTCGTCACGTCAACCAGTACGCCGAATGTGGACTGGGTCAGCGAACTCGGGGCCGACGAAGTCATCGACTATAAACAACAAGATCCATCAGAAACCGTCCGCGATCTTGACTTCGTATTCGATACGATGGGAGGAGACGGACAGAGCAAACTGTATCAAATGCTTAAAGAAAATGGGATGCTCGTCTCAATCTCAACACCACCGAATGAAGAGGAAGCCAAACAAGCGAATGTCCGTGCCGAATACGTCTTCATGCAACCGACGGGGGAGCGCTTGAAAAAAATTGCGGAAGCTGTTGAAAAAGGCGAACTGAAACCTGTGATTGACCGGGTCTTTGATTTAGAAGACACGAAACTCGCTCATGACTATGGAGAAGAAGGGCATGCTAAAGGGAAAATCGTCATTAAAGTGAAATGATAAAAAAGAGGTGGATTTCCGAAACGCGAACCGGAAATCTACCTCTTTTTCATTAGATTTGAAAAGCTACCTCATGTGGAAATCAGCCTTTTTTCTGCGCTTGTATTTGTTCATCGATTTCAGACAAGTACGTCCACCGTTCCATCTTCGCATCGAGTGTTTCTTTCAGTTCTGCGATTGTTGCGTACAATTCATTTACTTTTCCGAGGTCGCTGCCCGCTGTCGCAAGTGTCGCTTCTTGTGCTTCAATCTGTTCTTCGATCGCGGCGATGTCTTCTTCGATCGTGTCCCATTCCTTCTGTTCTTTGAAGGTGAATTTCACGACTTCCGACTTCACCCGTTCCTTTTTCTCTTTTGGTTCTTTCTCTTTCTTCACTTGACGAACCTCTTCTTGGCGCATCGTCAAGTAATCGCTATATTCTGCGTGATACACCTGGATGGTCCCGTCTTCAAATGCGATCAACTGTCCGGCGACACGGTCTAAGAAATAACGATCGTGGCTGACGGCGATGACCGTGCCAGGGAACGATTCTAAATAGTCTTCTAAAACAGATAACGTTTCCGTATCCAAATCGTTCGTCGGTTCATCAAGGAACAAGACGTTCGGTTCGTCCATGAGAATCCGCAGGAGGACGAGGCGCCGTTTTTCTCCGCCGGATAGCTTCTCAATCGGTTTGTACTGCGCGTCCGGTGAGAAGAGGAAACGTTCGAGCATTTGACTAGCCGTGATTGTCTCGCCGTCCGGCGTATAAATCACTTTCGCAATCCGCTCGATTTCGTCGATCACGCGTCGTGACTCGTCTTCAAACTCGACTTGTTGACCGTAATAGCCGAGGTGGACCGTTTCCCCATGCACGATGGTACCGCTGGTCGGTTCCAAACGCTTGGCGAGTAAGTTCATAAGCGTTGATTTTCCGCTCCCGTTCGGTCCAACAATGCCGTAGCGTTCACGGCGTCCGAATATCCAATTGAACTGCTGAATGAGAAGAGAATTGTCGTACCCAAAAGACAAGTCCTCGACTTCAATGACCTTTTTACCGAGTCGGCGAGATCCGACGGAGACGTCGAGCGACTCTTCTTCGGCCAAGCTTTCTTGGTGTTTCAAGTCTTCGACACGTTGAATGCGTGCCTTTTGTTTCGTTGTTCGTGCTTTTGCACCTCGACGTAACCAAGCGAGTTCACGACGTAAAATATTTTGCCGTTTCTGTTCCATCGACTGTGCCCGTGCTTTTCGTTCGGCCCGCTTTTCAAGGAACAGCTCATAGTTCCCGTTATAGAAGTAACTCGTCCCGTCCGCAATCTCTAAGATATGGTTTGTGACACGATTTAAGAAATAACGATCGTGGGTGATGAGAAGGATGGCTCCCCGATAATCGGCAAGCATCGTCTCGAGCCATGCGATCGTATCTGCATCAAGTTCGTTCGTCGGCTCATCTAGGAGCAATAAGTCCGCTTCGTCGAGTAACGCTGCGGCGAGAGCGACACGCTTTTGTTGTCCTCCTGATAAGGCGTTCACATCGACGGACACGTCAGGAAGACCGAGACGGTTCAAAATCGACTTCAGTTTTGCTTCCGTTTCCCAAGCGTCTGCGGCATCGACAGCCTGCTGCGCTTTCATGAAACGTTCGAGTAACTGCTCACTCGTCGGATCCGCTTCGAGCGCTTGGCGGGCACGTTCGAATTGCTTCAGTGCTTGAACGGACGGTGTATCGCTTGTGAACAAGGCGTCAAGAATCGTTTGACCTTCATCGAATTGGACCGTCTGAGTCAGATAGCGGATGCGGTAATCGTTCGGATGTTGCATCGTTCCCTTGTCCGCCGTCTCGGCACCAGCGATGATTTTCATGAATGTCGACTTTCCAGAACCGTTCACCCCGATGATTCCGATGCGGTCTCCTGGATGAATCGTCATCGTCACATCATCAAATAGGACTTTGTCGGCAAACTCTTTATGAATGCCCTCAATCATTAATAAACTCATGCGTTCTCTCCTTCAATCTGTTGACGAATGGCTGCTTCGATTGTTGCAGCGATTTCCTTATTCGGTAAGTCAGCCGGATCGATCGCGGGTAAGAAGGTGACGTCGACCGTTGCCGGAGTGATTCGATTTTTGGCTTCTAACAATTTGTAGCTCCCTTGAATGGCAACTGGAACAATCTTCGCACCGCTTGACGTCGCGAGTGTCAAACTCCCGGCTTTAAATTCTTTCATAGGACCGCCTTTTGAGCGTGTTCCTTCTGGGAAGACGATCATTGACTGACCGGATTGGATTGTCTCGACACCCGAGCGAATCGCTTTGATTGATTGACGACGATCGCTTCGATCGATAAAGATGCAGCCCATCAATTCCATCCAACGCGGGATGATTGGGAATTTCTGTACCTCAATTTTCGAAATGAATGCTTTTGGTCGTTTCGTGGCCGTCAACATGATGGGAACGTCAAAGTTTCCTTGGTGGTTCGATACGTAGACGACCGGTTCATCCGGAATGTGATCCTGTCCATGAACCCGAATGTCGGCACCGGCAATTTTCAACAAGAATTGTGCCCATTTATAAGCGATGTCTTGTACGTAGCGATAACGCTTTGGTGGATCAATTTTTTTCGCCTTTTGTAAAAATGGGACGGTGATCGGTAACACCGCAAAAAATGAGAAAAACCATACAGCTGTTCGAATCATTTTATTTTCTCCTCTCATAATGACAACAAGAAAGAGTCTTCTTCTCTTGACGAGAATCCGACCCTTCGGCATGAATCCTTATTCCCAAAAGCGAGAATCGCTCTCTTCTTCCTCTTCCTCAAGCTCGAATGTAATGCGTTTATTCACAGGATCGACGACGAAATAAGCGCCGTCTTGTTCAATACTTTTAATTTGCATGGCTTGGTCGTTCCCGATCTCAAGGGTAAGGCGGATGCGATTGTCGTCATCGACAAGTAAGATTCCATCTTCCTTTAACCAAAGCTCCATGACGGGTGAATAACGAAGTAGCCATTCATTCGATAACGGAATTTCATTCATACGATTGTGTGCCTCCTGCGATTATAAATCCAATGTACGTTGTCTGTTCCTTCATAGAATACCAAATGTGGAGAGGGAAGACGAGCGTTATGTAGAGCGTTTCCGTGTCGTCGAATGCATTCTGGCCACGACGCGTTTGATTCGTTTCTGGTTCCGTCTTTCCACAAAGAACTCGCTCGCTTGCATAAAGAGTTGTTTGAAAGAAGACAATCCCATCGCAATCAAGACAGCAAATAGAAAAGTCCCAATCGGATCTTTATATAGTTCGGACTGGAACAAAAAAGCGAGGCCTGCAGTCGATAAGATAGTCGTAAGAAAATAGAAAATCATAGCGGAGTCTCCTTTTCTTATGTGGTAGTAAAGAAAAAGGCAAGGTCTTTTAATCGTATTCGACCTTTTGTAGGAAATTCCTGTTTGCGTTTGGCAAAGAAAAAACGCCTCCAGTAGCACGGAAGACGTTTACTCTTGAGTCATATAAGTCGATGATGACGATACGTTTGTATCCACACCGTTTGAAAAAATGAAGCTGAGTGATGCGAGTAATGCGAAAAAGGCGACGAGTAGCCCTTTTGTAAAACGTTTTGCAAACGAACGAGACTGTATATCAAACATTTATTATCCCCCGATCAATCCTAAATGAAACCTTATCTATACCGGACACTTCCTATATAATAACGTTTTCAAAAATAGGATACTAGAAGAAAAAAAGACGTTCACAAAATTGTCACAAAATTTTAATAAATCATCTTCCTTCCATTTCTTGTGACGGGTTTCCCTTTTCACTTCCCGTTCACAAATTCGTCACATTTATTCAAAATGTTGAAAGTGAACATGATATGATTAGGAACGTGTGTAGATAGGTATACTGACAGTAATAGATTAGAAAAGGATGTGGGTGTAATGGCATTGCGCGCAGGAGAAGTAGTAGACTTGGTCGCGGAACGTTCTGCTGATTTTGGAGTATTCATTAGTAACGGTCGCGAAGAGGTGCTCCTTCATCGAAAAGAACAGACTGAAGAAGTGACAGTCGGTCAAACGGTTCGTGTCTTTTTATATCATGACTCAGAAGGACGTCTCGCATCAACGATGACGATTCCGACGGTCTCTTTCGATGAGTATGAATGGTGTGAAGTGACTGGCGTTCGATATAACACAGGTGTCTTCGTCAATATCGGGATTCAAAAGGATGTTCTCGTCTCGATGGACGACTTACCAGAGAACCGGTCGTATTGGCCACAAACGGGAGATCAATTGTGTATTCGTTTGAAGTATGACCAAAAAGGACGTTTACTCGGGGACACGGCCCCTTACGCGTACTTGAACTTGTTGGCACGTCCATCGAAACAAGAATGGAACAACCAAGATGTTCAAGCGACCGTCGTCAATAAACGCGAAGTTGGCGTCAACGTATGGGTCGAAGGGGAATCACTTGGTTTCTTACATGAAGCAGAAATGACACGTTGGCCACGACTCGGGGAACAATTGACAGTTCGGGTGACACAAGTAAAACAAGACGGAACCGTTCTCGTTTCAATGAAACCACGTGCCTATGAGGCGATTGACGGCGATGCGGCGAGCGTCCTCTCTTATATCGAGGAACGTGGTGGTCAAATGCCTTACGGCGACAAGACAGCCCCTGACGTCATTGACCGTGAGTTCGGGATGAGCAAAGCCGCGTTTAAACGGGCGCTCGGAAAACTACTAAAAGAAAAGCAAGTTGAAAAGCTCGACAACGGCTACAAATTGAAATAAGATAACTCATGTTCGGATGACATGAAAAAGTTTGAAAATGTATTTCTTTCATTTTAGGAATAAATACGTTATAGTTAATAAAGTTGACTATGAGGAAACATTGAGAAAACGTCTGTAGATCTGTCAAACTGAACTCAGACGTTTTTTGTATGAACAAAGGAGAATATAATTTGACAAAATTCCAAGATTTACAATTAAGTGAAGCGTTAGTAAAAGGTGTACACAAAATGGGCTTCGAGGAAGCTACACCGATCCAAGCTGAGACAATTCCTGTCGCACTCACAGGAGTGGACGTATTAGGACAAGCACAAACAGGTACAGGGAAAACAGCAGCTTTCGGTATTCCGACAATTGAGCGAATCGATTCAAAGGCACGTCAAGTCCAAGCACTCGTTCTTGCACCGACACGTGAACTTGCGATTCAAGTTGCAGAAGAATTAAACAAAATCGGAGAAACAAAGCGCGTATACGCACTTCCTGTTTACGGTGGTCAGCAAATCGACCGTCAAATCCGTGGTTTGAAAAAGAACCCACAAATCGTCGTTGCAACACCAGGACGTCTCATGGACCACATGAAACGTAAAACAATCAAACTTGATGACATTCAAACGGTCATCTTGGATGAAGCAGACGAAATGCTCAACATGGGCTTCGTTGAAGATATCGAAACGATTTTGGCAGGTCTTCCTGAAGAGCGCCAAACGCTTCTTTTCTCAGCGACGATGCCACCACAAATCAAAAAGATTGCAGAGCGTTTCATGAAGTCGCCGACAATCATCAAAGTCAAAGCGAAAGAAATGACAGTTGAGAACATCAACCAACAGTTCATCGAATTGCGCGAAGGTCAAAAATTCGATACGCTTTGCCGTTTGATCGACATCGACTCACCAGAACTCAGCATCATCTTCGCTCGTACGAAGAAACGTGTTGATGAAGTGACAGAAGCACTTATCAAGCGCGGATATACAGCAGATGGTCTTCACGGAGACTTGACGCAATCAAAACGTGACCAAGTGATTCGTCGTTTCAAAAACGGAACGATTGATATCTTAGTAGCGACTGACGTTGCTGCACGTGGACTTGATATTTCAGGTGTCACGCACGTTTACAACTTCGATGTACCACAAGACCCAGAGAGCTACGTACACCGTATCGGTCGTACAGGTCGCGCTGGTAAAACAGGTACTGCCCTCACATTCATCACACCACGTGAGTTTGGACAAGTAAAAGCAATCGAACGTGTAACGAACAAACGCATGAACCGTCGTCACGTACCGACAATCGCGGAAGTACTTGAAGGAAACCAAAAGCAAGCAGCTGAAGAGTTGATCGAACGCGTTCAAGCGGGCGACTTCAAAGCGTACACGCAACTTGCGACTGAACTTCTTGAGGAGTATGAAGCAGTTGAAATTCTCGCTGCAGCCCTTCGTGGATTGACGAAAGAGCCAGATTCAACACCTGTTGAAATCTCGTACGCTGAACCAGTTCGTGTCAAACGTCAAGGTGGCCGTGGTGGCGATCGCGGTGGATACCGTGGTCGTAACGACCGTCGTGGCGGTGGCCGTGGTGGCGATCGTCGTGGTGGACGCGGTGGCGAACGTCGTGATGGACGCAGTGGAGACCGTAAAGGATCATACCGTGGTGACGATCGTCGTCGCTCGGATGACCGTGGCCCACGCCGTCCGCGTGACTAATCATCGTGAAATGCCGCATTTCCTTAAGTGGATTTGCGGCTTTTTTTATTGTGTCGTGCTACACTAGTTGAGTAGAGATAGAAGGATGAGGTGTCAACGGATGGTGGAATTAAGTTTCGGTCTCCTTGTGCTATTTGGTTGTGTGCTCGCACTCAAACCAATCGTGTCAAAGACAGACCGTCCTAACTTTCGTTATATCCCCGTGGCGACATTGTTGTTTGGAGCGATGATTTTTTTAGTGTTAGCCATTGGAGTAGGCGGAAAGATGGGCATTGCATATGGCGTAATGAGTATCGCCTATTTTATTGCTTGTTTCGGTGCCTATATGTATGTACACACGCGAACGAGCTGATTGTAGCTCGTTTTCGCATTTAACGAAGAGGTGATGAGTTATGGATGCTGTAGAAGTGATGGTCCATCCTGAAGAAGTGATGGTGACGTATGAACCAATCCTTGGAGCGGCGACGTTTCAAGTGGAAGGCTATATGGTACATGGGCGATTCCGAGGCGAATCGTTGACACCATTTTTTTATGATGATGACGTTCCGCTCGAGTATCAGTTAGACATCGCCCAACGGATGGAGCAATTGGCAGCAGCACAACTTCGAGACGCCAAGCCATTCGTCACGTTCAGATGTCGGTCGGAATGGATTCTTGAAGAAGGAGGAGAAGCTTTTTTAGCTCCGCTTCGCGAATTGAATTTCCCGTTACATCGTATTTATGTGACGCTTCAGGGGACGGATTTGGTTGATGTTCCTCGCCTATCGCGTGTCATTCAATACTACCGTTCATATGGACTAAAAATTGCCCTAGACTTCGCAGAGTCGACGAGTATCGAGGACATTATGACACTCGCGCCAGAATTGTTGCTTGTCGATCTCGGTACGATGGTAGAGAAAAAGACGTTGTCTGTCACCTATCCGAATATGCTTCAAACGATGGAATATATCGCTTCGAAGCTCGGTGCACCGCTACTGTACAAATCCATCAACCATATCGGACAGCTTCGTTATGCTTGGCAACACGGCGGTCGCTATTATATGGGTGGTTTGCTTGGTCTAGAAGACGAGCTTCCACAACGAGAAATCAAAGGAATGGGTGTCTTGGCGCAAGAAGTGCCTTCTTTCTTTTTACATGACCAGAAGCGATTGAATCGTTTATACGAACTTGAGTTTGAGTTACATCGTCGAATCGGAGAACTCGTTCAATCCGGGAAATGGTCGAGAGATAAGAAAGACGAGTGGATTCAATACATTGCACCGAAGCTCGAGGAAGTGTTTGTCCGTTACTATTTGACGGATAAGACAGGTTTTCAGACGAGTGCAAACGTCTACTGTGTGAACGGAGAATGGCGTGTCGATAATACGTATCGGGGTTACAACTGGAGTTTCCGTCCATATTTCATTCAAACGATGGCGGCCATGGACGTTCGAGGACGTGGTTATTTATCAGGAGACTATCGTGATTTTAGTTCAAACGAAGTGACGCGTACGTTCAGTTATCCGTTACCCGACGGCATGTTCTTATTCGCCGACATATCCGAAGAATATTTGTACCAGAATCGATTATTAGACTGAAAGGAAGAGTTATGATGTTAGATTATGATTACGATGCGTTACGCGAGATCGGTCGAATCGTCGCACTTGCACGAGATGAGATGGCGAAAGCCGTCAAACCGGGCATGACGACAAAAGAATTGGATGCGATTGGGCAACGTATTTTAGAAGAAGAGGGTGCGGCTTCTGCACCGATTACGATGTATGAGTTCCCAGGGTACACGTGTATCTCACTCAATGACGTCGCCGCCCACGGGATTCCTGGAGAGGAAGTCATTCAAGAAGGCGATATCGTCAACGTTGACGTCTCGGCTGTAAAGGATGGCTATTATGCGGATACAGGTCGTACGGTCATTGCGGGCGCAGCAAAATCACCTCAACATGAACGATTGGTCGAAGTGTCGTTGACGTCGCTCGAAGCGGGTCTTAGCAAAGTCAAAGCGGGCGTGAAAGTCAATCAGATCGGGAAAGCGATTTATGCCGACGCGAGAAAGAATGGATTCACGGTCATCCGTAACTTGGCCGGACACGGACTCGGTCGGACGTTACACGGAGAGCCGGAGACGATTTCGAACTACTACAGCCGCGAAGAGAATCAGCTCTTAAAAGCTGGGCAAGTGATTGCGGTCGAAACATTCATCTCGACGAAAGACGAAATCGTCTATCAGTCGGAAGAAGACGGATGGACACTCTTCACACCGAACAAGAGCCTCGTCTCACAGTTCGAGCATACGGTCATCGTCACCGAAGATGGATATGAAGTGTTAACGGGGTCATTCCGTTAAAAAAAGGTGTGGTTCTCGTGAACCGCACCTTCTTTATGTTTGCAAGAAAATCACTTCTTCGCGTAGCTGTTCAATCACATCCCAGTCGGGTTGTACCGAATCCGGAAGCGTCAACTTCCCATTCTCGACCTCGAGCGGTGTATCGAGCAAATCTTGTTCGAAGTAAGCGCTCGTCCCCGACATATCCGCCGGAAAGCTCGCGCCGCTGAGCGAAGCGAATAAAAGCGTGTGATACCTTCCAATTCCGGATTCATACATCCCACCGACCCAGTACGGTGTTCCGTGTTTCCGAATGTGCAACGCCTCACTGAAACCACCGACACGTGCAGGCTTAATATTGACGATTTTACCCGCGCCGAGTTTCGTCATCGTCTCCACATCGTCGTAAGACGTAATCGACTCATCGAGGCAGATTGGTGTCTTGAGTTTTTGTTGAAGAGTCGCCGATTTAACGAACTGTCGACTCGGATACGGTTGTTCAATCATCAATAACCGATGGGCGTCGATTTGTTCGAACCATTCGAGTGATTGATCGGAAGCACTTCCGTTTAAGTCAATCATGAGTGGGGCATCTGGGAAGACGGTTCGGATTTCGCGTAGTGCCGGGAGTAATTCATTAGGGGAGGCTTTTAATTTGATTCGCTCGAAACCATCAGCTAGCGCTGCTTCAATCGAGTTCATCGTCTGATGGAGTAGCCCAATCCCAATCGTTCTACCGCAGGAGACGGTATCTCCGGCCTTCATATACGACTTAAGTGACATGTTCGCGCGTGCTGCTTCAATCTCCCATAATGCACTTTCCCACATCGCTTTCGCCATTCGTTGACCGATAACCGATGAGACGAGGGTCGGAAACACGTCCGTCGTGACTGTCATGCCCTTTAATAGATGAAGAATCAATTTTGATGTATCAATCATGGACTGGGTCGTTTCTTCCGTGTACCAAGGTGTCTCAAAGGCGACACCTTCGCCATATCCGACGACACCATCTACGGTTTCAAGTCGAAGGATGAGTGTTCGTCTCACCGACAAAACGGCGTGCGCCGTTACGATGGGGTGTTTAAATGTCAAAGGGACGATTGAAAGGTCAGCACGTTTGATCATGGCAATAGCTCCTTTAAGCGATGACGCATTAATTTTCCGTTCGAGTTTCGGGGTAGGTCCTCTACGTAATGAATCGCAAGCGGATGTTTATACTTGGCTAACTGGGAATCGAGGATTTCCTGCATCTCCGTCGGGTCATATGATCCGACGACGAAGGCGAGCGGGACTTCTCCCCAGGTCGGGTGTGCTTGTTTCGTAACCCCAACGTCTCGGACACCGGCACATCGTAACATCGCAGCCTCGATTTCAGCAGGATACACGTTTTCGCCACCAGAAATAATGAGGTCGCTTCGGCGATCGTGTACATATAAGTACCCGTCTTTCATCGTTCCGAGATCACCTGTTTTCCAGTAACCGTCTTGTGTCCAAGCATCTGATTCAGGTTGCTCGAAGTACCCACTTGTCACGGTCGGTCCTTTTACCTCAATCTCCCCGTCCTGACTGATCCGGATCACGGTCGGTGCGATGGCTCGACCACTCGAACCGATATGTGAGAGCGCTTCGCTTGGAAGTAGCGTGGCGACTTGAGAACACGTTTCGGTCATACCGTATGTTTGAGCGACCGGTAACTGTCGTCGCTCTGCTTCTTCTAGTAACGGGCGAGGCACCGGTCCACCTCCGACGAGCAACGTGCGAAGACAGTGTTTTTCTAGCCCGGCATCAAGCAGTCGCTGTAGCATGATGGAGACGAGTGACAACTGGGTAATACCTTCAGTTTCAATTAAATGAAGAGTTCGGTCGACATCAAAGCGTGGCTCGACATAAAGTGTCGAACCGATGATTGCACTCCGATACACTTGAGAAAGTCCGCTCATGTGAAAGAGTGGCGTCACCGTAAGCATGCGGTCGGATGGGTGATAGTCTAGATGCGCTTCGGCAGCACGTGCGCTTGCGAGATGATTCCCATACGTCTGTTGTACAGCCTTGGCCCGCCCCGTCGTACCGGACGTAAACATGAGAGACATGGTGTCATTTTCTTTCCACTCATGTGTCGCAGTGAAACATGAAAGCGCCCGATGTGTCACTAAAAGTTGTGTGACCGGCAAATCGCCCTCGTCATCGACGAGAAGCAAATCGACTCTTGCTGTGTTTAACTGAGTGCGCACTTCCTCTTCGGTCAATCGTGTGTTGATTGGAACGAGTACTTTGCCGAGCAGGTGCACCGCATGGATGGCGATGATATAGTCTTTGCTGTTTTTAGCGAATATGCCAATCTTTTCGGCAGTTGCTGCCTGTTCATGGATGTATTGGGCAAGTTGCAGGCTCTCGGTACGTAACGCTTCCCACGTCAGTCTTTCGTCACGTGTCACGAGTGCAATCTGTGATGCCGGATGTTGATCAATCCATTCATACATGTCTGTAACCTCCAAAAAAAGAGTAGCGGAATCGCTACTCTCTCAACAAAATTAAGGGAAACGTGGGAATTGACCGAAGTCAGGGTCACGTTTTTCTTTGAACGCATCTCGTCCTTCTTTCGCTTCATCAGTTGTGTAGTAGAGAAGCGTTGCATCTCCAGCGAGTTGCTGAAGTCCAGCAAGACCGTCTGTGTCCGCGTTCATTGCTGCTTTCAAGAAGCGAAGTGCAGTTGGTGAGTGTTGTAAGATTTCTTGGCACCACTTGACTGTTTCTGCTTCGAGTTGATCGAGAGGGACGACTGTGTTGACGAGTCCCATTTCGAGTGCTTCTTGTGCATCGTACTGGCGGCAAAGGTACCAGATTTCACGAGCTTTCTTATGACCGATGATGCGTGCTAAGTAACCAGAACCATATCCTGCATCGAACGAACCAACTTTAGGACCTGTTTGTCCGAAGCGAGCGTTGTCCGCTGCAATCGTTAAGTCACATACCACGTGAAGGACATGTCCTCCACCGATTGCGAAACCTGCGACCATGGCAATGACTGGTTTTGGAATGACGCGAATGAGGCGTTGAAGGTCGAGGACGTTCAAGCGCGGGATTTCATCTTCCCCGACGTATCCGCCATGCCCACGAACTTTTTGGTCTCCACCTGAACAGAATGCCTTTTCGCCTTCACCCGTCAAGATGATGACGCCGACTTCTTTATCGTCGCGTGCGCGTGCGAATGCATCAATCAATTCATTGACCGTCAATGGACGGAACGCGTTGCGTACCTCTGGACGGTTGATGGTGATTTTAGCAATCCCATTCCATGTTTCATATTTAATGTCTTCATACGTACGGACCGATGTCCAGTTCGCTACTGATTCCATATTAAATACCCCCTAAAATCAATTTCTTTATTATTGTACCAAACTCTGGTGCATTCTCGATATGAGGAGCATGCCCTGCATCTGAAATTTCGTAGATTTTAATATCAGACCGTTCTTTCTGCATGTTTCGTGCAATCGCTTTGAACTTAGAATCTTCTGCCCCGACAATCAAGTCGATGTGGGGAAGGTGGTGCAATGCGCCCCAGAGCGACGGCATGTGACCTGTACCGATGGCCCGCAAACTGTTCGCAAGAGCGATGGGATGTTGTGCGAGTCGGTCCTTCCTGAGTGATTGTTTCATCTCTTCAGTTTGTCGCCAAAGCGGAAGGTTCTCCCATCGCTTGACGAAAGCGGCGAGTCCTTCGGTTTCGATGAATCGGGCAAGCTCTTCGTCTTGACGTCGACGAGCTGTCCGCTCTCTAGAAGAGCGGAGCCCGGGTGTTGTGCTGATTCCGATGACATGTTCGACGCGCTGATCGCACGCGGCGAGTGTCAGCCCGATTCGACCACCTAGTGAATAACCGACGACTGTCCAAGGACGGTCGTCTAGATCGAGTAGGCGTGATAGGTCCTTCACTTGTTGACTCATCGTCGAACGATTGACGGGAGGGTGTTCCGTTGTGCCGTGTTGCAACAATGAAGGCGACACGAGTCGAACGGGTAAGGTGGGGAACGAATCAACCCAATGAGCATTTCCCGTGAACCCGTGTAAGAACAATACCGGTTTTCCTTCCCCTCGAATGCTTACTTCGTAGTGGGTACCTCTCAAGTTGATGGTCATGCCTCGTTCTCCGTGATGAGACGAGCGCAGACAGATTGTCTCCATCCTCGGTGAGTTGTTACATTCTGCTCTCGATTTGATGGGAACTCAATCAAATGGATGCCGTCTTCAATCGCTTCTTGAATCTCCTGTGGCTGCTCAATCAGACGATAGGATAATCCGTAAGTCTCGGCAAATCCACGAATATTCAAATCAAGCGGTGTCCCAAACAAATCTTCAAAAAGCTGGGCATCGACAGACGCTTGCGGTAAAAAGGAGAAGATTCCTCCACCATTATTATTCGAAATCACCACTGAAAACTTCCCGGGATGTCGCTTCAACAGTTGTAAAGCGTTACTGTCATGATAGAATGCCAAATCACCGATTAACAAAGCAGCATGAGACGTGTCATAACAGTTACCGAGTGCGCTCGAAAGAACACCGTCAATCCCGTTGGCGCCTCGGTTTGCAAGAACTTGCACGCTCTTTCCAGCGGATAATGTCGTATCGACATCACGGATCGGCATACTGTTACTGACGAAAAGACGTTCGATTGACGTATCGAGTAACCGTTTCGTCAATTCGGCTTCTCCCTGGAGTGAAGGCTTCGCCGTTTCCGTGACATCCTCGAAGAAACGTAGTCGCTCGATGTAACGTGGGTCATTCGTTGATTCAATGAGTAGTAAAAAGTCGCGTGCGTCTCCGTAACAGATGGTCGCGCGGCTACTTGGGTCACGATAAGAGCCCGGCTCTTCAATCACAACTAGTTCCGTCGCAGTCATCCACTGATTGAGCCGTTTTGAAACGGGCGCGGCACCGAATCGAATGAACACATCCGGTAACCAGTCGGCTTTATGTTCACTTGCGAGCCACGTATCGTAGTTCGACAAGACACCGTCGAAACGACGCATGCCGCTGAGTGGATCGGCAAAAATCGGGATGTTATGCTCGATCGCCGATTTGTAAATGGCTTTTTGCCATGACATCGGTGTGTAAGGGCCGACAACGAATGCGAGTTGCTTTTGACTCGTACGTTCCAAAAAGATTTCCCGGTCGGTATTTGTCGGGCGAACGCTCTGTCTTTCCGGTATAGCAGGTTCACCTCTCAGCATCAGCTTCAACTGTTCAAGGTCTGGTAGCAACGGTTCCCGGAATGGGACATTCAAGTGAACGGGTCCCATGGGTGACTGCATGGCGAGGTTCGTGAACCGGGTGACTGTCTGCTGCATGAACGACAGCGTTGCTTCTTCAGGTACGGGTAAGTCGAGACTCGTCTTTACTTGTTCACCGTATAATCGAACTTGATTGATTGCTTGTGGTGCCCCGACGTTCCGTAGTTCATGTGGTCGATCGGTAGTCAAGACGATGAGCGGCAATTGCGAAATAAACGCCTCTGTCACTGCCGAGTAGTAATTTGTCGCAGCCGTCCCGCTCGTACAGATGAGTGCGACAGGACGAATGGTGTCCGTCGAGCGAGTCAGTCCGAGGGCATAAAATGCGGCGGAGCGTTCGTCGACGATGATGTGATGGCGGATTTGCGGATGCAAATAAGCCGCCATCGCGAGTGGGGTCGAACGAGAACCTGGACTAATGACCACGTCGGTCACGCCGGATTCAACAAGTCGATTCACCATGGATGCTACCCAGTCGGTCAACATCTTATTCATGTAGGGTGCCTCCTTAATCGTGCGAATCAAACTGTAAAGCTTGTTTGATTGGACTCATTTTCATTTCGGTTTCTTCAAGCTCTTGCTCGAGAACCGAGTCTTTGACAATCCCGCCTCCTGCGTAAAGTGCGACGAACTGTTGCTGGACGAGTGCTGAGCGGATGGCAACGACAAACTCACCATCCCCTTCGTTGTCGACCCAGCCAAATGGTGAACCATACCATCCGCGGTCGAACCGCTCGATTTCACGAAGCAATCGGACCGATGTCCGCTTCGGTGAGCCTCCGAGGGCTGGGGTTGGATGGAGTGCTTCCGCTAACGACAACAAGGAAGCGTTTGTTTCGAGTGTCGCTTGGATCGGAGTGTGCAGGTGGAACACCGATCGATTCGCAAGAATTTGCGGTATCTCACTCGTGTGAATCGGTGCGGTGTAAGGTGCCAAAGCTTGCTTAATATCTTTCACGACGATTTGATGTTCTTCACGATTTTTCGCATCGTGTAACAATTGTTCCTTCGCGAGGTCGCTTTCAATTTCAGTCTGAGGGCGCTTGATTGTTCCGGCGATAGCAGCTGTATTCAGTCGCATCCCTTCTTTTTGAATCAAGCGTTCAGGTGTCGCTCCGAAGAAGCCGATGTCACGTTTAGGTTGGTATAAGTAGATGTAACTCGACTCTTGATGGTCCGCCAAATGCTTCAAACTCTTAGCGAAAGGGAAAGCGTCATCGGAACGTTGATAAATTTCTTCTCGCGCGATGACGATTTTTTCGACTCGCTCTTCCTCGATCAACTGCTTGGCTTGCTGAAAACTTGATTTGTAATGTTCCACACCGTCTTTTACTTTCGAATAGGACGGTGTTGATTCTTCGGCCGGGCGTAGTGAGCTGAATTGCGCCAATTGATCGGCTAATTGAATTAAATACTGTTCGACCGATTGTTTCGAAGAGACAAGGGTCGCGACTGTCAATGTGTGTCGGTCTTTATAACGGCGGTATAAAAATTTTGGAACGACGAGCGATGCCTCCCCGAAGGCATCCCACATACTCTTTTGTGGACGCATGAACGTATCGAACGAAAAGCCAGCAAACGCATGAACGGTCGCATCGACATCTCGCCGATGAAGACTCCAATCGTACTGGAGTCGCTGAAATCGTTCGGGTCCAGAGGCACTCAAGACGAGCGCGTCTCCGCAACCGAGCATTTCAAGTGTGCGGTCCGGTGTCATGAAGTAATAGTGGGACGTATCCGTGTTCTGGATGATTTGAAACGCATCGAACGCCGAAATTTCCCATGTGTAGGATGCGAGCACAGGTCGTTGCCAAGCTCGTGCCCGTTTGTGGGCTTGCTCGATTCGTTGTTTTATATGTGTTTGAGTATCTGGCATGAAAGAAAAGCCTCCTCAATCCGATAGAATTCTCACTCTTTAGTGTATCATGAGTTCGCAATCCACTTGCCTATGAAATGCTTGAGAAATTGTAAGGAACGTGAGAGAGATGGCTAGCGTTGACAGATTTTTTCATCGAGACGTAAACTAACGAAGGGAGGGAACGAAATGAAACAGAAATCAAAAGGGGCATATTGGCGAATGATTCGCCCACATACCCTGACAGCAAGCTTTATTCCGGTCTTGCTCGGGACGTTCATCGTCCTCGATCAAACTGAACTGAAGTGGGGACTCTTTCTTGCGATGTTAGTCGCGTCAGTCCTCATTCAAATCGCAACGAACTTATTTAACGAGTATTATGACTATAAGCGAGGGTTAGACCATGAAGGATCGATCGGGATTGGTGGGTCCATCGTGCGCGACGGGTTTACGCCAAATCAAATCCTATCAATCGCCCTTGGCATGTATGCTGTCTCGGCGATACTCGGACTTTATATCGCAGCGTCAACGAGTTGGCACCTGCTTTGGGTCGGTGCGTTATCCATGCTCGTTGGATACTTGTACACGGGAGGCCCGTTACCAATTGCGTACACGCCGTTTGGTGAGATTGTTGCCGGTCTCTTCATGGGATATGTCATCATTGGAATCGCTGGCTACATTCAAATCAATACGGTGACGACGGAGTTGTTGCTCGTGTCGTTCCCGATGGCCTTGTTGATTGGGGCGATCTTACTTGCGAACAATATTCGCGACTTAGATAACGATAAAGAGAACGGGCGAAAAACTATCGCGTGTCTAGTTGGTCATCGACGTGCTGTATATGTGCTCGCGGCATTCTTTATCGCCGCATTAGTCGGCATCATCGTTGCTGTCGTGTATTATGGAGTCACGCCATGGGTCTTGCTATCACTATTCACCGTGCCGGTCATGGTTCGAGCGATTCAACGCTTTTGGCAAAAGGCTGAACCGGCCGCATTGATGCCTGCAATGGCGATGACGGCGAAAGTGAATACGTTGTTCGGGGCATGGATGGTCGTCGGACTCATTGTTTCAAGATTTGTGATGTGAGAAAAGGGGAGGCGTTAACGTGTCAGTCGTAAAAGAAATGCTTGAATTTAACAAACGTTTCGTAGAGGAAAAACAGTACGAGCCGTTCGTATCTGATAAATTTCCGGATAAAAAAATTGTGATTTTGACGTGTATGGATACACGTTTGACGGAACTGTTACCTCAAGCGCTAGGACTTAAGAACGGAGACGCTAAAATCATCAAAAATGCGGGAGCTGTCTTGTCGCATCCATTTGGTTCAGCCATGCGTTCGATTTTAGTCGCGCTTTATGCGCTAGGCGCGGAGGAAGTTGTCGTGGTCGGTCATTACGATTGTGGGATGGCGGCAATCGAGCCGTCTGTTGTGATTGAAGAGATGGAACGACGAGGAATCGATCCTCAGACGTTGAAGACGTTGAAATCGTCAGGGATGGATTTGGAACAATGGCTACATGGATTTGATTCGGTCGAGGAGAATGTCGTTCATTCAATCAACCTGATCAACAATCATCCACTGTTGCCACCAGGCACGAACGTCCATGGATTCGTGATTGATCCGGCGACGGGACGCCTTGATCCGGTAGAGGCATAAGAAAGGAGCGCGTTCAGCTTGAACGTGCTCCTTTTTGTATTAGCCATACGTATTCGTTGGGATGTCTTCGTAGTCATCCTCTTCTTGTTTTTGTTTCGCTTTCTTTTTGTTCTTCTTGAAGTCACGTTCATATTCTTGTTCACTTGGCGTTTTAAAGAAACGCATCCACGTCGCGTTAATTTCAGACCCGATGAGGATGATCATTCCCGTCAATTGTAACCAAAGCAACGTGACGATGATTCCACCGAGCGATCCATAGGTGGAGTCGTAACTTCCGAAGTTTGAGACGTACAAACTGAATCCGAAAGATACAAGCTGCCAACCGATGACACCGAAGATGGCTCCTGGAATCGTACTTTTCCAGAATACGTGTTGTTGCGGTGAAACTTTATAAAAAATCGAAAGCGTCAAAATCAAGACAACCGTCGTCAAGACGTAGCGGAACACGTTGATCATCATCTCTTCTGCCCCGGTAATGTTGACGGGTAAATATTCGGTGACGAACGAAATGATTTGCGCCCCGAACACGTTCGAGAGAATGAGGAGTAACATCCCAATCCCGAGTAAAATCGTCAAACCAAGCGCTAATCCTTTTTTGACAAAGAAATTCCGTTCATTGTCCTCGCCATACGCGTGTAGGGAAGTCGTGATGAGGCGATCGACCCCTTTTGCGGCAGACCATATGGCCAAAATCGCACCGAGCGATAAGAGACCGCCCCGCGGCTCCCCGATTGCGTCAAAAATACCCGTCAAGAATCCGGAAGCAGCGGAACCCGGCGCCAAATCGTTCAATTGATTTTGGAATGAATCTTGTGAGACATCAAAAAATGATAAGAGTGCCAAAATGAAGATGATTCCGGGGAAAATCGATAAAAACCAAAAGAATGCGAGCGTGGCCCCGTAATCTTGTACATCATGCTCTTTAAAACGACGGAATAACTCTTTGCCAAACCCGAACCAATTCTTTTTTTCCTTTACTTCTGTCATTGCCATCATAAAACCCTCCTGACTCGGTCATTAAAAAAATGTTTCCCGAATTCAGTCGAGGATACACATGATTAATCCTCAGATAACGTCAAATCGTAAAAACGTGACTCATGCGAGGCGAGCTTTTCAGCGAGTGATGGAGGACGGACCGGAAGATGGGGTAGCGCCGATCGTTTGATCCACATCGGGGTATAGGAGCCGTTTGTCTGCTCTTCCTGGAACTCTTCACCCGTTCCGGTACCGAATTCGCCACCTGTCATCTTCGCCCAATAGTAAGGGTTTAACTCGTTATTAAAGGCGACATAGGCAGCAACACCTTCTAATTCGACATGAACGCCGAGTTCTTCGAACGCTTCACGAACGGCTGTTTCTTCAGTCGTATGCCCGTATTCCACTCCGCCTCCAGGGAATACGTAATACAAGACGTTCTCTTTTTCGCGGCGAATCAAAGCCACTTCATCTTGGTCATTCATGAGAATGATCGCACTTCTTAATTTCGTTCGAACCACTGAGATCGTTCCTTTCATTCCTGTAATTTTGCACAAAACGCATCGACGATTCGTCGATGCGTTCAACTCATTTTTGCGTAGGTTGTTCTAATGAATCATACATATCTTGCGTCAATCCGTTCTCGTGTGACGCGATGACTTTTCCTGCGACACGCATCCCGAGACGAAGCGCATCTTCAATTGGATGCTGTTTCATCAGTTCTGAGATGACAGCGGAGAAGAATGAGTCACCGGCCCCAGTAGAGTCGGCCACTTTCACTTTCGTTGTTGGGACGTGACCTTGTTCATTCGTACGAAGGTCGACATAAACCGCACCGAGCTCGCTCATCGTAACGATTGTGAGGGGTGCACCTTTCATGGCGAGTACTTCGGCGACGCGTAGTGCGTCGTCCACCGTGACGATTGACATATCGGACAAGATTTCCGCTTCTTCGCGGCTACAGATGAATCCAGTGAAGCCTTGGAGTAAATGGCGGTTCCGTTCGATGACAGAAAGGTGGCCACACACACCGTATAGTGGCAAGTCCATCTCACGGCAAAGTTCAATCGTTTCGTTTAAGACGTTGACGGACAAGTCTAAGTCGATTGCGACCGCGTCGCTCTCTTTAAAGACCGTATCGATTCGGCGTAAAATCGCTTCTTCCATCCGAGCTTCGTCAGGTTGTTTCGAAATCGATGTTTGGAGGTCGCCATTGTTATCCATGACGGCGAGCCACATTCCCATTCCGTTATCGTCGAGCATATCGACACCATCGACATTGACCTGTAAACCACGTAACTCCTCGAGGACGCCGACCCCGATTTGGTCGTTCGTGACAGTTGAGACGAAGCGAACGTCATTACCGAGTACACCTAAGTTTTGAGCAACGTTCCGACCTGTTCCGCCATTAGAGAAAGTGATGTCGCCGACATTTTTCGCATCTTTATGAAGCGGTGCGAAAGATGTTCCTTTAATATCGACAAACACTTTGCCGATGACTGCAATCGTATTCATATCATGTACCACCTTTAGCCAATCTTTCGATCTGTTTCAGTCTATTTAGACACATTGTTTCAATTATAACGAAATCGACATATCGTTTCAATCGTCGATTCGATTTTGTCGAATCGGTTACTCCCATGAAGAGGTGAGAAGACGAAGTCCATTCAAGATGACCAGAATAGTAGAACCCTCGTGTCCGACGACCGCGAATGGCATGATGAGCAGTTCGAAAATGTTTGTGGCAATAAGAACGAGAATGACACCGAGCGCAAAGACGACGTTTTGTAGGACGATTCGGTTCAGCTTGCATGATTGGCGAATGGCGTCGCTCAAACGCATGAGGTCGTTTTTCATCAAGACGACATCGGCTGTTTCAAGAGCAGCATCGGTTCCTTCACCCATCGCGATTCCGACATCAGCGGTCGCAAGAGCAGGTGCGTCATTGATGCCGTCGCCTATCATTCCAATTGAACCGTACTCTTCACGTAACGTTTTGATTTGTGAAACTTTTTCTTCTGGTAAACATTCGGCAATATAACGTGTCAATCCAGCTTCATTTGCGATGGCACGAGCAGTCGCTTCATTATCTCCCGTAATCATGATCGTCGCGATCCCGAGATCATTCAGACGCTTGATTGCTACTTTAGCCTCGGACCGCAATGTGTCTCGGAGGGCATAGGCGCCGATTGTGCGAGAGTCATCACTAATAAACACGAGTGTGTGACCGGCTTCTTTCAGCCGTTCCACATCTTTTTTGAAGAAGTCACCACTTCGGTCAGCGAACTTCTGTTTACCGACGCGATACGTCGTCCCGTCAATTGTCGCCTCGATTCCAGAACCGGTGATGTCTTTAAAGTGCGTCATCTCCCCGGTATGTTTTCCGGTATAAGAGACAAGTGCCTCTGCGAGCGGATGCATCGAATGCTCTTCAATCAAACTGACGATTCGGTTGACCTCGATTTCCTGTAAATCAGGTGAGATAAGCGCTTCTTGGACGATTGGTTTCCCGATCGTGAGCGTTCCGGTTTTATCAAATGCGATTGCTTTCAACCGTCCCATGTTCTCGATATGAGCACCACCTTTGAACAGGATCCCGTGTTTCGCGGATGAGGCGATGGCTGCTAGGGCAGCAGGCGTGATGGCGGCAACAAGGGCACAAGGAGAAGCGACGACAAGTAAAATCATTCCGCGATAAATGCTCGTTTCGAGAGACCATGACGTGAAGAAGGGGCCGAGCAGGATGATGGCTGCGACGGATAGGAGGACAACTTGTACATATCGCCCTTCGTAGCGGTCGATGAACTGCGCAGAAGGCGACTTTTCTTCCTGCGCTTGCTGTACCATTTGAATGATTTTTTGGAACAACGTCTCGGTCGCAAGCTTAGTCACTTCAATCGTCAAGACACCGTTTAAGTTGACGCTTGAGCCGAACACGTCATCTCCGATTTGTCGGTCAACCGGGACAGACTCTCCTGTGATAGCGGCTTCTTCGACAGATGCGCTTCCTTTCATGATTCGTCCGTCGACAGGGATGCGTTCGCCTGGGCGGACGTAAATCCGATCACCGACTTTCAAGTCGTCAATGTGCACAACTTCAAGTTCATCAGAAGAGGTTAAACGAGTTGCTTGTTCAGGTTGTAGTTCCATCAACGATTCAAGCGCACGTTCATTTTTATTCATCGTGTACGTTTCGAGGGCACCTGATAGAGCAAAAATAAAGATTAAAATCGCACCTTCCATCCAATAGCCGATGGATGCGGCACCGATGGCGGCGATAATCATGAGTAGCTCTACGTTCAGGGATTTTGTCTCGATCGTATCTGTGATCCCTTCTTTCGCTTTTGCGTATCCTCCAATGAAAAAGGCAGATAAGTAAAGCGTGACATGAATCCAAGGAGCTCCTTCTTGTGTTTCGGCGATA
The DNA here is from genome assembly GCF_018617535.1 of Exiguobacterium sp. s35. Classification (NCBI taxonomy): domain Bacteria; kingdom Bacillati; phylum Bacillota; class Bacilli; order Caryophanales; genus Exiguobacterium; species Exiguobacterium sp. s35. The sequence continues at coordinate 166,352 of NZ_JACSKI010000003.1, forward strand.
TAAGCGAGTACAATCAATACACCGCTAATGAGCGCCATAATCAATTCGATATGTTCGTACCAGTTAGCCCGTTTGAAAACGTGGCTTTTTTCGTGTGTAACCGATTGGACGTTCATAGAATCCCTTCTTTCTAATTGAGAATAAATCTCGATTAAATGATAATGATTGATGATGATTATCATCTTCAATCGGCTTAATATAAGGTTTTAGTCTTCAGATGACTCAATCCCTTTATTTATAATAATTATTATCTAGGTTTATTTTAACACGCTCATCAGTGACTCACAAATAAAAAGATTAAGGAGTTTTTGTGTCATGCAGAATATATTTCAACGCCCATGGTCAGTGGCGTTTTTGGCGATTTTTAATACGTTGTTATGGGGCAGTGCCTTCCCGTTCATCAAACTGAGTTATGAGAAGTTGGATATTCAGTCGAATGAATATGGTCAACAGTTGTTGTTCGCAGGCGAGCGCTTCTTACTTGCTGGGATCCTTCTGCTCATCATCAGTCAGACGGTATTGAAACGTTCGATTCGATTGACGCCTAAGAAGTTTAGAGCGTATGCGCATCTCGGTTCTTTTTTAACGTTTCTTCAATATTTGTTCTTTTATATCGGACTCTCCATTTCGACTGGCGTACAAGGGTCAATCATTGCCGGGTCGACATCGTTCTTCCAAATGGCACTCGCTCATATCCGTTATGACGATGACAAATTGAATCGTTTGAAAGGACTTGCCTTGACGTTTGGCTTTTCTGGAATCGTGATCGCGAACTGGCCAGCGACTGGTACGGAAGTCGGTTTTGGATTGGGTGAGATCTTACTGATTTTAGCGATGGTAAGTGGTGCGTTCGGGAATTTGATTGCGAAGGACTATTCGAAAGAATATGATGTTGCCCCGATGACGGCTTGGGCGATGGTGACAGGTTCAATCGGATTGCTCGTCATCGGCTACTTGTTAGACCCAAGTGGGATCTCGATGCCATACACAGGACAGACGATTGCGTTCCTGTTCTATTTAGCGATGTTGTCAGCGATTGGATTTACACTCTGGAATACGTTGATGAAACATAATCCAGTCAGTCGGATTTCACTTTATATCTTCCTAGTTCCCTTATTTGGTGTCATGTTGTCAGGTATTTTACTCGGGGAGACCATTCCGTGGAACGCGATTGTCGGACTCATTTTCGTTATCGTAGGGATTTATTTGTCTACTTATTTTCAAGGGAAGCGCGTGAAAAAACGAAGCGTAAGTCGTTGAAAAAAGAGACGGAGTTGACGGAATGAATATCCCATGACAAAATAAATTAAAAATTCTGAATTTTAAGCTCGGAAATCGGTCTTCGTTTGTAAAGACTTGCGTACGCAATCATTCAAAGGAAGGAGGAAAAACAATGACTAGAAATCGAATCGTCCGTAATATCCTCATCTCGCGTCAACCGAAAGATGAGTACGTCAAGTACGTGATGAAGTGCGTGAGTCAAAGTTTAAAAGAGCGTCACGGTCCCGTGGCGACCCGCGCGACGAGACAAGGGGATGACATTCAGACGAGATGGCAGTTCGAAGACCGTGTCGTAGAGGTGACGTTGAAATCGGAAGTCCTCGCCTCACTAGATACGGAGCCGTTCGCACTAGATGAAGTGTTCATCCAGGCGTTGCAATTGAACGACGAGGAAAAAGATCGAGTTGTAGAATGAAAGAGGCAGATGGTTCATGGGAACCATCTGCCTCTTTATATATTGATCGGTTTTGACTTAGAGGTGAAGAGTCGCAATGCGAGAATGCCTAAAATCAGCGTATACATGAAGAAGTAAACCTCTTTCGGAAGCGATAACCAATAGGCGCCAATCATCGGTCCTGAAATCGAGCCGATACTGAATGAGATGCTATACAGCATGTTGCCAGTCGGGAGGAGGGAGCGAGGGAGCACCTCTGTCATGTGTGCTAGACCAAGTGAATACGTCGACCCTAACCCTGCGCCGGCAAGAGCGAACAGCACGAGTAGACCGACATAGTGATCGACAACAAGATTCGCTAAAGCGAAGACGAGTGTACCGAACGCCAGAACGATTTGCAAAATTCGTTTCTTCCCATACAAGTCAGCGAGTCGACCGAGAGGGAGTTGGACGACGATCGACATGACGATGAACGTCGTAATCAGTGTACTCGTCTCTGTCAGGCTCATCCCGTTACGCGACGTAAAGATTGGGAAGTTGGCATTCAAGCTCGCTTCCAAGAATCCGTATGTAAACGCAGGGAGAAGCGTGTATCCCGCACCGACTAGAATCAACCGGATGCGTCCCTTCGAATCCGTCTTCACTTTCTCGATTTCAGGGAACTCATTCTCGACTTGAAAGACGAGCATCAATGAGGCAAGACAGAAAAAGACGATAATCAAAAACGGTAACCAAAACCATAGATCGACAAGTGGTGCAAGTAAAGGTCCGACGGCGAAACCTAGACTGAACGACATCCCATAATATGCCATCGCGCGACCGAGACTTCGCTTATCCGTAGAAGATGTCACCCACACTTGTGAACCGTAGTGGAGGGCAGAGTCACCAAACCCGATAAAGAAACGCATCATCGCCCACACGAGTAAAGACGGCCAGATGGGCAAAGCGAAAGTCGCGAATGCGGTTAACACAATGCCTAAGACGATTGTTGGACGAAATCCGTACTTTCGGACAAAGCGCTCAAGGAGCGGCGCAGAGACGATTACCCCGATATAGAGCATCATCGCATTCAATCCGTTCACCCAAGCAGGTGCTCCGTCACGTTCAATCAACGTGGAGAGGAGGGGAATGAGTGCACCTTGAATCAAGCCGGATATAAAGACAATCAATAGTAAAATCATAAAACGAAAGCGGAGCATGGATTCACCTCATGAAGTCAAAGTAAAAAGCCGAGAAGGTTCTCAGCTTTTCGTGTCGTCAATCGGTTGTGGAGAGTGATTCAAGTGAAGCAATTCATCATCCCAACTGCCTTGACTAAACATTTCATCATGCTCTACTTTGTCTGAAACGAATGCGGCTGTCAATAAGATGCTAAGCACACCACCAAAAATAATAATGGCCATTACAGTGATCATGAATACATAAATCGCTGTCATCTATATACACCTCGATTCAGTTAATATACAGAACATTTCCCGAATCGAAATAATTAAAACGAAGTAGCTTTACGAGATTGGAAATCGACCTTCGGATAATAAGCTTGCTTGACGAGTGCGTTTGGTCCAAGGCATTTCACAGCGGGACAATGACAAGAAAGCGTAGCATTTAACTGACTGTTCGTCCATGTATCGTAAGCTTCCTGGAATGAGGTGTCGTATACGGTGCCGAGTGTACCGAGCTCGTCACCAAAATCCGTCACAATAATCTGACCATCAAAGATGTTCGTGTTAAGGCGTGAACGGCCGTCCGGATCGTTTCGGACCGTCACGTTTTTCGATTCATGAAGTCGTTTCAATAAAGCGCGATCTTCCGGCAAATCAGAACATGCATAGAATGGTAACGTTCCGAACAACATCCAGACGTTCTCGTCTCGGACATCGAGCAAGTCGTGAATCGCTTGTCGCGTATCCGCGAGTGACGCCGACTCGAGTGCGCTAGCGAAATCTGCAGGGTACATCTGATGTAAGGGATCTTGCGACTCTGAAAAGGCACTTTTAGCAAATCCAGAATCATACATAGGGTGGATTTCGTGCCTTGTACAGCCCATTTCCTCTACAACTTGCTTATGGATTTTGGCAAGGTGGGGAATGGTTCTCTTGTTCAGCATAGTCTCAGCAGATACCATTACTCCCATTTCAGATAATGCTTTAGAGTTGCTAATCATTCTATGGAACAATGCCTCTCGCTGTTCTCTTGATGGCTTTCTGTCCATTACAGCAAAACCAACATCAACAAACTCATCAACAGTTGTCCAGTTGTGTGAAATATGTAGTACATCAAGATATGGAGCAATCATCTTGTATCTTTCAATGTCTAATGTAAGGTTACTGTTGATCTGAGTGTAGATGCCTCTTTCATGTGCATACTTCAATAGAGGGAGTACATAGTTTCTAACCAGTTTCATGTTCAGCATTGGTTCTCCACCTGTGATGCTGATTGTTCTCAGAGTCTCAACCTCATCTAACTTCTTCAACATGAACTCTAAAGGGATAGGGTCAGGGTCTTTAAGGGCAAGATTGTACCCTACAGCACAGTGAGCGCATCTCATGTTACAGAGGTTAGTAGTAGTGAACTCGATACTGGATAAGACAGGCTTTCCATACTTTACAACATCAATGTAGGACTCCCAAGCATCTGTCTTTGGTGTTTGTTTTTGTTTAACTGATGACATTTTTATTACTCCTTTATTTTAGATACTCAACAATTATGGGTATTTGCATATTCTAATGTCAACAAAGGATAGTAAAGATAATTTTAGTAATAATAAAATGCTAGAATATTGTTGATTGATCTGCTCTCCTTTACTCAGTTGAATATAATATGAATAGTTAACTTTTTAGGGAGGTTTAACTTATGACAGTGTACAAATATTATGCATTGATTGAAAAAGAGAAACTTGACCAATCAGGAGATTTCATTGTGGATTTTCCTGACTTGGAAAATGTATTTACTGATTCAGAAAGCTTGTTAGGAGCGGTACAAAATGCTCATGATGTTTTAATTGGCATGTTGAGAGTCATGGAAGAGGATGGGGATGTAATCCCACCTGCAAGCCCTGTGAACAAAATTAAAGTTCCTGAGGGAGCTAGTTTAGTGTTGGTAGAGGTTGATACTTAATCTCTTAATAAGACTGTACTAAGTGTTCAGTTGTTTATCAAAAATATTTTCAAATCTCTACTCATTATGAATAAGATGTAGATAAGGAGTGGGTCTGCATCATGTAGGCTCACTGATTTTTAATTATTTGCTTTTTACTAGTGGTAATAGAAAATCAGTTATTCTATTTTTTAAGGGGAATCTGAGTGATACCTAAATATAAAAGAGCAGAGGATTTCTCCTCTACCCTAAAGTTATTTGTCTTGTTCTAACAAGTCGATGAAGTTTTTAACTTTCTCAAATAGTTCATCAAAGGTCATCAGAACAACACTTCCTAATTCTTTTCTATAAAACTCAAATGAATGCTTTTGAGGGACTGTTGTAAGTGAGTCTAATCTTCCTGCTATAACAACACAGCAAGGACTGATTGAATCGAACTTTACATCCTTCCCTTGTTCTCGCATATCATCTCTAATATCTCTATAAGTTCTTTGTAACTTATGTTTGTATTGCAAGACCTGTGAAACTGCACCTGCTATGTGTGGATTGATTGGGTAAATATTATTTCTGTACTCTTTACTAGATAAAAGTTTTTCTTGAGGAGTTTTGATCTCTATTAGAACAGAATCATCAGAGAAAGGGTTTGCTAGTAAGAAATCCACTACTTTCCCACCCTTGTTATCAAATCCTTTTCCACCTACATATACCTCAGAGTCAATCATCACTGTAGGAGTAGAGAATATCTGAGTGAGTATCCAAGAGTGTTCCTTCAAGACATCCTGCCAAAACTTCTCTAACTGATCTTCATCTTTGTTTTCTTCCCAAATGGTGTATACTTTTTTCAATTTCGCCAGTCCTACTACACTATTGATTCTGTCCAGATCAGTAACATTGAGACTATCTAATTTTCCTACCACTTGTTCAATGTCATCTTTTCCAGAAATCCATTTCAATACCTTTTCAATCAGCCCACTCTTCTCGATTTCAAGTAAGTCATCTATCAAACTTTCATTATTAGAAAGCATGGTAAGTAATTGTTCAACCTTTTCTCTTTCTTCAAAGAAACTGTATCTCGAACTCTCTATCCCAAATTCATCTAAAACTATGTTGCATTTTTGTATCCCATCAATAAGCTTTTTAGTCTCAGAGGTACTCAATTTCATCTGAGTCCACTCGCCAGCTCTCAGACTATTACTATTCAATTCAGTGTATCTTTCCCAATCTTCATTAGGCTTTTTTCTGAGGCAGACAATTCTTCCATTGACTCCATAGTCACCTGTAACTTTGTCATCAATTAACTTTGGAAGAAAGACCAATTTAAATTTGCTGTTTTCTCGCAGGACTATCTCGCTTCCATCAGCAATAGATAAGGATTTCTGAGTAAATTCAATAGTGTCCATTAAATACCTCCATAAGGTTGTTTGACTGAGTGACTGAATTATTTGGTTATTGACTGAGAATTACAAGTATTTCCTTATGAAATACAGTTTAACAGCTAAATTGTCAAAAGTTCAGCAGAATAAAGAAATATTTTTTGAGAGCTGCAAAGATTAGTGGAAACCTTAAAGTATTTTTTGTTGTAGATTTTTTTTGCACACCTCTCTCCCCACTCTCCTACCCCCTGTTCCCCCTTGGGGAGGGAGGGTCTGTCTCAAAAGGTTGTACTAAAGAGACAACAGAATCTAGGCTGAGTGGAGACACAACAATCAGTGTTCAAGCAGTCTCAAAATCTTGTCTCTTTAAATAAACAGAACACAAAAAGAAAAACAGACAGAGTGCTGAGACTCTGCCTGTGATTATTCTTTATTCAATTCAGCAAGCAGATCAGTAAGTGATTTGTCCTCAACAGTCTGATTAACTTCTTGGACATCTTTAAGTCTGCCTTGGTTCTTCAACACTAACTCAATAGCTTTTAGTTTGTTCCCAGCATTTACTTTGTTGCTGTTGATAACCTTGTTATTTCTAAGGCTGTTTACAGTAAAGTGCAAAGTAGAAACCAATTCACTCAGGGGCTATGAAGTGAGGCGAGGTTTGGAACTGACTTAACCTGCATCTGTTTAAAATGATGTCCCCAGTAACTACTCTTGCATCAACCAATATAGGGTAATTCAATAATTTTTATATGGTACATACTCCTGATTTCTTGGGATTTTCGAACTATTTCCACATAATCAAACTCTTAATTTTTGGCTATATAAAGCCATTTACCAGCACTTTACTTCAATAAAGCAAAATACAGAAAATCCAAGTCCTACTTTGATTATTGTCTTTTTCAGATAGGTTCAGTTTAAATTCTTATCTAATTTACAACAGTCAGGCAGGTGAATAACTATAGTTTATTACAACTTCCAAGGGCATCTCACACCTTCTTAAACCTTCTATAATTCAATGTTATACATCAAGTATCATCTTCATTTGGACAGCCTTATATCGCCTTCTACAGCCTTATAATTTGGTATGGTGATAGCCCTCTTCAGACACAAAAACCCCCCTCCTTTATCCCAATGAACAAAACAGGACAAGGAAGGGGGGCAGAACAAACTAGACTTGGGGAGAACTGACTGTCTAACAAAAGTTAGTTGTAAGGGCATCTATATTAAAATGTTTAATCAGTTACCTGCTCATTCTTATAGGAATCTGAAACAAAAATATTCAAGTGGACATTATGATAGTGATCTGCCAACAGTTTCATGATGTAACAAGTGTCCTAAATATCTTTGGGTAGGATTTAGTCATGAGAAAAGCCCCCCACTCAATTCTAAAGAATAGAGCAGGGGAGAGACAAAATTGTGTAAGGAGATTTAATTAATCTCTTTGTTATTTTTGTTGTTTATAAATATATATATATATTTAACAATGTATATATTATTAGGGGCTTTAGCCCATGAGCTTTAGCTCATCATTGTTTTTAACTGTATCATGATTCTGGAAACAGAATAGACTTATCCTTTATTTACATACCTATTTTTATTTATTTCTTTTTATATCTTTTATCTTTTTAAAACTGTTATTAACTGTTTTTCTCATATATATGTCTGGCTAAAAGGGTGCTATTAAAGTAAATCAAAGTTTAAAATTTTGTTACATTTTTTATAAAGGCTTACAAATGGCTTATTAAAGCCAATTTCAGTGTGTTGATACTTTGCCACTGATGACACCAAAATACTTTAAAGATTTTTGTAAAATTCTTAGTTAAATGGTTCGACTGTATCATATTGATACATAATCTATTTACAGTATCATTTTGAGACATACAGGATTGCAAATGATTCTTAAGTGATTTTATTCGAATGGTTACAATGTAACTTTTACAGAGCGAATCTTTTACTCCATTCTACTCATCCCATCAATTCTTCTCCCTAAAAAAATTTGAGGTAATTTGCACAAGAAAATGAATTAAAGCACTTGATATCCCTGCTCTTAGCTAATCTAGTAACTGCTAAAAAAGACCCTCACATTGAGGGGGGAGGATTTAGCCTTAGAATCTTTTTGGAGGGAACTATAAATGAAAGAAAAATTAGTTGAAGAAGTAGAAGTGAAATTAGAGGCTCTTGAGGCTGTAGCAAAAGCTATTCAAACGCAGGAAGAGGAAATTGAACAGTTGGTCCAACAAGGCAAACAAGAACTTGCAGAACTATCTGCTGAATGGCATAGTCAACAAAATCTTTTAGACAATGCGCCTGATTTAACAACTGCAAGAGAGATTCAAGCTGTTAAAGAAAGCATTGAAAAAGACATTTCACTGTTGAAATCAATCAATGATAATAAGATTAGGACTGCTGTAAATGGTATTGATGATTTAACAGAGGATTTTAGAAATGCTTTTTACTTAGTCCAAAAAGCATATACAGCACTTGATACAGAAGTTTCCCAGACTATTAACCTTAGGACACTTAAAGAGACAGAAGAATTAATGAAGCAGATTAGTAGCAGGGCTGGCAATGTACTAAGGGATTTCAATAGGACACTTATTAGGCAGGGAATCATTAAACAAGGGGAGGTACTCTATAAAGGGTTGCATCTATCACAAGCTCCTTTAAATGCTTATTCTAGCTATCAGAAAGTAATCAGCAGACTCAAAACAATGGTTTAAGAGATATTAATTATTCTTTTAAGGAGGGCTTAGCAGCTCTCCTTTTTGTTTTACATATAAAACTCAAAAAAAGGAGAAGTTATGGTGGAAGATAAGGATATTATTGTGAATGATATTGAATACAACAGAAATATGAATATTGAATTTGATAAGTGGATGGTTTCAAGGGGTGGAGCAGAGAAATATCCTCAAGAACTTTATACTTTACTCAGGGATAGAGTTGGAAGCCCAGTGAGTGGCTTTAACATTGGTGCAGTTATGTACATGCATGAACATGGAATGAAGTTTAATCAGATCAATAAATTAATCCCTGGAATCCCATTGTCAGTTTATAAGAGCATTGTATCAGGCAGGATTAATCTAGAGACTGTACACTTGTATAAGTGGTTAAGAGAGAATTATCCTGAGCAGATTGAGGCTTTGTACAAAATGTATACACACTAAATTAGTTAATCATAGTGCAAAGAAAAAAGCAGTGACTTTTAATAATAGGAGTTACTGCTCATTACTATTCATCCTTTCATAATGCTCAATATAGCTATTTAAAATTTCAATTACCTCAATACCATCATTGATTTCTGTTACAGCACGGCTTTTTGATATGGAATTCAAAGAATTAACAAGAGATATTTTTGTGTAGAATTCTTTGACCCTGTGTAAGGAACTTTGATTTCCCATTACTTCTAACGCATCACTGTGCTTGAACCATTTATTCATATGTATATTAGAAGTAATTTTTAATTCTAAAAAATTTAATGCCCCAAGATTTCTTTCTTCTATTGTGTGAAGCATTCTCTTCAATTGTTCTACATTATGGATGGTTTCTGTTTTTATGGATTTAAGAGCAACTAAATGTCCATTTATTTCTTTTTCATAATCCATTCTTCTTTGTTCTTTGAACTGTCTGCTAATGGTGTAGTGAGAACCAACTAAAGTGAACCCGCCTCCAATAATAGCTCCAAGAATTCCTGAAAGTATTTCGGCTGAATATGTCATGAAAACTCTCTCCTTTTTAGATAACAACTGTAGTTAACAATACCTTAATTAGTCACATGAGGTTTCAAATAAACCAGAGAAAGTTTAGGGATTAAAGAAGTGATCCTTCTCAAAGTTTTAGGTAAGTGAGGTTTGCCTTACAGTAAGATTGCTGAATTGTTGGGAGAAGAACAGCCTGAGAAGATTCAGATCATAAATGGAGTTACTGTAGTGGAAGAAGGGGAACTGAATATTAAGAAGTTTATCCAGTTGGCAGAGAGGCTATAAATGGCTTCACTGCCTTATTTTTTAGGCTTTTCTAATGACATGATATTCCTGTCATCGGATACATAGGGTGCACCTCGTGACGTTGGCAACCGAGTGAGACGATTTCTTCATGAATTTCTTTTAAATGCGGAATTGTCCGTTTGTTAATCATTGTTTCTGCTGACACGATGATCCCTTCAGCGGTAAGGGCGCGGGCGTTATCTTTCATCGTTTGGAGCATTTTTAACCGGGCCTGTTCACTCGGTTTCCGGTCCATCATTGCAAATCCACCTTCAAGGAAATCGGCATCGGTGCCCCAGTTATGCGAAATGTGCAAAACGTCCAAGTAAGGGGTAATAAGATGATAGCGAGATAACGGTAGCGTCAAGTTCGAGTTGATTTGCGTACGTGCCCCACGTTCTTTCGCATAACGCAACAACGGGACGACATAGTTGCGAACCGACTTCATCGATAACATCGGCTCGCCACCTGTAATCGAGAAAGCGCGTAAATGTTCAATTTCATCTAACCGTTGAATCAACAGTTCGAGCGGTACTTCCGGCTCTTCCGTTTGGTCGAGCATATAACCGACTGCACAGTGCTCGCAGCGCATGTTACACAATTTTGTTGTGGTTACTTCGACGTTGGATAAGACGAGTCGACCATGTTCAACTTGGTCGAGATAGGCTTCCCAAGGGTCGAAGGTTGGGGAGATGTTTTGCATGTGGATTCCACCTTTTCATCAAGTTACACGAAATAGTATGCTATAATAGCAACTCTTTGTCACGAACCAAAGGAGCGATTACAAGATGGGTAAATCACGTACAGATACCGCCGGAAAGATGAACGTCCTAAAATCGAGAACGGAATTGCTATGTCTATCGGTCAATACGCTAGATGAGCATACGACACCTGAAGATTTACATCGCCTGTTAGCCGACATTGATTCGTTGCGCGCCAAAGTTGTGCGTTACGCCAAAGACCTAGAACAATCGTCTCGAAAGGATGAATCAGATTGAAATTAATTACAGGAGATTTTAAAGATGTCACAGTCGAACGACTTGGCATCAATGGAGAAGGCATTGCGACAATCAATCGCATGGTTATCTTCATTCCGAACTTATTGCCGGGAGAACGAGCAAAAGTTGAAATCACGCGTGTCGAAAAAAACTACGCGGAGGCACGTGTCGTCAAACGCGATAATGACTCAAAAGATCGCGTTAAAGCACCTTGTCCGATTTACGATGAGTGTGGTGGATGTCAAATCCAACATATGAGTTCACGTCTGCAGATGGAGTATAAGGAAGAAATCGTTCGAAACGCTTTCCGTCAAAAGACAAAACTCAACGTGGACAAATCGGATATCCGTCCGACAATCGGTATGGATGATCCGTGGTATTACCGCAATAAATCACAGTTCCCGCTCGGTACACGCCGTGGGAAAATCGTGTCCGGTCTTTACAAGCCGAATTCGAACCATCTCGTACCAATCGAGCACTGTATGGTTCAACAACGTGACACGACAAACATCAACAATGCGATTGTCCGTATTTTAAACGAACTCGACATTCCCGTCTACGATGCACGTCGTGACACAGGTTATGCTCGGACGGTCGTCGTTCGCTCAGGTTACAAAACGAATGATGTACAAGTCGTTTTGGTCGTCGGACATGAAGATGTTCCGGACTTGGATGAATTAAGTGACCGAATCATGGAATTGCCAAACGTCGTCTCATTCCATATCAACATCAACGCGAATCGTTCAGGTGTGATTTTTGGTTATCGGACAGTCCATATCGCAGGACAAGAGAAGATGGATGAACAACTTGATGATGTGCATTATCATCTATCACCACGTGCATTCTTCCAATTGAACCCGGCGCAAACTGAAAAAATGTATCGCGAAGTCGTTGAAGCGGCAGGGCTCACGGGTGAAGAACGTGTCATCGATGCTTATGCAGGTGTTGGTTCAATCGGTCTTTGGTTGGCACCTTATGCAAAAGAAATTCGCGGGATGGAAGTCGTACCGGAAGCGGTCGAAGATGCGAATGATCATATGCGTGAAAATGGCTATAACCATGTCACGTATGTCGAAGGACGTGCCGAGCACTGGATCCCACGTTGGGTGAAAGATGGCTGGATTCCAGATGTCGTGGTCGTCGATCCGCCACGAACAGGGATGGATCATCAATTGATCAACTCGATTATCTCATCGAAAACGAAACGAATCGTTTACGTATCATGTAACCCGCAAACGCTCGCGCGAGATGCCGATCAGTTGATGAAAGCGGGATATAAGGTCAATTACGTTCAACCGTATGATATGTTCCCGCAGACGTCTCACGTTGAATCGGTCGTCGTGTTCGAGAAAAAGAAAAAGAAAAAATATTGACGAGTCCGTGAAAAGACTTGTCGAGTAAGCGTTTTCACGTTATAGTTCAGATGTCAGACTTCTTCTCAAATTTAGAAGTGGAGGAACATCCAATGATTTCACAAGAACGCGTACAAGAACTCGTGCATAAAGCCATTGAAGCGCGCAAACGCGCCTATACACCGTATTCAAAATTTAACGTCGGAGCCGTTGTCATCGATACTTCTGGTAAAGAGATTACTGGATGTAACGTAGAGAACGCCTCGTACGGACTTTCGATGTGTGCCGAACGGACAGCCATCTTCAAAGCTGTCTCGGAAGGTAGTGACTCGATTGAAACGGTCGTTGTCGTCGGCGACACAGAAGGTCCGATTTCACCGTGTGGAGCGTGCCGTCAAGTCATCGCCGAATTCGCAGGAGAGGACTTTACCTTAATCCTTGCGAACTTGAACGGTGATACAAAAGTGATGACAAAAGAAGAAATGTTGCCTTACGGATTTTCACCAAAGGACTTAACGTAAAAGCTGCGGACGATTGTCCGCAGCTTGTTTATTCGTCTTTATATTTCTTTTCACTCACCGAATTATCTTTGGAGTGACGTTTGTTCTTCTCATCCTTCACCCGCTCATTCAATTCCTCGACGGGAATCGGGTCGACGGTTTGCATGCCGTCCTCGTCAAAAATACTCTCTTTGTCCGTATCGACAGCGTCCGGGTTATCAAACGGACGTTTCGACGTAGGTCGTTTCTTTTCCATCCAATCACCTCCTTCTCACTACAGATTCCACTCCTTGAAAAGTTGTAAACGTTTTCGGTTTGGGTTTTAAGATGATGAAATAGTGGAATGAAGACTTCATAGTGAAGGAGGGGACAGAATGGATCGTAAAGTATTGATGGGGATTGTACTCGGTGTCGCAGGCGCAGCACTTATCGCACCGAAAGTGGCGGCACTGCTTTCGCAACGTGAGGAAGAAGACACGTGGCAGAAGATGGACGAGCGGGAAAGTGTAGATGCGAATCAGGATGAAGCGGAGCAAGGTCTCACGCAACTCGATTCGAGTCACCGTGCCGAATGGCAAGCGAACGGATACCCGCAGACGCATGCAGAACGAGAGCGACTCGAGCAAGAGTCGGTCGATCAATATAAAGGAAAAGACATTTAAAAGGCAGCCTCGCAGCTGCCTTTTTACATATCGAACGCTTCTTCTGGTAAGAGAGGTAAGCCGACCGTAACCGTCGTCCCTTGCCCAACTTCTGAGCTGAAGTGAAGCGATCCTTCATGTCGTTCGATAATATGTTTCGCGATGGCGAGCCCGAGACCGGTACCGCCATCTTTTCGTGTCCGTGATTTATTGACACGATAGAAACGCTCCGTCAATTTATCCAGATCTTCTTTCGGAATGCCTCGACCTTCATCGCGTATTTCTGTGATCGCATAGTTTGTCTCGGCGAATGTCTTCACATAAATCGTTTTGCCCGCCTCGGTGTAGCGGAGTGCATTATCGAGAAGGTTACCGATGACTTGTTCGAGTCGGTCATGGTCGCCAAGAATGATCAAGTCGAAGTCTAAATCGGATTCGATTGTCACTCCTTTTGCCCGGGCAATCGGTTCGAGTCGATAAAGGACATCTTCAAGCACTTGCGAATACACGACGGGTTCTTTCGTCATCGGATACGAATCGCGCTCTAGCTGTGCGAGATCGAGTAAGTCCGTGACAAGACGTTGAAGTCGATTCGTCTCGTTTTCGATGATGTCATAATACTGTGCTCGAGTTTTTTCATCCAACGTGTCATCTTGAAGCATCTCCGTGTACCCGCGAATGTATGAAAGTGGGGTACGGAGTTCGTGACTGACGTTCGCGAGAAACTCTTTTCGCTGTTCTTCGACGAGTCCGAGCGACTCTGCCATCGAGTTGAGCGTGTCCGCCAACTCGCCGATCTCATCATCATACACAATCGGGATGCGGTGTGAGAAGTCACCTTGCGCATACACTTGTGAGGCGCGTTTCATCTGGATGAGCGGCTGGATGATCGTATCGATAATCTGTTTACCGAAAAGGAGCAAGTTCACGATCATGAGGACGAGTAAGAACGTGATCATGAGCCGAATCGGTTGGAACGGTTCGCTGATTTTACTGAGTTCCATATAGAGGATGAGCGCATTATCGAGCTCCCCATCGCGTATGAGCGGGAAGGCGGTCATTAAAATATCGACGTCCTCGGTCGGATGCTTCCGTGTGACAGAAATTGCATATCCATCTTGGAGACGCTCGAGATCTTGTTGCCGTAGGAACGTCTTACCGGAGCCGAGTGTATCTTCTCGAACGGAGGAAAGGAATACTTTCGTTTCGGTCAGTTCGTTCGTATACGTCATACTGTCAGCAAAAGCGTCAGAGAAACCGTCGGCCTTATAGATTGTGACGAGTTTCTCTCCGCGGTTGATGAGCAGTTCTTCTTGCGTTTGGATATAGAATTTGTCGTACAAATAGAACGTCATGATCAGAAACACGAACGCTGAGAAGAGGCTGGCTGTCCAGATGGTAATCCAAATCCGCTTCCGGATCGTGTATCGCTTCATACGTTTGCCTCGAACTTATATCCGATGCCCCAAACAGTTTGAATGTAACCTCCAGCCTCCCCGAGTTTCAGACGTAGCGTCTTAATGTGCGTGTCGACCGTGCGGAGGTTACCGTGGTATTCGGTTCCCCAAATTTGATCGAGCAACTGTTCACGAGAGAACACTTTTTCGTCGTTCGTGATGAAGAGGTAGAGTAAGTCGAACTCTTTTCGTGTCAGGTTGACGGTTTTTCCTTTAACGCTGACGGCGCGACCTTCGATATCGATGGAAAGAATGCCGACATCAAACGTAGCTTCTTGTTCTTTTGAAAAACTATGTGTGCGACGGAGTGTCGCTTCGATACGGGCAAGTAACTCGCGTGGGCTAAACGGCTTCGTGATGTAGTCGTCTGCTCCGATTTTTAGACCGTGAATGCGGTCAAGTTCTTCAGAGCGTGCCGTCAACAGAATGATCGGAACGTTCGAAAACTCACGGATGCGCATGCAGGCCGTCAGTCCATCGAGCTCCGGCATCATCACGTCGAGTAAGACGAGATGGAACGTTTCTTTTTTTAAGCGTTCAATCGCTTCGAGACCGTTTGAGGCGGTGACCGTCTCATACCCTTCTTTTTCTAAATTTGATACAAGTAAATCTCGCATTTGTTCTTCGTCATCAGTTACGAGGATACGAAACATTGATTCTGACATATGTCATTCTCCTTTACGAAACGGTTAACGAGAGTTGTGATGAATCCCTCATACCTTTATCATACCTATCTCTTCGAATTAGAACAGATTTATTCGGCTCCGACAAGTTACCTCCATCAAATCCACACAAAAACGCCACAAAAAAGCCAATTCTTTGACAGAATTGGCTCATGCTTCGAGTTGTGCCTCGTAAGGGACTTCGTATTCCGGGATGTGAAGAGCGTGCAAGTAAAGTTGGAAGCTCGATTTGGATACTTCGTATAATACATATTCCACATCACCTTGGTTGATTTCAGCGAGCAGTTCAGAACGAAGCTCATTCGCGCAAAACGCGTACGGGAGCTTCTCTGCTGCAGCAATCGATCGTTCATTCGACTTACGAATCTTTAAGAACACACTTTCAATATCAAGCTCGAAGAACAGTTCTGAGAAGAACGCCTCTTTCGCAACTTGATTATAACCTTTGCCGTGATACGGCTTGCCAAGCCACGTGCCGAGGAATCCATAGCCGGATTCGACATCGAACAAGCTGATCGTCCCAATCGGGGTGCCATACTCGTTCGTGATGGTACGTGAGATGATATTTCCTTGCTCTTCTAGCTCGATGATTTGCTTCGTGCTAAATAAAAACTCGTCAAAGTGGACCGTCTTTTGACGGACATACGGAAAGACATCTGGGTGTTGCATCAGTTCGAACAACTCCGCGCAGTCGGTGAGCTCACGAAATTTGAGCACCTTTACATTCCTCCTCCTATTTCAGACCGCTGAAGAATAGTCGTAACGAAAGCATACTTCTGGCTTCGCTGTTCGAACCGC
Organism: Exiguobacterium sp. s35; assembly: GCF_018617535.1. Classification (NCBI taxonomy): domain Bacteria; kingdom Bacillati; phylum Bacillota; class Bacilli; order Caryophanales; genus Exiguobacterium; species Exiguobacterium sp. s35. Next base: position 182,908 of record NZ_JACSKI010000003.1, read on the forward strand.
CTTGGCTGCTTTATGAAGTTACAAGATAATTTTATATAGTATTTTTAAAAAAGCAAGTAAATTATGCGTAAAATGCTTATGAAAAATAATGAAAATTATTCGACCTCATGATGCGTTTCCGCACGGTCTGTTTTATAGACAACTTCACCATTAACAATCGTCATAATCGGCTTCGCTAAATAGTCGAGCGGGAAGTGATTCCAGAGCACGAGATCGGCGTCTTTTCCGACTTCTAGCGAGCCGATGCGGTCGTCAACACCGAGTGATTCAGCAGGGTTGATGGTGATCCCTCGTAGCGCAATATCGACAGGTAACCCTTCGCGTGCAGCAAGACCAGCACATAAATTTAAATACTGCACCGGCGTGTACGGATGATCGGTTGTAATGGAAACAATCATGTCGTGCTCATGGAGGATGCGGTACGTTTCCCACGTCTTATTTTGAAGTTCGATTTTCGACTTTCGCGTAAAGGTCGGTCCGACGGTGACATGTTTCACACCGAGCTCTTGTAACTTTTCTGCGACGAGGTGACCTTCCGTACAATGTTCGATGCGGTAGTCGAGGTCGAACTCTTTTGCAAAACGGACGACCGAAAGAATATCGTCTGCACGGTGCGCATGAACACGAATCGGCATGTCGCGGTCTAGGGCGAGTTGGATCATCTGACTCCCGAACGTGCCGATCGTCTTCGTTGAACCGACCGTACGAAATGCTTCACGGAGCAAGCCCATGATTCCCATCCGCGTCAGGTCGCCCGTTTTCCCCATACTATGAATTCGTTTCGGGTTTTCGCCGAGTGCCATCTTCAGTCCCGCATGACGGCGGACAATCATATCATCAATATAGCGGCCGTGCGTTTTGATGACACTTGTCACACCGCCGATGACGTTCATACTCCCGGGCATAACCTGGACAGCGGTCACGCCAGCCATCAATGCTTCCTGGAACCCTTCATCGAGTGGGTAGACACCGTCGATGGCACGAGCATGAGGTGTCATCGCTTCGACCGTTTCGTTGGCGTCGTTCCCGACAGAGCCTGTCCCCTCGTCGTATAGACCGAGATGGGTATGCGCGTCGATGAAACCAGGGAATAAAAAGTTTCCTTCCGCTTCGATGACATTCTCGTTGTCTATGGGGTCGAGTAATTCGGCCATTTCGACAATCTTTCCATCACGGACACGGACGTCTCCGTAAAAATGGGGGGCGGTAATCGGATAAATATGGGCGTTTCGAATAAGTAAGTGACTCACGATTCATTCTCCTTAAGCATCTTGTAATAGGTTTTTTAATGCGGGTTCTAATGTGTCATATCGGAAATCAAAGCCATGTTGGAGCGCTTTGGTCGGTACGACTTTTGCTCCTTCTAAAACGATGACACTCTTTTCACCGAGTGCGAGTTTCATCATTGGGGCGGGTGCCGGGATCCAGTGAGGACGATGCATCACCTTCGCGATCGTCTTCCCGAACTCATTCATCGTCACCGGTGTAGGGGCGGTTCCGTTTACAGGACCTTCGATTGTATCCGTTTCGATGATATGCACGAACAACCGCACGAGATCATCTAAATGAATCCATGGAACCCACTGCTTTCCGGATCCAATTTTACCACCGACTCCGAATTGATAGGGGAGTTTCATTAATGGGAACGCACCGCCATCATTGGATAAGACGACGCCTGTACGCATTGTCACGAGACGAACGCCCAAATCGCGAATCGGTTCAGCTTCTTGTTCCCAGAGTACACAAACATTCCCGAGGAAATTGGTTCGTGTCGGTAATGGGGTTTCTTCTGAATACGTGATGGAACGGTCTTCCCCGTATATGCCGATTGCCGAGCCGCTGATGACGACTTGAGGTTTATGTTTTAACTGTTGAATGATCCGGACGACTTCCTTTGTCCCTTCGATTCGACTTTGGAGGATGGCTTGCTTCTGTTTATGGGTCCAGCGTCCGTCGTTGATGGACGCACCTGCCAAATGGATGAATGCGTCTGTTCCTTCGAGCTCTTCTTCTGGCTTGCTATTTGGCGTTAGCCATTCGATGAACGACACCCCGCGATGGCGGGGACGTGGATGTCTTGTCAAGACGACGACTTGGTGACCGGCGTCAGCCAGTGCGCGGACGAGCGGTTGACCGATCAACCCGGTTCCACCGGTGATTGCGATTTTCATGAAATTCCCTCCGATATCATGTGTTGTTTCTAAAATGGGTATAAGTCAGTATATCCAGATGAATACCCTTTCTTCTAACTTATCAAAAATCCTTTCCGATTCCTGAACGTGATATGTTAGAAACATGAAATGGAGGGGAGTCGTTGTGAAAATTGCGAAGTTCACGACCCAACAAAAGAATAAAGACCGATTGAACGTCTTCATCGAACGCGAAGGGAAAGAAGAGTTCGCATTCGCCATCGATGTTGACGTGTTTATCAAGTACGGGCTTACAAAAGGGATGGAGCTCGAAGACGACTTTGTGCAGGATGTGCTCGAGGCGGAAGAGGCACAGAAGGCCTATAAACTAGCCGTCAATTATTTATCGTACCGAATGCGTGCGATTTCAGAGGTGCAGGACTATCTCATGAAGAAGGAGTTAAGCGAAACTGCCATCAAACATGCCATCACGCGACTGAAAGAGCAGCGTTACTTGAATGATGCGGAATTTGCGAAAGCTTATGTCCAAACCAAATTCAATACGAGTCCAAGTGGACCGATCAAAATCAAACGTGAGCTCGAACAGCTCCGCATTCCACCGGACGTTGTTGAATCCGTATTAGCATCAATCACTCACGAAGAACTCGTCGAAAAGGCTGGAAAGTTCGTAAAACGGAAACAATTGGAAACAAATCGTCGTTCTGCCACAGAAGTGCAACAAAGAATTCAACAAACCCTGATGCAAAGGGGGTTTACCTTTGATATTATTTCAGAGGCGATTCAAACTTTTTGGGAAGAAGAGGACGAAGATGTCGAGATTGCAGCATGTCTGAAGCAGGCTGAAAAGTTGAATCGGAAATTCAGCGGGTATGATCCGTTCGAGCGCAAGCAGCGCATGAAGATGCAGCTTCGGCGCAAAGGATTTCCGTATGATGTGATTGAACGTACGTTAGAGAGACTCGTTGAAGAAGAATCGTGATGGGACATCTGTTTACGGTAGGGGAAAACACGAAAAGGTGGGTCTACATTGACGATTTTAGAATGGATTACAGCACTGACACCGATTGTGGCCGTGCTCATCTTATTGGTAATTATGCGTTTACCTGCATCAGTAGCCATGCCCTTGTCACTCGTGACGACGGCGATTTTAGCGTTCTTCGTCTGGCAATTGGATGCAACTCGAATCATGGCGGCGACATTACAAGGACTCGTCATCGCCGTCACGACCGTATGGATCGTCTATGGTGCGATCGGAATGATGAATACGATGAAAGAAGGCGGCGGAATGAATGCAATCCGCTCTGGATTCGTCAACATCACACCCGATCCGCGTATTCAAGTCCTGATTGTCGGTTGGTTGTTCGTTTCATTCATTGAAGGGGCTTCAGGGTTTGGTACACCGGCGACGGTTGCGGCACCGCTTTTGATCGCCCTCGGTTTTCCGCCGATTGCTGCTGTCGTGATCGCACTGTCTGCGGACGTATCAGCTGTCACGTTTGGAGCGGTCGGGACACCGGCGCTCATCGGGATTGGGAATGGTCTTTCGCTAGACGTGAACCAACCTGAGTCAATTGCCTTTTTGACGGAAGTCGTCTTGCAAACCGTATTGATCGATATGGTTGTCGGTCTATTCATCCCGTTCATTTTGATTTTGATGCTGACGCGCTTCTTCAGCAAGGAGAAGTCAATCAAACCGGCGCTCGAAGTATTTCCGATTGCAATCGTGGCAGCGCTATTATATAGCGTACCAGCTTACATTTGGACACTCGTCCTTGGATTTGAATTTGGAGGAATGCTCGGTGGACTAACGGGTCTCGTCATTCTCGTAGCCATGGCGCGTAAAGGGATTCTCATGCCGAAACGCGTATGGACATTCGATGGATATATGGACGAACTGGAACCATCCACTGAAAAAGTAACGTTAACATCGAACAAGCGTGAACTACCGCAGTGGAAAGCGTGGGCGCCTTATCTCATCTTGACAATTTTCTTAGTCCTCACCCGTACGGTTCCGTTTTTGAATGAACTGTCTCGGAGCGTTCGGATCAACCTGCCGAACATTTTGGGCGTAGAAGGAATCTCGACGTCTTGGGAGCCGTTCTACTCACCGGGCTTCATGTTCATCTTGACGATCATCGCAACATTCTTCCTGCACAACATGAGTTGGTCGCAGGTGACGTCAGTCTTTAAAGCGACGACGTTTGGAATCGTCGGGACAGTCATCACATTAGCAGCATCTGTTCCGATGGTGCGTATTTTCATCCACTCTGAAAATGGGGGAGCTGGACTCGCATCGATGCCGGTCGAGCTCGCGACAGCAGCTGCTGACACGTTCGGAGGGGTATGGCCACTTGTCGCACCGTGGATTGGGGCACTCGGTGCCTTCGTCTCAGGTTCGGCGACCTTCTCAAATATGATGTTTTCAAGTTTAACGACAAACGTAGCGGATTCGGTCGGACTTAACGAGACGCTCGCCTTATCGATGCAGATGGCAGGGGCGAATGCGGGGAACATGATCTGTGTGTTGAACGTCGTGGCGGTTGCTTCCGTTGCGGGACTGCTCGGTAAAGAAGGAACCATCATTCGATACACGCTCATGCCGATGATTTATTACGTCACGGCAACAGGGGTCATTGGTCTCATTTTGGGCATGTTTTTCTTAAACTAAATCAAGTTACAATTTTTTTACAAAATAATATTGACAATTTTCAGAACAGTCTGCTAAGGTTTGAGTAGATTTTAAAACTACGAAACGAGAGGAGCCAGAATGATGAACAACATTGCACTCACTAACACACTCAAAACATCATATGGCTACTCGTATTTAACTGCGTGACTTTGGCAGCTGGATAGGGGTAGTGTCCTTTCCCTGACCATGCAAAAGATTGAAGACTACTTCAAGCGCGCTTCATTTGATTGGTTGCACAATCAGGTGGAGTGCGCTTTTTTGCGTGCTTAGGTGGATTGGACGGAAGGGGGAAATCAGTCATGAAGCTGATTAAACAATTAGATTGGTTTATTAAAAAACAGAAGCGGACGTATTTGATTGCCATCATCTTACTCATCATCACGGGAGTTGTAGATATGCTGCCACCGTGGATTATTGGACAGGCGATCGATGCGATTCGTGAAGGAAGTTTGACGACAGAACGATTGATTCTCATTGTGTCATCACTTTTAGGCATCATGGTGTTGTCTTATGTGATGTCGTACTTGTGGATCGCCCGACTATTTGGGACAGCCTTTTTACTTGAAAAGAAATTGAGAGGTCGTTTTTTCGGTCACCTCCTCAAACAAACGCCACGCTTTTATCAACAACATCGTACGGGGGACTTGATGGCACTCGCGACGAATGACTTGAAGGCGGTTGAGCGGACAGCAGGATTTGGGGTTATGACATTGGTCGACTCGTTCAACATGACGCTCATTGCGTTGACAATCATGGGTGTATTCATCGATTGGAAGTTGACACTTGCTGCACTTTTGCCGATGCCGATTCTCGCCTGGTCGATGAATAAACTCGGAAGTCAAATTCATACACGCTTCACGGCGGCCCAAGACTCGTTCGGGGTAATGAACGACCAAGTTGTCGAGTCAATTTCAGGTCTCCGGGTCGTCCGTTCATTCGTTCAAGAAGAGGCGGACACGAAAAAGTTTGATGACATCACAGACGATGTCATGGCGAAAAACATGCACGTCGCAAAAATCGATGTATTGTTTGAACCGGTCATCAAACTCCTTGTCGGACTCAGTTATTTGATTGGGCTATCGTTCGGGACGTATCTCGTCTTTACGAACGACATCACGCTCGGTCAACTTGTCTCGTTCAACATTTATTTAGGAATGCTCATTTGGCCGATGTATGCGTTCGGTGAGCTTATCAACGTCGTACAACGGGGAACGGCGAGTCTCGAACGGATTGAATCGACGATGAACGAAGCTCCGGACGTTGCCTCTACTGGGACGGTCCAGATCGACGTTCCGGAGAAAATCACATTTAAATCGCTCTCATTCCGTTATCCGAATGCGAATCGTGATTCGTTAGAGGACATCGTCCTGCACGTTTCGCGTGGCGAGACGATTGGGGTCGTCGGACCGACCGGGGCCGGGAAGACGACGTTATTGCGTCAGTTACTTCGGGAGTATCCGATTGATGATTCACTTCTCGTGAACGGCGTGCCGATTTCGGACATCAAACTCGAAACCGTTCGTGGCTGGAGTGGTTATGTGTCACAAGAACATCTTCTCTTCTCGAAAACGGTTCGCGATAACATTCGTTTCGGAGTGGATGATGTCTCGAATGAGGCGCTAGAGACGGCGATTCGTCTCGCGGCGTTTGATACAGATATTGAACATTTAGAGAATGGTTTAGATACGGTAGTCGGAGAACAGGGTGTCATGCTGTCAGGCGGACAGAAACAACGTCTGTCGATTGCACGAGCGTTGTTGAAGAATCCTGAGATTCTACTCCTTGACGATTCGCTCTCAGCGGTCGATGCGAAGACAGAATCACGCATCATCGATTCCGTTCGTACGAGCCGCGAAGCGAAAACGACATTCATCGTCGCACACCGTCTTTCTGCGGTGGCGCACGCTGATCAAATCCTCGTCCTTCAAGACGGGCGTGTCACAGAACGTGGCACACATGACCAACTGATGGAACGCCACGGTTGGTACTATGAACAATTTATTCGACAAGGAGAGTCGGAGTAATCCGGGAAAGGGGGAATCTCTCATGATCGATCAATATGAATTAGATCCAGTCCGTCGGAAGAAAACGATCCGTTCACTCGTTGGGTACGCCAAACAAGTGAAACGCTCGATCTTCCTCGGATTGACATTACTCTTTTTAGCGGTCGGTGCAGAACTTGCCGGACCGTATATCGCCAAAATCATTATCGATGAGCATATCGTCGCCATCGAACGTGATTGGGTTCAAGTCGAGTCTGGCGGTAGCGTTTCCTTTAATGGAAACTCGTACGAGAAAGAAACGAGGCTTGATGGGCAAGACGTGGTTCAGCCTGTCTCCATCGTGCAGACGACGGACGGATACTATCTCGTCCCTGATGCTGTGATGAGCGGTGGAATCCGAGACGTCGAAGGAGACGTGTTGACGATCACAAGAGGTGATGAGACGGCGACATATGAAAATATCGTCTCGCTCTCGTCGACCGACGTGTTCCAGTTTTATCAAACAGATTTACGAGCAGTGCTCATGCTGTCTGGTCTCTATGTCGTCCTATTGCTACTCGCAGCCGGATTGAACTGGGGACAACAAATGCTCTTGCAACGCTCGGCGCACAGTATCGTGAAAACGATGCGCCTTGACGTGATGAAGCATCTACAAACGATCCCGGTACGCTATTTTGACCAGACGCCAATCGGGAAAATTGTCAGTCGTGTCACGAACGACACGGAGACGATTCGAGACCTGTATTTAGGGGTGCTTGCCCGCGTCTTCCAAAGCGTCGTCATGATGATTGGGGTACTGATTGCGATGTTCTTCCTAGACGTACGTCTAGGCTTCGTCTCACTCATCATCATCCCGGTCGTCATCGTCTGGATCAAATTGTTCCAGCGCTTCTCGACGAAAAATAACTTCCGCGTCCGTGCGCTCGTCGCGGATATGAATGCACAGTTGAATGAAAGCATTCAGACGATGCCGATCATTCAATCGTACGTCCGCGAAGATCTCGTTTACGACGAGTTTAATGAGAAGAACAGTGACAACTTCCAAACGAGACGAAAACTATTGAAATTGGATGCATTGATGAGTCATAACTTGGTCAACTTCTTCCGAAACATGGCGCTCGCCTTACTCATCTGGTTTGTCGGGGCACAAACACTCGGTGGGGGAAGCATCCTGACACTCGGGATCTTGTATGCCTATATCGATTACGTCTCGCGTATTTTTGAGCCAGTGACACAAATCATGAACCAGTTATCACCGCTTCAACAAGCGCTCGTATCGGCCGACCGGATGTTCCAGTTGCTCGATGAAAAAGGAGAGCCGGTCTCATCGGAGCGTATTCCACGATTTAAAGGGGAAGTTGTCTTTGATGATGTGACATTCAGTTATGAAGCAGGGAAACCGGTATTGCAACAGATTGAACTACACGCGGCTCCAGGCGAGACGATTGCCCTTGTTGGACATACGGGCAGTGGGAAGAGTTCGATCATGAACTTGCTCATGCGTTTTTATGACCCATCGAAAGGCGTTCTCCGCATCGATGGAATGGACGTGACGAAACTGCCGACTCAGGCAGTACGAGACCACCTCGGAATCGTCTTACAAGACCCGTTCCTGTTCACTGGAACGATTCGAACAAACATCACACTTGGAGATGAATCCATTACAGATGACCAAGTATGGAAAGCACTGACAGCCGTAGGGGCGGACCGTTTCGTGAAGCAGTTGCCAAAAGGAATCGATGAACCAGTAATTGAACGCGGTGCTTCCCTTTCGAGTGGGGAACGACAATTGATCAGCTTCGCTCGCGCTCTCGTCTTTGACCCGGCCATCCTCGTCCTCGATGAGGCGACAGCGAGTGTCGACTCAGAGACCGAGGCACTGATTCAAGAGGCACTCAAAACACTCACGTTCGGTCGAACGACGTTTGTCATCGCCCACCGACTCTCTACGATTCGTGAAGCGGACCAGATTCTCGTTCTCGACCACGGTCGGATCATCGAGCGCGGGAATCATCAGTCGCTCATCGAATTCGGTGGCGTCTATGCCCGAATGCACGAATTACAAAGTAAGCAACAAGCGATCAGTTAAGGAGGTCACATGGAAATTACGGGGAAATATAACCGCGCCAAAGTATTCAATGAACGGATCGATGACATGACGCGGAATCAGATTCAAACCCTTCTCGACCAACCGTTCACAGAAGGGGCATCGATTCGCATCATGCCAGATATGCACGCTGGGAAAGGGTCGGTCGTTGGAACGACAATGACGATTCACGATAAAGTCGTACCGAACTTGGTCGGTGTCGATTTAGGATGTGGGATGCTTTGTACTGAAATCAAAGCCAAACGAATCGACTTTCAGCGACTCGATGACGTGATCCGTGAACTTGTACCGAGCGGGATGAACATTCGCGAGACGGTTCATCCGTACGCGTCTGAACTTCCGCTTGAAGCGGTTCGAGCGCCGTATAAACTCGACCGCGCCTTGCGCTCGGTCGGGTCGCTCGGCTCGGGGAACCATTTCATTGAAGTGAACCGGGATGACCAGGGACGTACGTTTCTCGTCATTCATTCGGGTTCGCGTCATCTCGGGGTACAGATTGCCGACCATTATCAAGAGCGCGCGATCCAACACATGATGGAAACGAACGATGTAAAAGAAGCAATCGAGCATTTGAAGATCGCTGGACGGCAGCAAGACATCTCGACGTATCTGGAAGCGGAACGTGAAGCGCGGAAACCATTTAGAGACCTGGCTTATGTCGAAGGGGAGGACATGAACGATTACATGCACGATGTGCGAATCGCCCAACAATACGCAGCGGCTAACCGTCGAGCGATGACAGATGTGATCGTGGAAGCTATGAAGTGGAACGTCGTCGATCAATTCGACACCGTTCACAACTATATCGACCATGACGCGATGATTCTGCGTAAAGGAGCCATCTCTGCGCAAGAAGGAGAGCGTGTCATCATTCCGATGAACATGCGAGACGGTTCGCTCATCTGTACCGGGAAAGGGAACCCGGACTGGAACTTCTCTGGTCCTCACGGAGCAGGTCGGATCATGTCCCGTTCAGCCGCGCGCAAACGCGTCGACTTCAAAGAATTCAAACGTACGATGGAAGGCGTATGGTCGACATCGGTTCGACCGTCTACCGTGGATGAGTCACCATTCGTCTACAAATCGATGAAAGAGATTGTCCGTTACATCGAACCGGCGGTCAGCATCGATCAAGTCATCAAACCGTTGTACAACTTCAAGGCGAACTGAGTGAATTTCACTCAGTCTCGCCTTTTTCTTTTTTTCGCAAAATCTGATACGCTTACATCGAGGTGAACGAAATGGAAAAGCGGTTAAGTGATTTATCGAAATATGAGTTAGAGCAAGAGATTCAAGCCTTACATGAGAGAAAGCGGAAGGCTGAACAGATGGGCATGGTCAGCGAAATCGAAGTTGTCCTTCGACGGATTGCGATTGCCGAAAGCTATTTGGTCGACCCGACATCGTTTCGTCCCGGTGAAACATATGTCGTCAACTACAACGACCAACCGTTCCGCTTAAAATTCGTCAACGGTGTCATGGGTTGGGGTACGTTTGAAGGGGACATGACAGAACGCGCCATCCCGCTCTCTGAACTGTCGGAGGTGAAACGATGAACCGAAACGAACAATATGAGCGACTTGCGGCCATTCTAAAAGAGAAGAATGACGTGCTAAACGATTCGGAAGCGATCACATGGGTCGAAGTGCTATGGGAAGACTTTGAGACGTCACTCGCCAAGGCAGGCGAACCGTATCCTGGGGAAGCGAAGGCGTTCCAATACGTCATTCAACAGATTGATGCATACGGCGCACAGCTTCATTTGTTCCAAACGAAGAACGAGAAGTTTAAGCACTTGATGTCAAAACGAAATTTACATTGAATCACGTCCGTTGTGGCGTGATTTTTTATTTGCAATTCTCATTCAGTTCGTTATAATGAAGGTCGCTAATAGTTTGCTTGTAAGTATAGTATAGATAAACTTTCTTTAGTTGAACTCATGTTTCACTAAACTAGAAGGAGGCGTTCAGTCGTTGGAAGTAGGTCAAAACATTAAGCGACTCCGGATTAAAAAAGGATTGACCCAAGAGGAGTTAGCGGAGCGTACGGATTTGAGTAAAGGATACATCTCTCAAATCGAACGTGATTTAAGCTCTCCTTCATTAGAGACGTTATTTGATTTGTTGAGCGTCCTTGGAAGTTCACCAAAAGAGTTCTTCGATGAAGACTTGAATCAAAAAGTCGTATACACCGTCGATGACCGCACCACGTATACGGATGAAGAACGAAAATATCGAACGGAGTGGCTTATTCCGGAATCGAATGAGAAAGAAATGGAGCCAATTCTCGTCACCTTTTGCAAGAATGGAGAATTCAAACAATATGAACCGTCCCGTTCAGAGACATTGGTATACGTCTTGTCCGGCAAAGTGGCTCTGAAGTTAGGTCATCACACCTATTTTGCCAAGGCGGGAGAAACAATGTATTATGTCGCCTCGGATTCACACCAACTCGTCAACGATCACGATGGCGAAAGTGAATGTCTCATCGTAGCGACCCATTCATATTTATAAGTCAATAGAGGAGGAAACAGCATGAATGCAGAGACAATTATTCGTTTTGACCACGTGTCAAAGCGTTACGACGACACTGTCGTCCTAGAAGATATCAGTTTTGAGATTGAGCGTGGGAAGTTTTATACGCTTCTCGGTCCATCGGGATGTGGGAAGACGACAATCCTACGTCTCATCGCCGGATTTACCGACGCGACTGAAGGTGATATTCACTTCAGTGGGAAGCGAATCAACGATGTACCCGCCAACAAACGACAAGTGAACACCGTGTTTCAAGATTATGCGCTGTTTCCTCATTTGAACGTATTTGAAAATGTCGCGTTTGGTCTCCGCATTAAAAAGTTGAAAGAAGCAGACATTAAAGCAAAAGTGGAGCAAGCTCTCAAGTTTGTTAACTTAGAAGGATACGGCTCGCGCGAAATCGATGAGATGTCAGGTGGACAACGTCAACGTGTCGCCATCGCCCGTGCGATTGTGAACGAGCCAGAGGTCATCCTCCTCGATGAACCGTTGTCTGCCTTAGATTTGAAACTACGTACAGAAATGCAATATGAATTACGTGAGTTGCAACAACGTCTCGGCATCACCTTCATCTTCGTCACACACGACCAGGAAGAGGCGCTCGCGATGTCCGATGAGATTTTCGTCATGAACAACGGGAAAATTGTTCAGAGTGGGACGCCGACTGATATTTACGACGAACCGATTAACCGCTTCGTCGCAGACTTCATCGGAGAATCGAATATCGTACCGGGTGTCATGCCAGAAGACAATGTCGTCACGTTCGCTGGCAAAACGTTCGATTGCGTCGACCAAGGGTTTGACCGTAACGAAAAAGTCGAGGTTATCATTCGTCCGGAAGACTTGGAGATGACATCCATCGATTCTGCGAAATTGATTGTCGATGTTGATTCACAACTGTTCCGCGGCGTTCACTATGAGATTTGCTGTTACGACCAAGAAGGGAACGAGTGGCTCGTTCACTCGACGAAGAAGTCGACCGTCGGATCAAAAATCGGATTGACGTTTGACGAGGAAGCGATTCACGTCATGCGATTAGGAGAGACAGAAGAAGAGTTCGACCGTCGTCTCGAATCCTATGAGGAGGTCCCTCATGAATCAAACTAACCAGACCGCAAAGACGGTATATTTGACGACATATTGGATTTGGATTGCCTTATTCGTCGTCGCGCCACTCGTCCTCGTCGTCTATTACTCGTTTTTTGATATCGACGGGAACTTGAGTTTAGAAAACTATCAGACGTTCTTCTCTTCGACATACTTGTCGATGACGTTATCATCATTTTGGTACGCGTTCCTGATTACGTTCTTCTCGCTACTCGTCGGGTATCCGACGGCGTATTTGTTGACGAAGACGAGGCATAAGCAACTTTGGCTTTTGCTCATCTTGCTTCCGTCATGGATTAACTTGTTATTAAAAGCGTACGCATTCCTTGGGATTTTTGGAACGTACGGCATCACGAATCAGTTTTTAGAGGCGATCGGGATTGGAACGAAACAGATTCTCTTCACGGACTTCAGTTTCGTCTTCGTCTCGGTATACATTTTCATTCCGTTCATGATTTTGCCGATTTACAACGCGATTGAAAAATTACCACCATCTCTCGTCTATGCATCACGCGACTTAGGTGCATCGAACTGGACGACGTTCCGACGTGTCATCTTCCCGTTGACGCTTGACGGTGTCAAGTCAGGGATTCAAATTGTCTTTATTCCGGCGTTGTCACTCTTCATGATCACACGCCTGATCGCAGGAAACCGTGTCATCACGCTCGGTACAGCGATTGAACAACAATTCCTCGTTACGCAAAACTGGGGGATGGGATCTACGATTGCCGTCTTCTTGATTTTGGCGATGGTTCTCGTCATGGTCATCACGCGTGACTGGGGTGCGAAAGGAGCGGTCCGTCGATGAAACGTAAACGATTCAAACTATCAAACCTATACTTGGCGGCCGTGTTCTTCATTTTATACGCGCCAATCTTATATCTCGTCTTCTACTCGTTCAACAGTGGCGGGACAATGAGTAACTTCGAAGGATTCACCCTTGAGTGGTATAAGTCACTCTTCACGGACACGCGACTTCTTGTCATCGTCTTGAACACGATCGTCATCGCCCTATTATCGGCGACAATTTCGACCGTGCTCGGTGTCATCGGGGCGCTCGCCATCTATACGGCGAAACAAAAGTATACGAAGACATCCCTGTTGTCTTTGAACAACGTCTTGATTGTCAGTCCGGACGTTATCATCGGGGCATCGTTCTTGATTCTCTTCACGATGCTCGGGATTCAGTTAGGCTTCTATTCGGTTCTCTTGTCGCACATCGCGTTCTCGGTTCCGATTGTCGTCATCTTGGTGTTGCCGAAACTTCAAGAGATGAGCCCGACGCTGATCGATGCGTCGCGTGATTTAGGGGCAAGTACATGGGATGTGTTGACGAAAGTCATTCTCCCTTATATCACACCAGGTGTGTTCGCCGGATTCTTCACAGCACTCACGTATTCATTAGATGACTTTGCAGTCACGTTCTTCGTGACAGGGAACGGGTTCACGACACTTGCAGTAGAAGTCTACTCGCGGGCTCGTCAAGGAATCTCGCTTGAAATCAATGCGTTATCTGCGATTTTGTTCGTCTTCACCCTCATCCTTGTCATTGGATATTATGTGTTGGCGCAACGAGGAGCAAAGGAGGTTAGACGATGAAAAAATTAATCATCATGCTGGCTGTTCCGTTGATTGTCAGCTTCGGTCTCCTTCTTTGGATTCAGCAATTGAATGCTGCGCAAGGGTTTGGTGGCGACAATACGCTTGTCGTCTATAACTGGGGAGACTATATCGATGAGGATTTGATTGGTGAGTTCGAAGAACAGAGTGGACTAAAAGTTGTCTATCAGACGTTCGATTCGAACGAGGCGATGCTCACGAAAATTGAGCAAGGGGGTACAGCGTTCGATGTAGCTGTCCCTTCAGACTATGCGATTAGTAAGATGATTGAAGAGGATTTGTTGCTTCCAATCGACTACGAGAAGCTTGAGAATTTCGATAACATCGATCCACGCTTTCTCGACAAATCGTTCGACCCAGGTAACAAGTACTCGGTTCCTTACTTCTGGGGAACGGTTGGGATTGTCTATAATCCCGAAATGGTCGATGGTGAAATCACATCGTGGAACGACTTGTGGGAGATGCCGCTTGAAAATGACATCCTTCTTGCAGACGGAACACGAGAAGTGATGGGCTTCGGCTTGAACTCGCTCGGCTATTCGCTCAATACGACGAACAAAGATGAGTTGATTGAAGCGGAACAAAAGCTAGAGACGCTTTGGCCAAACATCAAAGCAATCGTCGGGGATGAAATTAAAATGTTGATGGCAAACCGTGAAGCAGCAGCGGCTGTCGTTTGGTCTGGAGATGCGTCGGAAATCATGTACGAAAATGAAGAACTAACGTATGTCATTCCGGAAGAAGGAACGAATCTTTGGTTCGATAACCTCGTCATTCCAAGTACGGCACAAAATGTGGACGGTGCGCATCAATTCATCGACTTCATGCTAGATGCCGAGATTGCAGCGCGAAATACGGACTATGTCGGCTATTCGACTCCGAACGAAGCAGCACTCGAGTTTTTAGATGAAGAAGTAACGTCAGATGAGCGGTTCTACCCATCTCGCGAAGTGACGCAAGAACTTGAAGTGTATGAAAACTTAGGGAAGCGGATGAACGCTTACTATAACGAATTGTATTTACGCTTTAAAATGCAGAGCAAATAATAAAACATATTATTATTGTTTGAGAGTTAGAAATATAAAAGCGATTGATTCGGTGCTCGTTCCAAATCAATCGCTTTTTTCAACTAGAACGAAATAGGTGTTCACATCATGGATAAAGTTCATTCTCTTCTATAAAATCTAAAAACGTATCTTGCAACTCATTTTCTGTGTCCTGAGAGTCTAGCGACAGACTCAGTTCGAGTTCACTATCGTTTAAAGTAGAGCTGCCATCGATAATACCTAGCATATGAGAAACCGTTTCAATCATAGTCTGTTCTATTATTTTTAACAAAGTCTCTTGACCTTCGCTATCGGATCCCTGATATAGACCGAGTGCTTGTTTCCAATATCCATCCATGTCCGAAGTGATTTCTGATGTTGTGTATATTTCTTTGGATTCAGCCAAACTTTCTTTAATAACCGTCTCATAAATCGCTTTCACGAACTCAATATTTTTTTCTGTCATCGTTTATTCCTCCTATTTTCTTGTATGCAAAATCATCTATGATCTGTTCGTTTAAAAAAGCTTTTTGATGTTTGATATGAATGACTTCAACTATTAGTATCTCATCGATTATTTGATTAAAGAAATAAATTTTAAATATTCTCTTCTTTCGAGATAAGGGTTGATCCTTCTAAAAAATATAGGTTGATTCAATGTTTTCAATTACGAAGTAACGTGACAAGTCATTTATTTATTTTTCGTGATTTAGGATAATCGTTTTTTAATCAGAAAGGACCCATCGAAATGGGTCCTTTCTGTCATGCTTCATGTTTTAACGTGTCACGCTCTTCTTCTGTAAAGACTCGAGAACGTCCTAAAAATCGTTTTCCTTCGACACCTTCGAGGGAAAACATACCGCCTCGACCATCGACCACATCGATAATGAGTTGTGTATGTTTCCAATAATCATATTGTTTCTCGTGGATATAGAATGGGGTGTCGCCGATTTCACCAAGGAGCACATCATGATCGCCCACCATGAACTCGTCGCGTGGAAAGCACATGGGTGAACTTCCATCACAGCATCCTCCCGATTGATGAAACAGAAGTGGACCGTGTTTCGATTTTAGACGTTCAATCAGTTCGAGCGCGGCGGGGGTGGCCTCGACTCGTTTCACCATCTTAGAAGAACCCGAGCTTCTGTTCGCTGTAGCTGACGAGCATGTTTTTCGTCCGTTGATAATGACCAAGCATCATCTTATGGTTCTCGCGTCCAATCCCAGACATTTTATAGCCGCCGAACGCAGCGTGTGCCGGGTATGAATGGTAGCAGTTGATCCAGACGCGGCCTGCTTGGATTTCACGACCGAACCGATAGGCACGGTTCATGTCACGTGTCCAAACACCTGCTCCAAGTCCATAGAGCGTATCGTTCGCGATGGCGAGTGCTTCCGCATCATCTTTGAACGTCGTCACCGATAAGACCGGTCCGAAAATCTCTTCTTGGAAGATGCGCATCTTGTTATGACCTTTAAAGATGGTCGGTTGAATGTAATACCCATCCGCAAGGTCTCCATCCATCATGTTACGTTCTCCACCGATGAGACACTCCGCGCCTTCTTCTTTCCCGATTTCAAGGTAAGAGAGGATTTTCTCCATTTGTTCGTTCGATGCTTGTGCACCCATCATGACGTCCGAATCGAGCGGATTGCCGAGTTTAATCGCTTTGACGCGCTCGAGCACACGCTCCATGAATTTGTCATAGATGGATTCTTGGATCAATGCACGAGACGGACACGTACACACTTCACCTTGGTTTAAGGCGAACATGACGAGGCCTTCAATCGCTTTATCGAAGAAATCATCATCGGCTTCCATGATATCTGCGAAGAAGATGTTTGGAGATTTCCCACCAAGCTCGAGTGTGACCGGGATGATGTTTTGTGAAGCGTACTGCATGATCAAGCGACCCGTTGTTGTCTCGCCTGTGAAGGCGACTTTATCGACACGATCACTCGATGCGAGCGGTTTACCTGCCTCAAGACCGAAACCGTTTACGATGTTCACGACACCTGGTGGCAATAAATCTTCAATCAGTTCCATAAGGACCATGATCGAAGAAGGTGTTTGTTCGGCTGGTTTTAAGACGACACAGTTTCCAGCTGCGAGTGCCGGAGCGAGTTTCCATACCGCCATCAAGATTGGGAAGTTCCACGGAATGATTTGAGCGACGACGCCGAGCGGCTCATGGAAGTGATAGGCGACTGTATCGTTGTCGAGTTCACTGATTCCGCCTTCCTGTGAACGAATCACACCGGCGAAGTAACGGAAGTGATCAATCGCGAGCGGAAGGTCGGCATTGAGCGTTTCCCGAACTGCTTTACCATTCTCCCATGTTTCTGCATATGCGAGCATCTCTAAATTTTCTTCCATGCGATCTGCAATTTTATTTAAGATGATAGAACGTTCCGCGACGGACGTTTTGCCCCAATCGTCTTTTGCTGCATGTGCAGCATCCAATGCGAGTTCAATATCCTCTTTCGTTGAGCGGGCGACTTCACATAATACTTTCCCATTTACAGGAGATGTGTTTTCAAAGTATTCCCCACCAGCCGGTGCGGTCCATTTTCCGTTAATGAAATTCTCGTAACGGTCCTTAAACTGTACTTTCGTTCCTGCTGAGTTCGGTACTTCATAAATCATGTTCGTTCCTCCCTTTTCATACGAGATAGAGGAGTTATGTATGCGCTTACATTTTTCGGTAAGCGAACGACTCCCTTTTTTCATCGTAACGGTATGTTGTGATAAAAGTCAAAATTTTTTGACAATAATTTGTCAATCTTTTGTAAAAACGTTTTGAAGTCAAGATTTGTGGTAATCAGTACATTGTGTACATTATTCAATTACGCATAAGGAGTGAATCAAGATGGCAAAGACATATCAAGTTGACCCAGCGCATAGTTCCATCACATTTACTGTCAAGCATATGATGATTTCAAAAGTGAAAGGTGAATTTAAAGAATTCGATATCGAAGCAAACGGTGATCCGAACGACTTGGCAAATGCGAGCGTAAAAGTGACGATTCAGGCGGCGTCCGTGGATACGAATAATTCAGATCGAGACAACCATCTCCGCTCAGGAGACTTCTTCAATGCGGAAGAATATCCACATATCGTGTTTCAATCGACATCATTCCACTCCAAAGGGGGCGGAGAGTTCGAATTGACAGGAGATTTAACGATTCGAGGAACGACTCGGGAAGAAACGTTCGAAGTGGAGTATGAGGGAAGCGCAAAAGATCCATGGGGAAACATGAAGCATGCTTTCTCTGGAGAAGGCTCTCTCAACCGAGAAGATTATGGATTGACGTGGAACCAAGCGCTCGAAGCGGGGGGCGTCCTCGTCGACAAGAAAGTCAAATTCGAGTTCGAGCTTCAATTTACAGAATCCGAGGCATAAGAAAAGTCGCTCGTGAGAGCGACTTTTTATTGTTCATACACTAATTTTTTCTGAAGACTGTCTTCGCTGAATACCCATCCAGTGAATGAAGACAAGACTTCATTCGACTGCTCGTCTACGATGACGACAGCGACGAACGGATACATATTTTTCGAGAAATACCGTAAGTTCGTGAAACGGTATTCAATCATTCCGTTATGGCGTGTCACAGTATACGTGTGAATTTTGGAAAACTCGAGGAACGCCTGTAAATCTGCATTTTTCCGAGCTTCGACGAAATGAAGGTCTTCTTCCCCTGGCATCGGTTTATCGCGGAAGCGACCACACTCGATGACTTTCCCTTTCTTCACTTTCACCGCTCCGAGCCCATCGCGGAAACGAACAGCAACGTGCCAGTCATCCCAACCGATTCCTGGTGAGATGAATAATTCGTGTGCACCAGCAAAGTGTCGTGCCACAGTGGCGAGCGCACGGTTACGCAATTTAAACTGAATTGCATAGTAACTAATGACAAGCGCAATAAGCAATGCAAAAATAGGGACAGTCGCACCGGTAATCATCCATAATGCATATGCACCGTAATAAGCGGAGAACAAGTACGGATCAAACGTTCCGATGACACCCCAGCCGATCCATTTCTTCGAAAACGGCTGTAGCGCTTGCGTCCCGTAAGCATTGAACAAGTCGACCGTGACATGTAACAAGACGGCGATTTGAGCCATTACCCATAGGGAGGCGGGATTGACGCCAAGAACCGTACCGATGACGGCGCTGACGATAATCGGCCAAGCAAGAAGTGCGGTGATTCCGTGTGAACGACCGCGATGCTGGCGTAAATACGTACTATTTCCTTTTAACTTAAAGACGGTGTCGAAGTCTGGTGCATGCGAGCCGACGAGAGCCGTGGCTGTCATGGCCAGAAACATCTGTGCATCACCTGACACCTCCGGGCTGAGCGTCGCGATGGCACTTAAACCAAGTCCCATACCAATGTGTGTCGCAGTATCCAATGTGCTTCAGCACCTCCATCAATAAACACAATATAACGTCATCTATTCCTATTTATCATACAATATTTTTAAAACGAGGGGAAACACAATGCTTAATCTTGATAAATTGTTCACAAATTATAATATTCATCAATTCAATGAGGAATTGGTTACATGGTTCAATCGTGAAAAACGTGATTTACCTTGGCGTCATGCGAAAAATCCATATCGCGTCTGGGTGAGTGAGGTCATGTTACAACAGACGCGAGTCGATACCGTCATCCCTTATTACAACCGCTTTATGGAACGATTCCCGACGCTTGAGGCGCTCGCTTCTGCTGAAACAGACGAAGTCGTCAAATATTGGGAAGGGCTCGGTTATTACTCACGCATCCGAAACTTACATGAAGCGGTCAAAGAAGTCGCTTCCGTGTACGATGGGATTGTCCCAGAAGAAAAAGAACGATTTGAAAAATTAAAAGGAGTCGGTCCGTATACGACGGGAGCGGTGCTGTCGATCGCGTACAATCAACCGGAGCCAGCAGTCGATGGAAACGTCATGCGCGTGATGTCACGTCAATTCGGAATCTATGACGACATCGCTGTACCGAAGACGCGTAAACTGTTTGAACAGGTTGTTCGGCGCTTGATGGACCCGCGCCATGCGTCTGATTTTAATGAAGGCGTCATGGAGTTAGGGGCAACGGTCTGTACACCGAAAAATCCGATGTGCTCGCTCTGTCCTGTTCAAGACACCTGTTACGCATATGCCCATCATGTACAAGATGAGCTGCCGGTCAAAACGAAAAAAGGGGCAGCACGTGTCGAAATGTATGATGCGTTATGCATCGAGAAAGACGGGAAAGTTGCCTATGAACAGCGACCGGAAAAAGGATTACTTGCTGGGATGTGGCAATACCCGCTTACCGAACGAGGAACGGGGGAACAGGTAAACGGAACTTATCTCGGGCAAGTGAAACACGTCTTCTCCCATATCGTCTGGTATATCGATTTATATCGAGTCGATACGCTCCCGAACGATGATGTCGTCTGGTTAGATGCTTCGGAGCGAGAAGTGAAGACGGTTTCTGTGGCTCAACAAAAACTAGAGCGATTGGCAGGTGGTGAAAGTGAGACGATTTGATGTAGAATCGACATACGATACGACGGTCGATACGCTATGGGATTTATTGCAGGATGCTTCGCTTTTAACGAAACTGACGAAGTTTCCCAAAGTACGTCTAGTGGGGGATGGTGCCTCGGTCGAAGGTAATGAAGTGAAGTTGTTCGTCGGAGTCGGTCCTATCGAGCTGCCGTGGAATAGTGCCATTACGATTTCAGGAAGACAGGCATTCTGCGATCAAGGGAAGAGATTGCCGTTTCCGTTTAAACGGTTTACGCACGTGCACCGGGTCGAGTCACGTGACGGAAAAGCGGTTATGATTGACGAAGTGACGTTTGATAGCTATGTTCCGAACATACTCGTCGAATATTTCGTGCTTCGTCCAATGTTTCAGGAACGGGCACGAGCCTTCCAAAAAACACTAAATTCATGAAAATAAGAGATTTCCTTTTTCATTGGTTCTGAAAGTCGCTATAATTAAATATGAGAATTGTATAGCATCATAGCGGAAAGGAGGAGCTTATGAGCTTATTTCCCAAAGCAGGTAGCAAAATCGAGATACAGAGCTACAAGCACAACGGAACTTTGCATCGCGTTTGGGAAGAAACGCTCGTCCTTCAGTCGTCAAAAACGGATATGATCGGATTCAATGACCGCATCATGGTCAGCGAGTCAGACGGTCGGCAATGGAGAACGCGAGAGCCGGCAATTTGCTACTTTTCATCTGAGTATTGGTTCAATGTCATCTGTATGATTCGCGAAGACGGGATTTACTACTATTGTAATCTAGGTTCGCCGACTACATTTGATGGGGATGAACGTGCCATCAAATACATCGATTACGATTTGGACATCAAGGTGTTCCCGGATATGTCGTATACGATTTTAGATGAAGATGAATATGAGCGGCATCGTCGCGAGATGAATTATCCGAAAGCGATTGATCGAATCTTGAAGCAGAACGTGCAAGAGCTGATCAACTGGATTCGAGGACGGAAAGGGCCGTTCAACCCAACATTCGTCGATGAATGGTATCGCGAATACGAAGCACGTTATCGGAGATGATTCCTCATCTCCGCTTTTTTTCTTAAAGAAGGAGGCACTATGGGTAGTATTAAACGTTATATGCAATTTGTTAAGCCGTATAAAAAACAAATTGCCCTAACGATTTTCGTCGGGATTTTAAAGTTTTCAATCCCGCTCGGATTACCGTTACTGTATAGATATGTCATCGATAATTATTTGGTAGAAGACGCGCCGAAACAGGACTACACGACACTCGTCTGGCTGTTCAGCATCGTGTTCTTCATTTTCCTAGTCTTCAAGCCGCCGATTGAATACTTGCGTCAATATTTGGCACAGTGGGCCGCAACACGTGTCTTGTTCGATGTGCGGAACCGACTGTTCGACCACGTCCAAAAGTTGTCGCTTCGCTATTATTCAAACAATAAGACGGGTCAAATTATTTCTCGGATCATCAACGACGTGGAACAGACGAAAGACTTCGTCATCACCGGTCTGATGAATATATGGCTAGACATGGTCACCATCCTCATCGCCATTGGGATCATGTATACGATTGACCCACAACTCACATTGATTGCCGTGTTACCACTTCCGTTTTATGCAATCGCAGTCCGTTATTTTTACGGACGGTTGCGTCGTTTGACGCGCGAGCGGTCAGCGGCGCTTGCTGACCTTCAAGGTCATTTGACAGAGCGTGTGAACGGCATGGCGGTCATTCGGAGTTTTGCGTTAGAACCGTACGAAAACAAGGCGTTCGAACAACAGAACGGTGGATTCTTAAATGCGGCACTTAAACATACGAGTTGGAATGCCAAGACGTATGTCGTCGTATCGACGATCACCGATATCGCACCGATTCTAATCTTCACGACGGCATCATGGCTCGTCCTTCAAGAGGCGGTATCGCTCGGTACGCTCGTCGCGTTCATCGCTTATATCGATCGTCTTTACGCACCGCTCGGTCGACTCGTCAACTCAGCGACGACACTCACGCAATCGGTCGCTTCGATGGACCGTGTCTTTGAGTTTTTAGATGAGACGTATGATATCGAGGAGAAACCGAACGGATTCGTTCCATTATCGACAGCGGGTAAAATCGACCTTGAGCATGTGAGTTTTTCTTATGAACAGGATGGGACACGGGCGTTGAACGACGTGAACCTTCAAATTCGCTCTGGGGAACGCGTGGCGTTCGTCGGGATGTCCGGTGGTGGAAAGTCGACACTCGTCAGCTTGATTCCACGTTTCTATGACGTGACGGATGGAAGCATCAAAATCGACGGGGTCGATGTGCGCGATTTCAAATTACGTGCACTTCGTGATCAAATCGGAATGGTGATGCAGGACTCGGTCCTCTTCAGTGAATCGGTCGCGATGAACATCCGCATGGGGAAACCGGATGCGACGGACGAAGAAGTCATTGCAGCGGCGAAGGCAGCAAACGCTCATGAATTTATTTCTAAGTTGCAAGAGGGATATGCGACGCCGGTCGGGGAAAAGGGTGTCAAACTCTCTGGAGGACAAAAGCAACGACTCGCGATCGCGCGTGTGTTCTTAAAAAATCCTCCGATTCTGATTTTAGATGAAGCGACGAGTGCGCTTGATTTAGAGAGTGAAGCGATGATTCAAGACTCGCTTGCTCGTCTGACGAAGGGGCGGACGACGTTAATCGTTGCTCATCGCTTGTCGACCATCACCGACGCCGATCAAATCGTTGTCGTCGAGAACGGTCAAATCATGGAGACGGGGACGCACGAAGAACTGATGCGTCGTCGTGGAGCGTATTACGACCTGTATATGATTCAAGATTTAGCTGTAGTGGAATAACGAAAAAGTCCAGTCCTTGTGGGCTCGACTTTTTTAGCGGTCTAAAAATCGTTTACGAACATCCGGGGAAGGGAGCGTGCACACTTCCTTCTTCCCGAATAGACGTGTCCGATGTTTGGCGAAGAAATCATAGCCGCGATCACGAATCAGTTTAGGTACGAATCGGATGAACCGGAGCAGGCGCCAACGGCCATCAAGGTGCTCGGCAATCCGAATCGCTGCATCTGATTTCAAGTAAGGAACACCTTCTTCAATGTAGACGATACTGTCGACTGATTCTGGAATCCGGTGTCGTGTTCTATACAACTGCCCGACCTCGCTTTGAAGTGATGCGAAGTGGATCGAGGCATGTCGGTCATGACGAATAATGAACTGGACACTGGCGTCGCAGAAGTTACAGTCTCCATCGAATAACACAATCGCAGGCAAGTGCTTCGCCTCCTTCATCGTACTGTTTTACCGTTTTGTCTTCATGGTAAACCTCAAGCCGCAAGTTGGCGAGCTGCTTGCATCTTGTAGAGGGAAACATAATACAAATATGCACCAAGTGCCCCGAAGATAAAGATATACCCACTCATCAAAACAGGACCGATGAAAGCACCGACGACAATGCCGGCCGCCGCCACGAGTTTGGCTCCATGGAACGTCAGTCCACCGAATGCGAGATACGAAGCACGCCGCTCAGGATCGAGCAAATCGACTTGTTTCACTTGTCGAATCGGAGAGTAGAGAAGCTCACCAATTGTAAAGACAATTGCGAGCGCGGCGAGAACGATAAATGAGTTCATCGATGTGATGGCGGCATAAGCCGTCACGTATAACGATAATCCGACGAAAAAGACGGCCTTCTCTTTAAACCGCTTGACGAATGCGGT
This sequence comes from Exiguobacterium sp. s35, assembly GCF_018617535.1. Lineage (NCBI taxonomy): Bacteria > Bacillati > Bacillota > Bacilli > Caryophanales > Exiguobacterium > Exiguobacterium sp. s35. The sequence continues at coordinate 207,408 of NZ_JACSKI010000003.1, forward strand.
GACGGCGAACGTGATGGCAACGACGAGCAATGTGTTTTCAAGTTGCATAAACGCCATCATGCGAACACCATCAAATGGTATTCTGAGAATTTGTCGACTTTCAAATGACTCGGCTAAATGGACACCGATGTAATTCGCCATATGGAACTCGGTCGAAAAGACGAGCATACTTCCGAGGACGAACGTGATCCAACGACGATCGCGCAACGCAATTTTATAGTTTTCGATGACTCCGTGAATCGGGTTTGATGGAGTTGAGCGGTTACCCTTATACGTATCGACCAAATAGCGTTGAAGTACGATAGTTGTAATCGTGAGCACGATTGTCATACCGATAAAGAGGCCGAACCGATGATCTCGATAAAAGGCACCCCCAAGCATGACACCTCCGGCAATCGCCAAATTGACGAGCCAATAGTCATACACATAGATGGCTTTTCGATTCGACTCTTCCATCGAATCGATGACGATGGCTTCGAGTGCCGGATAGTTCAAACCGTTCGACACAGCGTGTCCGAAGTAAAGGATGGCAACGACGAGTGCCCAGTTGTTCGATGGGTGAATGGCAACAGTCATGCCAAGGAAGCAGATGATTTGAATCACCTGACCAATTTGTAAGACAACCTTCCGATTGAACCGATCGGAAAAGTACCCACCAAATAGACCGGTCAAGTAACCGACGATCACGAATGAGGTCATGATGATTCCAGCGGACACTTTGCCTAATTCCTCCGAGAAATAGAGCGCCATGAATGGGAAGATGGCGGAGCCGACGATTCGAATGCAAAATCCGCAAATAAGCCTTAAGCGGACGTTTAATGGAAAATCCTTAAATTTCATAATGTGAGCACCTCCTTGGTTCTACTGTAATGGGGGACGATGCAAGATAAAAAGAGACACTTTTGATGAAGATGTCCCCTTTTAGACAATAAAAAAGAGATGCTCGCGCATCTCATTCTTACAGTTGGGCAAACGAGCGATTGACCGCTTCGATTGTCTCGTCGATATCTTGTTCGCTATGCTCTGTTGTCAGGAACCAAGCTTCATATTTCGATGGAGCCAGGTTCACACCGTTTTCAAGCATCAACTTGAAGAATCGTCCGAATGTCTCACCGTCCGACTTTTCTGCACCATCGTAATCAGTGACGATTTCATCCGTGAAGTAAACGGTGAGTGCACCCTTCAAGCGGTTGATTGTGATCGTCACGTCATGTTTCTCTGCCGCTTCACGAATTCCTGCCTCAAGTCGTGCACCAAGCGTATCTAATTTTTCATAAACACCAGGTTGCTCGAGTACTTCGAGACAAGCGATTCCTGTCGCCATCGAGGCAGGGTTTCCTGCCATTGTGCCTGCTTGATACGCAGGTCCGAGTGGTGCGACCGTCTCCATGATTTCAGCTTTTCCGCCATAAGCGCCGATTGGTAGACCACCACCGATAATCTTTCCGAGTGCCGTCATATCCGGTTCGATGCCATACACTTGCTGTGCACTTCCGTATGTGAAGCGGAATGCAGTGATGACTTCATCATAGATGACGAGAGCGCCATGTTCATGCGTGATGTCATTGACGGCCTGAAGGAAGCCTGGCTTCGGTTCTACAATCCCGAAGTTCCCGACAATCGGTTCGACGAGGACACATGCGACCTGGTCTCCCCATTCTTTCATCATCTCACGGTACGCTTCGACGTCGTTGAACGGGACGGTGATGACTTCTTTAGCTGTGGCTTTTGTCACACCTGCCGAGTCAGGAGAACCGAGTGTTGCCGGACCACTACCTGCTGCAATCAGCATGAGATCCGAATGTCCATGGTAACAGCCACTGAATTTCACGACGAGTTCACGACCGGTGTAAGCACGGGCGACTCGGACTGTCGTCATAACAGCTTCCGTTCCGGAGTTGGTGAAGCGTACTTTATCCATAGAAGGAATAGCTTGTTTTAATTTCTTCGCAAACTCGACTTCAAGGCGGTGGGGTGTCCCGTAAAGTAAGCCTTTAGAAGAAGCGTTCATGAGTGCTTCATGAATGTGAGGGTGGGCATGGCCGGTAATGATTGGGCCGTATGCCGCCAAATAATCGATGTAGCGATTGCCGTCTACATCATAGAAATAGGCACCTTCGCCACGTTCCATATAAACAGGAGCGCCGCCGCCAACCGCTTTGAATGAGCGAGATGGGCTGTTGACACCTCCGACGATGTGAGTGATTGCATCTTGATATAATGCATCGGATGACTGACGATTTGATGAAGTAGTCATATGTATTGCCTCCTTATTCAAATTCGCACTTATTGTATCATAGCCGTCAACCGCATAAGCTCAGTGTTTGACGAGTAGTTGAGAAATCAGTACACTATTTATAAAGATTACTATGTAAGAAATAAGTTAATGTTCAAAACTATTTCGCATGAATTTTATAGAAGAAATGAGGGATTGACGTGGGAAGCGAAATGCTTGACCATGCTGTTCAGTCGCTCCGGGAACATGGAGTCAGAATGACGCCTCAGCGCCAGGCCATTTTGGAGTACCTCGTCACGGAGCATAGTCACCCAACAGCGGATGACATTTATAAGGCACTTGCCGCACGGTTTCCAAACATGAGTGTGGCTACTGTATACAACAACTTGCGCGTCTTTAAAGAAGTAGGGCTTGTTCAAGAGATGAATTACGGAGACGCCTCAAGTCGCTTTGACTTTGTGACGTCGAAGCACTATCACATCATTTGTGACACGTGTGGAAAAGTCGTCGACTTCAACTACCCGGTATTAGATGAAATCGAATCGGTTGCATCTCAATTGACTGGATTCAAAGTTGATCGTCACCGTCTTGAAGTGTATGGAACGTGCCCATCTTGCCAATCTGAACAATCGCAGACACATTAAAAACCACATCCGAGCTCTCGGATGTGGTTTTTTGTGTCAGTCGGTTTGTTGTGACTGACGTTTGTTGTATTTTTCATCGAACTCTTTACCTTCGAGTGAGCGGTCAATCGTTAGTGGTTCGTCACAATGCATACATAAGTCGACGCGCCCGAGCATCTTCGTTTCTTTTTCGCAGTTCGGGCAGGTCACGATAATCGCTTTCGTAGATGCCATACCTACAATGAAGTAAAGGGCAGAGCTTGCGAGTACCATAACAAATCCTAGAAGCATGAAGATGATCATCAGCCACGTGATGGATTTTGCGAGAAGTCCGAGATACATGACGCCGATCCCGCCGAAGATTAAGAGTAATGCTATATTACGTGCGCGGTTGATTTTGTTCCCCTGTTTTTTCATGAGTGAATCCCTCCAATAGTCTGTCTCTATCATAGCTCATCTTCAAACGAGTGAGAAGTTCCTGCACTTTTTCGGCAGGAGTTTTTTGAAAAGAGGGCGAATCTTGTTCGTATCGAAAATGACAATCGTCATATATAGTCAACTTACGATTGGGAGAGAAGGGGTCCAGATGACGATGGAATATGCGACTCGCACTATTTATTCAGAATATGCTGCACTAAAAACGACACTCGGTATTATTGAAGTGAAGAAGAAACGAGCACGTGATCCTTTGACGGATCAGTCAGACCGTCTGCTCATTGTAATTGAAGCGAGACAGGAACCGTTTTGGACGGTGAAGCATTATCAGGTTGGTCAAGAAAGAATCGTCTTGCACGTCGTGAGTGATTCGATGATGGACAGATGGATTGTTTTAAATGAGAACCGACGCGCCATTCATTGGATTGAGGATGGGATTGTTCTATTTGAGCGGAATGAATACATCTTAGAATTACGACAACGGAATCGTAATTTGACGAATAGAGAGCAACGCCTACAATTATCACTTTCATTTGCGAAACTATTGCGCCGTTTTGAAGATGGTCGGTATTTATTTTTAGAAGGGGAATTCCAAGACGCCTTTACCCAGATTCACCATGCGCTTACACACTTGGCGCGGCTATCGATTCTCGAAGCGGGGATTCATCCTGAAATCGTGATGTGGGAACAAGTTCGGGCAATCGACCTTGAGATTTATAAGTTGCATGAAGAACTGGTTGGAGGACAGGAGACGCTCGAACAACGAATCCACCTTGTTGTGATTGGAATGGAACACTTGATTCAATCAAAAGTGTTGCCGGGAACACTTTTGTTACTTCAGACGATGCAAGAGAAAGAAGGAGCTTGGACATTCTCGGAATTGATGGATCACCCGAACTTAAATGAACTTCGTGTCGACCTCGGAAGTATCATCGGATTTTTAGTGAAAAAAGGATATGTTCGTACGGTCACGAGACCGACAAAGGGAGTTGGAGTAGAAGCAGTACTTTATGAGATTGCCTAATCCCTACACGAAAGCATGATGAGGAGACGATACGTCGCATGAAATTTTTGAAGTTTAGCATCGGAACGATTTTTATTCTATTTGTCACGTTTATGATTTCCGTTGTTGTCGCTCTCTTTACGATGGGAGAACCAATCACGCAAGGACGCCCCATTCTTTGGACGATTTGGTATATAGCGGCTCTGTTGATTGTATGTATGGGGCTTTATGATTTTTCGCCTCTCTCAAATCGGAAAGTGAAACGGATACTTGGTTTGGGAGCTTTGTCAGGCGTGATGGTATTCGCTTCTGTCAAAGGGTACTACATGTATCAGGATTACTTAAAAATTGAAGAGCGTGGTGTAGAGTTGATCGATTATCAGCCATTTACAAATTCGGAGCGATTGGCAAAATTGAATCATCAAACATCGGTTTCGTTCGTAAATGGTGTGCCGCGATTGGACGGCGCGACAGCCCTCTATCCAATGTATGCTTCATTTGTAGAAGCGGTATATCCGAACTCCGGAACATATGACCCATATAATGATCAGGCGAGTAAAGTCGTCTCGACGACAACGCCAGAAGCGTACAGTCGATTGATGAATGATCAAACTGACTTGATTTTTGTAGCGGGTCCGTCCGATCGTCAATTGCAAGTCGCAAAGCAAAAGGACGTATCTCTACATATGACACCGATTGGTAGAGAAGCATTTGTTTTCTTCGTTCATGAAGATAATCCGATCGAGTCTTTGACGATGGAACAAGTCCGTGGAATTTATGCGGGGGACATTCGCAATTGGCAAGAGGTCGGTGGTCACTCTGAAACCATTCGTGCTTTTCAACGACCAGAAGATAGCGGTAGTCAAACGGCATTGCAAAAGATGATGGGTGAACGAAAACTGATGGAGGCGCCAGTCGAAGATGTTCCTGAAGGAATGGGCGGAATCATTCAACAAACTTCATCGTATCGAAACCATAAAAATGCAATTGGATTCTCATTCCGATACTATGCGACAGAAATGGTCAATGATCATAAGATCAAGTTACTTCGTATAGAAGGAATCGAACCGACCGTTGAAACGATTCAAGATGGATCATATCCATTGACCTCTGAATTCTACGCGGTCACGACTAAAGAAAAAGCAGAACAATTTGCTGAATTTCTAGAATGGCTAGGAAGCGAGGATGGGCAGACTTTGGTCGAAAAGACCGGTTACGTCCGTCTCAAATAAATTAGGTGATAGAGGTCTACTTTTCGTCATATAAACGGAAAGTAGATTTTTTTTAAAATTTTATCGTTTTTTGTATTGACGAAGTGGTAAATAGAGATTATAGTTATAAACGTTGTCACGGCAAAAGATTATTTCAGAAAAACAATTTGTGAAAAAAGTTGTTGACGGAAATGGTTGAAACGTGATAGATTAATGAAGTCGCCAAGAGCGACAGACGAACTTTGAAAACTGAACGATGAGGCAAAAATAAGTTTTACAATTTTTGAATGAAGCGCAAGCTTCGTCAATTTAAGAGCTATA
>NZ_JACSKI010000004.1:0-79701 GCF_018617535.1 Exiguobacterium sp. s35
GTTCCCATGCCGAACACGGAAGTTAAGCGTCTCAGCGCCGAAAGTAGTTGGGGGATCTCCCCCTGTGAGGATAGGACGTTGCCAGGCAACAACGCAGAGGACGACCGAGCATAACGCTCGGTCGTTTTTTTGTTTCATTGAAACTTTATCCCTTCTTTTTCGTACAAAGTATGAGAAAGAGGGGATTGTTTTGTATATTCGATTAGCCACTATAAAAGACGTTTAACTGCAAGCTTTCGACAAGAGGCAGACACCTTGCAGATACCAGTAAGAGATGTGAATGTCGAGACTCCTAGATACGACAATGAACCAATACCTTATTGAATCCGATGTATGAAACGAAAGGGGAAGACCAATGAAAGATTTTCAAGATGTGCAATTAGAGTTGCAACAGCGTCTTGCCGAGCGTGACCGACTTGTCCGTAAGCAAAAGACAATTGAAACGCAGTTGAAAGAGCACGAAACCGTACGAAAAGAGTTACTCAATACATTTACAAAGGAACAGCGTGATGTTTACGATCTTGAAAGCTTTTCACTCGTGAATACATGGCGAAAGTGGAGAGGGACATTTGATGAACAGCGTACAAAAGAGGTAGAGGAAGCGGCTCGAGCAGAACTGAAGTTACGTGAACATGAGGCGATGATTGACGAATTGACGCTTGAACATCGAGATTTACGAGAAAAGCTGGAGGCCTATGAAACGATCGATGATGAATGGGAGACATTCTTAGAAACCAAAGAGGCACATCTTACTAAAGACCCGGCTGTTCGAAAAGATCTTCACCGTCTGACACATCAACAAGCGGAGATGAATGAACTTCTTATTGAATATCGGGAAGCGATTGAGGCGGGAAGATTCGCAAGAGCAACAATTGCGAAAACACTGAAGCATTTAGACAGCGCAAAGGGATGGTCGACGTATGATATGTTCTTTGGTGGAGGATTGATTGCGACTGCGATGAAGCATGATGCATTGGATGCTTCCGAACAGACGATGCATGAACTTCAATCTGCATTGGAACGTTTTTCCCGTGAATTAGCCGACGTGCAAGGAGTGGTCGAAGAGTTACATGTTCAACGTGGCTCCCTCATTCAGTTTGCGGATTACTTCTTAGATGACATTTTCTCCGAGTGGACCATGCACGGTAGAATCAATGAATCGCTTGATCATGTAAATGAACTTAATCAGGAAATCAATCGGTTGATTGCACGTATGACCATACAAGTAGAAAATCTCGAACAGCGACTCGAAGAGACTGATGAAAAAAGAAGACAGCTCATCCTCACGCGATGAGCTGCTTATTTACTCCGGTCGTTTTAACCAGTGGCGAAGTCCTTTCCCCGCATGAGGTCCTGCCTCGTAACGAGGAATGACGTGTAGATGAGCGTGAGGTACGGTTTGGTTCGAAGCCGTGCCGACGTTCCAACCGAGTGTGTATCCGTCAGGTTGAAAGGTTCGATCAAGATGTTCTTTTGCTATGTGAAGCAATTCGTTAGTATGCTGCCATTCTAACGATGTTAAGTCGAATGTCGTCGTGCGGTGCGCTTTCGGGACGATGACGCCTGAGCCGACGAGAACGTCCTGCTCGAGGTCGTGCATGAGAAAATAACAAGAGTCATTCTCAGCAACGATTGTTTGATGTGGATCGAGCGTGGGATGGCAAAATGGACAAGTAGACATGAGATTGATACACTTCCTTTCTATTATCTAGTGTACCAAAGGGGGAGAATCATGGAACGACTCATCGATGAAATCGAACAAAGGGTGAGACCGGGGCAACGAACGTTGATTGCCATCTCGGGGCATGGAGCGGCCGGTAAATCTACATTGGCTGAACGATTACGAGAAAGATTAGGGGATGTAAACCTGCTTCATACCGACCCGTACATCACAGATTCACAGTTACGGAAACAAACATTACTCACGTATGAACACGATGGAATACCCCATCACTATAAGATGACGGCTTGTCATCCGTCTGCGCATCATCTGCTTTCACTCGAGCGTGATGTCCGTATGATTCGGGAAGGGATTGGATTTTATACGATTGACGTCCCATATTTAGAGCGGACATGGATTGATCCCGAGAAGCCGATTACGATTGTTGAGGGCATGAGTGTCGCTTTTCTTGATCTCACTTCTTTTGACCAGTCGATTTATCTTTATACCGACGGAGAAACAGAATTTAGACGCAGAGCGAATCGTGATATCCAGGAACGGGGAATGGAACTGGATTACTTACGCGCCTCCCATGACGAGCGACGTCTTCAATATGAGTTGTTCATGCATCCGTATCGTCATCACTTCCAAACCATCGTCAATACGAGTGGGGATATCATTCAAATTGAAAAAACCGCTCACGAGGAGCGGTGACTGCGTAGCGTATCTTGAATACCGAGACCGAGCTGTTCTTGTTCACGTTCGAGTTGTTCCCACGTGAGGGAACGATGACGCAATTCGACGTCGTTCGCCATCGACTCAAGCGTGCGCTGAGTCTCGATGTTGTCGAGCCAATAGTAGAGGTCGATCCCGTCTTCGTGGAGGCGCCAAAACGATTTGACGACCTCAAACTCGTCGGCCCATTCACCGATTGGCTTGAATCCATACTTCTCAACGAATGGGTAAGGACGCTCTTCCCCAAGCGGGTCAATCACGTTACGAACAAACATCGGTTCAAGTCCAGCATGAGCAGTTGCGTCGAGCAGTCGTTTCAGTTCAGGCATCGGTTCGATTTCAATGTGTTCAATCACGTCAAACCAGACACGTTTCATGTCCTTGTCCCATAACGTCGCCTCCACGCTATAAGGGGCACCTGCGGAAGAAGGGGCATACATCGTCAATTCAAATGAAAATGGAACATCCTCCTTCGCACCGGGTTCTAGTACGACAGACAGCGGAATCGGTACTTCTTGAATGTCGGCTTCCCGATTGAATTCATTTCCTTCCATGGTGATGTCTTTAAAGGTCGTCAAAAAATTGAGTGTCAGTTCTTGTAGTCGAACGACGGTTGTCGTCGGGTTCGATACGTGCAGGGTTCCGGTTACTACCTGCTTCGGAATGAGTGCTGCCGGGTCAAAGGTGATATCGGCTTCGATCTCCGAAAAGAACCATTTCTTGAATCGGTTTCCCCATTTGGACATGGCGGTCGCGCCCCTTTTCTCTAAATTCTATACTGTTATATGTGTTCCCGATTCCATTTTTCAAAAAACATTGAGAAAAAGGTTGCTTTTTATAACTGTCTCGCTTATTATAGAGGATGTCGAAACAATTCAAACCATCGCGGGGTGGAGCAGTCTGGTAGCTCGTCGGGCTCATAACCCGAAGGTCGTCGGTTCAAATCCGGCCCCCGCAACCAATTTTTATTTAATTTCATATGTCGTCGCGGGGTGGAGCAGTCTGGTAGCTCGTCGGGCTCATAACCCGAAGGTCGTTGGTTCAAATCCAGCCCCCGCAACCAATTTTTAAATGAGATAGCGAAACGATAGCGTTTCGTGTTTTTTTTTGCTTAAAATGAAGTGTACAATGAGTACGTATGAGAAGTGATAAAAGGAGAACCATTCATGTATACATTGATTACGCATTCTGCGGCGGAGACGCAAGCGGTGGCAGAACGTTTGGCTACGCTCGTCGAAGCAGGAACGGTCATCACATTAAACGGTGACCTCGGCGCGGGCAAGACGACGTTCACACAAGGGTTCGCAAAAGGACTCGGTGTCACGCGGAACGTTAATAGTCCGACGTTTACGATTATGAAACAATACAAAGGGCGTTTGCCGCTCTATCATATGGATGTCTATCGTCTCGAAGATACGGGGGATGACATCGGTCTTGAGGAATACATCAACGGTGACGGTGTTGCCATCGTGGAGTGGTCGAACTTGATTGAGTCTTCTCTTCCGGAAGAACGCCTGGCCATCACAATTGAACGGGTCAGTGACGAGGAACGGAAATTGACGCTCGCTCCAACAGGTGACCGTTACGTTCGAATTGCCAAGGAGGTGCTCGCATGAAGCAATTAATGATCGATACCGCAACGACACGTTTGTCTGTCGCATTAAGTGAAGCTGGAGAAATTCAAGCTGAAGCGACAGTCATGGTCTCGAAAAATCATGCGGTCACACTCATGCCGATGATTGAACAGCTCATGGCAGCGGTCAAGTGGACACCGAATATGCTTGAACGGATCATTGTTACGACAGGACCTGGGTCGTACACAGGAATTCGGATTGGAGTGACGACAGCGAAGACACTCGCCTATACGCTGAACATTCCACTCATCGGGGTATCTGCCCTTCAACTCATGGCAGCGGCACCGAATACGGACTTGCCGGTCGTCTCGTTAATTGACGCGCGACGTGGCAACGCCTATATCGGATATTATCAGCACAACAAGGCACTGACGCACGATCAACATGCGTCAGTCGCCGACTGGTTGCGACTCAATAGTCAAGGACGTTTCCTCGTCGTTGGAGACGTCGAACCGTTCCGTGAGGTGTTGAGCGAATATGAGTATGTCGAAGCACCGGCTGCTCATCGTTACGGTCGTGCGAGCGATTTGGTTGTTTTCAGTGATGAGACGAATGACGTCCATGCGTTTGAACCAGAGTATTTGCGACTCGCCGAAGCGGAAGCAAAATGGTTAGAGGGACAAAACAATGGCTGACGTGAAAATTCGTCGAATGACGTGGCTCGATGTCGAGGAAGTGACGAAAGTCGAAGAGGCGTCGTTCTCGATTCCGTGGACAAAAGAAGCATTTATGAATGAGATGCTTCGGAATGAACAGGCCATTTATTTTGTCGCGGTCTATGACAAACGGGTTATCGGTTTTGTAGGGGTATGGCAAATCGTCGATGAAGGACATATTACAAACATTGCCGTCTTACCCGAATTTCGTGGACAAGGGATCGGGAATCAACTGTTAGCGGAGCTTGTTGCGTTCGCCAAGTCAAAGGGGCTTGTCGGATTGACGTTAGAAGTCCGCGTGTCGAACGTAGGGGCGCAAAAACTGTATGAGCAGTTTGGATTTATGCAAGCCGGACGAAGAAGACGTTACTATCAGGATAATAATGAAGACGCCTATATTTATTGGGCGAAGTTAGGAAGTGACTCAGAATGAACACATCACTGATTCTCTCGATCGAGTCGAGCTGTGACGAGACGTCTGTTGCGCTCGTCAAAGACGGAAAGACGCTCTTGTCGAACGTCGTCTCTTCTCAAATCGAGAGTCATAAACGATTTGGTGGCGTCGTCCCTGAAGTGGCGTCTCGTCATCATGTCGAGCGGATCACGTATGTCATTGACGATGCGTTGAGCGAAGCAGGCGTGACGATGGAAGACGTCGATGCGGTCGCGGTCACACAAGGACCGGGTCTCGTCGGTGCCCTTCTCGTCGGCATCAGTGCGGCCAAAGCATTGTCGTTCGCCCATCAAAAACCACTCATCGGCGTCCATCATATCGCGGGACATATTTACGCGAACGAACTCGTCGAAGAGATGCAGTTTCCACTCATCTGTCTCGTCGTCTCAGGTGGACATACAGAGCTCGTTTATATGCCAGAACACGGTGTATTCGAAGTAATCGGTGAGACACGTGATGACGCGGCAGGGGAGGCGTACGATAAAGTCGCACGCACACTCAGTCTTCCATATCCGGGAGGTCCGGCGATCGATCGTTTGGCAGCGGTCGGGGAAGACACGTACAATTTCCCACGCGTCCGTCTTGAACCAGGTAGCTTCGACTTCAGTTTCAGTGGCTTGAAGTCATCGGTCATCAACGCCGTACACAATGCGGAGCAACGTGGAGAGACGGTCATCCCGGAAAACTTGGCAGCGAGTTTCCAAGCGAGTGTCGTCGAAGTACTCGTTGAGAAAGCGATTCGTGCCGTGAAAGAAAAAGGGGCGAAGCAATTGCTCGTCGCTGGTGGTGTCGCGGCAAACCGTGGACTTCGTGCTGCGCTTCAGGAAGCTGCTACAGTTGAAGGGATTCAACTCGTCATCCCACCACTTGACCTGTGTGGGGATAACGCTGGCATGATTGGGGTTGCGGCACATCACGCGTATGTGCGCGGCAAGCGCGATACACTAGCGATGAATGCGGTTCCTGGGTTATCCTTAGAAGAGAGCATGACAGTCTAGGGGGAAATAGAGACATGACGAAACGCATCATCATCGGAGGACTTATCGTATTACTCGTCGTTGCGACGTTCTTACAAGTACGAGAGATCATCCGCGCTTACAATATCGCCTATCAAGAGGAGATTGTCCCAGAAGAGACGCGAGTGAAGTCGTTGACTGGAGAAGAGTCATTAGAGGGCATTGGTCGTGTGACCGGAGAGAACACGCTGATTGAGTCATTATATGGCTACGCAAGTGTCGTCGATCAAAAGCCAGAGCGTGTGATCGTCGTTGATCGCAATCTTGGTGTACAGCCAAAGGCGAGCGATGCTTATTATGAAATCGAGCGAGGTCGCGAGGCAACGGAAGAAGAGGCTGCGAAGTTTGACGCTTTGATTGAGGAACTCGATGAACAACAACTGTTCGCACAAGTCATCTCGACACATGAGGCACGCTATGTGACGAATGACGAAAAATCGATGACGTTCTACAAAGTGTTCACACGTGACGTTGATACGAACGAGGCTGTCTTCTTTATTGCAGAAGACGGGACGAAGCTCGACTTTCATACGATTGGATTCCAACCGTTGCGATACTTCTAACTATAAAGAGAGGCCAGCGTATGATGATACGCTGACCTCTTTTTTCATGCCTTCAAGTTGGCAACGATTTTCCCGACGACGTGTCGGTCTGACAGTTCGACCAATTTCTTCGGGATGTCCGCGACCGGAATCGTCTCTTGAATCATCGGTCGAATCTCACCCGCTGCAAGCAGTTCGAGCATGTGCGTACCGATGCGGACGATGTTCGCCTCGCTCACGCGATCCTGTTGATGATGGATTGCATTGAGCGCGACCTCATGGTAGGAGATGACGCGTGTGAACGGTTTGATGACACTCATGTCAGGGGCTCCTGCGATATGGGCGATGTGTCCGTTGTAGGCGATGACGTGAAGGGAAGCGGTCGCCGTCTCCCGACCGACGGGATCGATGACGGCATTGACACCGTGACCACTCGTCAGTTCCATCACCCGTTTTTGCCAATCTTCCGTGTTGTAATCGATTGCCTCGTCAGCTCCGAGTTGTTTGACCCAGTCATGGTTGCGCGCTGAAGCGGTCGTGATGACGCGTTTCCCGAGATACTTCGCGAGCTGAATCGCGAATCCGCCGACGCCACCGGCCCCGGCGTGAATGAGGATCGTATCGATCGCATTCATCGGGAGTTTTTCAAAGATGGCTTGGTATGCTGTGAATCCGGCTGTCGGTAACGCGACCGCATCAGCGAACGAGATGGATTCAGGGATTGGGACAACCATGTGTGCTTTGGCACGAGTGAATTCAGCGAAGCCGCCCCATTCATTCCAGTTGCCGTGATAGAGGACGCGGTCCCCGACGTTCACATTCGTTACGTCATCCGCGACAGCGGCAATCGTACCGGCAACATCGAGTCCGAGTACATGGGGGTAAGACCATTCCGGTTTGCCGTTGGTTGCCGTTTTATAGTCAACCGGGTTGAGGCCGGCGTATTCCCCTTCAATCAATACTTCGCCGGAACGAAGTGTCGGTGCGTCGACCTCCTCGATCTGCATCGCTTGCCATGCGTTCGGTTCATGTAGTAATAAAGCTTTCATGTTCAATCCACTCCTTATAAATTTATTTATCGATGTATCCTTTAAACGTTATTTGTCTTATGATTTACTCCTTTTTATACTGAAGGTAACGAATACAAAAGGAGTTTACACAGATGATTGATTTTGAATGGTATCGCAGTTTTATCCACGTGTACCAACAGCGTTCCGTGTCGGCTGCGGCGCGTGTCCGATTTTTAACACAGCCGGCTGTCAGCCAACATATCGCCGCACTTGAAGCGGAACTCGAGACGTCCCTCTTCACACGTGCACCACGTCAGATGATACCGACGGATGCAGGGAAAGAACTATACACGCAAGTGGTCGGGTTGATCGACCGTCTCGAAGAGTTATCACTTGAGATGAAATATGTCTCAGGGGAGCAACCGCGTCCGGTCCTCAAGTTCGGTGGACCGACCGAGTTCGTCACACATGAGATTATACCCGCTTTACCGTTTGATATTGCACAGTACATCGCAGATTTTGGGATGACCGCGGATTTGATTAAGCGCTTGGCGGACGGGGAACTCGACTTTGTCATCGCGACGAAGCGGATGGAGGAGCCAGGGATTCAATACGTTCCGATTGCCGACGAATCATTTCTATTAGTGGCACCGAACGATTGGGAAGTCCCGACCGACGAGTTGAAAGACTGGATGGACCGCCAGCCGTGGATCAGTTACGGATTGGAGCTGCCCATCATCCGTCGTTACTACCAGACGCAGTTCGGGGAACGTCCAGACATCCGTCCGGAGATGATTTTACCAAACGTCGACGCAATCCTTGCGGCGATCGAATCGAAGTGTGGCATCAGCATCTTGCCGAACTATTTGATTCGACATGCGCTCGAGCGGGGAAGCGTGCAAGTCGTAGCACCTGAGCGTTTTGCGACAAACGTCATTTACCTCGCACATCGGACCGAATCGAAACACGACCCCGTCATCAACCAAGTCATCCAAGCTCTGCAGGATGCAAAATGAAGTAGGACCCACGTGGGCCCTACTTTTTTTCGATTAATGTCCATTAAGTTCTTCTAAAAATTGAACATCGCGACTATCAAGCAATGCTTCTGCTTCTTTGCGATACGTTTGATAGTGGGGTGAGGCGATATGCGCCTCGAGTGCCGCCTTGTTTGCCCACTTTTCGTAAAAGACGAACGCGTCCGGGTTTCCTTCGACACGATGTAACGTATAGAAGACGCAACCTGCCTCGGCGCGTGATGGGGTGACGACTTGGCGTAAATGTGTCTCGAGTGCTGAACCGAGACCAGGCTTCGCTTTAATGTTAGCTAAAATGGTGATCATCTTTATTCCTCCTATAAAGTAAAACCCACCTGAAAACAGGCGGGTCGTCCTCTTTCATCGATTGGCAACGAGAAAGAATCGATTAGTTTAACGTGTTGATGACGGCTTTTGCGACAGCAACCGTCGACTGTGGATTTTGGCCTGTCACCAAGTTTCCATCGACTTGAACGTTTTCTGTGAAGTTGTCTGCGAGCACGATGTTCGCACCGAGTTCACGAAGACGCGTTTCAAGTAGGAACGGCATGTAAATATCAAGACCTGTCGCACGTTCTTCCTCATCCGTGAACGTCGCAATCGTTTTACCGTTCACGAGTGGTGTCCCGTCAGACAATGTCGCACCGACAAGACCAGCAGGACCGTGGCAGACGGCAGCAACCGTTTTACCTGCTTCAAATAGCGAACGGATGGCAACATTCAACGCTTCGCTTTGTGGAAGGTCGAACATTGTTCCGTGACCACCTGGCATGAAGATGGCATCGAATTGATCGAAGTTGGTGATCGTCTTCAAATCAATCGTATCTTCGAGAAGAGGAGCCGTCGCTTGAATGTCAGCCGGTACTTCTCCTTCTAAACTGCGTGCGTCGATTGGAGATTGACCACCGTTCGGGCTAGCGACCGTGATGTCATATCCTTGTTGTTTGAACTCGACGTATGCCTCACCAAATTCGGATAACCAAAGTCCAGTCGTGTGACCGTCCTTCATTTCTTTTGCGTTCGTCACGACCATTAATACATGTTTACTCATCTGTCATTCCTCCTAAGAAATACTCCTTTGTTTCGGTACGTGACTAGAATAACGCGCACTCTAACGAAAAACAAATTAAGAAAAAACGCCTAATCTATAAATAAATTTATACATAAATTAAAAAGCCGTCCTCTCGCAAAAAGAGGACGGACGGTTCACGCTTTCGGCTGTCGATAGTTCTCGCGATGCCATGTATTGATGCGGCTCACGATAAACACGAGGAGGGCGAGAATCCACATGAAGAGCGTCTCTTCATAGAAGTGGGCCCACACCGAGCCGGGCGCATAGAACGTATGAACGGTCACGTCGACCGGCCAGACGACGATACGGATGAAGAGCGTACTCATGAGAAGGCCACTGAAAAGACTGAGTAGAATCCCTGGCCACGTCTGAATGATGAAGCCAATCACGACCGGTAAAAAGTAAAAGAGAATAGACGGGACGATTGTCGATTCGCCTCGGATGAGTTCAGACACGAACTCGGTTCCGGTCGGCACAATGTAGGCCAGTCCCGTGAGGAACGCTTGGATGAACTCGATTCGCATGGCACGGGTACGCATCATGTATGGAGTTCCTCCCATTCCGCATAGAGAGCTGTGATCGATTCTTTCGCTGCGTCTGATTCGGTTGACAACTCCTGGGCGCGGGCGAAGTCGTTGAAGACATCCGGTTCACAGAGCAATTGTTCAATTTCATCAAGGCGGTTCTCATGTTGCTCAATCGCAAGTTCGATCTCTTCGATGCGCTGTTTGATCCGACGCTCTTCCCGTTGTTGCTCTTTGTCGGCACGCTGTTTCTTCACAACGACCTGCTTCGTCTCTTCACGAGCGAGACGCGCGAGTTCTTCGAGTTCTTCTTTCTTCTCGACGTAATACGAGTAGTCCCCGAGATACTCGTCGATGCCGTTCGGCGTGATTTCTAACACACGTGTCGCGAGTCGGTCAATGAAGTATCGGTCGTGTGAGACAAAGAGGATTGTACCTGGGTAGTCGAGGAGCGCGTTCTCTAAAATCATCTTCGAGTCGAGGTCCAAGTGGTTCGTCGGCTCATCTAAGATGAGCAGGTTCGGCTGCTCGAGCTTTAATTTGGCCAACGTGAGACGTGCGCGTTCGCCACCAGAGAGTTCGTGGACACGCTTCATGACATCATCGCCGCTGAAGAGGAATTGTCCGAGCAGACTCCGGACTTCCTGTTCGCGCATGAGCGGCCAGTCATTCCAAATCTCGTCGATGACACGGTTCGCGTCGGACAAGTTTTGTTGTTCCTGATCGTAGTAGCCGATCTCGACGCCGGTCCCGTAGCGAATCTCGCCAGTCAGGGCGGCTTGCTGTTTCGTTAACACTTTAAGTAATGTCGACTTACCGACTCCGTTCGGGCCGACGAGGGCGACCGATTCACCGCGTTGTAGCTGGAAGCGAAGATGTTGGGCGATTGCGTCCTCATATCCGATGGCGAGGTCACTCGCGCTCAATACATCGTTTCCGCTTTGGCGTTTGATGGAGAAGGAGAGGACGGCACTGCGCTCGTCACCATCTGGAGCATCGAGGCGGTCGACTTTCTCGAGACGCTTCCGCACGCTTTGCGCACGTTTCGTCGTCGTCGCTCGGGCGATGTTTCGCTGAATGAAGTCCTGCATCTTGGCAATCTCTTCTTGCTGCGACTCAAACTGCTTCTTTTCTTGTTCGTAGAGGGCGGCCTTCTGTTCAAGATACTTTGTATAGTTCCCGACGAAGCGACGACTGCGGTGACGCGACAGCTCGTAGACGACCGAGACGACACGGTCGAGGAAGTACCGGTCGTGGGAGACGATGAGGACGGCACCTTTATAGCCGCTCAAGTACTTCTCAAGCCAGGCAAGCGTCTCGATGTCCAAATGGTTCGTCGGCTCGTCCAAGATGAGTAGGTCGGGACTTTGAAGGAGCATCTTCGCCAAGGCGAGGCGTGTCCGTTGTCCACCGGAGAGTGTGTCGATGCGACGCTCGAAATCGTCCGGATAGAAACGCATTCCGTGGAGGACCGAGCGGATCGTTGCTTCATATTGATATCCGCCACGTTCTTTGAACGTATGCTGCTCTTCATCATAAGAAGAGAGGAGACGTTCGTACGCCGCAGCGTCATTTAAAATCCGTTCCGAGCCCATATCTGCTTCCATGCGACGGAGCGTCTTTTCTTGCTCGATTAAGCCCGTGAAGACGGTGAGCATCTCGTTCCAAATGGTCTCATCGGATTCTAGCCCTGAGTCTTGGGCGAGATAGCCGATCGTGACGTCTTTCGGCTTCATGATGTCCCCAGAGTCATAGTTATATTCACCAGCGATGACCTTCAAAAGCGTCGACTTACCGGCCCCGTTACGACCGACGAGGGCGACGCGTTCGCCTTCTTGGATTTCGAGTTTTACGTTTTCTAAAATCGGCTCAACGCCGAAGGATTTGGATAAGTTATTGACTTGCAGTAGGATCAAGTGAAAAAACCCCTTTCTCTCTATTTAGTATACTGTATTTTTCAGCGATTTTAGGTATATTCGTTGAGTGGTCATGTGAATTCGTTTACAATCAAGGTGTATGAAATTCAGATTCGTTTGTAACGTGTCGTAAAAAGGAGGCTCTTTCCGTTGAGTCAAAACGAACCAAAGATTCCACAAGCGACAGCCAAACGGTTGCCACTATACTATCGATTTATTCAAAGCCTGCATGCGTCAGGGAAACAACGTGTCTCTTCAGCAGAACTGAGTGAGGCGGTCAAGGTCGATTCGGCTACGATTCGCCGTGATTTCTCGTACTTCGGTGCGCTCGGTAAAAAGGGATATGGCTATAACGTGCAGTATCTGTTAGACTTTTTCCGAAAGACACTGAATCAGGACGAGATTACGAATGTCGCCTTGGTCGGGGTCGGTCACCTTGGGACGGCATTCGTCAACTATAACTTCCTTAAAAACAATAACACACATATCGTCGTCGGGTTCGACGCAGACGAGACAAAAGTCGGCACGACGATGTCAGGCGTCCCAATTCATCACGTCGATGAGATGGAACAGATTATGGAGCAAAACAAGATTGACGTCGCGATTTTGACGGTACCTTCTGCCTATGCGCAGTCCGTCGCAGACGACTTGGTGCGTTTCGGCATCAAGGGCATCTTGAACTTCACACCGGCACGACTTACCGTACCGGACACGGTTCGCGTTCATCACATCGATTTGTCGATTGAGCTGCAGTCACTCATTTACTTTATGCAACACTATCCAACCGCTGAGGGGGTCCATCAATAATGGAATTACTAGCATCATCACTCGTCGTCGGAATTCCGGGTGGGGCGAGTCTATTCATCATCGCCATCATCGCGCTCATCATCTTCGGACCAAAGAAATTACCGGAGTTTGGTCGCGCGGCCGGACAAACGCTTCGTGAGTTCAAAAATGCAACGAACGGCATGATGAACGAGCACGACGAGAACGACAAGAAAGCTATCGAAAAGAAAGAGCAGTAAGCCATGAATCATCAACCTGATCAAGAGCGGGAACTTACCGATCACTTGACAGAGCTGCGAAGACGACTGATGCTATCTGCATTTGTCGTCTTTGCCTTCTTTTTGATGGCTTTGCCGAGTGTCAAATATGTACTCGCCTACTTGCAAGAAGATCTCGTCGAACGCGGGCTCGAACTGAACGCCTTTGGGGTCGCGGACCCGCTGATGATTTACTTGAACTTGGCGCTCATCATCGGCCTGATTGCGGCGAGCCCATTCCTACTGTATCAAGTGTGGGCGTTTGTCGCACCCGGTCTGCATCCGAATGAACGGAAAGGCACGCTTGCCTACATCCCGATCATCTTTGGATTGTTCTTGATCGGTCTTGCGTTCGCCTACTACTGGTTGTTCCCGCTCGTCCTCGATATCTCGACGGACCTCGGGCAAGACCTCGGACTCGAACAAATCATCGGAGCCAACAATTACTTCACGTTCTTGTTGCAACTGACGATCCCGTTCGGTCTATTGTTCCAATTGCCGGTCGTGACGATGTTCTTGACCCGGATTGGTGTCGTGACACCATACTTCTTATCGAAGATTCGTAAGTATGCGTACTTCGCGCTATTCGTAGTCGCGGCATTCATCACACCGCCGGATTTGACATCGCACCTTATGGTATCGTTGCCACTCTTCTTCCTATATGAAATCAGTTTATCGATTTCACGCGTCGCCTACAAAGGAGTGCTACGTCGGGAGAAAGAAGCGATGGTGCAAGAACAGATGGATTTAATGAAACAGATGAATGAGAAATAAGCATCGTTCCGTAAATGGGACGATGCTTTTTTATGTGCACTACACTATAGTTCAATTGGAAGTTCATACTGTTCAAATTTTAGACACTTTTACGTGAAATAGTGAGCATAGTCATTGAATCCTATATTGTGAAATAGTACACTAAGGTCAAGAAGTAAATGTGATGTTTATCACAATGTGAAAAGAAACGTACTGTCTAACATAAAAGGAGAGACGACTCATATGAAAATCGCAGTCATCGGATGTACACACGCAGGAACAGCAGCTGTCAAAGGGTTACTCGCAAAGCACGACAATCTCGACATCACCGTTTACGAGCGGAACGACAACGTCAGTTTCCTCTCGTGTGGGATTGCGCTCCACGTCGGTGGGGTCGTCCAACGTGCAGAAGAATTATTCTACTCATCTCCACGTGAACTTGAAGAACTCGGAGCGACAATGCGCATGAAACATGACGTCCTATCCATCGATGCCGAAGCGAAGACGGTCCACGCCAAAAACCTCGAGACGGGAGAAGACGTGCATGACACGTATGACCGCTTGATCGTCACGACAGGTTCATGGCCGATCGTTCCGACGCTCCCAGGAATCGAAATGAATGGAATCGAACTTTGTAAAAACTATGCGCACGCACAACGCATTATCGAGCGGGCGACAGACGCGACGAAGATTGCCGTCATCGGGGCGGGGTATATCGGGGTCGAACTCGTCGAGGCGTTTGAAGCATACGGTAAACATGTCACATTCATCGACAGTGCCGACCGTATCTTGAACAAATATCTCGACAAGTCGTTCACGGATCAATTGGAAGCGGATATGACAAGTCGCGGAATCGACCTCGAACTTGGTCAGACGGTCGAGGCATTCCGTGGAACGAGCGGAAACGTCACACATGTCGTGACAGACAAAGGTGAATTCGAGGCGGACCTCGTCATCTTGTGTGTCGGATTTCGTCCGAACACAGGACTTTTAGAAGGACAGGTCGACATGCTCGGAAACGGTGCCATCATCGTCGATGAATATATGCGCACGAGCAACCCGGACATCTTTGCGGCAGGCGACAGCTGTGCCGTCTACTACAACCCGGCGCGTACACACGCCTATATCCCACTTGCAACGAACGCTGTCCGCATGGGAACGCTCGTCGCAGAAAACATGATGCAGCCTCGTGTCCGCTATCAAGGGACACAAGGAACGTCAGGACTACGACTCTATGACTGGAACATTGCGTCATCTGGTCTGACAGAAGAAGCGGCAACACTCTTCGGACTCGACGTAGAAAGTGTCGTCATCGAGGATGCGTATCGTCCGGAGTTCATGCCGACCGCAGAGAAAGTTGAATTTAAACTCGTCTATGAGACAGGGACACATCGCATTGTCGGAGGACAAGTGTTGTCGAAAGCGGATTTGACACAAGCGGTCAATACGCTCTCTCTTGCGATCCAAAACGAGATGACGATCGAAGAGCTCGCATATGTCGACTTCTTCTTCCAACCGCACTACAACAAACCATGGCACTTCTTGAACAGCGGTGCGCTTGAAGCGATGAAAGACAAAGTGAATGCCTAACAAAAAAACGCGGAAGCTAAAAGCTTTCGCGTTTTTTTATAGATAGTGTGGTTCATCCTTCATCAAATTGGCAAGTAAGATGTAGATGAGAAAGTTTGCTGGCAAAAAGACGAATAAGAGACGAATCCCAAAAGAAGAGATATTCACATATTCAGCAATCCCGCCACATACTCCGGCAATGGAACGGTCGGTCGCCGACTTTCGAAAGGTACGTTGCATAGCAAATCTCCTTATGAGTTGATATGAAAATTTTACCATATGAGCTCACGAAAAAGCGCACCGAATCAATTGGTGCGCTATTGTTTATTTTAGAATGTCGACGAGTTCATCAAGTACTTGGTTGGCAGAAAGGACACCACCTGATGTGTTCCAAATGTCATCACTGACCTCTGTCACTTCACCTGATTTGACGGCATCGAGGTCTTTCCATAACTGGTTCGACTGCCATTCTTCTGCTGTTTTTGATCCGTCTGCTCCGCCGTATGTGAAGTAGACGATATGGTCGCCAGCCATCTCTGGAATGCGTTCCATCGTGATTTCTTCAGCAAACTCGGTACGATCTTGCGAAGCTGGGCGTTTTACCCCGACATCTCCTAAGATGACACCCGAGAAGCTATCCGTGAAGTAAATACGTGACGCGCCAGGAAGGAAGCGGACGACAGAGAGTTCTTTGTTCACGGCGTCTCCGAGTTCAGCTTTCGTATCTTCGACGTGCTGATCGTAAGCAGCTAACACTTCGTTCCCTTCTTCTTCAAGGTTGAGTGCGTTCGCATAAAGGGCGAAGTTTTCTTGCCAATCTCCTTTGAGTGTTTCTGACATGACTGTTGGCGCAATGGCGTTCAATTTGTCGTAGATGTTCTCTTGACGAAGTTTTGTTCCGATGATGAGGTCTGGCTTGAGTTTCGCGATGGCCTCTAAGTTGACTTCACTTTCTGTCCCGACTTCTGTGACATCTGTCATCTCGGATTCGATGTGTGGATACCACGGGTCACCGTTCCAAGATTTGACGGCTCCGACCGGTTTGACGCCAAGGGCGAGAAGGGCCTCTGTCCCTTCATTCGTCAAAACAACGATGCGTTCCGGATTTTCAGGTACGTCGGCCGTTCCCATTGCGTGCTCGATCGAGCGCGTCGCCGCATCTGAACTTGTATCGTTATCTGTATCGTCTGATCCACCGCAAGCGGCGAGGACGACAGTTAAGCAAAGCGTAAGTAACGCAAGCATCCACTTTTTCATTTAAAATTCTCCTCTATGTAAGTGATTTTCCTACCTGACTATAAATGATAATGATTCTCACTGTCAACCCCTTTTTCTGGAACGTAATATTTGCTATGGTAGGAAAGGAAAGAAGTGAGGACATGAAAAAACCTTGGATCAAATTACTCTTCTTGATCATTTGCCTACCAATTTTAAGTTATGTCAGCTTACGTGTCGGTGTCATCGTAGTCAGTCATGAAGATGTGATGACATTTCAAGCGAACGGTTCATCACAGGCGATGATTGCATTGGCAGACAATCGCATCCCACGTACAATCGTGGCGTTACTCGTTGGCAGTGTGCTCGGTCTTGCCGGTCTCATCTTTCAACTCGTGACGCGTAACCCGCTCGCATCCCCCGATATCTTGGCCGTGAACGCAGGTGCGAGTTTGGCCATCGTGCTTGTGACCCTTTTTGGGTTCAGCAGTATCGCCTCATTCACGACAGCCTCGCTCATCGGAGCGTTTATCGCTGGTGTGATTGTATATCTGCTCAGTGCGAACGGTGGAAACGTCATGTATATGACACTTGCTGGTGCATCACTAGCGGCTTTATTTAGCTCATTCACTCAGTCGATTATCGCTTATGAGGAAGGCGCACTCGATGAGGTATTGTTCTGGTTGACCGGATCGGTCGCCGGGCGGTCACTCATGCTCGTCGAAACCTTGTTACCGTGGATGATGGGTGCAGTCGTGCTCGTGCTCTTGCTCAGTAAAGAACTCGAGACGTTATCGCTTGGAGACCAAGTGGCGCGTTCGCTTGGACAAAACGTCGGTGTCATCAAGTTTGTTGCGGTGACGCTTGCCGTCGTGCTCTCCGCATTCGGAGTGGCGCTCGCTGGACCGATTGCATTTGTCGGTCTGCTCGCACCCCATTTGGCGAAATATCTGTTCGGGACGGCCTTTTTCGCTCGTCTCGCAGGAAGTGCACTCATCGGAAGCGTTCTGTTGCTTTCGGCCGATATTTTAGGACGCGTCATCCTGTTCCCACGCGAAGTGACGGTGGGCGTCGTGCTCGCGGTCGTCGGTGGGGCATTCTTCATCTATCTCGTCAGTGTCAGACAAGGAGTCTTTAAATCATGAAAACATACCGCTTTCGAAAAGGTCCCGTCTCGTTCACGCTCCGAAAGCGTGAAATCGAGTTGGCGCTTCTACTCATCGTCGGATTACTCCTATCGATTTATTTCGGGCTCGCCATCGGTGACACGTTCCTCAGTCCAGCTTCACTCGCTGCCTTGTTCGTCGGGGCAGGAGATGCGTTCGAACAGCTCGTCGTCTTTGAGTTCCGGATGCCCCGCGTGTTGATGGCAATGACTGCCGGGGCGAGTCTCGCCGTCAGTGGACATTTGTTACAACTGACAATCAAAAATGAATTGGCATCCCCGGAGATTTTCGGGATTGTCGGTGGCGCAGGAGTCGCGACGGCCACGTTTTTTACAGTTTTCACGGATGAGCGAACGAATCAACTGTCGGTCCCGCTCGCCTATATCCCGATTGCCTCATTCCTCGGGGCGATTGTTGTTGGGATGTTCCTCTTCTATTTATTAAAACGTGGAGTTCCACCGGTTCGTCTTGCACTCGTCGGAATCGGAATCAGCATTTTCTCGCAAGGGATTGTTCAGTTCATGATGCTCGCTTCGAACGTCTACCGGAAGAATGATATTCAGCAATGGCTCACTGGTACCGTGTACGCTGCGACGTGGAATCAATTGAAGATCATGGTGCCGTTCGTACTCCTCTTTTTATTGGCTGCTTTTTTGATTGAACGTCACGTGCGTCCGCTACACATCAGTGAGGCGACGGCGACAAGTATCGGTGTTCCGGTTCGCGGGATTCAGCGTGGCACGCTATTGTTATCGTGTTTACTCGCCGGAATTGGTGTCGCTTTTGTCGGCGCGATTGGATTTGTCGGGTTGATGGCACCTCATATCGCTCGTCAAGGATTGAAGCTCCCTTACGTATGGGCAACGCTTCTCGTTGGGGCGACGATTGTGGTGTTGGCGGATGTACTCGCACGAACCATTTTTTATCCGTACGAGTTACGGACTGGCGTGATGACAGCCGTCATCGGAGCACCGTATTTCTTCTATTTACTTCGACGGATGATGAAAGGAAGCATGAGATGAACACATTTGATTTAAAAGAAGTGACCATCGGATATGAACAGAAGACGGTGCTCGATCGTTTGTCGTTTTCCATTCCCCATGGAAAAATCACCGTCCTTCTCGGGGCGAATGGCTGCGGGAAGTCGACGCTTCTCTCGACGCTCGCACGACAGCGAGATGCACTGGGCGGAGAAATCACATTTCGGGAAAAACCGCTTAATTCGTATCGCGCCAAAGAGGCGGCTCGGCTCATGGCGTTCATGCCACAAGTGAACGTGGCACCGGATGGATTGACCGTCGAACAGCTTGTCCGCTTCGGTCGTTATCCATATCAGACGTTCTTCAAACGATACTCAGAAGATGATGAACGAGCCGTGGAGAGGGCGCTCGCCTTCACGGATACGGTTTCGCTCCGTGACACGCTTGTCAGCAATCTTTCAGGTGGACAAAAGCAACGGGTATGGATCGCGTTGGCACTCGCCCAAGAGTCGGAGACGATTTTGCTTGATGAACCGACGACATATTTAGATATGTCGCACCAAATTGAGATTTTGGATTTGATGTATCGTTTGAACCGATTAGAAGGCAAAACGATTATCATGGTACTCCATGATCTCCATCTCGCCTGTCGCTATGCCGATCATGTCATCGCCCTCGCCGGTGGTAACGTGTATCGCGAAGGCAGTCCGAACGATGTTGTCGACGAGACGTTCATGAAAGACGTGTTTGGTTTAAAAGTCGTGGTGACAGAAGATCCGTTATACGGGACACCGCTCTGTGTACCGTATTCGCACTACGAGTTGAATGAAAAACGACCGACCTAAACCTAGTCTACGGACTAGGTTTTTTTACGGGAAAGCAGGGAAAAAGAGTAGAGTAAGTGCTCGTTATGTTTTCTACCTTAAAGGAGGAATTTTTCATGGCTAAAAAGGAAAAACAACCGTATCACATCGTCACGTTCACGTTCCCGGAAGAGGCCATCTCGTATCAGGCGTTCAGTAAACTGAAAAAGTATCATTCGGATGGACTCGTCGGATTCGAACAATTGGTCATCATCAAGCGTGAAGAAAACGGGGCGTTCTCGTTCGAGGATGCGGCGCAACTCGCACCGGTCAACAAGTCGACGAAAGGTGCGCTCATCGGGATGGCGGTTGGAATCCTCGGTGGACCGTTCGGAATTTTATTCGGAACACTCACAGGTGGTCTCATCGGCGGCACGAAAGACGTGAAGCATATGCAAGGTATTCAAGATACATTCAAACGGACGGTCGGTAACATCGAACCAGGTCAGACCGGAGTCATGGCCATCGGGGAAGAATTCGACCCATCGATTTTAGACGGACTCGCAGAAGAGTATGGAGGAACGGTCACGCGGACAGACGAGGAGTTGTGAGTCATGAAACTCGGAATCTTAGGTGCCGGGAAGGTCGGACGCACGCTCGGGGAGCAGTTCGAACAGGCCGGTTATCAGGTGTTGTACGGAACACGGACGGAGCGGGAAGGAACGTTGACGTTACAAGAAGTCGCCTCAGCGAGTGATGTGCTCCTGCTCTGTACGCCATTTGCGGCAGCGGTCGATCTATTGCCGACACTCGACGGACTGGATGGAAAAGTAGTGATTGATGTGACGAATCCGATTGCCATCGAGTTTAACGAAGTCGAGCGACCGGACGGGGTGTCGGGCGCGGAGTATTTGCAGCGACTCGTTCCCGATACGAAAGTTGTCAAAGCGTTCAACCAGACGGGCGTCGAGAATTTAGGTAATCCGGATGGTTCTGTCATGTTTGTCGCAGGAGATGATGAAGAAGCGGTGCGGCTTGTTGTCGAGCTATCGAACAAGATCGGCTTCGATACGCATCCGCTCCATGGGTTGAAGCTTGCTCGTGAACTAGAAGGGTTGGCGTGGCTGTGGATTCATTACGCGGTGAAAGAACGGAAGACACGAGATTTTGCATTCTACTTAAATGAACACTAAAAGACGATCGGGGCAAGAGGCCTCGATCGTCTTTTTTGATTAGAATCCTGTGTAGCGATCAGAGCGTGTTTGGAGCAGTTCAATCGTCTCACGTTCGATTTGTTCGACTTCGCGCTGTTGCCAACCTGGCATGAGGAACGCATCGACGAGTGCCCAAATTCCTGTAATGATGGCACCGAAACCGAGCGTCAAGACGACGAGGAGGACCATGGCGATCCCTGACCCAATCTTTTTGAAATAAAAGCGATGTGCACCGAGTGCACCGACGAAAAACCAAAGTAAGTACGCAACGAGTAAGCTGCGTTTCCGCTTCTCGACTTCGCTGTTGACGAGTTGCATTTCTTCCGTCGTCAAATCCATACGTGAAACATTCATCGGATTTCAACTCCCTATCCATTATTGTTATAATAAGTTCGGATTCTAGTATATCGGAAAATGGATTTGTTTCCATGATTTCCTAAAAAGAAAAGAGGTTCTCTATGCTTTTTCCGATTTTGACGTTCATCGTCGCGTTCGTACACGTCGTCGGCGGTGCGATTGCGTTATATCAATACCCACAATATAAACGAATGGCCATCAGTGCGATTGTCCTCGGATTCGTCTACGGTGGATTGACCGTGGCAGTGATTGGATTATGAAGTGGGGCGAACAATCACGCTCGTCATGTCACTCGACAAAAACCATCCCGTCTCATGAGAAGGGATGGTTTTGATTTAGGACGCCGCTCGTCGTAGGACGAGTTTTTCTTTTACGTAGATGCCGCTATAGACGAGGAAACAGCCGAAGCTGACCAACAGTCCGATGTAGACGCTCATCATGAACGGGGTGAGAAGTGAACCAATCAAGATCGTCGAGCGTGATAAGAAATCGGCACCGGCGAATGAGGTTCCCGCAAATGCCGAGTACGCACCACGTCGGTCTTCCGGCATCATGTTCGCCTTCTCCGTATTCAATACTGGCGAGTACAACAATTCGCCGAACGTAGCGATGAGCATAAAACCGAGGAGGAGCATCATCGAGTTCGCGCTCGTGATGACCGCGTAGCCGATCGTGTACAACGCGAGCCCACCGAGGAGCGTATGCTTGTTCGAGAAGCGGGAGGCGAGACGTTGGATGAAGAACGTCAACACGACGACGATGAGCGTGTTCTCGATTTGAATGAGACTCATCATCCGCACCCCGTTGATTGTCCAGTCTTCAAACGAGAGCGGTTCGAATGAATCGGCGAGCCTTACCGCGACATAACTACCCATCGAGAACTCGGCAGCGAGGATACACATTGAGCCGAAGACGACTTTGACGAACGGGCGGTCACGCCAGGCGATTTGATAACTTTGGAACACGTCGACGAAGACGAGGCGTAGCTTTTGTGAGGTCCACGTCCGTTTCGTGTCTTCGAGAAAAATGGCGTACGCGATCGGCAACATGCTCGACGTGAACGTCAAAATCCAAAACAGTAAGAGTTGGTTGCTGACATAGAGCCAGCCCCCGAGCGCCGTCCCAATCGTGATGGATAAGTTGATTAACCAGTAATCGAGCGCGTACACGGCTTTTCGATTCTCAGGCGTCGTCGCATCGATGATGATCGCGCTCATCGCCGGGCGTCCAAGGTTGTTCGTGACTGTGAAAATCGTGTAGGCGATCATGAAGACAATCATCTGGTCGAACTGGAGACTGAGCGTCATGACGAGAAACATGGATGCTGTGAGACTTGCCGTCAACACGAGAAGTCGCTTCCGTGAGAATTTATCGGCGAGGTATCCTCCAATCAACCCGATTACATATCCAAGACAGACGAGCGAGACTAAGAAGACGCCCGCAATCCATTCGTTAAACGCTTTGACAAAGAGAAGTGCCATGAACGGCATAATCGCGAATGAGACCGAACGATTGAAAAATGATGTCACGAGTCGAACTTTTATGGGTTTAGGTATATCTTTCCATTTCATCTTGTCACCTTCCATTCTGTACCTGTATGATAAACAAGACAATGGATTTGAAAAATGGACGACATGGGGAAATGATGTCCACTTTTAAGGGGGAATGCGAGGTGGATGCGTATTTATTTCGATTATGGAAAGAGTGTCGGAACGGGGCGTACACGATTTCCGATATGGCGGAAGCCATTCATTTAAGCCCGAAACAAACGAAGCGCCATTTGGCACGGTGGCAGGAAGAAGGATGGCTCACGTATACGAGCGGACGCGGACGGGGAAACTTGACGCGACTCGAATGGCTGCGACACGTTGAGCGCGATTTGGCAAAACAGCTACTCGAACGCATGGAGAAAGAGTCGGTCGAAGCGGTGACGAGTCAGTTGGAGTGGGACTGGTCGCCTGCACAGGCAGGGCAGTTCATGCGCCAACTTGAGAAGAAGTTCGGATATGTCCAGACATCGAGCGATGCGCTCATCATTCCGCGCCGTCGTCACTTTTTAACGACACATCCACTCGAAGCGGCTGACATCCACAGTGCCCACCTCGTCCAAAACGTATTCAATCGTCTCTTTATGATCGATGCTTCCGGAGAGGTCACAGGGGAGCTCGCCCATCATTACGAATGGCAGGGAAGTACGCTCGTCTTGTTTCTTCGGAAAGGGGTCCGTTTCCATGATGGGTCGCTCATGACGAGTAAAGACGTGACGAAAAGTTTGCGTACGCTCGTTCAGTCGGATGTGTATCGCTATATGTATCGGCATGTCCGGCATATCGCATCGAACGGAACGTATCGTGTCGATGTCACGCTCGACCGACGCCGGAACTCCTACATCCCGAAACTGTCGATGATTCATACGAGCATTGCCAAAGGAAGCGTCGGGACGGGTCCTTTTCAATTGGATCGCCATGACAAGGAGAAGACGGTCCTTCTCGCCTTCGAGAACTATTTTGGGATCCGGGCACTTTTGGACCGGGTCGAGTTCATCAAAGTGCCGGACGGATATGACCCGACGTATCGAATCTCGTCACGGGACTCGAAAGAGACCGGACACATCTCGACACCGTCCGGGTTCGGGCTTGTCATCTTAAACAGTCATCCGAATAGTGTGTTCGTCAATGAAGAGGCGCGACATTATATGCATCGATTGATTGCGGAGATTCGTCCGGAGATTGGGACGTTGAATGAGCGAAGAACACCGAACGATCAAGGGTTTCTCGGTTCGATGAGCGAGACGTATCGTATTCCAAAAGGAAAACCCGTCACGTTCGACCGACCGATTCGAATCAAACAGACGGACTTCACGAACGATACGACCGATTGGATTGCCGAGATGTTGACACGTCACGGGATTGCCTATGAGTTCGTACCCATCAGTTTCAAAGATTCGATTCATGACAAAACGTATTATGAATACGTCGATTTGGTCGTTCACGGGGAAGTGTTCGAACGGAACGTGACGCTCGGCTTTGAACAGTTCATGACGAACGAATACTCGCCGCCACATAAAGTATTGCCTTACATGGAGGGATTATCGGAACGAATCGAACGGTACGACGACTTGCCGTTTGAGGACTGGTTACCCCTTCACCGGGAAATCGAACGCGAGTTGAAAGAAAAGTCGTACTTTATCCCGCTCTATAACGAGGAGCGGACGATCCCGTTCCCGGTCGAGTTGAAGGATGTCTGTGTCGATTTGTTCGGTTATTTTGATTTTGCGAAACTATGGATTCCATCATAAGGAGGGGTAGTGTGCGTAAGAAATTACTAATTGGGTTTATGATTTTTTCGGTTGTTGGCTTTTTGTTCGCTCTATGGGATGGTGTGTTCCTCGGCGTTACAGTCATGAGTCTAGGGGCCACAATCTATACTTATTATCACGAGGAAATTGAAAAGCTTGAGGAAAAGGTGTCTAAGGGAATCATGAGGCAAGTCGATGCAAAGGTGATGAACTTTACGATTTATATATTGATGGTCGCGTTCATTATTGCAGTCTTTTTCATGGATGAACCACAAATCTCATTGATTGAGGGGATTTATGTCGTATTAGGTGTAGTGTTCGGTCTGCGTGGACTGCTCATTCGAAGTTTGTATCAAGAAGAGATACAGGATCAATCGAAAGTTACAACCATAACAAAAACCCCGAGCTCGTAAGACTCGGGGTTTCATTATGCGGATTTGTCCGTGCCTTCTTTTTTGACTTTTCGAGCGAGTGCCAAGATTTGATACACTTTGAAAAAGTCGTAAGCGGCGACGGCGATGATGAAGTACGTCCAGAAGCTGAACCCATACTCTTGTACCGAGAAGTACGCGAGGACGGTGAACAACACACCGAACGAAAGACTGAAGAGCATCATCACTTTTAATTGTCGCGGCATAACTGCCACCTCATTTCTACATTAAAAATAGTACGAGCATCACGAGCGCGTTGTTGAACGCATGAATCGCGATTGGGACGATCAAGCGTCTCGTCTTCGCATAAGCGTATGAGAACGCAAAGCTCATTGCGATATAGACGAGGAAGCGATTGTCTTGATGGATGAGCGCGAATAGGATCGAACTGACCGCGAAGGCAATCCAGAATCCGAAGCGCACGTTCAAGTTCCCGAACAAAATATGACGGAAGAGAATCTCTTCGATAATCGGTCCGAGCAAAATGACAGGCAAAATCATGAGTGGGATGACTTCCACCATATCGGCGATGGTTTGGGTATTCATTGATTCGACAAGTTCGCCTGAAATGGCCGTTTCAATCAAGTTCGCGACAATGACGAGCCCATATTGCATCAAAATCCCGAGTCCGATCCATTTGACCGTGTCATTCAAGTTGGATTGAACACCTTGTGCCTTATATTGCTTCAAGTCCGGCCAAATGAGTAACAACGACAATACAATCGTCACGGTAAACCCGATGGCCATCCAGAGCCCGATGAACGTTTCGGTTAACCATTCCGGTCGTACTTCACGGATGACGAGCGGGAATAGTTGGACGAACGCATATAATAAAATCGGGGTGAGGTGCCGGAGACGAATGTTAGGCGCCATCGAAAAACGGGTATTTATCGATTGGTTTGAGTTTAATGTAGCCAATTCAACACGTCCTTAATTTTTAAGAATGAACCTACCTTTTTCTCATTGTAACAAATAAGTTCTCTTGACCGCGAGTGAGAGCATTTTTTGATGTTCCCCACTTGATTTTTTAATCGTCGCATACTACACTTATCAATGTTAGCACTCCTTTTAACTGAGTGCTAAAACCTTACGATACACATTACATCATTCATATTCGGAGGAGGGTTTTTCCATGTTAAAACCACTAGGCGATCGTGTCATCATCGAAGTCGTGGAGAAAGAAGAAAAGACGATCGGGGGCATCGTGCTTCCTGATACGGCGAAAGAAAAGCCGCAACAAGGGAAAGTCATCGCAGTCGGAACGGGCCGCGTGACGGACGAAGGCAAGCGCATCGATCTCGACGTGAAAGAAAATGATTTGGTCATCTACTCGAAGTACGCAGGTACCGAAGTGAAGCATGATGGAAAAGAGTACTTAATCGTTCGCGAGAGCGACATTCTCGCAATCGTAGGCTAAGCACCATTATTCAAAAACTTTTTTAGGGGGAAATGAACGATGGCAAAAGATATCAAATTCTCAGAAGATGCACGTCACGCGATGCTTCGCGGCGTTGACGCACTCGCTGACGCAGTCAAAGTAACGATTGGACCAAAAGGACGTAACGTCGTCCTCGAGAAGAAATTCGGTTCACCACTCATCACAAACGATGGTGTGACCATCGCGAAAGAAATCGAACTCGAAGACCGCTTCGAAAACATGGGCGCGAAACTCGTTGCCGAAGTCGCGTCGAAGACGAACGAAGTCGCAGGGGACGGTACGACAACAGCGACAGTCCTCGCACAAGCGATGATTCGTGAAGGCCTCAAGAACGTCACAGCGGGCGCGAACCCGATGATCCTTCGTAAAGGGATCGACAAAGCGGTTCGTCGTGCACTCGAAGAATTGAAATTGATTTCAAAACCAATCGAATCAAAAGAAGCGATCGCACAAGTCGCGGCTATCTCGGCAGCGGACGAGGAAGTCGGCGAATTGATCGCAGAAGCGATGGAGCGCGTCGGTAACGACGGTGTCATCACAATCGAAGAATCACGTGGCTTCACGACAGAACTCGATGTTGTTGAAGGGATGCAGTTCGACCGTGGATACCTGTCACCTTACATGATCTCAGACTCTGACAAGATGGAAGCGTCACTCGACAACCCGTACATCTTGATCACAGATAAGAAGATCTCAAACATTCAAGAAATCATCCCAGTGCTTGAGCAAGTCGTGCAACAAGGGAAGCCAATCTTGATCGTCGCAGAAGATATCGAAGGCGATGCCCTCGCGACACTCGTTTTGAACAAACTCCGTGGTACGTTCAATGCGGTAGCCGTCAAAGCACCAGGATTCGGTGACCGTCGTAAAGCGATGCTTGAAGACCTCGCGACACTTACAGGTGGTCAAGTCATCACAGAAGACCTCGGTCTCGACCTCAAATCAGCATCACTCGACATGCTCGGTCGCGCATCGAAAGTCGTCGTCACAAAAGACACAACGACTGTCGTCGAAGGTGCAGGGAACGAAGAAACAATCAAAGCACGCGTTCAAACGATTCGTAACCAAATCGAAGAGACAACGTCTGACTTCGATCGTGAAAAACTCCAAGAGCGTCTCGCGAAACTAGCAGGTGGCGTAGCCGTCGTCAAAGTCGGTGCAGCTACGGAGACAGAGCTCAAAGAGCGTAAACTCCGCATCGAAGACGCACTCAACGCGACACGTGCGGCCGTCGAAGAAGGAATCGTAGCGGGTGGTGGGACATCACTCATCAACGTCATCCCAGCCGTTCGTGCATTGCTTGCAGAAGTGACAGCGGATGAAGCGACTGGTGTCAAACTCGTCCTTCGTGCACTCGAAGCACCGGTCCGTCAAATCGCGGAAAACGCGGGTGAAGAAGGTTCGGTCATCGTCGAGAAGCTCAAGAACGAGTCAGTCGGTGTCGGCTACAACGCGGCAACTGGCGAATACGTCGACATGATCGCACACGGGATCGTTGACCCTGCGAAAGTGACACGCTCAGCACTCCAAAACGCAGCATCTGTCTCAGCGATGTTCCTCACAACAGAGGCTGTCATCGCAGACAAGCCAGAAAAAGACGCTCCTGCAATGCCTGACATGGGCGGCATGGGTGGAATGGGCGGCATGATGTAAATAACCTTATTAAGCCTTTGTATTAACAACAGTAATATTTACTTTGAGGTGGATATAAAGCTATTCACCGTTAAAAGTAAAAAAAGAAATTCTTTTTAAATTCTACTATTTATTAAGAATTTCTTTTTTTTATTGAATTGTCTTAAACGTGAATTGAAAATAAATTTAATTTCTAAAGAAATGAAAAGAAAATTTAATTAGGTGAAACCTAACTTTTAAACTGTTTCCAGAATACTGTTGAATAAATCACTTTTAATTATTGGAGGTATGGACGATGAATGACGAGTTTAGATCCACGGAACTACCAAAATGGGAGAAGATGATTAAAAGTTTATTTGGGGGTGAATTACCTCTTCGTAAAGAATGGTCTAATTATGAAGACATAATTAAAATATTAGATACTATTGGAAAAAATGAGGCGGAAAACCATACATTTTTACCTAATGGAGGGGGCTTAGATTTATCTGCCTGTACAAATTCCAAGGAGAACAGTTGCATTGAATTGAATTTAGATTCAACTAAACATATTGTAAAGCCAGAAAAGTTAGTTTTTCAACGATTTGAAGATGGGGAGTTAGAGTGGTCATATTTCTTTTTAGAGACTGATGAATTAAAGCCGTCAGGTGTGTATGAAGATCTTTTATATAGCGAAGAGGAATTAGTTGAACTTTTTCCAGGTGAATACATTGATAGATATTTCTGGGATACAGGTTATTATAATGGAGATGTTCTATCAAAAGATGCTCGTTTAGTTAGTAGACATCTAAATGGATCATTTGTAATCTTTTCAAAAGCTTCCTTATACAATGCAAACAGTAGTACCTATGATGGAAGGCATAGCAAGTTAAAAGAAGAAAGATTTAAGAATCATATCCAAGAAGTGGTGCTACATTTAAATAATATTTAAAAATCATTAAAGCTAATCTTTATTTTCAAACAAAGGATAAAAATAACTTTTTTGATGTTAATTTGTTAGGGATGTGATATGATTTTTTTAACGTCATTAGGTGACTAACGGAGCCTATAAACGCCCCTCTTAAGAGGGGCTATGGAGATTACCTTTACTCAAAAAAGTTAATCGAGATTGAGCTTACTTTTATCTATAGGTTCCGTGTCTGGCCTCCTCTATTAAGAGGGGGCCTTTTTTAAAAAAAGGAGAAAAACCCAATGAGAAAAGATGATATTATTAAATCTATTTATGATTTTGCTAAAAAGAAAGTGGAACAACATGAAAGATATCATAACTCGCTTGAAATTGAATCACAAAGAAATCGAAGGAGAATTCAAGACCCACCCCATAAGGAAATAAAAATTCCTGAGCATTGGAAAGTAGATAACAAACACAATCCTTATTATGTTCTTAAGAATTATGAAAAAATAGGTGCTTCAATATTCGATAAATTAATTAAAGGAACATATGAACCACATCCACCTTTTATAAGGCATATCGAAAAAAG
Source organism: Exiguobacterium sp. s35 (assembly GCF_018617535.1). Lineage (NCBI taxonomy): Bacteria > Bacillati > Bacillota > Bacilli > Caryophanales > Exiguobacterium > Exiguobacterium sp. s35. Next base: position 29,631 of record NZ_JACSKI010000004.1, read on the forward strand.
TGGAGGAGGGAGAAGAAAAATATACATCTTTCAGATTCCAGATGAGGCAGTCTCGAATTATTTTTATAAAAGACTTCTCAGTAAAAATAAACATAGGTTTAGCTCTTTCTCTTATGCCTACAGAAACGATAGGAATGTTCATTATGCTATAAATGATATTGGTCTAGATATTAAAATGAGTCTCAGAACATTTGTAGCAGAATTTGATTTTAAAAATTTTTTTGGAACTATAAGGCATGATTATTTGTTTGAACAGTTCAATCAAAACGGATTTTTATTAAGTGAATTTGAAAAAGATGTGATAGCTACATTTTTAAAAAACATGGATGATGGTAAAGGTATACCGCAGGGAACTTCATTGTCTCTATTTCTAGCTAATATTGCTTGTTGGTCTCTAGACAAAAAATTAGAAAAAGAGGGTCTGAGATTCGCTCGATATGCAGACGATACAATAATATGGTCCGACGACTATAGCAAAATTAGTAAGACATACGATATGTTACATTCTTTTTCTCTTGAAACTGGAGTAGAGATTAATGCTCTCAAGTCACACGGTATAAGTATTCTAGCTAAAAAAGGAATTCCATCAGAATTTGTCTCTTCAAAAAGTCATATTGAATTCCTAGGATATAAACTATCGAATGAAAATATAAGTATAAAAGAGTCTTCAATACGAAAAATTAAAAAACAAATTAGCTATATTCTGTATAGAAATTTAATACAGCCGATAAACGGTTCTACTCTAAGATCAGTAACAATACCTTCTAATAATGTGGATAGTGATTTTGTGACAGCTATTATGCAAATACGTAGATATCTATATGGTAATTTAAGTGAAAGAATGCTGAAAAATTATCTGAATGGTTCTTATAAAAGATTAAAATTTAAAGGATTAATGAGTTTCTATCCATTAATTGATGATGAGGAACAATTAAAAGATTTAGATAGATGGCTCATTTCTACAATACTGAATACTTTGAAGAAACGAAAAAAACTTTTATGTAAAAAAGTTCCGTTTAATCCAAATCAATTTCCTTTCAATGTCAATAGTGAAGAGATGATTAGTGAATGTAAAGTAATAAAAGTTAACGGGAAATCAGGACTTGTTGAAATTCCTAGTTTTTTGAGAATTTATAGGGCTATAAAGTTAAATATCATCACAGTAGGTATTGAAAAAACAATGCATCCTGAATCTAATTATTACGAATACTAATTTTTCTATTAATTTACCTCTTTAGAATATTTAAATCATGGTTAGGAATGATTTTTAATGAATGAAAATGAAGTTGAGATACTAAAGTTCAATTTTAATTGGGGTTCTCTAAATACTATTGATCAGACTGCTGATTATTTGAACTATCCGGTGATTTACATTTTGAACGGAGATAAAGAAGCATACATCGGTGAAACGGTTCACTTTAAAAAGCGAATAAAGCAACATCTAAAGCTCAAACAAACGGAACGGAAACAGCTGAGTCAAATTCATCTCATCAATCATGACAAGTTCAACCGTTCAGCGACATTCCATCTCGAAACAAAGCTTATCAATTATTTTTTAGGAGATGAGAAGTATACACTTCAGAATAAAAGTAAAACTGCGAACGACTTTACGCACAATTACTACAATAAAACTTATTACGACAACGAATTGTTTCCCGAACTCTGGGATGAATTACATCGTAAAGGACTTGTTCAAAATGAGCTTCACGCTATTGAAAACAAGGATATCTTCAAGCTGTCTCCGTTTAAAGAGTTATCTGTCGAACAGCTAGACTTAAAAGAAAAGGTACTCGACTTTTGTGAAACGCAAATGTCGAAAGTAGACCCAAATGCAACATACGGAGATTTATATGTGATTGAAGGAGAAGCAGGTGTAGGAAAGAGTGTTGTCTTGAGCTCAATCTTTAATACAATCCAAGCTCGAACAAAAGACACCCATTCAACGCTTCATCAGACAAGAAATTATCTGGTTGTTAATCACGAAGAGATGTTGAAGACCTATAAAGGAATCGCTAAGCAGGTGAAACACCTTAAAGCAGGGGACTTCACTAAACCGACGCCGTTGTTGAATAAACTGAACGATGAGAAAGCCGACATTATCTTTGTGGACGAAGCACATTTGTTGCTGACGAAATCAGATGCCTATAACAACTTCCGGCAAAACAATCATCTCGAGGAATTGTTGAAGAAAGCAAAAATTGTCATTGCTATTTTTGATCAACATCAAGTGTTGAAATTGAAAAGTCACTGGAATTCGCTCAAATTGGATGATTATAAAAAGAAAGCAAGAACAGTTGAGACATACAAACTAACCAATCAATTCCGAATGCAAGCAGATGAAGATATGATGGACTGGGTCAATGCATTTAAAGAAAAACGAATCAACCCTCTTCCGAAACCGAAGCAATATGACTTACGAATATTTGAAACATTAGAGGAGATGCATCGTACCATCATTCAACAAGATCGACGCTACGGCTTGAGTCGTGTCGTTTCGACCTTTGACTTTTTACATAAAAAAGACGGAGACACCTATTATGTATATGAGTCGAACGGAGATTATAAAATGCCATGGAATACGACTGGTGGAAAGACGACTTGGGCCGAAAAAGCAGAAACCATCGCTGAGGCCGGTTCCATCTACACGATTCAAGGATTCGACCTGAACTATGTAGGTGTCGTGTTAGGTCCATCCATATCTTATGACGAGGAGCAGGAGTGTCTGGTGATTGATTCGAATTTATATAAAGATACAGGCGCATATGCTGGAATCGAAGGCATTGAAAATGTTGATAAGGCAAAAGAACAAATCGTCTTGAATTCGATTAACATATTGATGAAGCGCGGTGTCAAAGGACTCTATTTATATGCGTCCGATGAATCGCTACGACGAAAATTATTGAAGCTACAAAGAGAGAGGGTATAAACATGAACGAAGTACAACGATTAATGGACGAGGTCATTAAATTCCGTGATGAGCGCGACTGGGCGTTTCATCATAACCCGAAGGACTTGGCACTTTCCCTGTCGCTCGAGGCGAGTGAGTTACTTGAAGTATTCCAGTGGATCTCGAGTGAAGAAGCGCTTGAGACGAAAAAGACGGAGATGGAAGAAGAACTGGCAGACGTGTTGATCTATGCGCTGACGTTGGCACATGCTGCTGACATCGATGTGTCAAAAGCGATTGAAGACAAGCTCGTGAAAAACGCAGTGAAGTATCCGATTTTGAGTGCGGAAGATTCAAGATGAAATCAAATCATCGATTGCTGTTTGTCATGTATCTCGTAGCAGGTATATTGAACTTGGCTCTTTTTCTTGCGATTCCTTTGTTCCACATTGAACGTACGAACTGGATGAACATCATGTTTCCGCTGTTGACAGTCATCTGGTTTGCGAATGCGTTTGTGCACTGGAGACAGATGAAACGAATTCATGTAGAGTGATGCGTTAAGTTTCATCAAAAAAGTCATCTTCTTCGTAAGGATTCGCATACAAGTCAATATCAAACTCGGCTTGAATACGGTGAGCAAACTGGATTGTATCCGTATCGATGACTAGCGCTGGAGCCTGTCCATCTTCAATCACGATGACGATGACAAATTTGGCTTGTAGATTTTCATATGTTTGATAGAGATGGTCTAATATTAGTTCTTTCCCATTTAATTTTTTAATAATTTGTTTTAGCTGATCGTTCACGTCAAATGAAGGTTGATAACCAGTACCAATCATCCATGCGGTAAAGGTAGATGGACGTTTAGAAGGTTCACGTGTCTCGCCCAATTTATAGAATTCGGTTGGGGTTAAATCCAGTAGCCTTGTCACTTCGTCAATCGAAAAATCATCACCGACAAGCTTGAAGTAGACATTGACTTCTGATTTCGTAGTAAACATTTCAATTCCTTCTTTCGCAGTTAATGGTTATTCAATAATTTGAGTATAGTTGAATATATAGAGAAGGAGGATTCTCTAGATGAATAGTTCTGAGCGATTTTCTCAACTCTACGCATCTGGAAAACGCTCGACCCGTCTTGCGATTCAAGTAGGGCTCTTGATTGTCTTCAGTGGTGCTTTGTTTTACTGGGGTGGTCATCAACAGTTAGCCGAAATCACTTGGTTCATCGTCTTATTTCCCATCACAGCGTGTATCAAGATTGCGGGTCGGACGAATGTTCTTTTGACATTTAACGAAAGCGTGAGATATCGACGACTCGTCTGGTATGAGTGTGCTCTAGGTCTTGGAATGATTGGAACGTTTGTGCTATTGAGTACGATGATTTTGTATGGAGAAGAATACAGTTCGGTATTGCTGTTGGCTTGTAGTCTCGTTTTATTTGTCATCGTTGCATCCGAGAGCCTTGACCGCAAATTGAAGCAAGTCGATGCGTGTCATGTGACGCATCGATTGTACAGTCGGGGAAAAGCCGGCCAGATTGATTGAAAAACGCAAGATTAGAAAAGGAGAAGGGCATCTACCATTACTTGAATGACATATAACCTTGCATACGTTTACTGCCCTCTGATTTGTCCTACACAACATCGACAAGAATACCTGGGGCGAATGTTGACGTTCGCTTTATGCGCTTCAAGATCAAGCAGGATGACATCAAAGAAGTACAGCCTTCATGAGAAGGGCTGTACTTCTTTTTGTTGAATGAATTGGAGCGTCGATTCCGTCGTTTGAATCGATGCAAATTCTTCATTTAGACTCGCGAGCGACACGTCATGGATGACCGCTGCGGGGATCCATGCCCCACTGATCGATTGACGGTCGAACGTCGCTGTCGCATCGGATACGACGATTGGATTGAAGCCCAGGTTACCTGCCATCCGTGCGGTCGTCTCGACGCAATGGTTCGTAATTAATCCGGTGATGACAATCTGTGTCGCACCAAGTGCTTCGAGTCGTTCCTGTAAGTCCGTTCCGATGAAGGCACTGTTCACCTGTTTCGTCAGAACGACATCTTGTTCACGAGGTTGTATAAAGTCTTGGAACAAATGACCCTCTTTTTTGAAATAGAAAAGTGAGGTCGGAACATTGGTGACATGTTGGACATAGATGATCGGTTGATTTTGCGCTTCCCATGCTTCAATTAACCGTGCGATATTCTCTTCACACTGTGGATTGTTGCGGTTTCCCCAGCTTGGATCATGAAAGGCTTGTTGGACATCGATGATGAGTAATGGAATAACTGGTGTTTGCATGTTGATTCCCCCCTTGAATTGGTTACTTCAAGTGTATACAACAGTGGAGTATAGATACATAAAGGTTTGACGGAATTTTCAGCGAATGACTTAAGAAAGAACGGATTATGTACCGTTTCACTTTATTTTTGAAAGGTGAATGCCAAATGGATGAAATTGATCGTCATATTCTTGAAGTAATGCAACAACAGGCCCGGATCTCGATGACCGAATTAGGACGACAGATTGGATTGTCCACGCCTGCTACGACCGAACGGGTGAAGCGACTTGAAGAACGCGGAGTCATTACAGGATACCGGGCAATCGTCAATCCCGAAAAGATGGATAAACATATGACTGCCTTTATTCTTTATGACACCCATCGGTGCGAGGCGTTCCGTGAATTTTGTCGTCAACAGCCATCCGTCATCGAATGTCATCGCTTAGCCGGACAATATAGCTATCTCGTCAAAGTAGTGACGGAGAACGTACGCACATTAGAGACATTCATCGACGAATCGATGGAGTATGGTCGTCCGTCATCTCTGATCAATCTATCTTCTCCTGTCTCATTTCGACCTATCATATAAAATGACCAGGTTATTTTTTTGTCGTAGTACTTCTGCTGAAATCTTTTAAAGTAGTTGGAGACGAACGATGAAAGGATGAAATAGGAGTGGGCATCTACTACACACATCAACGAGAAGAAGCGTGGCAGCAAGCTTTGAAGAAAGGATACCTTGAAGCGAGTGGAGAACATGCGTTGTTCAGTGAAGACGGATTGGAAGAGTTCAAGCCTGCCTATGATTGGATGGTCGAACAATACGAGAAGCGTATTGGTATTTCATTAAATGGGAACTATCCAATCTGGTGTTGGGATGAGTTCCCCGACTTAGGACGAGATGGACATATTGGCGAGGGGAACCGAGGTGTCGTCTTGACCGTTGAGATACCCGATGAAGAAGTACTGGCATCCGAGTTTTCCTATTGGCATCATGCGCTTAGTAATTTTCCGTTGTATGAAACGTTAGAAGAGTATGACCGAGAAGACGAACCGGACGAACTGTTCGTGCGTCAATCGTGGGAACGTATCTTTGACAAAGCATGGTGCGAAGCGTCCGTCGCGGACCAACCAAATGTCGGGTTGATCTATCAGTATGTCACCCATCGTATCGATCTTACGCAAGTGCGAGCGGTCATGCCATTCGTCGGTCGCGGTGACAAATGGTTTGATCGAGTGAGAGGAATCGGATGGCGCATCGGGCATAAGCTCGGACTCATTCGATCTAAACCGTTTGAATGGAAAGTGTGACAAGACGAAACGCAGCTAACTTACGTCAGCTGCGTTTTGCGTTCGAATCTAATTGCTGTTCGATATGGTCGAGACGTTCAATCAATACTTGCATCTGCTTCGAGCGTTCGCGTTCCATGAAGAGTTGCTCGTCTGCCCGTTTCTCAGACCGTACAACGACATTACGAATCCACAACATACCGATAATCAGTACGGCGATTGGCAAAATCGTGAAGATGAGTCCGAATAATGAAACCATGATGACGTTCATATAGACATGCCTCCTTTTCTACGTCTTCATTATACTTCCAAATACATCCAGATTGAAAGACTGTCACTGGCATTGTATCCTATATTCTCGTTACACTGAATACAGAGATTTGAAAGGAGTCGATAGAATGGCAATCTATTATACATATCAACATGCAGCTGCATGGGAGGCCGCTAAGAAGAATGGCTTTTTATTCGGCGATCCGAACTACGGCATGCTTAAAGATGAGGATGATGCCAATCATCGACCTGCCTATGATTGGTTGGCTGATCAATATGAGCAGCGCAAGAAACGGTTACTGAATGGGAATGATCCCGTCTGGCTTAGTGACACCAATCCAAATGTCGCACGTGGTGGTTTTTTAGAAGTTGGGGAACAGGGTGTCGTCTTGACCGTCGAGCTACCTGATGAGGCCGTTTTAGAACTTGAGGCAGGTTATTGGGTGTTCGCCTTAAATCGATGGTTCCTCTCGTTTGAAGACCGTGAGGCAAAGAGCGAGGAAGAGCTGCGTACATCGTGGGAGAAGATGTTCGACCGGGAATGGTGCGAAGCGATCGTTGAGGCCTATCCTGAAACGAATACGAAGTATTATTACATCGTCGACCAGATTCATCTTCACCAAGTGCTTGATGTCCAAACGTTCATCGAACAAGGTGTGTCATGATCAAGCCGACTCGACTAGGAACGGACGAGGCTGGTTACGTCATCAATCAAACGTCCATCCGTCATGTACAGCCTGAGTTTGAAATCGTCCTTTTTAAAGCAATCGAATTGGTGAAAGAAGCATTCGATGAACAGTTACACAGCATATATCTTTATGGAAGCATTGGGCGCGGGATGGCCGTTGCCGGGCAATCGGATTTAGACTTAACCGTACTCGTTCACGAAGATGTCAATGCGACAGAATTAGTAGAACAGACGGAGCGATTGCTGGCGGAACATCCAGAAGTCATCAAAATCGACTACGATATCGGGCGCCTCGATGTGGCACTCGATCCGGCGAACCGTTTTGAATGGGGCTTTTGGCTCCGACATTTGTGTACGTGCGTTTACGGGGAAGACGTCTCGACTCGATTCCCGCGCATGAAGCCGGATATTCGCGTGAGTGAGGCGTTGAATCAGGACTTGGTTTCCTCAATCGAAACAGCTAAGTCCAAATTGCTTTGTGGACAGATTTCTCATCTGGAGAAGCGCTCCATCGTGAAGCGCGTCATTCGAGGTTGGGTTTTGACCATCAACGTGAAGGACGAGAGTTTTGCGACGACTGTAGACGAATGCTTGAAAATTTTGAGACTTTACTACCCAGGCGATCAGAGGATAGAAAAAGGAGAGAAGCTATTGATGCAGAACGAGATTTCCAATCAACAGCTTCTAGACTATTTGAATGAGATAGATTGGACTTAACGATGCCGTTCCTCAATTGGGATATATCCGTTTGGTCGTCTTCGCTTCACGTCCGTCTCAAAGTAGAGCTGGGGTATGCATAGAGCGCTCATTAAATAAAGGACGATAACAATCTCAACTGCGATTGGCCATTGAATGAAGTCGAATAAAAAAAGAAACCATATAGAGTGTGAAAAGAGACACACCGCCCAAGTCATCCCGCCCTCTGTTCGAATAAATCGGTACAGGATGCGCATCAATACGAGATAAGGGAAGAATAGATAATAGAACATATTTTTCAATTGATGTCGTCCTTTCTTGTACATGTAACACCATCTAACTCAGTATAATCGAGGAGAGACGGACGACAAAGGAGATTTTACAATGAAATCAATCGCCATCATCGGAGCTGGTGTCAGTGGACTTTATGCTGCGACCCAACTTCATCAAAAAGGATATGACGTCACAATCTTTGAGGCACGTGACCGAGTTGGTGGACGTATCTTCACGAAGGACGGCTATGACCTCGGTCCGACGTGGTTTTGGCCGGATACGGAGAAGACAATCTCTGAACTCGTGGATACACTCGGACTCAAGTCATTCGTTCAACATACGACAGGACAAATGGTACTCGAACGTCAAACGACGACTGCACCGGAACGACATGTACTACCGGAGGAAAGCATCGTCTTATCCAAACGTTTAGTCGGTGGGATGACAAGTCTAGTGGAAGCTCTGCATGTGCAGTTGCCCGATGACAGCGTTCGGTTTGCACACCGGCTGACCTCGATCGAGCGACAGGCAGACCGAGTCCAACTGACATTTCAAAATGGTACGGTGCATCACACAGACGACGTGATTCTTGCGATTCCACCACGTCTCGTTGCAGATATAGCAATTGCACCTACGCTGTCCGCTTCAACACGCAATGCGCTCAAGACGACCTCGACCTGGATGGCGTCTCAGGCGAAGGCGCTCATCGTATACAAGACACCGTTTTGGCGAGAAGAAGGTCTGTCTGGATTTGGGATGAGTTGGGTCGGCCCGCTCCAAGAGATTCATGACGCTTCGCCAATGGACGGACAAGGTGCGTTGTTCGGATTCTTCCGCCTGTCACCGGATGAACGAACGGCGTTAGGGGAAGGACAAGTGAAGACGCGTGTCATCGAACAGCTGGAGAAGTTATACGGTCCGAAAGCAAATGACTTCGTGCGATTTCATTACATGGATTGGTCGACAGAATCAGAGACGGCGACATCTGATGACCTCATGCCGCTCACGGCATTCCCGGCTTACGGTCCGATCGAACTCGGAGACCGACTCCATTTGATTGGTTCGGAGACAGATGCCCAGTTCGGCGGACATATCGAAGGGGCGTTGCGGTCGGCAAATCGAATCGTACAAGTGTTGGCATAAAGAAAAGACAAATCGTCCGACTAGAGACGATTTGTCTTTTTCATTTAAACTTCTGAATCATCAACGCGAGCGAGCGGTTGATCATCTTCATCTCGTCATCCTCGAGGACCGAAAACATCTCTTCGGCGAGGCGCTCTTCAATCGCATCGATTTGTTTCGAGTACGCCAGACCGTTCGAACCGAGTCGGATGAAGCTTTCCCGAAGGTTCTCGGGATTTTTTTCCCGAACGACGAAATCACGTTGTTCGAGCACTTTGAGCACCTGGCTGACGGCACTTTTGGAGATGGACATCTTCGTCGCGATCTCTGTCGTCGTCCACGTCTCTTGGCGCTTGAAGAGAAGAAGCATCTGTTCTTGTTGATAACTCAACTCGAATTCGTTCAGTTCCGTAAAATATTTCGTGAACAGCAAGTCGAGTTCATCGATTTGACGATACATCGTGAGGACTTGTTGTTTTCGTGTTTCGTTCAACGTGTCATTCATCCTTTCTTTACGGTGTCTGTCGGAACGTTTCGCTCCGGAGATACAAGAGGACACCACACACTAGTCCGATTATACCAAATGCCAATAAGAGCGTTTGAATCGGTACAGATAAGGCGACGAGCACCGATAAAATGGCGAACGCAATCGGTTCAAGCCCCGAGGCGGCGAGCGACATGATGCTCATGACGCGTCCAATTTTGTCAGGGTCGCTTTGTTCCTGCATGATGGTGACGGTCGGCAAATACACGAGCATGATCATAAATCCGCTCATGGAAGCTGCGACGGCAAGCAGGGGAATCGATTGGACTTGCGTGTAGAGGAAGAATGCACCGAGTGTCAGGAATAGGGCGCGGAAGACGAAGCGTCCACGATGAACCGACCTTAACAATAGAATCAGGAAGCTTGCGACGAACGTTCCTACAGCGAGACCGCCTTCGATGATACTCAAATCAAATGCTGTTCCTCCGACCGAGCCAACGAGAATCGGGATACTCATGATGAGTGGTCCCATGACGAACAAGTTGACGATGGCGATGGCAAACGTTCCACTTCGTAAAACAGGTGTCTTGGATACGTAACGAATCCCTTCTTTCAAATCAACGAGTACATCTTTTGGTGAGAGTGGAGCGACCTCGGGAATGTTGTCTTGAATCAGCCGTGGCATAATCAAGATTGCGGAGAGAAAGATCAATGCAGCGGCCGTCCCAAAACTGAGCCCGAAGCTTCCCCACGTCAGTAGGATTCCTGCAAGGAACGGACCGATGACGAACATCAGCTCGAGTGACCCTTGGAAGAGGGAGTTTGCCCGTTGCAACTGTTGACCTGATACGATTGAAGGCATGAGTGATGACAGTGCTGGGTAAGACATGCCGTCTAAAAGACCAAACAATACGGAGATGATCAAGAGTGCTGCCACCGAATATGCGTCTGCAAAATGGAGCGAGACGACAATTAACATCAACACTCCTTGCCCGATATTCGTTAAACATAACAAGCGACTCTTTTGGAACCGATCGGCGAACACACCACCGAACACCATCATGACAACGCGAGGTAACGAAACTGCGGTCAAAATGATTCCGAGTAGCGTCGGTTGTTTCAACACATCAATGGTTAACCACGAGACGCTCAAGAAGAAAATTGAAAACCCGAGCGTGAGCGTCATCCCGGATAACCAGGTAAACACAAATCGGGAATTGCTTAATAAACTCATGTTGATAACCTCTTACTTTCATTCTTTAAGATATAGTTAAGTTAACTAAACTATAAGCCGAGACAGTCATATCGTCAAGAAACATGACTTTGGTACGAAAATGTAAAATAACGGAACTTTTCTCATGCTCATCCCGTATAGTGAAACAAGAGGTGAACGAGATGAATAAGCAAGAACGACTACATACAATCAAACAATCAAATCGAAAGCGACTCCTGCAACGCTTACTTTTAGCGCTTCCGGCAGGTCTTGCAGTTTACTTCCTCATGCGAACTGACGGGAACATCTGGATCGGGTTCGCCATCATCGGCGGGGTGTTACTTGCGACGCGTTACTTTTTTTCGAATGAAGCAGAGGCAATCAGTCAATTGTCGGAGCAAGAACAGGTGAAACGTGTCGTGACACTGCAGTATCATCTGGACTTCCTCTTTATCGCATTGCTCGGACTCGTCAATCCGCTAGCCATCCGAATCATAGACTGGTCTTGGATTCCTGTGGTCCTCATCGGTGGGGCATTGCTTTATATTTTATGGGCGCAAGAGAAGCTCGATCAACAAATCCGCTGGCTCGACCCGGAACAACCGACACGTCGCGAGATTCGACGATTCTGAAAGGATGAATGAGATGAATAAACAAGAACGAATCAATACGATTTATCGTTATCAGCAGCGTTGGCTTTTTTGGAGAATGGGGCTGGCAGGTCTGACCGGGATGTTTGTCTTTCTGGCACTCCAGTCAGACGGTGCGTCAAGATATATCATTCCATTAGGGATCACATTAGCGGGTATGTTGTTCGCAATCGGACGAGAGCGTCGCTTCGTCAGAAAGTTGACGAATGTGGAACAAGCCAAACGGATCATCGATTGGCAGTATGTATCAGAAATGGGGCTACTCGTCTTGTTGGCGATTCTCTTCCCATTCATCGTTCTGATCAATTGGCCGGAATGGTCGCTATTCGTCGTCTTCTTAGGCGGAGTCATCTTATTGCAAGTCGCACAGAAAAAGCTCGACCGACAGATTCCTGAGTATGACGAAGAACAGCCAATGCGTCACGAAATCAAACTCGACTTCGTGAAAGATTGAGGTGACACCGTGGATAAAGCGGAACGACTTCAACGAATTGAACAGTTTGAGAAGCGATTCACCCGTCTCAACATCATCGTGAGTGTAGTCATGCTAGGCGTATTCATCTATTTTCTGTCGACATGGAGCCTATATAGCATTCTCCTACCAGGTGCCGCACTTCTTTACACGACATGGCTTGAATGGAACAAGATGAGATTGCAACAATCCTTCAATCCCTCAACACGCTATCATCGTCTATTGCGAATCGATTTTGCTGTCATGTTGATCAGTTTAATATGGTTCATGATTTTGATTGCTATGCATTTCATTGGAATCAATATCTTACCGTGGATAAGTTGGGCGCTCCTCATCGGCGGACCGTGTCTCATATTGATTCCACGTTGGATTGACCGAAAGCAGTCCGGGCTTGACGAGCACCACGTCACATCGGGCGAATGGACTCGGACAAACCGGGAACGTTTGAAACATGCGTTAGATGATTTTTCAAGGAAAGGTCGTAAAGAGTCATGACGAAACAAGAACGAATTCAATATATCGGGGCATATCGGAAAATGCATCAAAATACCAGCATCTGGCTTACAGCGGTCCTCGTTGTCTGCAACAGTTTCGTGCTCGGTTTTGACACATGGTGGATATGGGGAATCGGATCGACGTTAGCAGCGACTGGACTCATGTATCTCACACGTCAAGAAAGTAAACAGTTGCAAACCATTACGTCCGGAAAAGCCAAGTCACTCACGAGACGCTTGTATCGCCTCTACTCTTACTGGATTGGAGCAATCACAGGAATGGTCCTTCTCAGTCGCCTTGAGGTTTCATCAATCGGTCTAGGCTTCATCGTCCTGGGCATCATTGGTCTAGGTATCGTCATGTTAGCATGGATCCACTATCAGACCGTCCGGAAATTACGACATGCCGACCCGGATCAACCGACACGGGATGAGGTGACGAAGCACTATCGATCTTACGAAAGGAGTACATATGCTGACGAAAGAAAAGCGAATTGAACGGTTACTCGAGCAGGATGACAGTCATTGGCGTTGGGGATGGGGCGTCGCCATCGCGACTGTCGTGATGACATTCCTCATCGCTGCGCAGTCCAAACTATACGCCCCCCTCATCGTATTTATTAGTTTTTTCCCGTATCTCTGTTTCGAGTGGCGGAAGACAAAACTGCTCCTCACCTTTAACGAGAATGCGCGTTATCAACGTGTGGTATATACAGATTTCGGGATCCAGTGGCTCTGCTTCGTCTCGACCATCTGCCTATTGGCCGCCTATTATGCCGATTTGTTATCTCCTATTTTAGCGATTGCCGGGTTATTCGGAATCGGTGCCCTATCGATTCTTGGACCATATGTCATCAATCGCTACTTGCACACCCTTGATTCCCATCATGTACGAGGGAAAGAATTGCGTGAAGCGCGTGATCAACGCCTCCATGAGTCTAAAACGAACACCTGAAAAGGGTTCGTTTTTTATTTGAGGACATCGGTCCTTTTCTTCTTCGGTACGGAGGCGTAAGCTGACAATGTACGTAGAACTAGTAGAAGAATCGAGGAAGACATTCATGTTGGCTATTTTGATTGGATTGACGATTGGGATTTTGTTGCCGATGCAGACGAGTGTGAACTCTCGTTTGCGTCAGGTGGTCGGCTCCCCATTCGTCGCATCATTTTTATCGTTTACCGTCGGGACAATCTTTTTGTCCTTGTTGCTCCTTTTGACCGGGCAGTCATTCGGGTTTGACAGCTCGGTCATTCAGCAAGGTCCCACTTGGATGTGGGTTGGCGGATTGTTAGGTGTCTTGTTCTTAACAGGAAATATCTTGCTGTTCCCGAGGCTTGGAAGTGTCCAGACGGTCATCATGCCAATCTTTGGACAGATTTTAATGGGACTGTTGATTGACCATTTTGGTTGGTTCAACTCCGTTGAGCATCCGATCACGGTATTGCGCTTATTCGGGGTCGTGCTCGTCTTACTAGGCGTCATCGGAACGGTCGCGTTATCCGACTGGCTCAACCGCCGAAGAGGCAAGTTGATCGTCTCGATGGAAACAGACACCGGGAACTTGAACCTTTGGCGACTGTTCGGGATTTTCACGGGAATGATGAGTGCCACGCAAACGGCCATTAACGGCTATTTGGGAACGGTGCTCGAATCGGCACTGAAGGGGGCACTCGTCTCCTTCGTTGTCGGGACGATGGCGCTATTGCTCATCTTGCTCGTCTCACGTCAACCTGTTCCGTTTACACAGCTGAAAGGTCAACCATGGTGGATTTGGCTTGGTGGGATCATTGGGGCGCTCTTCATCGGAGGAAACGTCCTCATCGTTCCGATTGTCGGGACGGGGATCGCTGTCATTATCGTCATTGTCGGACTGTTATGTGGAAGTTTACTGATTGACCGTTTCGGTTGGTTCGGAGCGAAGAAGAACCTGGTCACTGGTGTGCAAATCATAAGTCTCATTGTCATGGTGATTGGGATTGTATTCATTCGTCTATCTTAAGGAGGGAGAACGATGCGAGGAGTGTTGTTTGCAATCAGTGGAGGCTTCTTTCTGACGCTACAAAGTGTGGCAAATGCGCGAATCAGTTCACAGATTGGGACGTGGCAAGCGGCGACGTTGACGCAGTTCACGGGATTCGTCGTCGCCCTTCTCGTCATGTTAGTACTGCGAGATCGCACGTATGCACAGATGCGTCATGTGAACCCGCTTTATTTATCGGGTGGTGCGTTTGCGGCGCTCATCTTGTTCAGTAATATGGCGGCCGTTCATGAGCTCGGGGTCACACTTACGATTTCCCTGTTTCTCATCGCACAGTTGGCACTCGCGCTCGTCATCGACTGGCGCGGCTGGTTCGGGATGGTAAGTCGGAACTTAAACGCGGCGCAGTTGTTCGGGGTGTTCATGATGATTGCGGGCGTCATCTTATTAAAATGGTAAGGGGAGACGGAAATGGTTGATGCATACGTGAAACGATTTGAATTAGACGTTTTGCCCGTTGCTGCGCAACAAAAATTGCAACTCGTCCATTACGAAGCGGGCGACGTCATCTGTACACAGGGCGATGAAGCGGAGCACCTCCGTTTCTTAGTGAAAGGAAAGATTCGCGTCTCCCATACTTCCGCTACCGGCAAGCGACTCGTCCTTTCCTTCAAATATCCGCTCGATTTGATTGGAGATATCGAGTATATTCAGCGGACTCCTTACTTGAATACGGTTGAGGCGGTCACGGAAGTCGAGATGCTCGTCATCCGGTTCGAAGACTTGATCCAGCATGCGCACCAAGAAGTCGCCTGGTTACATTATTTATTGGAAGAAATCACGCGAAAGTTCGAACGAAAATCGCAGTCGCTCAGCTTTAACTTGTTCTATCCCGTTGAGGTCCGCCTAGCGAGTTATCTGTTATCGATGACGCCAGATGACCAAACGCTCGGCTCGACCGTGGATCAATTGACGGATATCGCCGATTTGATCGGGACAAGTTATCGTCATGTGAATCGAACGCTTCGACGTTTTGTTGAAGTGGGATTGATTGAGCGCAATCGACGGATGATTACGATTATTGACCGAGAAGGGTTGGTAGAGATTGTCGGGGAGAGCATTTATGAATAGGAGGGAAGAACCGTGGCGATTGGAATGATGCTTGCCATCTTCGGCGGAATGCTCGTCTGTGTGCAAAATACGTTTAACGCCAACGTCAAAAAGCGTGTCGGTGCATGGGCGACGACGACACTCGTTCTCTGTCTTGGATTTTTAGCGTCACTGCTCATTGGGTTGTTCCAAGAAGGGAGTGCCTTGTTCCGAGTAGATGAGATGGAGACATGGTACTGGTTTAGCGGAATCCTTGGCGTCGGGGTCGTCATGAGTGTGACGCAAGGTGTCGAACGGCTCGGACCGAGTTACGCCATCTCGATTGTCATGGTGTCACAAATCCTGTTTGCTCTCCTCTGGGATACGTTAGGATGGTTCGGATTGACGGCCGTCCCGTTCACATGGAAGACGGTCATTGGGATTGTGTTAATCATCGGTGGGGTACTTGTGTTTCAGTTAAGTGGGAAGACACGAGTCACATCAGCCAAAGTCTCAAAAGCGGGTTAACGAAAAGCATCTGATATCCATCAGGTGCTTTTTCCTTTTTAATGGAAAATCCTCGAAACTTTGCTTTTAGATTGGTAAGATAAAATTACCGAGCGAATTGGATGATTTTTACTGCTGGAGGTGTATGAGATGTTGCGTGACGAACGAATGGAGTACTTATACGATCAATCGTGGACGAATAAAGGCCCACTTCTGGTGATGATCATCGGTGCGGTGACGGCGCTTTGGTTATGGTTCAATGATTCAAGAATGAGCCTGTCCCTGTTCATTTTCTGCGCGGTGATGTTCATGCCGCTTCTGTTTGCGACGTGGCATAAAGTTCAATTGTTTTTACAGTTCAATGACTCGCCCACGTATCGGCGCTTTATCTATCTAAAAGGTGTGATTCAATTTGTCCTCTTAATCGGTGTCATGTCGATGTTGGCGTTCTACTCACTGAAGTACATCACGCTAGACACGATGAGTCTTGGAGGGGCCATGCTTATCGCAAGTTGTCTTCTTTTAGATTCATGGGTCGACTGGAAGATTCTAAAGGTCGATGACGAACATGTCGTCGAGAGCTTATTAGGACTGATGAATCGGGAGAAATAAAGAAGGAGGAAGGTAAATGGATAAACAAGAACGTATCCCGCGAATGGTCGAACAGGACCTCGACGCACGAGGGATCAGTGCGATATTTGGAATCATCGGTCTCTTTCTGTTTCTGGTTGTTTCGGTCATAAAAGGTGTCACGGTGACGACGGTTGCCTTCTCTTTCCTCGTGACCCAACTGCCGATGCTCTATCAAGCGTGGCGACGGATGAAGTTGTTACGCACATTCAACGAAGACGAGGAATACCAACACCTCGTTCGTCAAGAATTTCTCATCATCGTCACCATGTTTGTATCACTTGGTGTATTCACCTTTCTCACGTGGTTCGTGTTGGATTCGATGCAGGAACTACTCGTTGTCGCATTAATTGGCGTCATCCCGCTCCTCATCTGGTACATACCGATGGACCGTAAACTGCGTGAAGCGGACCCGGAACATGTGACGAATCGGGAATTACGACGCGCACATCGTGAATAATAAAACTCAGCCCTGACAGAGCGTCAGAGGCTGAGTTTTTTCATGAGAACATCGCAACGAGAAAGCCGCAGACGACCATCCCGATTGTATAGAATGTGAACCGGTGTCGTTCCCAAAACGAGTCATTCATCGTGTCACCGCCACATCATCAAGTGGTGTATCGACCATCCGAACGAATGCTTCGTCCGGGTCGGTCGTTCCAGATTCTTTGAGCCAGTCTTGGAAGTCACCTTCATATAAAATACGTCCACCGTGTAGGAAGATGACGTGGGCATCAAGTTGAACCAAGTCATGCAACTGATGTGTTGAGATGAGACACGTCTTGCCCTCGTCGACGAGGCGTTGCAGGCGGCGCATGATTTGAATGCGTGATGCCGGATCGACCCCGCTCGTCGGTTCGTCAAATAAATAGAGGGAACGCTTGATGGAAGACAATAGTGTCACGAAGAGCCATTTTTTCTCCCCGACCGACATCTTCCCGAGTTTCATCGTCCATAGATGTTCGAACAGTTCTTGTTCTCGGGACGTCGAAAGGTTATTTACATAAGACTCGAGTTTCTTGAAGTCGGGGCGCTGCGACAGTCGTCCAATGAAATAGGCGAAGTCTTTCCCTGTCAATTCATGATGGTTGTACATGAGTTGCGTCAAATAGAGCATGTCCGTCGTCGGGACGAGGTCGAGTGACGCTTTGTCAACAGGAAGGGTACCCGTCATACAGTCAAACAGTGTCGTCTTCCCGGCACCATTTTGTCCGATCAATACGTTCAGCTTGTTTGGTTGCAGTGTGAACGAGACGCTGTCGAGCACAGGACGCGTCGCTTTCGGATAGCGATAAGTGAGTTGGTTTACGTGCATAAGAACCTCCTAGCGTGTGATAAGTGAGACGAGACTGAAGCGTTTCAACGCAATCGCTCCGATGATGAAATAACCGAGCACGGAAAGGGATGTCGCCCATACTCCGAACGAGAGGTCGACTTGAGTCGTCAGGTGCAGCAATCCGAGCGCGAATTCATGGAGCGCATAGAATGGATTGAGGAAGCTGAACCATTGATCAGGTGACTTGATTGCCAATAAAAAGAGCGGAAACATCAGTATGTTCACGAATGTCCCGAGACTCGATACTTTCACTGGAAGTGCCGTAATGGCGACACTTGCGATCGCGAACGGGATACTACCGATCAATACGAGTAGAGACGTTGCAATCAACTTGAACGAGAAGAACCCGTGTACGAGCGTGACGATCGTTGTGAATAAGAGTAGGCTGATGGAGGCGAATAAGAGCTGCGCCAAGATGACGGCGATGACATACGTCAGTTTGTTCCCAGAAATCATCACGTACGTTTTCATCAGCCCGTATTCACGCATACGGGCGAGTTCTATGCCGACACCGTTCACATATGTAGCAAGAATAATATACACCCAGAAATAAGAGAGCCCTGGGTAGTATTCGGCTGTCGTCGCTTGGCGAATATCTGAAAACGACTGCGTCAAGGCGATCATGAGCGGAATTCCGAATGTCCAGATGAATGGAACTTTATCAGTGACGACAACTTTGGCATACATAAAGAAATAACTTGTGATTTGATGCATCCTGTTCCTCCGTTTGTATGTTTGAATGTTTGTATCGTAGCACAATATACGGAAGGTTATTGGAAAAAGTTTCAAAAAATAATCCCTCACAGCGAGAGTGAGGGATGGAAGAACATCATTTTACTTTATCGCGCTTTGCAATCTTGTCGCTCACTTGCTGACCGCTCAACGTCACCATCGGCATACCGCCGCCCGGGTTGACGGTCCCGCCGACAAAGTAGAGGTTATGATAGAGTTCGCTCTGCTTCTTATGTTTGAAGCCGCCATTCCGATTCTTGTCGGCGACCGTTCCATAAATGGCACCTCGGTCCGATCCATATGTCCGCTCGATATCGTGAGGTGTCCATACGTCACGCGTCACCGTATGTTCACGCAAGCCCTCGAGTCCCATCCGTTCTAACTTATCGAGTACACGCTCTTCAAAGGCGGCGTACTCTTCTGCGGTGAACGGATTGTCTTGGATATACGGGATGTGTGGCAAGATTTTAATGTTCTCATGTCCTGGTGGTGCTTGAGTCGGGTCGGTCTTGTTGACGTTGACGAGATAAATCGTCGGGTCGTCCGGCAATTCATGTTTCTCAAAAATTTTGTCCATTTGTTCATGCAAGTTTTCGGAGAAGAAGAAGTTATGATGTGCGAGTTGTGGATAAGCTTTCTTTACCCCGAGATGGAGGACGAAGCCTGAGCTTGCTGGTTCGTATTTATCGACGAGTTTGTCGACGTACTGTTCGTCCGCGTCGACCATCTTCTGATAGAACGGGATCACTTCCATGTTCGAGACGAAATAATCGGCTGATCGGAGACGTCCATCCTCAAGCTCGATCGCTGAAATCTTTCCATTTACCGTATGGGCACGAACGACGCCTTCTCCGGTATGTAACTTCACACCAATCTCTTCGGCAAGCTTCGTCAATCCTTCCGCGAGCTTGTGAGTCCCGCCTTCGACGTACCAACATCCTTGTGCATACTGCATGTAAATCATCATGTTTAAGACGGCTGGTGCATTATATGGAGACGACCCGACATATTTGACGTAATACGAAAGCATATCGCGTAAATGAGGGTTACTGATGCGTTTTTTGATGGCGCTATACATGGTCGACGTCAAATCGAACCCGAAGAGAGTTGGGAAAATACCTGTCTTCATGACCGCTTCTAAAGGGGACTCAAAGCCTTCGGCCAAGTATCCCTTTTCCGTCGTCTTATAAATGCGTGCTGCGTAATTCAGCAGCTCACGATATTCCTGCATGTCTTTTCGAGAGAGGGAAGGATTTGCGCGTTGCATGTGTTCGAGGTCATGGTACAAATCGAGTACGGTCTCGTCCGGGAAGAACGAGCGCCATTCGAGCTCTAATCGTTTGATGGACACATAGTCTTCCATGCGTTTGTCGCTTCCGCGGAACAGCTTATCGAAGATATGAGGCATCGTTAAAATCGAGGGCCCGAGGTCGAAACCGAACCCATCCTGTTCGAGCCGATTCACTTTCCCGCCGATGTGGTCGTTCTTTTCATAGAGCGAGACGTCGTAACCTTTTTGAGTGAGCGAGATGGCTGCAGACAATCCGCCGAGCCCTCCACCGATGACGATGACTGACTTATCCACTGATGGCATATATTCGCCGCCTTTCCGAAGTGTTATTTTCAAAAAACAGAATGATTGCTACCTCTTCTATTCCCGTTTCCAAATGAATTGAACATGCTTTTACGAATTTGCCACATCCACACAAAGATGTCATCCCTGAACGGAGAAAAGTTTTGTATAGTAAGGGAACAGAGTCTGAACGAAAGTAGGAATGTAGGATGATCGTAAAAACAATTACACTTCAATTTGCGAACGGCGATGAGATCATAATCCCGTTTGACGACATTGAGTCATGTCGGATGCATGATATAAAAGACGGGATGCGTTTAGCGACGGATGGTCAGGTGATTAAAGAAAAAGTGATGCATGGACTCGACCTCGTATTGAAAGATTCAGCGAATCAAGTCGAATGGAGCGGACACGAGGAACCGTTTGACCGTCTGCGTCGAATCGCGGACTTACAGCACCTCACTTTTGAGTTTGAAGGGATGCGAGGGAAGTCGTACCGCATCGCGTGGCATGATTTGGAGGCGTCACAAAACGTTTATCAGGAGACAACTGAAGAGAATGGAAGCTTGCACGTACAGGTTCGCGTCTCATAAAATAAGCCTCTCGCAAAAATATGCGGGAGGCTTTAGTCGTTTGATTTCACACCGCCAGCGACGAGCGGTCCTTCAAACGTGATCGTATAGATGATGCGAGCGATGTCTTCTGCTGTCTCTTCTGATGACGGATTATTCAACCATTCGTAGATGACCCCCATGTGCGCCGAAGAGAGATAGGCGACGAGATACGGGGGCGGCACCATCATCTTGTCCGGGTCAAACAACGTTGCAGGCGAACGCTGAAACAAGGCAGCCTGCATGAATGCACGGAGCTTCGTCTGAAATGTCGGGTCTCCGTTCGGTCCAAGCAGTGGCTTCATGATGATTTGGTTGTCTTCGATGAAGCGGATGAACGGGATGAGGTAATGGTAAGAGTTGTCGGTCCGCTCGTCTCCAAAGATATGGGGTAGATGATGAATCAACTTTTGTTCGGCCTCTCGAAAGATTTCGTTGACGCATTTCTCCATCAACTCGAACTTATCCACATAGTGACTATAGAACGTACCTCGATTGATTCCAGCTCGTTCGGTCAATTGCTTGACGGTGACGGCTTCGAATCCTTGCTCTTCGATGAGACTGAAGAAAGCGTCTTTAATCAATTTTTTCGTACGGATGACGCGTAAATCGGTTTGTTCCATATTATTTCTCCTTTTTCTCAACACAATCCATCCATCTGTCGGAAAACCGACACGATGACCAATATTGACGATTGTTGCTGTTCTGAACGAGGTCTATACTGAACATATAAACCAACACGGTGTCGATTATCTTGAGTATACACGATGAGGCGCCGAAAAGGAGTGATAGGCATGAACATTCAATTGCAACATGTCGAGAAGTCGTTCGGTGACCAGCTCGCCATCGACAACATCGACTTTACCATCCCGTCTGGAGAGATTTGTTGCTTGCTCGGGCCATCCGGATCGGGAAAGACGACGCTCATTCGACTCATGATTGGCGCACTTGCACCGGACAAAGGAAGTGTCCATATCGGGGAAACAAAGATGCCGAATATGGCCATGCTCCAACAAATCGGATTTATGCCGCAAAACGATGGGTTGTACGAAGACCTGTCGGCCGAGGCGAACCTTGCCTTCTTCGGTTCGATTTATAAGTTAGGGAAAAAGGCGCTTCAGGAACGGATCACCGAAGTGCTCGCGCTTGTTGATTTAACAAACGATCGGCATAAACTCGTCCGTAATTTTTCGGGAGGGATGAAGAAGCGTCTTTCCTTAGCCATTGCGATCCTTCATAAGCCGGACGTGTTGTTTCTCGATGAGCCGACGGTCGGGATTGATCCGATTTTACGCCGTCAGATTTGGGATCAGTTCCAAACGATTCGAGCGGAAGGGACGACCATCATCGTCTCGACACACGTCATGGATGAAGTGCTCGAGTGTGACCGTGCTGCACTCGTCTATAATGGACGATTGATTGCGTACGATCATGTGCAAGACTTGCTCGACCAGACCGAGAACGGTCGCGTCGAAGAACTGTTCTTAATTGCTGGGAAAGAGGAGGTGGGTGACCATGCGTAACTTAGCGAAACGTGTCATCTTCCAAACGTTGAACGACAAGCGCAGTGTCGCTTTGATTTTAATCGCACCGCTTCTCATTTTGACACTCGTCTACTTCTTACTTGGAGACTCGGATTACGTGCCGACCGTCGTTCTCGATGAAAATGCACCAGAACAGCTCGTCACTGCATTTGAGGACGAGACGCTCGAGGTGGAACAGGCATCATTTGATGATCCGAAAATGTATATCGAAGACAATGAACAGGTCGATGCCGTTTTTGAAATGGATCAGGAAGGCACGGCCATCACGTTACGTGAACCGTCGACGAAGTCTTCAAAGGCAGTTCGTGAAATTCAAGATGCGTTGACGACGCTCAACCCGGCAGCCGAGATCGATACGTCATTCGTCTACGGTGAAGAAGACCAATCTACGTTCGATTCGTTTGGCTTCGTCTTCCTATCCCTCTTTTCATTCTTCTTCGTGTTCATCCTTTCTGCGATGGCACTCGTCAAAGAACGGAGCGGGGGCACGCTTGAACGACTCTTGATGACGCCGATCAAGCGGGGACAAGTCATTTTAGGATATACGCTCGGATACGGTGTATTTGCGGTCGTTCAGTCGATTTTCATCGTACTCTATTCGATTTATGTACTCGGGCTGTCTTCGCTCGGGAATATGGCGTGGGTCATGCTGACGATGCTACTCATGGCAGGGACAGCCGTCCTCTTCGGGGCGACCATCTCCGTGTTTGCCCGATCGGAATTACAGGTCGTTCAGATGATTCCATTTACGATCATCCCGCAAGTGTTCTTCTCAGGACTCATTCCACTCGACTTGATTCCGTACGGTCTCGGAAACTTGAGTTACGTCATGCCAATCTTTTACGGGGCAACGGCAATCAAGGAAGTGATGGTATACGGAAGTGGTTTCTCAGGCATTTGGATGTATTTACTCGGGTTGATTCTTTATGCAGGTGTCTTATATCTCTTGAACATGCGTGCGCTCGGGAAATACAGAGGACACTAAGGTGAACTACTCACCACTTATTTGTTTCACAAATGGAAGTGGGAGCTTCTTGGGAAGACCGTGCTTTTACCAGCCACGGTTATGGACCAAGCTCGTCGGGCAGTCCCTGCCCTGAAGGATTGTCAGTCGGCCAACATCAATAGGTTGAGGCTCGCATTGATGTCACGGTCATGATGCGCGCCACAGGCACACGTCCATTCACGGACATCCATCGCCTTCTTCTCGCCTTTTACTCCGCAAGTGGAACAGATCTGCGTCGATGCGTACCAGGGGTCTGCCTTGATGAGCGTCCGTCCATAGAAGTTTGATTTGTATTCGAGTTGCCGGACGAACTCGTACCAACTGACATCCCCGATGGACTTCGCTACCTTGTGGTTCTTCATCATGTCCTTCGACTTCAATGTCTCCACGACGATGACTTGGTTCTCGTCAACGATCCGTCTCGACAGTTTGTGAAGGAAGTCCTTGCGTTGGTTGGCGATCTTTTCGTGTTTCTTGGCCAAAAGTAATTTGGCTTTTTCACGATTCTTGCTTCCAATCTTCTTTCGCGACAGCGCCCGTTGCGCCTTCTTGACCTTCGCTTCGGACTTACGAAGGAAACGTGGGTTTTCGATCTCCTCCGAGACCATCGCGTCGTTCGTCATGACGGCGAAGTGTTCCAGACCGAGGTCGATCCCGACCTTGTTCTCGGCTGGGACCCATGGTTCATCGTCCTGTTCGACGAGGATGGAGACAAAGAACTTGTCCGTCCTCGTCATCGAGACCGTCGCCGACCGGATGACGCCCTCGAACGGGCGATGTTGTGTGAACCGCACGAACCCGATCTTCGGCAGCCGGACCTTGCCCGCCTCGATGCGGATCGTACCGTGCTGATTGTTCGTCGTGTAGGAGGCGCGCGACCGTCGTCTCGATTTGAAGGCCGGGAATCCGCCCGTCCCGGCGAAGAACTTCGCGAACGCCGCATCAAGGTTCAGCTTCGCGTTCGCGAGCGCGAGGCTGTCCGCTTCGGCGAGGAACGGGAACAGGGGCTTGTAGGATGCGGGTGTCGCCGGTTTCCGTCTCGTCACGATCCCCGCTTTCGCCTCCTCGCGGATGGCGATGCGGTCCTCGAGCAGCTTGTTGTAGATGAACCGGGCGCAGCCGATGGTCTTGATGAGGAACTCGGCCTGTGCAGGCGTCGGGTAGAGCCGGTATGTATAGCCTTTCAGCATGTCCGTCCCTCCTCCCTTCCGAAGATCGTGATGTGTCTTCCTCATCCGATACCCGTGGAGGGGGAGGGAGAATCTGACGGAATCACGAACTTTTGTTCGTCATATCTGTCACAGGGAGAGAAGAGTTTTGGATCGGGCGATTCATCTCCCACCTACGCTGGGCTTCGCCCCGAGACGCTTAGAGGAGGGAGAATTCTCGCCTACTTTTGTTAAAAGGACAACACCCAGTCTTGAAACTGTTGAAAGACTGGAATTTGATTGGCCAGTCCGATCACGAGAAACCAAGCACCGGTATAGAAGAAAGCAGAGATGGTCGTATAGAACGCATACGTACGAAGGTTGAGCGACGTGAACCCGGCAATATAGTGGAGCGGGTGTCGCAGACCCGGAATAAAGTAAGAAATCATAATCGTGCGTGCTCCATACTTTTGATAAAGCGCCTCAGCTCTCTTGAGATAATGAGATTCTCGTTGTCGCACGGGTAAAATACGATGAAGTCCTTTACCGATTAAATAGAACCAGCTGAACGTGAGCGTGAAGAGAATCCAGGTAGAGATAAATAAAAGCCACCCTGGAACAAATGCGCCTGCAACGGTCAGATGGGTGATCATTAAGACGTCATCAGATAATGGGGTAAACATGATGCCGATGGCAAGCATGCCATAATGTATGATCAGTTCCATAATAAATTCACTCCTTACCTTGTCTAGTATTCACTCGCAAGCGTAAGGAGTTTTTAGTATTCTCTTAAGAAATCTTAAGAAGTTCGTCAGAATGTGTTATTGAGTGGTTTGTTACACTCAATAATAAGATGGATCAATTTCATTATGTAGGATGAGGAGGAAAGATATGCGATCACAACCCGTCATCTGTATCGCCGACGACGATGAGGCGATTCGGGAATTACTTGCCATCTATTTAAAAAATGAAGGATATGCACTTCGGTTTGCGAAAAATGGGCAAGAAGTGCTCGACCTCGCATCGACCGAAACGATTGATTTACTCATTCTCGATTTGATGATGCCCATCATGGGTGGAATTGAAGCTTGTATTGAAATTCGAAAGACACAGTTTATGCCGATTTTGATGCTGACAGCAAAAACGAGCGATCTAGATTTGATGCAAGGAATTTCTGTCGGAGCTGACGACTATATCAAAAAGCCGTTCAATCCACTTGAAGTGACGCTTCGTGTTAAATCGTTACTCAGACGGTATCGTGATTATGGGGCAGATCGGACCGAGGCACAGACCATGCTCACCCATGAAGAAATCACACTCGACCTCCAAACGCGACAGTGTCGAAAAGGCGAGGCTTTAATTCGGCTTACACCTAAAGAGTTCGATATTCTTGCCTATTTTATGCGACATCCGAACCAAGTTCTAACTGTCGAACAGATTTACGAGGCGGTGTGGGGTGAAGCTGCATTTGAGGTCGACAATACTGTGATGGTCCACATTACAAAAATTCGTGAGAAGTTAGAAGACACACCACGAAAACCAACGATGATCAAGACGGTGTGGGGCGTGGGGTATCGATTATGAAACAGAGGCAATGGGATCGATTGCTTGTAAAGTTAATTAGCATTATCTTAATCAACGCGTTGATTGCGACGATTGCTTTTTTAATCATGGGATATTCGATTAGTTTATATTACATCAAGAATGAGACCACACCGGACCCGCTGACATCTAATTTGATGTTTTTAGGCGTGACATTCGTTGTCATTTTGATTTTTATCATTGGGTTTTCACTGATGATGCGGAAAACACTTCGAAAGATCACGTACCTATCGAGCGAGATTGAACAGATCGCAAATGGTGATCTCGGTCGAACAATCAATGTCGAAGGGCGAGATGAAATCGCCTCACTTGGAGAGAGTGTAAATCGAATGTCGCGGCAGTTAAGCGAATTATTTGAGAAGGAGCGGGCGCACGAAGAAGAGCGGAACCAACTGTTTTCCAACCTGTCGCACGATTTGCGTACACCGCTCACGAGCATCAAAGGTTATACCCAGCTACTCCAAATGAATCGTGACCTGACACCTGAAGAGAACGATCATTTTCGTATCTTAAATGAAAAGACAGATCAGCTCGAACATCTGCTAGATCAGTTGATGGACGTGAACCGACTCTACGCCCCGAATATGCAACTAAAGAAACAGAAACTCAACTTGAGCTTATTGACGACGCAACTCATCCACGAGATGGAACCGTTATTCAATGAGCGAGGCCTTGATTTACAGGTTTCGATCAGACCAGATTTATGGATTGAAGCCGATCAAGAACAGCTCATTCGTGTATTTGAGAACCTTTTCTCGAACGCTTGGAAATACGCCAAGCAAACGAGTCCGATTCACATTGAACTCCAGACCAAGGACGATATGCTTGAGTGGTCCATCTCAAATGCGACAACGGTCGAAACGATTCATGCTATCCCTCATCTGTTTGATCGCACATATCGAGTCGATTCTTCGAGAGGGGTCACTCCAGGTGATGGATTAGGTTTATCGATTGCGCGACAAATCATTTTGTTGCATGGCGGGAAGTTGACGGCCGAACCGATAGAAAATCAGGTCATTTGTTTTCGGGCTTCGTTTCCAATCCCTCAACGTATAGAACGTGAGTAAGTAACGGTTCTTAGATTTAAACGTCGTAGCGCCCATAAAGTGCTATGACGTTTTCGTGTTGAGCAAATAACCCCACAAAAAAAGCACTCGGACAATTGCCCGAAATGCTCATTAGCGCTTGAGTAACAACATCACGCCGGTCACGAATAGTGCGATTCCGCTCGCGAGTCTAACTTGTTTGCACGTCACGTTCTTTCACCCCTACATTTCTTCATCGTTTTGCTTTAGCGACACGTTTCGGTGTTTTCGACATTTCTTGATAAATCGAAAGAATCTCATTCCCGTAATTTCCTTTTGGCTGCATGGCCCACTTTCGGTGAAGTGACGGCCAAGTTGTCGCCGAACCTCGTTTTACGAGATGGAAGCGTGGATCGACCTTCGTCATATTCAACGCATCCTTCGAGGCGTATGCCTTTAGATGCTGAATTTGAGCGGTTACCCCTTGGTGTGGGGAACGGAAAAAGTGTCCCTTCACGCCGTTTCCAGTCGTCCCAATCCCCGAGTAGTTATGCTGCTTTGGAAGGACATCGCCGCCATAACGAAAATAACCAGTCTCTTTCAGTGCTTGTGCGAACGCAACATCACCACGGACGCCTTCTTTAGCACCGATGATGATGAAAAGTTTCGCCAAATCTTCGACAGACGTTTTGGCGAGTCGGACATCACGAGGATTCTTCTTTTTTACGTAATCCGCCATTTGTTGCGGAGTCAAAGCCGATACTCCCATAATAGCACGATTCTGCTTCTTTGGGGCTGCCTCGACGATTGTTCCAGTCGAGCCGAAAGATGAAGTAATCAAAAGAAAAACTATAATTAAGCCAAACCCTTTTTTCATAATATGTACCCTCCTAAACGAATCCTATCCATTGAGAAATAATACCATATATGTATTAAAGTTTAATTTCATATTTACGCATGAAGGGAATGAGAAATTAAAAAGCCGTTCTGAATCTATCGTTCAGAACGGCTTTTCCTATTATTAATTCGCTTGTTTCAATTCTTCAACAGTTTCTGCATTGTCTTCAAAATTACGAACATCGACTCGCTTCACGAAAAAGGCTAAAACAAGCGCCAAGAGGTTCATCCCGAGTGCGACGTAGAACGAGTATTGAATCCCAGACAAGAGGGCTTGCTGAGTGATGGCACCCATCGAGCTCTCTGTGAGTGTCGCAGGATCGACGCCTGTCATCAATGATTCAGCCTCTGTGCGCGTCACCGAGTTCATAATCGTGACGAGAACTGCCGTGCCGATCGCACCGGATACTTGTTGGGCCGTGTTGTTGATGGCCGTCCCGTGCGGATTGAGGCGAGTCGGTAACTGGTTAAGTCCATTAGTCATAATTGGCATCATAACCATTGACATCCCAAACATACGCAACGTGTACGTCAAGACGATGTACGTATACGTAGAATCGAGTTGGACGTTTGCGAGCATGTACGTCGATACGGCGGTGATCGTCAATCCGGTAATCGCCAGTAACTTCGGTCCGAATTTATCGAATAGTTTACCCGTGATCGGCGACATGATTCCCATGATGATTGCACCAGGGAGAAGCATGAGCCCTGAATCGAGTGGGGAGATGCCACGAACGCTTTGGACGTAAGCCGGTGTCAAAATCATTCCAGAGAACATCGCGACCGCGTTGACCATCGCAATGACTGACGCGAGTGCGAACATCGGGTGCTTATAGGCACGCAAGTCGAGAAGTGGTTTCTCCATATGAAGTTGGCGGTAGATGAAGGCGATCAACGAGATGCCACCGACGATCATCGTCGCCAAGACGATTGGGTTATCCCAGCCGTCCGAGCTTGCCGAGCTGACACCGTACAAAATCCCACCAAATCCGAGTGTCGATAAGACGAGCGACAAGTAGTCGAGAGACTGATCCTTGTTTTGGACCATGACGTTTTCCGCTTTCCAAACAGCGAGCGCGAGACCGATGATGGCGAGCGGTAAAATCATTTCGAATAGGACGCGCCAGTCATAGTACTCGACGATATAACCGGAAAGTGTCGGTCCGATTGCAGGTGCCGAAATCATAACAAGCCCGAAGATTCCCATCGCCATCCCACGTTTTTCACGCGGGAAGCTGACGAGCATGACGTTCATGAGGAGTGGCCCCATTGTCGAGGCTCCGACGGCTTGAATCATTCGACCAGTCAAAAGCCAGCCGAAGCTTGGTGAGAAGGCAGCGATAGCCGTACCGAGCGCGAAGATGCTCATCGAGGTGATGAACAAGCTCCGGTTTGAAAAACGAGTGATCAAATAGGCGGATGCCGGGACGAGCACACCCGTCACGAGCATAAAGCCGGTCGCGAGCCATTGAACGGTCGAGTAGTCAGCGATTTCTAAGTCGACCATGATTGATGGGAGTGCGACGTTCAGTAATGAGTTGTTTAAAAATGCGATGAACGCACCCGCAAAGAGGACCGCCAGCATGACGTACGGCGGTTTCTTTTGGAATTCTGGTTTCATATGGATGGCTCCTTTATTTTCTAAATAGTTATGTGTTGGTAAGTGTCGATGAAATGATTTTATACCCGTTGTATAAATAAAGCAACCATTTTGTACTATTAGTCTAAAATGGTTTTCAGTGCTATAGTAGATGTACAAACCAGACAGAACGGAGCCACGGAAATATGAAAGAGAAAAAGAGAAAAGTCGCAGATATTGCCATGTCTCTCTTCATCGAAAATGGGGTGCAACACACATCGGTGCAAGAGATCATTGATCGTGCCAACATATCCAAAGGGACGTTTTATAACTACTTCTCATCGAAGACGGATTGTGTGGCCAGTATCCTCGAAAACTTGCGGTATGATGCCGGACAGCGCCGGATCGAGATGCAGATGGGACGTGACAAACGAGATCGTGACGTCTTTATCGAACAGATTTCGATTTTGATTCAATTGAATGAAGAACGGAACTTGCACGCGTTGTTTGAATCGATCATGTCGTCGAATGAGAATGAATTGAAGAAACTCGTGCTACAACACCGCATTTATGAAATCGAATGGATTGCGATGCGTTTGACGGAAATCATCGGAGAGTCTGTGAGACCATATTCAATGGAATTGACGGTGCTCTTTAACGGGATGTTGCAACACATCTTGTTCACGAACCGGATTACGAATGCCGCCTACTCTCCTCAAAAAGTCGTGCGGAGTTTATATACGTATGTCGAGTTGATTGCCGCCCGGATGATGGAGACAGGAGAGCACGTCTTGAACCCGGTCACGGTCGATCAAATGCGTGGAACGACAGATAAGCATCTCATTACAATTGAAGAATTAATCGAGATGGCTGCACGTATCGAAGAGCATGTCGAGATGACGGAAGAACAACGAGATTTGTTCGATGCAATCTCACATGAGTTGAAACAAGATCGTCTTCGAAAAATTGTTCTAGAGCAGTTGTTGAAGCCGTTCCAACGACTATTCAAAGGTGTGACAGGCGAGACAGAAGTACAAAAGTTCACGAATCTTGTGTGGCTGTATACACGGACACATTAAAAAACATCCAACATTTTGGATGTTTTTTATTTTTGGAAAGAAAAGATATAACAAGTGTAGGTTCGTATGGGAAATATGGGTAATAATTAATGGTGAGTAATGTTGAACGGAGGATGATTGAAGATAGGAGGAGCTGAATATGCTAGAAAGTGTGATTGCATTTACTGCGATTGCTCTACTTATAGGTGGGGCGGCATATGGTCTCTATTCTGTATTTCGTTATTTTATCAAAAAGGATATCACGCCATTCCCGATCATATTAGGAGGTTCGATTTTTCTCGCAGGTATTTGGTTGATTTTCATACTCGGAATTCTTGAAACAAATAATCAAGAAGCTGTTACTGATTTTGAAGAAGAGAGCACGGTAGCAGTTACAGAGGACGAGAATGAACCAGAACCGATAATTGAAGCGGAGGAACCTCAAGAGGTCGAAGAAGTTCAAGAACCTTCTGTGGAAGAGTTTTTACAGGAAGTTCAGCCTGAAGATCCGATATCGAACTATGAGGACTATATGGAATTATATGAATTACAAATTAATCGGGGATACACTGTTTATGGTCGGGAGTTTGATGAAGTCACAATCGAGAATCGAAACATCATCGTTGTATATGACGCAGACTCAATTATCGAGGTAGGTGTGAATAAAGATTTAAATCAAGTGAAAAATGCTCATGTCAAAAGGATTCAAGAGGATTTGACGACAACCATTGAAGGTTCATCAGATATGGGGACAGATGCACTTCAACTTGAGAGAGGTTTTGCTGTGGTGGAAAGTAGCTACAACGGATCGAGTAACTTTGCAGTTACACTTCAAAATGCTCAAGGGCAAATGATTGATCTATTAGTGAACGAAATCGGGGAGTATTCAGGAAAGAGTTTTGTTTGGATTGAGGATACGGGAGATTATTATCTAAATATAAACGGTAATCAAGGCAATTGGATAATTAAAGTTATGCAATACCGACCTCTTGAAGTAGCAAATCTACCAGGTGATATAAAAGGAACAGGTGACGATGTAGTCTTTTTTGAAGTTGATAAAGGGTCTTATCAAATTTCGTTTTCGCATAATGGGGACTCTAATTTCGCTGTGACCGTTAACAAGGTTGATTTGTTAGTGAATGAAATAGGAAATTATGAAGGCTCTCAACGCTACTCTTTTGAAGAGTCTAGCATATATGTGTTTGTTGTAACGGCAGATGGGGACTGGAGCATCAACGTTAAAGAATAGTTAAGTTGAGGCTAATTGCGAAATAGTTTAACTTGGACACAGGTATGACAAAATTCTTTCCGATACAGTAATATAGAAGAAACAAGGAATGGAAAAAAGAATCAAAAAGTTTCCTTGAAAAAGAATTGATTCCTACAAATTCATGCGCTACAATCAAGTTACCGAAAGCGCTTTCGGGAAGAGGAGAATAACATGGGTACGATTTATGATTTAGCCAAAAAAACAGGATTCTCAATCACGACAGTGTCCAAAGCGTTGAACAACTACAAAGACGTGAGTGACAAGACGAGAGCGAAGATTCTTCAAGCCGCTGCTGAGATGGACTACTTGCCGAACGCACATGCCCAGTCGTTATCGACAAAAAAATCGTGGGCGATCGGGGTCATGTTCTCAGAAGCAAACGAAGTCGGGATGAAACACCCGTTCTTCAACGGAATCATCGAAAGTTTTCGTCACGCGACAGAGGAGCAAGGCTATGATTTGATCTTCGCCTCGCGTAACCTGCGCAATCGTGACATGAGTTATCTCGAACACTTCAAACACCGTGCGGTCGACGGCATCGTCGTCATCTGCTCGGACCGAATGGATGAGCAAGTTCAGGAGCTCATGCGAAGCGACATCCCAATCGTCGTCGTCGATATGGACAGCGCCAATTGTAGCGTCGTCTATTCCGACAACATCGAAGGGGCACGTCTCGCTGTGAATTACCTCTATGAACTCGGTCATCGGAAAATTGCCCACATCGCTGGGGATGAGACGATTGACGCTGGAGCGGCACGGATCAAAGGATATGAACTTGCGATGCAAGAGCTTAACCTTCCGATTCGATCGGGCTACCTCGTCAACGCCGGCTTCTTCTCGGTTGAGGAAGGCAAGCAAGCGATGGAACGATTGCTTGAACTCGACGATCAACCGACTGCTGTCTTTGTGGCCGGGGATCAGATGGCAATCGGCGTCATCGAAGCGATTCACGAACACGGTCTTCACGTCCCGAATGACATCTCTGTCATCGGATACGACGACATTGAAATGATCCAATATATTACGCCGAAACTGACTACGATTCGCCAAGATACGGATGAAATCGGGGAAGCGGCAGCAGAACTTTTACTTGAACAAATGACCGCGAAAGAGCGACTCACCGAACGTCGCATCATTCCGGTACGCTTAGTAGAACGGGCATCTTGTGCGCCGGTCAAACAGTGATTTATAGCCAATGATATTTCGAAGTCGCTCTCTTTTCTTCAGTGGATGGAGAGGGGAGCGCGATTTCGAAAGTCATTTTTAGAAAAAATCGAAACCGCTTTCGATATTTTATTTCGAACAAACCGAAAGCGCTTTCGACAATTATTTACCTCTTTTTGCAAGCGCTTTCTACTATTACTTATAAAAAGGATGGGAACAACACATGCGTAAACTTGTTAGCTTACTTACCATTGGAGCACTTTCAGTCGGTGTCTTGAGCGCTTGCTCTGACGGCGGCGAAGGATCATCTTCAGAAGGTTCAAAAGATGATGTTCTAAAAATTTGGTCATTCACGGATGAGTTGAAAGAGCCAATCAAAACGTTTGAAGAGCGTAACGGCGTGAAAGTCGAATTGACAATCGTACCGACGGCTGACTACGCAACGAAGTTGAAGCCAGCTCTTGAAAGTGGCGTCGGCGCACCGGACGTCTTCACGGGTGAAATCGCGTTCCTTAAACAATGGATTGACGCTGGATATTGGGAAAACCTTTCGGAAGAACCATACAACGCAGAAGAAGTTTCTGGAGACATCGTTCCTTACGTCTTCGACCTCGGGAAAGACAAGGACGGAAACGTTCGTGCTCTTTCATGGCAAACAACTCCAGGTGGGATCTACTACAAGCGTAGCATTGCAAAAGAAGCGCTCGGTACAGATGACCCGGCTGAAGTCGGCGAAATGATGAGCTCGATGGACGGACTCTTCGAAGTCGGTGAGAAGCTTAAAGATAAAGGCTACAAACTCTTCCCAGACGAAGGTTCAATCCGTTGGTTCGCACAAGGTGATGACCCACAAGCATGGGTGAACGAAGAAAATGAGCTTGTCTTGACTGAAGGGAAACAAAACTACTTCGACTACGCGAAAGAACTTCGTGAAAATAACCTTACTGCCCTCGCACCAGAATGGTCACCATCTTGGTTCGAAGGAATGGACAAACCGATCAAAGTTAAAGAAGGCGGTAAAGAAACGGAAACAGAAGTCTTCTCTTACGTCCTCCCAACTTGGGGTCTCCACGCTGTCTTGAAAGAGAACGCGAAAGACACTGCTGGTGACTGGGCTGTTACAAGCGGACCAAGCCCGTACTTCTGGGGCGGTACATGGGTCGGAATTTACAAAGACTCTAAACATAAAGAAGAAGCTTACGACTTCATCAAACTCATGACACAAGATGAAGAGTTCTTGACTGAATGGGCGAAAGAAACAGGCGACGTCCTCGCATTTAACCCGGTTACAGAAAAAATCAAAACAGACTTCAGCGATGAGTTCCTCGGTGGACAGAACAACTATGAGTTCTTCCTCGGCGAAGCTGAATCAATCAAACCAGGGATTGTTACGAAATACGACCAACAGCTCGACACGCTTTACGGAGCAGCAGTTAACTCTTATGTAGAAGGTAAGAAATCGAAAGACGATGCAATCAAAGAATTCAAGAAACAAGTTAAGAATGCTTACCCAGACATCGTAGTAGACTGACGATGACCAACACGAGGGAGGAATTTCCTCCCTCGGTTCTTATGGAAGGAGAAATACACGTGAAAAAATTAGATCGTTACGGCTATCTGTTCATCGCCCCGTTCTGGGTTGTTTTCTTGACGTTTAGCATTTATCCGGTTTTCTTGACGCTTTACTATAGCTTCACGAACTACACCGGTAGCCCAGGAGAAGAGATTGTCGGATTTGCGAACTATACACGGTTGTTGACGGACACATACTTCATCGAAGCGTTTTTCAACACCATCAAGATTTGGGGAGTCAACTTCGCCTTGCAGATGGGAATGGCACTTTTATTGGCGCTCTTATTCTCAGATCTTCGTTTGAAGCTAAAAGGATTAAACTTCTTCCGTTCATTCTTTTATCTTCCAAACTTGATCACAATCAGCTCGGTCGCGCTTTTGTTCGGTATTTTGCTCGACTGGCAGCACGGTTCACTCAACATGGTGTTGATGAAAATCGGTTTGATCTCAAATCCGATCGACTGGTTGGCAGAACCAGTGACGGCTCAATTATCCGTCTCACTCATCTTGACATGGATGTGGTTCGGTCACTCCTTTATCATCGTGATGGCTGGTGTCTCAGGAATCTCAACGGATTACTTTGAAGCTGCTCACATCGACGGTGCAAACCGTTGGCAAATGTTTACGAAAGTGACGTTGCCGCTTTTGAAGCCAATCCTTCTCTACATCATGATCACATCGCTCATCGGTGGACTTCAATTGTTCGACCTTCCGATGTTGATTACCGATGGAATTGGTTCACCGGACGGTTCGTTGAATACGATGGTGCTTTACTTGTATAACCAAGCCTTCAAATACAACAACTACGGCTACGCATCTGCGGTCGCTTACGGCTTATTCTTGATCACGCTCATCTTCTCGGCGATCGTCTTCAAAGGTATGTTCCGCAACGAACGCGCAACACAGAAGAAGGGGGCGTAAGCGATGGAACAAAATGCAGAAACACGGCGTATGCTTCCTGATAGCGAAGCGCAGCCAAAACGTAAAGAAGACCGTCCACTCAAAGTGGCGCCACCTAAAAAAGAAAAGTCGAAACATCGTGTTATTCGAGGCTTGATCTATGCAAGTTTGACCATTCTTGCAATCATATGCTTCATCCCGTTCTTGATGATGATCATCAACGCGACTCGGACGAACGGAGAAGTCATATCTGGTTTCACCCTGATCCCTGGTAATGCGTTGCTCGATAACTACGCTACCCTCAGCGAGTACATCAACATCTGGACCGGCTTCAAAAACAGCTTGATTATCTCGGTATCGGTGACTGTCCTCTCTGGATACTTCTCGGCACTTACTGCATACGGATTCACGTTCTACAACTTTAAAGGGAAGAATGCGATGTTCATCTTCATGCTCGTCATGATGATGGTACCGGCACAGCTCGGACTCATCGGATTCTACGAAATCTCGAAGACGCTTGGAATTCTCGATTCGTTCATCCCATTGATCGTTCCAGCGATTGCGACACCGTTCACCGTCTTCTTCATCCGTCAGTACACACAAGCGACGCTTCACATCAGCTTGATTGAAGCGGCACGGATTGACGGTGCGAGCGAATTGCGCATTTTCCATACCATTGCGCTCCCGATGATGATGCCAGCCATTGCGACGATGTCGATCTTCACGTTTATCGGCTCGTGGAACAACTACTTGATGCCACTTGTTCTCTTATTCTCTCCTGAGAAATACACGTTGCCTGTCTTGATGGGCTTCTTGAAAGGATCACAAGTCGCAGAAAACCTTGGCGCGCTTTACCTAGGAATCGCGATCTCGGTCGTACCGATCATGATTGCCTTCTTGTTCCTCTCGAAGTACATCGTCAGCAGTATTTCGGCAGGTGCTGTCAAAGAATAAATATAGAGAAAAGAGGAAAACACTATGCATTTTAAGAAAGACTTCGTATTCGGGACAGCCACGTCCTCGTACCAAATTGAAGGCGCACACAACGAAGGAGGACGTACTCCTTCCATCTGGGATATGTTCTGTGACATCGACGGGCGCGTGTTTGAAAAGCATAACGGCGATGTCGCATGTGACCACTACCATCGTTACGAGGAAGACATTCAGCACATCAAAAAGCTAGGTGTCGACACGTACCGATTCTCCATCGCGTGGCCACGAATCTTCCCTGCCAAGGGAGAGTACAACCCAGAAGGTATGGCGTTTTACAAAAACTTGGCGCTGCGTCTCCGCGAAGAAGGAATCAAACCAGCTGTCACGATTTACCACTGGGACCTTCCGATGTGGGCTCACGAAGAAGGTGGCTGGGTCAACCGTGAATCGGTCGACTGGTTCCTCGATTATGCGAAAGTCTGTTTTGAAGAGCTTGATGATATCGTCGACTCTTGGATTACCCACAATGAGCCTTGGTGTGCCGGCTTCCTCGGCTACCACGTCGGTGTTCACGCACCGGGTCATCGTGACATGAACGAAGCGGTACGCGCCGTGCACCACATCTTGTTGTCGCACGGGAAAGCGGTCGAATTGTTGAAGCGAGAGATGAAGTCCACGACCCCGATCGGCATCACTCTCAACTTGTCACCGATGTATGCGAAGACGGATTCGGCGAATGACCGCCTTGCGATGAACAATGCCGACGGGTATTCGAATCGCTGGTTCCTCGATCCGGTCTTCAAAGGCCAATATCCGGTCGACATGATGAACCTGTTCTCCAAATATGTGCATAACTTCGATTTCATCCAATCGGGTGATATGGAGACGATCTCGACATCTTGCGATTTCTTCGGCATCAACTTCTATAGCCGTGGTATTGTCGAGTTCAACGCAGCAAATGATTTCTTGAAGGCAGACGCTTACTCGGACTACGAGAAGACGGGCATGGGCTGGGATATCGCCCCGAACGAATTCAAAGACCTGATCCGTCGTTTACGCGCCGAGTATACTGACCTTCCAATCTACATTACAGAGAACGGCGCCGCATTTGACGACGTGCTGGAGAATGGCGAAGTCCATGACGATAACCGGATCGACTACGTCCGCCAGCACCTCGAAGCTGTCTCTGACTTGAACGATGAAGGCATGAACATTCAAGGCTACTACCTCTGGTCACTCATGGATAACTTCGAATGGAGCTTCGGATACGAGAAGCGCTTCGGAATCCTCTATATCGACTTTGAGACGCAAGAGCGCATCTGGAAAGACAGCGCGAAGTGGTATGCCGGTGTCATCGCCGACCATAAGGCCGAACACGCGGATAGCGTCGAGGCGTAACATGTATCCATCCCTGCCGCTACGGGGATGGATTTTTTTGTGTGCAACGCATACAAGGGGGGAATGCATGAAGTAGAGAGGGAAGGAGGGGAGATGGCAATGGATTATAGAACGGAAAAGGAGCGGGAGGAGGATAAAACGTCCTCTCTCATTATGATTTGGTTAATGTGCTGGTTCATCTATGGACTGCTCTATGGATTGGTTTATTTAAACGTTCTCTTTATCGTATTTGTCCTCTTCTCTTCTTTTTTAGGAGTGAAGGGATTGATTGAACGTGATAAACGAATTAAACGCGAACGGGAAATACGAAAATTAAATGTCGAGATGGATTCGGAGGAAGGGGAAATGTTGATGAAACGTGAATTTTCGACGTATGAGGTAACGGGATATGACGACCAAGGGAAAATCAAGTTCGTTCATTTGAGAGAAGGGGAATTCGTGTTGCCCGTCGAGATCAATGGGGATGACTTACGAAAAATCAAAAAGATGATGGAGCTCAATCCGGGCGTGACCGTGATTGTACATGCAGCGATCGACCAAAGGCGGATGCGATTACTGGAGGTCGACGGATACTCGCTCCGAAAAGACGATATGTAAAACGCCAGCACCTCATAAAGGGCTGGCGTTTGTTTATGGAATCAAGAGGATCTTCCCTTGGCTCTTCCGACTTTCTAAAAAGGCGTGGGCTGATGACCCGTCTGATAAGGCGAACGTCGTTGGCGATGGAACGATGAGTGAACCGTCGTTGATCCAACTGAACAATTCGTGTGACCGACGAATTCGTTCTTCCATTGACGTGAGCACGTTCCATAGGTCCCCACCCGTCAATGTCTTCGAGGTGTCCATGAGCATACGCGGATCGACCGGTTTTGGGTTGCCACCGGCCATGCCGTAGAAGACAACCGTCCCACCGATGCGAGTTGCTTCGAAACTGTCTTCTAATGTCGAGCCGACCGAGTCATAGACGACATCGGCACCACGACCGTCTGTCACGGTACGAATATGTTGAACCCATGCTTCGTCATAGCGATAGGCACGGGCACCATGCGTTTGGATGGTCGCCACTTTTTCATCTGTCGACGTGAGACCGATGACCTGCCCGCCGAGGCGTTGAATCATTTGCGTCAACAACTGACCGACACCGCCAGCGGCTGCGTGAACAACCGCAACGTCATCAGGTTGAATCCGATAGCTATCGTGAACGAGATAATGAGCCGTCAATCCTTGAAGCATGACCGATGCGGCCGTTTCAAATGAAATGGTGTCTGGGAGGGGAATCGCCTTGTCGAGTGGGACAGCGACGAATTCTGCGTTGGCATGCGGGACATCCGCAAAGGCGATTCGATTTCCGACTTGTAACGACGTGACGTTCGCTCCGACCGCCTCGATGACGCCGGCCCCTTCATACCCGAGAATGTATGGAGGTTCTCCGACAAGATGATAATTCCCTTTTCGACGATATACATCGGCATAGTTCAGTCCAATTGCTTTCGTGCGGACCAATACTTCATCGACTTGTGGCATTGGTGTCGGGACCTCTTCATATGTTAAGACATCCGGGCCACCGAACTGATGAAAGACGAGTGCCTTCATGCTGATCACTTCCTTCGTTAGATTCATTCAAACTATAGCATATGGCTCACGATTCGCTTATGATGACGCACAAAAGTCACCGACCATGAAGCGGTTCGGTGACTTCGGTGGATTGACTGATTTTCTTCACGCGTTTCAACACGTCCCGTTTCGGTAAATCCGGGTATTCTTCTTGTATTCGTTCGACACAAGAGACGATTGTTTCCGTACGTAACAGGTGAACGATCTGTTGATCGATTGAATCGAGTTCGAGAGGTACGTCTTCTTTCGAATCCTCCCGATTTAGCCACAACGATGCACCGAATAAGTGGACGAATACAATCGCCATGACGGTGAATGTCGATAAATCGATAGACGGAAAGAAGGCCAGCACGACGTATAGACTGATCCCACTCACCGTTCCGTGAAGAATGGTGTCGATTAGACGCGGTACGTCCCCATGAACAAATGAGCGTAACGCTCCCGTTAGACCATCGACA
Source organism: Exiguobacterium sp. s35 (assembly GCF_018617535.1). Taxonomy (NCBI): domain Bacteria; kingdom Bacillati; phylum Bacillota; class Bacilli; order Caryophanales; genus Exiguobacterium; species Exiguobacterium sp. s35. The sequence continues at coordinate 70,090 of NZ_JACSKI010000004.1, forward strand.
AAGAAGCTCAAGGTGGTCGATAGCAGATAGAAACAACCGAGCATAGCGAGAGTCGAGACGACCGGGAGCGATGTGTCTTCAAGTAGATAGATGAGAATCACATCGACGGCAAGTAGTGGAGTGAGGACGAGTGCTAGAAGAAACGAGCCCCAACCGAGTCTAGTCACAGCCTTCATGAGACGTGCGCACGATATCGTCCGAGTGCGATGATTGCACAGAAGAGACAGACTGTATGGATCACGACTCCGATGAGCATGGCGTACGGGATGATGGATTGGAAGCCGAGACCGAATGCAAGGGCGGCACTCGATAAGATCATAAAGCTCGCTGTATAATTTCTTACTGTTGTGTTCTGCTTCTTCACATGTACCACAGAGTATCCCGCAATGAGTAAAAAGACGGGAGACAACATGATTGGGTATACCGATTGAAAGACCAATCCGATTACTCCTGAGAGACCAGCGATGACAGCAAATATAGAAGGGTAGTATGCTTTCAAATTTCCAACTCCTTAACTCTTTTCCCTAAATATAACAGCCCTCCTCATTGCTGAGAAGGGCTGTCGTTTTTGTTTCAGGCTGATGCTTTGTCTGCTTCTTCTTGTGCTTTCAATTCTTCACCATACGAGACGCGGTCTTGAATGCGAACGAATGGAAGATACACCGCAACGGCCATAGCGATCGTTGCAATTTGTAAGAGGGCAGCACGCCATCCACCGATCAAGAATCCAGAGATGACTGGAGGTGTCGTCCATGGTACTTGAAGCGCGTTGAACGGCTCGACCCAACCCCAAAGGATGGCAAAGTAAACCATGAATGAAGCGATAGCTGGCACGACAACGAATGGGACGAACATGATCGGGTTGAAGACGATTGGCATCCCGAAGATGACCGGCTCATTGATGTTGAAGATACTTGGTGCAAGTGACAACTTTCCAAGCTGCTTCAAGTGTGCCGAACGTGCGACAATCAGTGTCGCGATAATGAAGCCGATTGTAATCCCTGATCCACCAAGTTTCGTGAACACATCGAGGAATTGAATCGTAACGATTTTTGCGTTCTCGCCAGCGACGAGCGTACCACCAGCATCGATGATCGCTTGGTTTTGAAGCGCGTTCGCTGTGAGAAGAGGTCCCATGATTCCCATGAGGATCGCGGCACCGTGAATTCCACACCACCACATGACAGACATGAGCACCATGATAATGACGGCTCCTGCGAGTGTGTCAGTCAAGTTTTGAAGTGGTGCTTGAAGAACATCATAGATGACTTCTGTGAACGTGCGCTCTGCAACCGCTTGGAAAATTGCGAACGTCGCAACGGCGAGTGAGATGATTGCCAAACCAGGAACAAGTGCAGAGAATGAGTTCGATACGCCTGGTGGAACACCGTCTGGCATTTTAATGCTGATTCCACGTTTGATGAACTGCGAGTAGATAAATCCGACTGTCAATCCAACGATGATGGCAGCGAGGACACCTTGTCCACCTGTCCATACTTTTGGAATGACGCCACCAACGAATTCCCCAGATTCAGACAAGACAGAAGCTTGTGTGATGATGAGGAACGAGATGATTCCAAGGATACCAGCTGGTACGCCTTCGATCTTTTCGTTCTTGACGTATGAGTAAGCGATTCCAAAAACACCGATTAAAGCAAGGATGTCAAACGTCGCACCAACGACTTGCGTGAGCGGGAGTGACCAGTCTGCCCCGAATAGACCTGACATGAAGTCGGCCCAACCTGGAATCGGTAACGCCAGGATGAGAAGGAACAACGATCCGATGATTGTCATCGGCATCGTGAGGATGAACCCGTCCTTAATCGCAAGGACGGGCTTGGCGTTCGCAAAGCGAACAAAAGCAGGGGTGAACTTTTCAAATACTCTTTCTAAGCGGCTCATAGGGGAACCTCCTTATAGGTCTTCAGCGCGCGTGGCGATGATCTCTTTATACCAGTGGAACGACTGTTTCTTCTTCCGTGCGAGACCATTGTTGTGGTCGACGTAGATGAAACCGTATTGTTTCTTATAACCATTTAACCAGCTAAGTAGGTCGATTGCAGACCAAGCATAGTAACCGGCAACGTTGATGCCTTGTTGAACAGCGTGTTTTACTGCACGAAGGTGACCTTCGATGTACTCAATCCGTGGCGTATCCATGATCTCGCCGTCGACGATCGGGTCGACATCACCGAGACCGTTCTCTGTGATATAGATTTTGACGTCGCCGTAACGATCTTTCAACATATGCATGCCATCGAGGAACGCTTCCGGTGAGATTTCCCAATCCCATTTCGTGTACACTTTGTCGTCCATCTTGACTGTCTTGTAGACGCCATCGAACGATGGGTTACCAGGGCGACCTGTCGAGTTCTCACGTCCACCAGCCATGACGAGCGCAGAGTCATTTTTCATGACGCGCTGCGGGCTGTAGTAGTTGAGACCGATAAAGTCATTCATCGGAGCAGTACGTTTCAAGACGTCGAGTTCTTCCTCCGTCATTTCAGGGAGAAGACCTTGTTCATTTAAACCGTTCACGACGTACTCCGGATATTCACCTTTTAAGATTGGATCGTAGAACCAATGTGTCGCATAAGCGTTTGCGTGCATTTCAGCAAACTTGTTCTCTTCTGCGTCATCGATACTGAACGCTGGGTTGAACACGTGTGTGATCCCGATTTCGCCAGTGTGACCGTTTTGTTTGAAGAGCTCGACGGCACGGGCGTGAGCGACGAAGACGTTATGCGTCGTTTGGAAATAACCTTTGACGTCGCCTTCGATGCCTGGCGGGTGTGCGCCTGTTAAGTATCCAAGTGAGCAGAAGATGACCGCTTCGTTGAACGTGATCCAGTGGTTAACACGATCAACGAACGATTGGAAGCAAGTATCCGCGAAACGGACGAATGCGTCAACCGTCTCTTTGTTCTTCCAGCCGCCTTTTTCTTCAAGTGCTTGTGGAAGATCCCAATGGTAGAGCGTGACGAATGGGACGATGTCATGTTTCAAACATTCGTCGATCAAGTTGTTATAGAACTCGAGTCCTTTTTCGTTCACTTCACCCGTACCGTTCGGGAAGACACGTGGCCATGAGATCGAGAAGCGATACGATTCGAGTCCCATCTCCGCCATGAGCGCGATGTCTTCTTTATAACGATGGTAATGGTCGACTGCGACGTCGCCGTTTGTGTTTTCAAATGTCTTACCAGGAATTTTCGAGAAGACGTCCCAGTTCGAGAGGCCTTTCCCGTCCTCGTTCCATGCGCCTTCGACCTGGTAAGAGGCCGAAGCAGCGCCGAACAAGAAATCTTTAGGCATTTTCAAAGTAGTCACCTCAGTTTATTTATTTACAAGTTTCAATGAGTGGTCTAATACTTTCGCACCGTTCATCATGCCGTAGTCGACTGTGTTGATGACGTCGATTGGAACACCTTTTGGTTCACAGATTTGCTTTCCTTTTGAAAGGAGGTACTTCACTTGTGGTCCGAGAAGTGCAACGTCGATGTTGTCAACGTAAGTTTCCATCTCTGATTCTGGATAAGCTGCGATTTCAGCTTCGATGCCACGTTCAGAGGCAACCGCTTTCATTTTTTCTACTAACATACTTGTTGACATTCCTGCCGCACAGAAGAGTCCGATTTTAATCATTTTTGATCCATTCCTTTCAATTCATTGATTTCGTTTTGCATGTTCATCATATATCCAAGCATTTCTTTGACGAGAATCGTGTTCATCAAGTGATCTTGCGCGTGCACCATGAGGACACCGACCGTTGCCGATTTACCTTGTGCTTCGAGCGTCACGAATTTCGTTTGAATCGCATGTGCTTCTTTTAATGTCGCGTCACCAGCAACGACTGCTGCCTCGGCTTCTTCTTTTTTTCCTTCTTGCATGAGGAGCATCGCTTGATGGTAGCTCGCTTTGGCGTCACCCGAGAGGGCGATGAGACCGAAAATATCTTCCGGTGAGATTTCAATTGTTTCCGAAACCATAATATCTCTCCTTTTTGTATGGATAACTGAAATTCATAGGTACAAATTATTTTCTACATGTTGATAGTAGCACGAAAGCGTTTTCGTGTAAACCCTTACTTTTTAGTAAATGGCATAAAAAAATGCGCGCGAGAAAAGCATCTCTCGGGCGCGTTTAGGACTTGATGTTCGAGACTTTGAGCATTTTGACATGTTTAAAATGATGGGTGGAACGAGAGACGTCGAAGATTTGTCCGTTTGTTAAGTAAACGGTGTTATCGACAATCAAAGCAGGGTCGTTCTCTTTCAGGTCGAGCAGGCTAGCTGAGTCTGCATCGAGGAAATCCGCATAAATGACACGATCAGCAAATCCGATGGCGAGCTTTTGATCGTTTCGTAAATACGTATAGATCGACTTTTGAACGATGTTTTCGTCTAAGTAGATAACGAGCTCTTTTCGGAAGTACGAATCCTCTACCGAGAACGGATGATCATCGACGAGACGTAGCCGTTTCACGAAATAGACGGGTGTACCAATTGGGCACTTCATCCGCTCCGCGACTTCATCGTTCGCGACCGTCTGTTCGAAATGTAAGACGCGCGTCTCGACTTTCCGACCACTGAAGTCACTCGTGAGACCTTGGAGTTTTTCAAGATTGATGTAATCACTATTGTAGTGGTCGCGGACGAAGACGCCACTCCCTTGAACTTGATAGACATATCCTTTGTTGACGAGAATTTCGATCGCTTTTCGGACCGTGTTGCGGCTGACACCGTATTTATTGGCGTACTCATCCTCGGTCAATAGTTTATTCGTATGTTGGTAGACATGATTGACAATGTCTGATTCAATCTGACTCGCAACTTGCTTGTACTTCGGAGACATACAGTTCTACACCTTTCACAAAAAAATTTGTAGGAATGAATTTGCTACCAGTATAGCAGATAACCTTTGTAAGCGGATACGTTTCATTTATCAATTGTTGAAAAAAGTCGAACGATTCATTGAGGGAATATTCGGAAAATGTGAAACAATAATAAGAAATCATACGTATAAGAGAAATAGATGCTGTAAAGAAAGGATGTTTGTTAAGTGAACGATCAAAATCGGCTTGTACAAGAAGATACATGGTGGAAGTCACCACTTCGAATAAAATATGTTTCGTTTGTGTTTATACTTATGGCGCTTGCTGTGTCGTACTTCGAAGGTAGTGCATGGCTGACAGTCCCGCTTATTATTCTAGGAGTTACGATGATTGGGTTAGACGTTAGCAAGTATCAGAAACACCGTACACATGTAAGCGGAAAAATCAAAGTGAAGTCTCTAAAATGGGAACTCATTTATGATTTGGTGGATTCAGCAATCCTTATTGTAATCACGGTAGCTCTTCTCTTTATGCAAATTGATACATTGACAATTTTCATTGTGCTTACCTTGTGGGTGGTGTTCGGTCAAACTTTCCAAAAACAATTCGGTGAACGCATGCCTTCGGTGGAGCAATCCGAGAAACAACGGTTGAAGAGATGAATGAACGCATGACAAAAGAGCAGGCATGGAAACGTTTATTCGACCAATGGATTTTCGGCCTGTTTGGAACATTCGTAGTACTGATGTTACCGATCAGCTTATTGACCGATGAGCTCACATGGGGCGTGCTGTATATCGCCTGTACGCTCATTCCGCTAAATATCTTATACGTGAAGCGATATCGGATACGTTTGGGGTTTCAACCAGAATTGAAAGGGTTGTATCGTCGTCAGCTTGCTCGGGACGTGATTAATAGTGTTGCCTGTTTTCTCGCATTGAATCATCAAATATTGTTTACCTCAAACGTGGCGTATATGTGTGTCACGGTGTTCATCGGTGGCGCAGTGTTATGGACGTGGAAGGTGGAGACACAGACGAAACGACAAGATACAGCGTATATGCATCTAGACAAGGAGGCGATATAGGTGGAGCAAGATGTAAAGTGGGTGCAACGGATGCGACGTTATGCCGTACCCATCTTGATTCTGTATGTCACGGCCGTCATTGTCGCTCTCTTGTTAGAGAAAATGTGGCTCATTCCCATCATGGTGTCGGTCTCTGTAATCATCGTCGTGATGGGTTTTCAAGAGATGCGCATCATGTGGCGAATGACAAAACATCAGAAAGCGCATCGAATCCTCATTTTTCAATATCTATTCGAATGGGTGGATGCGATGTTGTTGACGACACTCATGGTGACCCTGCTGACGTCAGAAGAATTTGGTCTCGTGATTGGTCTCTTTTTTGGAATATGGGGAGTATTAAGTCCGTTCCGCCAGAAGTGGTTCACAAAGCAACTTAAACAAATCGATCCAGAATTACCGACGTATGAGGAAGTGATTGAAAGGAGGGTCTTGCATGAATCGTCAAGTTGAACTCACAGTAGCGCATGCTAAACAATTTGATAGGTTCTTTGGTTGGCCCGTACTCTTTATTTTTTTAATCTCGTTCATCGTGATGTTACGGACACAGGCGACGTGGGTCATCCCGGTCATGTTGGTCGTGTCCATGGGCGTGGCTTATAAAGGATACATGGAATATCGAGTCATCCGCCATTTTGCCGAACATCAAGCGGTCGTTCGCGTATTACGCTATCGACTCATTGATTGTTGGATTGGTGCCGTTTCTTTATTTGCACTGTTCATCCCGATGTATATAAACGAAGATGCCTTCATCCTGATTGGCGGAATCGTCGCCCTTTGGGGGTTGACGAAATCGTATCGAGAGAAGAAGTGGAAAGAGCGAATCCATGCACATCAGTCAAAGCTACCGACGTATGAAGAAGTGTTGGAAGGGAGAGATGACGTATGGAATTATCACCAAAAGTAAAATCGCAAATCGATACGATTTTAAAAGTAGACCGCTGGACCGGATGGGGTGTCGGAATCATCGGAATCGGGCTTGTTGTCAGTTTTTTGATTTACGCCTCGTATTGGACACTCTCAGACGGGGTCGTCACGGGAGCATTATATGCGGTGCTCGCTGTCGTGTTGACAGGTATTTTTGTTCGATACCAGATGTGGCTGCGTTTCGTGAAGAATCAAACGGCACGTAACCTCTTATCGTTCAAAATGATGGCACACACGCTCGCCTTGACCGGTGTCGGGATTTACGGACTTTTTTACTTCACGAGTGAAACGACAGGTCCACAATCATTCCGTGTGTTCCTCCTTTCGCAGCTGACGTTTTTCGGGATTGAATACTTGGCGAAACGGTTCGACCGCGTTATTCAGTCCTATGATGAGAACTATTTGACGGATAAAGATTTAAAAGAAATTCGTGAGGTCCGTGAATACGAGAAGGAGCAACGTCGTGAACAAACGTAATCAAATGAGAGAGCTCGCCAGGGTTGAGTCTGAGAAGAATAGGGTCTTCACTTTTCTGTCGTGGATGATCTGTATTTCGCTGTTTGTTGCGACTGAAAAAGGATGGGTGTCAGTAGAAACTGTTCTTTTGATTGGTCAATTTGCGGGCCTATTTGCGATTAAAAAATCTTGGAAGAAAGAAACGATTCAATTGAAATATTTAACGAGTCGAGACGCCAAACGTCACATACACTTGATGTCGATTTTTAATTTTTTGACGTTCCCGATTTTGTTAATCCTCATGTTCGGATGGATCACGAAACAAATTGAGACACCTTACTTTATCGGGTTGATGGTCACTGGAGGTGTCATATCAGTCATCGGACATAAATGGTATGAGCGATATATGGTTCGTCTTGATGAGAACTATGTCACGGAACGAGAGTTAAAAGAAGAACAAAAGTGGGGGAGCGCGTGACTCACTCTAGAAAGTAGGAATATGAAGTGAGGATTGCGACATATAACATTTGGAACAATGAAACGTTATGGCAAGAGCGAATCGAAGCGATTTGCCAAGAAGTAAAACGAATCGACGCGGATGTGATTGCCCTGCAAGAAGTTCGCTCTGATGAACAGGGCAGTGTAGCTCATGACATTGCTGAACAAACAGGATATCCGTTCTGCGTCTTTCATCCGTATCCCGATTCACCGGACGAAGGACTCGCTTTTTTGAGTAAAGTTCCCTTGTCTTCAGTTGAAGCAATTTGGGAAAAGGGTGTGGAAGAGTGTCACTTTTGTGCGACACGAGTGACGCTTGAGCGGGGAAGTCAGGAGTGGGGCATCACCAACGTACATCTGAACTGGCGCTCTCCTTCGATTCGAGAACGTCAGATGAGAGCGGTTCAAGACTGGTTAAGCAAAGGATGCCAGAAGTTGATCGAAGTGTTGTGTGGAGATTTCAATGATCACCCTCAATCCACTATCTATCATGACTTATCGGATGTAGGGTGGCGGGACGTGACGACGTTTGTTGCGGAAGAGCCACTGCCGACGCTAGACGTAAAACAGAATCCGTACTTACAATCTTCTCATCTTACGCAGCCTGAACGATACGATTGGATTCTGATCCGTTCCGAGTGGAAAGATGTTGAGATCCAGGATGTCAACGTGTTCGGGGACATGCAAACGGGTACCGACATTGTACCGAGTGATCATTACGGTGTGATGGTCGACTTCACCGTGAAATAATTAGGAGGATGTGCTGTTGCACGTCCTTTTTTATTTGAACAACCGAGCGATGAACCCCACACATGCCGCAAAGGGAAGGAGTAGAAGAAGCCCGAGCCATTGATCTCGCCAGACGACAAACCAGAAAGCGGCTTGTAGACAGAGGATGGCAACTGCGGCAAAGATCACGAATAAAAATGCTTTCTTACGTGTGGAGCGGTCGTCCCACCAGTCTTTGAAGTAAGGAAAACTGCATAAGAATGCCATGGCCATGAAAAAAATCGCAGGAAACAACATGACGTCTCCTAACGTGCTATTCCCTTCAAATTCGAGCCACCTGGATAAGACGGATAACAGTATGCCGATCAATAGGAAGATGCCACCCATGTGTTTCCCCTCATTTCTTTACTCGTTACTTGTATCATGCCCGTTCTATCCCCACTCGAAAACCTGATGAACGGATGGCTTTTTAGTGAAAGTGGTGACTTTTACATGAACGGTAAAAAAGTATTGAACGACTATTTTTACGATTCCACTATCCAACACATCTTGTACTCGATAGCATGAAAGCGTATCTGGAGAAACGGCTGGATATGAGATAAAAGCGCCAGAACTCTGCGGAGTTGACGAGGACGAAGGTGATCGAGGAATTCGGCGGATGCCTTCCAGTAGCGTGTCACGACTGAGAGAGTCTCGATAAAACGCTCGGGCGACCGGACGGACAAAGCGAGACTTGATGACATCACTCTAAAAAGCCCGTTTCCTTTTTCGAGAAATCGAAGAATAGAGGAGATTTGTTTATGTGTGGAATCGTAGGGATGATCGGACAAGTTGGAACGAAAGAGATTTTATTGAAAGGACTTGAAAAGCTCGAGTACCGTGGTTATGACTCGGCAGGGATTGCCTTGGTCGGTGATGACGTTCGTATATTCAAAGAAGTTGGACGAATCCAAGCACTCCGTGACATCGTATCGGCTGACGCAGAAGGAACGATCGGAATCGGCCACACACGTTGGGCGACACACGGGGTACCGAGCGTACCGAACGCCCACCCGCACCAAAGTACGACAGGACGCTTCACGCT
>NZ_JACSKI010000005.1:0-56972 GCF_018617535.1 Exiguobacterium sp. s35
TGTCGCCCATTGTAGTTGCCATTTCCTTTGCCTTACCGTCTGCCTGTTCTAACGCCGTTGTGTTCTCGCCTAAAGCGTCCGAACCTTTATCCAACAATACAGACCATGACTTATAAGCTTCTGCCCCGAAGATCGTAGACAATGTAGCGGCTTTCTGTTTATCCGTCATTCCGTCTAATCCGGTTTCAAGAACACTCATAACTTCCGGTAAAGATTTCATCTTCCCTTCTGCGTCGAAGAACTCTAAACCTAAATCATTCATCAAGTCTGCCGCCTGTTTCGACGGTGCGGCAAGTCGTGTAAGGGAAGTACCAAACGCCGCCCCTGCCTGTTCACCTTGAATACCGGCGTCGGACAATGCCATAACTGCCGCCGTTGATTCTTCAAGACCCCAACCCAAAGATTTAGCGGTTGGTGCTAAGTATTTCATTGCTTCGCCTAATTGCGTTACGTCCGTGTTTGCGTTTGATGAAGCATATGCCAATACATCTGCCGCATGACCGGATTTATCCGCACTAAGACCGAATCCCGTAAGAATGTTCGAAGCAATATCCGCCGTTCGTGCCAAGTCCAAATTACCGGCGGCGGCAAGGTCAAGCATACCGGGCATTGCTTTCATGATTTGTTGTGTGTCGAATCCTGCCATACCTAAATATGCCATTCCGTCTGCCGCTTCTTGACCACTGAATTTAGTTGTTGAACCTAAATCTTTAGCCATGTTTTTTAATGCTTCCATATCCTTTGCACTTGACCCGGTTACGGCTTGCACATTTGAAAGCGACGCTTCGAAATCAGAACCAAGCTTTACAATAGCACCCCCGGCAATACCGACGGGAACAGTAACCGCCCGTGTAAGCCCTTGTCCTGCGGAACTCATTTTGTCGCTGATCTTCTGCGTTGACTTGCCTACTTGTTTCATCTGACTTTCGAAGTTAGACATATCAAGTGATAGCTTGACCATTAATTCTGATAAAGTTGCCATTTGTTCACCCCTTTTTAGATACAAAAAAAGACCGGTAAAGCCGAAGCCCTACCGGTTACTTTTTGAATTGCGATTGAAGTTCCGCTAACGTCCTGTTTTTTAGGTCACGTTCGACCGGTTTAAATACGCTTTCGGAATCTTCCGCTTCTCCAACCGAAGAATATAAGTCTTTCGGTTTAATATTCTTTTTGTAGTTCCCCGTACTATTCATCAAGTGGGAAGTTTGCCACGCTAAGAACTTCATATGTTCGTCGCCTTCTTCGTCTTTACGTTGATAGTAGGCGGCAACCATATCAAAAAGTTCAACAATCGTAAGTTTGAAAAACTGTTCCGGTAACAAAGAAAGCAACCCATAACCGTAAAATTTAAAATCCTTCCAAGTTATCGGTTGCCCTTTTAGTTTTTTGCCGGAACACCGCCGAACGCTTCACCGATTGCTTTTTGAACCTCTTCCATATTGTCAATTGTGATATGCTTACCTACTTCTTTTTCAGTTAAGCTTTCATCTTCGTGAAGCAATCCTGCCCACAAAATAGAACGGACATTTTTAATCTTCATTTCGATCTTTCCAAGTTCTGAAAGTGGAACGCCTAAAGCGTCTTCAAGTTCTGCAAGTGCGTTTAAGTCGTAACGTAGTGTACGTTCAACTTCGCCCAACATTAATTTTCCTTCTCCACGTTGTTTGTTAGCCATGTATTAATTCCCCCAAATGTTTAAATAGTTTAGTTTATACTACCGGTGTGCGATTCAAAGCACCGCTACCCGACAATGAAAGTGAGAAGCTTACTGCGTCATCTTGTGGGAACTCCGAAGGGAAGTCCGTAAGAAGTGCTTTACCTTCATATGTCTTGCCGTTGTAAGCAATGTCTACGTCAATGTGTTTGCCTTCTTCCCACGCCGTTTCAAGTGACGCATAAGCGGCGTCATCAAGAACTAAGAATCCGTCGCAATCAACTGACCACGATTTATTACCGGCTAGGTTTTCAGTCCAACCGCCCGAATCTTTAGAAGTTACGTCGATTTCGTTAGTAGAACGGTTAAGCGTTGCACCTGTTTGACCACCGAGAACTTCTTTAGTTGTTCCGCCGTCTGCTGAAATAGACAATAAGACGGAAACACCCGAAATTTTTTCCATGATTTATACCCCCACTGTAAATTGATAATTGACACTAAAAATGTGTCTTCCGTTTTCGTCTTCGCCTAAATACAAAGGCAAAATGTCGTTCGTTTTCACAATGATTACTTGTGTCGAACCCAAATAAAAACCCGTGTCCTCTAAGAAGGCACGGATCTTCATTGCTTGTTGTTCTGCCTTTCCGACTTCTACCGAACGTGTTTGAACTTGAATGTTCATTTTCCCCACGCCACCTACCGTTGGTGTACCGCCCGTATATGCGATGTGAGAACAGTCGTCAACTGCTGACGCCGGAAAGTTGTTCGGATAGAAAATACCGGAAACGCCTTGTTTTAAATAGCGTGTTAATTCTATGATACTAAGCATACTAAGCCCCCTATCTACTACCGGAAAACGTTAATTCGTCGCACTTTTGATAGCATTTTTGATTTCTTTACTCATATGATTCTTATAAGTCGCCTGTTCGCCCTCAAAAGTACCGGCAAGGAAGCGGCGTCCTACCGGATAGACACGCCCCGACATTCCTTTACCGCCCGATTTAGCTTGACTTCCTTCACCTAAGTTATAGAAACCTTCGTGCATTTTTAACGCATAGTTGAATCCATTCTTAGCCAAAGCCGCATATGAAACTTGACCGCTAACTTTGTTGCCGGAAGCGGTGACTTTTTTTGCCCACGAATCCTGCAAGATACCTTTGTCAATCGGTGTAGCCCCGGAAGACGCCTTAACCAAATTGTCTACAATATCGTTCATTGCACGTTCTGAATTACTTTGAACCTTACGTGTGATTTTAGCGGTGTTATCAACTTTCATCTTTATGTCAAATCTAACCCCCATTAGAACAACACCCTTGTATGAATAATAGTTCCGCCTAGATCTCGTAAGTATTCAATTTTCTTTGCCTTATACTCTCTACCGTCAACTTCGAGAATATCCGGCGGAAGTGATTCACCTTCTCGTACAATCGGAACGTTACCTAAGAAGATGACCGCCCCCGTATAAACAAGTTCATCACCACGGCTTGCCGCAATTTTCTTTTCTTCAATGTCGTAATCGACACGGACACGATAGAATGTATCTTGCCCGTTGGGGTTTACCGTTCCCCATTCGTCAAGTTCGGAACGCCGCACAATAACCGTTTGATTCAAAGGTAAAAACCCCAAAGACATAATTAAAACCCTCTCTTAGCGTATTTCGGATTTGTCCGGTGTCGGTATGTGTCCGAAACCTTCAAATCATAGCGACCGATTCGCCGCCCTAACAATCTGATAACGTCCGGTGCAATCGAACGGTCAATTTGTGAAAGGGAAATCGAAGTGCCGCTAACACTGATTGACGTTACGCCCTGTTCCGCACGTCGGAAAGAATCGTCAATTTGTAATAACCACAACGCTTGATACGCCACCGCTTCTGCCGGGATTGTATCTTCATCATATTGACCGTAGTAATTCAATAAACGGATCAAAGCGTTATTGACTGCCTTCTGCTTCTTTGCTTCGTCTGCTGAATCCCACAAATCAGAAAATAGAATGTTAGCGTTGATGAATGTTCTTACTTGTTCAAGCACCGTTCATCACCTCTTATTCTTTGTCTTTTGTAGCCGCCGGTTTACGTTTTCGTGTCGTCTGCTTCTTAGGTGCTTCCTCTTTTGAAACTTCTTTTTCAACTTTAGGTTTCTCCACCGTGTAGCCCAAACGTTCGAACACTTCGACTAATGCTTCGTCCTCAAATTTACCTACGCCCATTGAGAATTTAACCCCTGCCCGTGTTCCTGCGAATCCTCGTCCTTTTGTCTTTACTGTGTACATGAAATTACCCCCATTGTGTTTTTAGATACAAAAAAAGTGGGGTACGGGAAACTAATCCCATACCCCGTTAATCACCTTTATTTAATTAGACTGCCGCCGCCGGTGCGAGTACGTCCGTAAGACGTGCCGCCGCTTTCGGATTGAACATTGCAAGACCGCAATAGAACTCAATACGAGTACGGAAGACCGGAAGTGTATCAAGTTCGCCCAAGTCACGAACGTTCACGCCGCCGTTTGTAAGTCCTGCAACGTATTGCATAGCACCGAACTTAACTGCGTAAATGTCGCCTTGTGGAAGAACAAGTTCTGATACAGTACGGATTTGAACGTCACCGAACATTTCTACTGTACGACCAAATTCATCTTTACCAACTTGAATATAGTGCGTTTGTCCTTCAAGTGCCTTTTGAAGTTCACGACGAACTTTCTTAGACATGAACATAACGTCCGCACCGCCGATAACTGCGTCAAGTAATTCATGAAGCTTGTCGATAAGCTTGTCGCCTTCTGTAAACTTGATTTCTTGTTCTGTTCCTGCAAGACGAACGTCCAAACCGTCAAACGATTTAGAATCCGTAGCCGAATCACCTTTGAAGAAACCTTGTGTGTACGTGTTAGCAACTGCCTTCGCTTTCATTTCTGTTTGAATAGCACGAATGTTGTTTACGTCACCTTTCGTTTGAACTACGAAGCGGTCAACGTCTACGTCACCACCGAGAATTACGAGTCCTTCGACACGTTGTTCGATAGTACCTTCGTTAGCCGTGTACCCTTCATTTACATCACGGAACGCAACTGTTGGAAGTGCTGTTTCAAGATTGTACTTGTATGAGTTACCCGACACTTCCATAAACGGAAGCATTTCCATTACCGCCGATTCACGGGCGATTGTTTCAATAACACCTGCTTGAAGCGTATCTTCGCTATACAAACGGGCTTGTGCCAATGTTAAAGCCATTATGTTTCCACCTCTTCAATAAATTTTTGTAATTAAAAAAGCACCCACCGTTTCCGGTAAGTGCTATTCGCTAAAATGTTTGTTATTTTCGACCGTAGCCCATCAAAAGTTTTTCCATAGCTGACATAGTAGATGTGTCACGCTTCGAATCTGATTTAGGATTCGTTCGTTTTCCGATTTCTACTTCGTCCGTTTTCGCTTTAAGAATCCCTTTTGCTTCCGCTTTAGAAATCCAATCAAGTTTTGCTTCCGGCGTTAAGTTCGACGGAATAAGATCGTGATAATCTTCCGGGATAGTTGAAAGCTTCGATTCGACCATTGAGTTAATCAACGTTTCAAGTTCTGTTGCACGTTCTTGATATGCAAGAAGTGATTCCGCTTCTTTAGCTTTTTCATGATAAAGCTTTTCATACTCTCCACGCTTTTCTGCTTCCTCTTTCTCTTTAGCAATTCGTGCTTGTTCTTGTTCTTCACGTTCTTTCATGATTTGTGAAAGTTGTGATTCCATTTCCTTGTACTTCGTATTCACTTCATCGAAACGTGATTTAGGGATCATGTTTTCTTTTGATTCCTGTTTTGGTGTTTCTTTGCTACCGCCGTCCGTGCCGCCGTCGCCGCCTTCCGGGTTAGATGATTCTGCGAAATACTGCAAGTTCAATTCAAGTGGTAAACGATTCTTAACTGACATAAATATTTTCCCCTTCCCTACTTCGTTTTTTACGTGCAACGCCACGATAGGTTATTAAGTAAAGCAAGTTACACCGATAATAGCGGCATAACTTGTTTCTACGTATTAGCCCCACTGACCAACCTTTATACAAGTAAAACTTACGAATTGTTATAATTTTCTGTCAATTTACGTGAAACTTCTCTTTCTTCATCACTTAGAAGCGATGTATCACGAATCGGGTAGATTGTGTGTTTACAGTTCGGGTGGAAGATTGCGTTACCTTTACGTAGTTCCGACAATGTAGGATAACCATTCGTTGCCCCGTTCATACTGATAATCATTCCTTCGTAGCGGCTACAAGCGTCCTTTGCACCGTGTGAACTGATTACTGCTAAATCAACCCCACGTTCTGCCGCTTCGTTTCGGATTCCTTCAAAACGTGCGTGTTTGTATTTCGTCCGAACAACCAATTCTACGTAGCGGTTTAATTCCCACTTACGCCCTTTGCGGTCAACAATTCCTACGAAACCTTCTTCTTTCACCGTCTTAGAAAAGCCCTTCTTCGTAAGTTCTTCCGCAATGTTCGATTTCATAACGGCTAGTCCGTTTTGCCGTGCCATATCTAGCCGCATTTTTTCTGCGACTGTTTGCCGCACGATCCGTTTGATTCGCCGTGACGTTAGATTCGTAGCGGAAAGAAGGTCATCGAAGGTATCTGCAATGATTGCGTCAACCGCTTCTTTTGCTAACAAAGAAAAGGCGACACCTTCCGCCGCTTCCGAAATGGTTTTAAAATCCCCCACGGAATAAGCAAGTGCCGCTTGTCCTTCTTGATAGCTTTGTAAAATGCCCTCTTCAATTGTTTGTTGAACCGTAACATTCAAATCACGTAGAATCACGTCCACTTGTCGAAGTAACGAAGCTTGTTGATTAATCTTAATAGCGTCGCTTCCGGTTTCGACGTGCTTCAATAGTTCAACGATAATTAAATCCCTTGCCTTAGCATAATAAGACGTGATTTTTTTCACGTCTTTATCATACTTAGGTTCGGGAACTTTTCTGACTGACATTTAAAAGCCCCCTTATTCTTCGACTTCCTCTACCACTTCGTCCGTGGTTTCCTCGACTTCCTCTTCCTCATTGAAGATCGACGGTGAAGCGAATGACGACATAGAAGATTCTTGTTCTTCTTTGATTCGTTCAAGTTCTGCTTCTGCCTGTTCTTCCGTAAGACCGTCAAGATACATCAACCCGGCTTTCTGCGACATAGTAACCGCACCGCCTGTACGAGTTGCAACAATGTTAGCTTGTTCCATTTCATCTTTTGGCAATCCGTCACGGAACTTGATAACCGGTGTGAAGTATTCGTAATCTGCTTTTCCTACTGCCTTTTCAAGCATTTGTGCAAGCATAAATACTGACTTCAAACCTTTGTTGAAATACTGCCGCTTCCGGTTTACCTTTGCCAACAAACTATTCATACGCCACTTAATAGCAAGCCCCGAACTTCCCGACGTACCCGAATCACCTTTACCGATAGCAACTTCCGGCACTTCCGCTACAACAAGAATGTATTGCACCAACTTATCAAGTTCCATAAATGCGTCTGAAAGTTTCCCGTCCCATGTGATATATTCCGGGATTACGTCGTCTTTACCGTTCACTTCAAATACTTTATCCATACCAACACGGAACGTAGGGTTTCCGTCAACGTCTTCTTGAAGACTGCCATACGGAACGGCTAGTGCCGGGTCACTATGTTTATCGAGAATCGAAGCGATCTGCGACAATCGGTTATTGATTTCATCGAGAAGTGGACGCAATTCTGTAATGTCGTCGATACCTTCCCAAGCGTCATCTACGGAATAGTTCGGTACGTGTACGACAAGCGGCATAGGAACGCCCGTATTGACCGAGTAACGTTCTTCCGGGTATTCTGCCGTAATCTTAAAGCTAACTACTTCCCCGTCCATATTGTAGTTAATAGGACGCATTTCAAACTTAGAATATTCGATGTAACCGGCGTAATGTGATTCGACAATCAAATCCCAAAGTTCTTTAGATTTATCCGGTTGATGTGGTACGGCGATATGATAAGCAACAATCTTGTTTGCGTCGCCTACTGCCGTTTCCGGGAAAACATATTCTGCGTTCTGTCGTTCGATGATGACACGGTACGGATCAAACTCTTTTGGTAAGTCGCCGCCGTGTTCCTGTCCGTATCGAACTTTATAGAAAGCGTCGCCACGATATGCGTTAGACAACGCCATTTCGTAGTTCACAATAGATAAGTCGTTCTTCTCCGCCCATTCGTCCATACGTTCTTGTTCCGTTGAGTTGTCACCCTTACCGGCACTATAAGAAGCGTCTTCTCCGAAAAGAAAATCTGCTGATTTCTTTGCAATCAACGAAGGGAAGTTGACTGATACATAAAGCATATTCTTTTGTTCATGCGTCAACGTCTTATCGTGTTGTCTGAAAATATCCCAATGATTCCCCATAAATAGTTTTTTGTTTTCTTTGTATCGAGTGATACGGCTTTCATGTTCCACCGGCGGAAAATATTCGCCCCGTGCAAAATAAGTCATTAATCTGTTCCCCCTTGAATCTCATTATTCAAAAATAAAACCCCCGAAGCTTAAAGCCCCGAAGGTTTTCTGTAATATGTCCGGCGGCGGTTAGCCCCCATCAAGTCAACGCAAGACGCTAAAGCGTCCGGCAAGTCGTCGTTGTCGTGGTTCAAGAACTGTTGTAATTGTTCCGTCAACAAACGCTGATTTTGCTTCATGCGAATTGTTCCATTCTCAAACAATGGTTCTAACTGCATGATTCGTTCTTCTTTCTTGCCCCGTGGATTGACCGCCTTAAAGCGTGTCTTGTAGAATCCTTTCTTCGTGGCGTTTTCTTTCAACTGCCGGAACATATCGTACTGTGCTTGTACGGTTTCGACACCGAAGATCTTATGTTCATACTCAAGCACCTTTTGTTCCGCTACTCGTAATGCTTCGTGCATAGGACACTTCTTCGCCCATGCGTCCAAAACATAAATAACGCCGGTACGTCTATCACGCCCAAGCGTCACGATTGCGTTATAGTCACTGTTTGCGTTCTTACCTACCGCAATATCCCAAAAGCCGAATACATCAAGCGGAAGGAATCTGCCGTTAGCGTCAAATAAATCTTTATCGTCGTACCAAAGGAAGTATGAACTTTTGAATACCGCCGTTTCGTCGTCAATCGGTTTATTCAAGAACTCACTACCGAACGCCCGTGAACCGATATTGACTTTTTCCATCATCAATTTGTAATAAGGGAAGCGATCATTCCAAAGTGTTTTTGCCCCTCTATCCATTTCTTCTTTATTGTCTTCATAGAAGCGGATAGCGTCTTCTAAACGATTCTCATTATCTTGATTGCGGTAAATCTCTTCGTACTCATTCCACAAATCCTGCCGTTCCGGTTCTTCGACAATTGCAGAAAACATTTTCCCGTCGAAGTCCGCCCGTTTCAATACCGACGGAAGCAAGCCCGTAGCATGAACCAACGTTCCCATGTAAACAAAGGCGGTTCGTTGTACATCACCCATAGGCATAACAACTTTGTTAAACCACTCTTCGTTTTTAGTTCTTAATTCCAAAGTGTTGGTATTTTTGGAAGATTCTAGGTCATCGAGAATGACCAAATCGGGGCGAAATGATTTGTACCTACTGCCTCGCAATTGACCCCCGATAGAGGACGCTTGTACAAAACAACCGTTTACGGTTTCGAATGAATCTGCATTATCTTTTAAATCTTTGTGTGCGACGTTTCCGACTAATTCCCCAAAGTCCGCCCGTAATTTTTGGTTAAATTTCAGTTGGTCATTTACCCATTCCAAAAACTTCCGTGACATTGATAGTGTTTCTGATACAATGATGATGTATCGTCGCAAACCGAAGACTAACTGATGAACCGGGAACATATTTGATAGATACGCTGATTTAGCGTGACCCCGTGGAACAGACCACGCAAGCCGCTTCGTGATTTCATCGTTTGAAAGCACGTTCAAATGGTTTGCTAATGTGTGGTGAAAGTCCGGGGCGTCATCAATTGTTACCCCTGCCGGAATAATGTTGCCTTCATTTTCCGGGTTTCGTTCATCTGAAAAATATTCGTACATGAAAAACAAAGTGTCTTCATGTGATCTTGTAACCCGTGTTAAGTATTCTAAGCGTTCTTTTAATTCGGGAAGGGTTTCGATTAAAAACTCGTCTACCTCTTCGCCGCTTCGCATTTTTAAAAGCACGTCTTTTAACACGGCTTGAAGTCGCACTTTTTCGCTATTCAATTCTTCAATGCTTTTACCTTTTACGGTAGGCGTAAGACGTACAACCTTATCCAACCGGAAACTACCCCCTTTTTTCGCTTTACTTTTTATACGGATTACCGTAAAATCTATTATTAGATAATCCTTTTCTAAGTAATAGGCGTTCTACAAAGGGTTCTTACAAGTTTTTCAGACCAATATATAAAGGTCTTCCGGCACACTAAAATACAAACACAAAGGGGAATTTATCGTGCAAACTATCAACCTTATTTATGACGACATAGAGGTACTAACAAGCGGAAAGAACTTCATTCAATTACCGAATGAGGTGTTTTTGTTCATGCGTAAGCTTTCAGACGCAAACATTTTGTCAATGGAACGGATCACTTTAGCTTTTGACATTCTCACGTACAAGCATGATGAAAAAAACCCGTACCCTTCACATGAACTACTCGCTGAAAAGTTCGAAGTTTCGAAACGTGCCGTAACACAAGCGGTAAGCGATATTGTAAAATGTGGTTTGTTCATCAACGAAAAAGGTAAATACGAAGGTTTAGACAAGCGTAAGAATACATACAATGTTGCACCGCTTTTAAACTTGTTGGGGCGTTTCGTAGAAGACGTTCGGGCAGGAAAGAAAGTAAACATTGTTCAAATGTTTAAAGATGTTGTGTCGGGAAAATCAAAAGCTAAAAAGAACGAAGCACCAAAGCCCGTTCCAAATGAAAAACCGATCCTGTTTAGTGACGAAGTAGAAGCCGCACTTACACTTGTTTCAGAAGAACGTCAAAAGGTACTACGTCCGATTGTTAATAAACAGTTAAAACAGTTACCGGAAGGCGTGATTATTGATAAGATTCAAGTAATCAATGATAAGTGTACCGACGATTCTAAGTTATATGCTTACGCTAACACTATTTTCCGTAATGCCCTAAACGGTAATGCGTCTAAGACGTACAAAAACGCCCCTAAGAAGCCCGAAGGCGGAAACGTAGAGTTCGGTATCACAAAAGCCGTAGAAGCTGACAGGGAAGCACACAAGACGTATGAAGAACTATCTAAGAAGTTGCAAACCGAATATGTAGACGTTGCCGCATACTTTGAACAAGATACAGGCGTCACCCTATCGACAACAAGCAAGAACATTCTTGATATTGAAATTCAAGTTGAACAATGGTTAAAAGATAAGACTTCGGAACACGGTAGTTATGAAGCCGTGGTTGAAAAATCTAACGCCGTCTTTATGGATATGTTGAAAGGGGTAATTCCAAATGAACAAAGCTAAGTTTCATACGGACGAACAAGTTTTTCACAAAGCAATGGTTGCCCGGAAGTGGTTGAATGACATTCCGGGAACTGCTATCCCACTTGTGCCAATTAAAAATGATGAAATTACAATACTGTTGTACGAAGAATTTTATGATTTCTTCCGTGTCTATCATAAGTTGCCGCTAATTGAAGCACGTTATGAACCTTTAGAAGAAATGATGAAAGACTATTTAGCGGAACTATTGACGTATGACAAGATTGATTCTCCTACGTATAGTGCGACGTTCGACATATTAGATCTTATTGCATTTCATCAACGCCTAGCGTATATCGACAATACCGAATACGACACACAAATTTATGAAGCCCGTCGCCGTGCGGCGGTTGATAAGTTTGAAGTGAATTACAATAACCACATAGAACGTATGAAGAAGAGTAAAGGGGATTCATACCTTAAAGCCCTATAATTATTGTTCACATATCTTGTGATTGTTAATGCTTCTCTATTATTTAATAGATATAGTTATATGGTTATTGTTATATGGTTATTGTTACACCCCAAATCTTGTGGTAGATAGACCACATAACTTGTGGTTAATAACTCACTAACTTGTGATAAATAAATAAAAAAGCAGGGGCGTAACTGCCCCTACTCTTCGTTATTTAGAAACCTTGTGTGCGAGAACGTAACCAATTAGCCCGGTTAATTCATCGTCGGATAGATCCACAAATTCGCCGCCTTCTGTTTTTGTAATCACGCAATTACCGGCGATGTAATCACCCTGTATAGCGAAGTTGGGCGACAACTCTTTCAGTTTCCCCTCTTCGTCACAAAGAACCAAAAGATCCCGGCGGTCATAGAAAATCGGTGCGGTTTCAATATAAGCCCCGTTCATTAATTCCTTTGCCTTCTCAAACGTCATATTGTCCGCATACGGCGTTTCTCCTACCTTACATACCAATGCCCTAAATGTACTTTCCAAAGCAATGTACCCCCTTTTCTGTTCGTTTAAATACATATTACAGTAATACGAATTATATAGCAACAAAAAACGTGAGGATTTACCCCACGTTCTCAAAGTGTGTGCCGCAATCGCCGCATACAATATTCACTTCCGGTTTAGTCGAACGAACGATTTGACCGCACCCACATTCCCATTTCCACGTTGTCTTTTTCTTTTGTGCTTTCATTCCCGTGAAGTCTGTCCGGGCAATTGTGAAAGCTGATTCATCAATTTGAAGTGCCGCAATTAATTCCTTTGTGTGATCCGTCAAGTTCGGTTTGTTCCACCCGTTCTTTTCACACGGTGTTGTCATTACAGTGTATTCCATTCCGTGAAGTTCACATTGTTGTTTGAACCGCTTGTTGTGGTACGTGTAGCCCCGTGAAGTGTCTTTGATTCCGTTCAATGCGTTGTGAAGGTGAACCATTTCATGAAGCAATGTAGTAGCGGTTTCGAGGAACGGGCGGTTAATGTGTTCGCTTGCCATTCCGATTTCATGAACTTCTACTTCTTCACCTTTCCAAATTGCGTCTACCGAACACCAACCGTAAGCGTTCTTGTTGTTCTTAGATTCGATTGTGATTGCCGGTGTTGGAAGTTCGCCGCCGAAGATGTGATTGTTAAATCCGTCGAATAGTTTATGAAGTTCGTTAGTCATTTTCATTACGTTTGTCATTTGTGATTACCCCTTTAGTGTGTTTGTAGTGGTTTTGATCTGCCTTACATTTATTATAATAAACTCTTTACTGTAATCCGTCAATAGTTTTTGAATAATCTTTTTCAATTATTTTTGAAATAAAAAAGAACGGGGATCAATACCCGTCCACAAAACGAAACAAGATTTGAAAGAAGATGACAACCGACATAAAGCCGGTGGTGAAGAAGTATAATGCGGCGTCACCGCTTCCCTCTTCCAACCCGAAATAGTTGTGTAGACCGTGGTAAACTTTTGATAGCATGATGATAACCCCTTTTCATTCGTAGTGTAGTTCGTGCCGGAATTACTAATTAAATTACTAATGTAATTGATAACTAGATTATAATACATATTACCGTAAGTGGCAAGGGGCTTTATTTCAAGCCCCGTTCTTTCAATTCCCGGTACAATACCGACTTACTAACGCCGGTTGCTTCCGTGATTTGTGGGATAGTGTGTTCTTTCTCTAACCAAAGTTTGACCGCTAAATCCTTTTTCGCCTTCGACGTGCGGCGGCGTCCTAGTTCCTTACCTTCACGACGGGCATTGTTCAACCCCTCTACGGTGCGTTCACTGATTAGATCCCGTTCGAGTTCCGACAAACCGGCGAATACCGTAAGTAAGAACTTGCCTTGTGCGGAAGTCGTATCTAACCACGCTTCTTTAATTGATTTGAAGTTCGCCCCGGCGTTGGTTATTTCGTTTACAATGTCTAGCAAGTCTTTCGTAGAACGTGACACACGACTGATTTCCAAAACAATAACACTGTCGCCCGGTTGTAACGTTTCAAGTAGTTCCTTTAACGCTTCCCGGTTTCGGTTCGTTCCGGTCTTCTTCTCTTCGAAGATCCGTTCACAACCGGCTTCCGCTAATGCGTGTGTTTGTCGTCCTAAGTTTTGATCTTTCGTACTTACCCGTGCATATCCGTATACAGTCATGATTAATTACCCCGTTTCTTTCGTTTACGTTTTACTGTAATTACCTTCTATAAGTATAGTACCAAAAAGGATTCCCAAAATCAACACAAAAAGAAAAGAAACCGCAAATTATTTTACGGCTTCTCTCATGTGTTCGATATATTCCGCTTCCGTCATTCCGTTTTCACTCGCTAGGAACGGCAGAATGAACGTATAGAATCGGTGTTGTAAGAAGGGATCTAACTCTTCGACAAATTCAAAAACACTTCTATTCCGCTTCTGTCGGTTTAGCTTTGCAGAAATCGGAAGTAAGTTCCCCACCTCTTTTGTAACCATGACCGACGAAATAGGTAGAACGTGGTCTAAGACAATATCCCCACTTTCCCCGGTGAAGGCACAAGCATATCCGAAACGGCGGCGTAACTCTTCTTTGTATTCCGGTGCGGCTTTCTCAACTGACTGTTCAAGTTTAAGCCGCTTCTTGAACCGCTTCTGCCCCTGTTCGGTGCGGTCATACTTTGCGAAATAAGCCGCTTCACATGATTTACAAGAACCGTGCTTGCCGTCCTTTGTATAGCGATCATCACGGAAGCCCACATAAAACCCTTTCCACTTGTCACACTTAGAACACCGCTTCACACGAACGTTTTGTGTGTACGCTATCGAAGAGTGCGGACGCTTGTATCTCGTACCGTCCTTACGTAGCTTATAAGACACGACTTCAATAACCGGTTCATCTAGCGGCGAATCATAATGTGTAATTGATTCGGTGTACATCGTCTAATCATTCCCCCTAAAGTAGTCTTCATTTACAGTTGGGAAATTGACAGAAAATTGTGACACGATAAACAAAAAAAGAAGCCGGGATCATTCCCCGACTTTTAAAAGTTATATCTATCTAGTATCACATAGCTTCCGTTCTCTAGTTGGTGAACGATGATTGCGACGTTTGTATCTAACCATGACTTGTTCCCTTTAGGCGTCCATTTGACACGGTTGTTTTTCGTCCAACCCCGGACGTTCTGAATCCGCAATGATTTCTTAACTTCTTCCGGTAACTTGTCCGCTTCAATCGGTTTTGGATATGTCATTTTTAATTACCCCGTTTCTCTTAGTAGTGGTTAGCCCCAAAACTTCCGCATAGCTTTAGCCGTTGCCTTGTGTGCTTGCTTGTTTACTTGACGTTTAGCGAACGCCCCAACACCTTTGTTAAACAATGTTGTAAGATCTCCTAACGCTGACAATGCTTTGTATAACTCTCTCATGAACCGCCGCTTCCCTTCCTTGTCTGACTTTCTATACTAAGTATAACCCGTTTACAGTAATACGTCAATACTTTTTGAATAATCTTTTTCAATTTATTTTTAAAAAGAAGCCGGGGCATTTCTGCCCCGTTCCCGGTCAAGCCGCTTCCGCTTCCTGCCAAAAGCGAACCCGATAACCTAGATTATAGTTACAATTCCAATGCTTGTACCCGTCTAGGAAGTCTTCTAATAGCGTGAAGCTTTCCGTTTGGAACTGTACGACGGCGTAGCGTCCGTCCGGTAATGTTGTGATTGTGATTTGATGACCGATACACCAACCGTTATTCACTTGGTAAGCCGCTACCTTATCCGGTGCTATGTAGCCCGTCCATTCCCCGTTATCCCGTACCGCTTTCAATACTGACTGCTTTTTGATCGTTTCTAACATTGTGATTACCCCGTTTCATGTAGTGGTTTGTAAAGTGTTTAACTACCTTACAAATATAATTGTATACTATTTACGGTAATGCGTCAATAGTTTTTGAATAATTATTTTCAATTCATTTCGATCATTTCAGAAGGGAAGCCGGGGCGGTTAGCCCCGTCCGCTTCTTACTGCCGCTTCTGCTTCGCTATGTCCGCTTCTAACCGCCGTAGCCGCTTCCCTAGTGTGAAGTAGTCGCTAGGGTTTTCTATCCCTGCTTCGCCGTTTGCCGTTATCTCGTCGAACTGCTTTTGGTAGTGTGCGTGTTGGGCTTCGAGATATTCGAGATATTCCGTTCCCTTGAATCCGCCCCGTTTCCGGTATGCTTCGTGATTAAATGTTGTGATTGCCATGTTGTGAACCCCGTTTCATGTAGTGTATTGTAAGTGGTTTGTGTTTCCCTCTTACAATTACTATATTACACTAATTACGGTAATACGTCAAGTATATTTGAAAAATAATATTCAAAAATACAAAAGAAAATTGATCGAGGTACAAAAAAAGCCGGGGCATTTAGCCCCGTGCCTTTAGTTATTGATTTGAATGATTTTCTTACCGAACTCGATATATGTTCCGACTGAATCCATTTCTTGCCCGATTGATTCATAGTCGATGTGGTTCACAAGGTGGGGAAGCTTCTCTTCAATCTCTCGCACCATTCCGGTTTCTTCGTAATGTTGCCGTGCTACCTCTTCCATGCTTTCCGCTTCCCAAATGTGATAATCACCGTTATTCACCGTTTCGATTGCGTCGAAGATTGACCCTAACGCCCCGGCGATTGCGTCCAATACTTCCGAATCAACGCCGCTTCTCTCAACCTCTTCCGCAATCTCGTTGATTCGTGAAATGCTTTCATATTCCCCGATGTGGAACGGTGCTTCATAATCGTGAATCGCATATTCTTCATCTTCGCCTAGAATCAATTTCAATTCCATTTGAAGTTCGTCTTCGTCCATCGGAAGTTCTAACCACTTCCCGGAAGAGATTCCTTGATTGTATTTCGCTAAGTTTGTTACGTAAATGTTGAACATTTCTGATTACCCCGTTTCGTTGTTTTGTAGTGGTGTAAGTAACTGCCTTACATCTATTATATTACACCCTTTACGGTAATACGTCAAGCATATTTGAATAATATTTTTCAATTTCTTTTTTAGTTGAAATCCCTTGACAAACTAGACTGCGAAGGGATCGAGGGGAACGCAAAAAAAGAAAGGGGCGTCAGCCCCCTTCCGGTCAATCCTCTTCGCTTGCAAACTCTGCAAGTGCAAATTCTGTATGGTCTTCGAACTCGTCATCACGTTCAACCGCTTCACGATAAAGCTTGTCACTGTCTACAAATTCGTGTGAGATTTCATCGTATACGTAATATGATTCTGAAAGTGTGCCGCTTACTTGTCCGTTGTCGAACACTCGGAATGTGTCGTATTCCTGCCCGTCCACGTCTGCAATCGGTTGTGTGAAGAACTCATATGACCAATTCCCATTTACACATACCTTCAATACCGGTTCAACCTCTACCGTGTTACCTGCCGTAAGTTCTACCTTGAATGTCTTTGTCATGCTTGATTACCCCTTTTACTTTAGTGTATTTGTAGCGGCGTTTGCTAACCCCTTCTACATTTATAATGGTACATCATTTACGGTAATACGTCAAGCATATTTGAAAAATAATATTCAATTTATTTTATTGAAAATATCCCTTGACATATCGGAAAGGACTCGATCATTTCAGACAAAAAAAGAAAGGGGCGTTAGCCCCCTTCCGTCATGCGTATATTCTTCCTTCGTCTAGTACCGCTTGCCCGGCTTCCTCTATTGCGTTGCCGTCCGGCTTGGTGAACTTCGATACCTTGTAAGGATTGTAGTAAATCGGTTCGCTACGTTCTTCCGTGTCGTGTCCTGCGAAGTTTCCGACTAAGAAGGCGTGGACGTTTTTCCGTTGTTCCTGTATGACCCGGCGGCGTCCTGCTTCGTTGACTTTAAATTTAACGTCTGTCAACTTCACCTTGTCCGAATATCCGAGAACCAACCCTGTCTTAGCGTCCTGTATGGAGAACTTACCGTTATGAAGATTCCGGTAAACCTTAACCCGTTGCCCCTCTGTGATTGTCCGTCCGTTGCGTGATTCAAATTGTGTCATTTCTGATTACCCCGTTTCTTGTAATTTGTAGTGGTTGTAAGTGACTGCCTTACAATTAATATATTACAGTAATTACGGTAATACGTCAATACTTTTTGAATAATATTTTTCATTTTATTTTACCGTCCTTTTCGTTGGGAATAATTTCCGGTATGGATTTTAACCGACACAAATTTATTTCGGGGCTTGTGTGTGGTGGGGTGCTACCCCCTTCCCCCTGTACCGGGGTCTGATTGTACAAAAGATTCTGACAATTTAAAGAAATCTGCCCTAAATTCCCGTTTACTTTTGGGAAGGGTTTAAGGGAAAAATAAACGGCTATGCTATGCGGTTCTAATTTCCCTGTTCAATCTTCCCTTTAACCAATGTTTTAGGGAATGTGTAGACAAATAAAAAAGACGCTACAAATCACAATGGATTCATAACGTCAAGAGTATTCGATCATTTCAGTAAGTCTTCTAATGCGTCCAAGTCTTCCTTAGTAAGTCCTGCGTTCTTAATGTCCTGCTTCACTGTTGCGTCAATCTCCGTAACGTCACGTAGCTTGCCTTGTGATTGCATGACTAACTTAATAGCCCCTAATACTGCTTGTTCACTATTGCCGTGTCGTACAAGGGATTTAAGCTTATGTGTAGATTCTGCATAGAACGCCTTCATAGCAATGTCTGTCTGCTTCTCTAATTCCCGTGCAAACTCTACATCATTCTTCCACCGGTAAATAGTGCGTTCATTAACGCCGTACTCTTCTGCAATGTCCGCAATACTCTTCCCTGTAATATCTTGTTGCACCAACTCTAAACATACTTTTTTCTGCGTCGTGCTTAATCCTCGTTTCATGGTAGTTTGTGACACCTTCCTTTAAAATTTTTTAGTCTTCGCTAATATACAGTACCTAACGCACGGATCATATTAACAAAGCGATTCAACACTAATTACTAATGTACTTTTATTACAATAATATAACGTAAATAACAGTCCTTAACGTAATGTCATATACCCTATAAAATAACCCCTATATTTAACGTCAAATAACCCGTTATTAATCACAAGGGAATGTGTAAAAATAGGCATAAAAAAAGATCCCCTTATATCCATAACTATTCATTAACGATTAAACATAACGTTTATATTTAACGCTTATTACGTCAATTACGTTAGTGAGTTTAGGAATCGTTAAGGAACGTTAGGGATAGTTAAGTGGACGTTCTTAACGGTAGGGGATTATATATTAAGTTTAGATATACGTTTAAGTAACTGTTATGTTTACAGTAAATAAGCTAACTGAAAGGGATCTTTACAAGTAGATATGACATTAAACTTTTCTAACAAATTTGTCATGTTCACTGACATTAAAAAGACGACTAAATGAATAGCCGCCTTTCTAGTTAAAACAGGGTCATTTGTTGTAATTCGTCAATTTCGGTTGAAATCCTGCCTTCTGTATTGCGTTGAGTTTCAACTTTATGAATGGTTGTACGTGTCGATTCGTTAGAAGCCGCCTTTTTCTTCGTCATTTTAACGATAGGTTCGGTAATGTAACTAGGTTCGATTGTCCGGCGTAAATAATCGTCTTCTGTCGCAAAATACTTCTTGAAGTCGTCAAGCGAGATTACAATATTTGAACCGGCTTTAATGACTGCCGTATCTTTCGCAATTTCCGCTTCATACGGTCTGCCTACAATCAATTGTAGTAGTGGTTGGGGAACGTTATAATAACCGCCCCGGAATCGGTAAGTTTGTTTCATAATAAAAGCCCCTTTGCGTTTGTTGGTGTTGGATAAGGTTATTTCAAATTAAAGCTTGTTTCCCTCTAAGTCGTGAAGTTCCCATGCGTCAATTACAAATTGATTAATACCTTCTTCACGGTGTGAAATTAGATACGCTTCGTGATTGTGAATGACGTAGGTTGCAATCTCGCTACGATCCATAACCATTGTGTCTGATTTATAACCTTGCTTGACGAACTCAACCATTTCTTCCAATGTATCAAGAACGCCCATAATGTTGCCTGTATCGTCGTCTTCGTCTTGTTCAATTACAATGAATCCTTCGTCCGTTTCTCCTACGCTAATAATCGGAAGCGGCTTGCCTAACACGTCGTATTTATTGAATTTAGTCATTTTGATTTTCCCCTTTAGTGTTGGTATCTGATAAAAGTAAGGAAGCGGCTTTCGCCGCCCCTCTTACATTAATTCTTCGAACTTCTCGAAGTCACCTTCTAGCAAAGCGTTTAACGCCTTACGTGCTAGTGACTTCTTAGAAGAGTAAGAAGAAGATTCGCCGTCGAACATTGCGAACTCACCTTCGAAGAATTTCGAGAATGAGATAGAATGTTCACCGTTGCGGATCGTGAAGACCGCCGCTTCTTCTTCGTCATCACCTTCTAAGTACATATCTTCGACTTTATCGAAGAACTTAGCAGGAATGTTAAATTCCTTAGCGGCGAATGTGAAGCCCTCTTTGTTAAGTGCGTTTTGTAAGTTTGTCATGATTGATTACCCCTTTGTAGTGTATTGTTAGCCGGTGTGTTGTAACCCCGTCTACATTTATAATAATACACCATTTACGGTAATACGTCAACACTATTTGAAAAATAATATTCAATAATTCAATAAAAATTAAGAGGGGCGGAAACCCCTCATTTCTCTAAATCTCGCAACGCCCACGCTTCGCAAACTTCCTGTTCCGGGTATCGTTCGTAAGTTCCGGGAACAAGATATGCTTCACCTTTATAGATAAGATAAGCCGCTTCTTGTGTTTGGTCATATACGATTGTTTCCGTGTGCATAATTTCTTTGACGTGTGAAGAAAGTTCTTTTAGTGTGCCGGTCATAGAAAACTTGTCCGATTCTTCCCACGGTTCTAACTCACTAAGAACTAACTTACCGTCGATCTTTTCAAGTGCGTACTTATAAAATTCCGGGTCTTCAAAGAGTTTCTTTAATAGTGTTGGTGTCATGCTTAATTACCCCATTTCATGTAATTGTTTCTTACTACATTCAATATACAATTACTTACGGTAATACGCAATGCTTCTTGAAAATCCTTATTCAACCCGGATTCGTTTAAATGAGTATAGAAGCAATTGTCTTTAGATTAAATTCATCTATTTGTCGTTTCATATGTTCATACTCTTCTAAGGAAAGAACGACGACTTCCGCTTTCAGTTCCGTGCCTAAATGCGTTTCCGCTTCCGTGATTGTCACCTTCTCATTGATCGACTGCTTCAACGATTCAATAAGTCGTTTTCGTGCAAACTTCATCAATTCCTGTTGTGGTACATTTGTAGGTTCGTTAGGCACGATGTATTGAACACCGAATACGTGATTTTCCATTATGACAATTCCCCCGTAATCTTATTCGCTATCTGCATATCTTTATTCAACTCTTCTCGGTCAATCCGGTTCTTTAGTTTCGCTTCCGTGTACCAACGTT
This sequence comes from Exiguobacterium sp. s35, assembly GCF_018617535.1. Taxonomy (NCBI): domain Bacteria; kingdom Bacillati; phylum Bacillota; class Bacilli; order Caryophanales; genus Exiguobacterium; species Exiguobacterium sp. s35. Next base: position 21,050 of record NZ_JACSKI010000005.1, read on the forward strand.
GGAAGAACGCCTTCAACTCGTCTTCATCGGTTTCAACCAATTTAGGCATAACGCCTTCCGTATGTTCCTTCGTGATATAAAGGCGGTGCGTCGGTTTATCAGTTGCACCGAATACGAATAATGTAGGTGTGTTGGAATACTTAGCAAGTCGCAACGCTTTCAACGTTTGCCCTATATTCATCGCTTCCGGTGACTTCTTAAATTCGATCATCAAATGTTTTCCGTCAACTTCAATACTTCCGTCAACGTCACCAATTCGATTCTTTCCGCCGAAGCAATCGTTATACGTGTTGAGATTCCATGAACCACGAAGAAAGCCGATAATGCTTGATAGGTTCGGTAAGTACACGTCATCTTGTTCTAATAGTTTGTTTGTCTTAGTGTCGGTTATGGTAACAGTCCGTTTTCGATAGTACATATCAAATAACCCCTTTTCCCTTTTATACTTACTGTTGGGAAAGCGGTTTTAGATTGTGACACGTTCGATCTTTTTATTAATCACAAGGGTGTGTGATTTAGTACATATTATATGAAGGAACTAGGATAAAAATAACAAACACAAGGGAATGTGATTAATAAATTGCATAAGAAAAGGGGCGTTTCCGCCCCGTTCCTTAGTGTGTTCTACGTCCTGTACGCCCACCGTTATGTACGGCTTTGATGTTATCGAGAAGCAACGCCCTAACGTAAGTCTTACCATACGTTACAGTGATTAGCCCCTTTAGTTCCGGGTGCTTCATGATGAAGTCATCGCCCCGTGTGCGGTCATGATACCAACCGTGGTCTTCTGCGTAACGCTTCAATTCCTTCCACGTCATGACGCCCCATTTTTGATTGCCCTTCTTCTTGTTGTTCTTCTTTGCCAATTTGATTACCCCGTTCCTTAGTGTATTTTGTAAGCGGTTCGTGTTTCCCTCTTACATTTATAATATTACACTATTTACGGTAATACGTCAATACTATTTGAAAAATAATCTTCAACTTTTAAATAAAGAAAAACAGGCGGTTAAGCCCGTTCATTCTTCATCTTCATCTGTTGGATAAACTCGTTCCCCGTCTTCGTCTAATTCATAGACACGGATTGCTACAATGTGATCTTTTAGTAAGATGATTCCGCCTAAATCAATAAGAAGGTAGTTAGACATTTTTTGCTGAATGAAGCTAACGGCGTCTTCGTAAGAATCTGCTTCCGTTGTTGTCGCCACTGTTTCGCCGTTAGTTAGTACAAACTCTAATTCGTATTGTGTGTTCTCCATGATTGAAGCCCCCTATGTGTTGATACGTCTATTCTATCAAATAAACGCATTACTGTAAATAGTATAATTTAGACAAAAGAAAAAGGTGAAGCCACTACACTTCACCTTTCCTAAAGATACACTAGGCGAAACGGGGTAATCGTTAAACGCCTTATGTGGTTCATAGTTTTATGTTCCGGCACAAAACACATGAACAAAGTGAATTTATCACCTTATGAGTTTATTATATATCCGGTAATGCGTAATTGCAAGAAGTATTTTAAATAACTTCTCCTTCAAATTGTACTGCGTGGCGTTTGCTAAAGTCGTACAATGAAAGTTCTGCTAATCCGTGTAGATATGCCGTTACTGATTCTGTAAGCATTAGGTTCGCTTTGTTTGATCCCGTCACGTCTACAAGGATAATCGGTACGCCGATACTGTACGCATATCCAATTTCCCAAACTGTACCACTGTCGTATGCTTCATCAATGATAGCAACCATTACGTCTGCTTCACGGATATGTTCAACGTCATTATCAAATGTCGCATATCTCCATTCAAGCGAACCAAATTCTAGTTCTTCGAATTGATGTTGTCGTGGTGAAAAGTAATCCATTCCGTTTTCTTCAAGAATCGCTTCTACTGCCTTCACGTCTGCTAGTTGACGTTCGTTAAAGAATCCTGCCGCAAGATAAGTTTTCATATTAGTTAGCCCCCATGATTTGAATTTGTCCGTGTACTCGTCCTTTAGAAAGTGCTTCTTCTCTAGTTGATACCAATACATCAATTAAGTTACTTCTAGCCCGGATTGCCCCACCGGTGTCTAAAGCAATTGCCGTTTCTTCCGTTCCGTTCGGATAACGAAGCTTTACAACCGTGTTATACGGAATAATAGCCGGATTGACGGCAATAACTCGCATACCATTATAGAAAGCCGTGTTACGAACGTCATAGCCCGTAGCGGTGATTCCACTACAACCCTCACACGTCGCCGTGTAATGCGTGAACTCGTAATCAATCCAATTGCCCGATTCTTCTTTTACCGGTTCGGGCTTCTCTTCTACCGGATCTTCTTCCACTTCATCAAGCGGAACTACTTCCGGTTCTTCTGTTGCGTTCGGGATAGGAACAACTTCTGCTTCTTCATTTGAAGCAGGAAGCGGAACTACTTTCGGTTCTTCCGGTTCGGGAAGCGGTTCTTCTTCCTCTTCCTCTACAACCGGTTCTTCCTCTTTTCGAACAACAATCTTGTTATCTTCTACAATGACTTCGATTCCCTCTTCTACTTCAATACGTCCTATTTCTTCTTGGAACGGTAAGTAGTCGGGGCTTGCTTCCGGTGCGTTGATTTTCACCGGCACAAGTTGCCCCAAAATTACCGTTATCGCTATTAGTGTTTTGATAGTATCGCCCTTTCTTAATCTTCCTTATTGCGTGTTCGCTTCTTAAATGCGGAAGGCATTTTCTTACGTTCCTTCATATTTAGAAAATTGATCGTGTCATCTTCTAACGACAATTCACGCTTCACACGCTTTTCTTCCTGTCGTTCCGATAGAAACGGATATTCGTTCTTTGTAATCTTGTCCGGTGTTCTGTCTGAAAGTTCGTCAATTAGAATGACGTTAGACAACCGTGTTAAATAACCGGTGTTAGGCATTTTGCCCCGTGCTTTGTAATAGTCTTCTGTAATAGTAGACACTGAATCATTACGTTCTTCCGGCGTCATGTTTTTTGCTTCTTTTTCGAGATCCTTAACCTTCTGTTCCAACTCTTCATTAGTCATTTGTAACGTTCCCCCGTTTGAAGTATTCTGCAAGCTTTTGATGAACGTTACGAAGATTAATACTTACGCCCTGTTGTGAAAGCGTGATTCCTACCTTACGTAAGTTCTTAACAACGTCTGCTTGGTTCATATCTTTGATGTAGTAGAAGTAAATACAATATTTCTGTTTATCCGTCATTTCAATTTCTTGAAAAGCTTTATTCAAATCGACAAGTAAATCACACGCCCCGTAATCACCTTCGAAGAAGCGGCGTTCCCCAACCTCATGTACCGAAGTAAGAAGTTCTGCAATCCCATCTTCTGTGTAAATGTCGAAGCGTTGTTCTAACGCCCGTTCTTTTGCGTGAACGTCAACTGCCACCGCACCCATTACATAGACACCTTCGTAAACGTGGTTAGTAATTCCGGTAAGTCTGAAATGTGGCAAGTCATTTTCATTTGTTGCATTTCAATCGTTACCATTCCGTCCGAACCAACATTACATACTTGTTCCTGCCGTTGTTGTTGATAGAACAATGAATCCTGTAAGCTTTGTGCCGCACGGATATAATCATAGTTTTCAATTTGACGTGATTCTAAATGTTTCATCATTTACTAACCCCCTTAATGTCGTTCACGATTTTCTGTACTTGGATATATAAATCTTTAAGTGACGTGTTGTTCGTAATCACGTAATCACAAGGCATTGCGTCAACGTGTGCTTCTGTCGAGTGAAGAAGATCTTCTTCGTTGAATACATCACCGGATTTCCGCATACGTTCGATTCGTACTTCGTCATCTGCGACGACTTTAATAATGTGGAATCCATGACCCTTCAAGTAGTCATATTCGTTCATCTGTCGTAAGTCCGTTACAACGAAGTTCATATGTCCTTCTAGCTTTGCTTGTACATATGCCTTATGAAGTTGTTTGACCCATACGCCCGAATCAAGCGAACGGAACGTTTGTCCGATTGTTTGATAGTGCTTCCGGGGCTTGCCTAACTTAGCGGCTTCCGGGAAGTAAGTTTCGATTACGTCACCAATTGCGTCTGCAAACGCTAATTGCTTACAACGTTGTGTTTCTTTGAATACATCGCCCACCGTGTCTTTACCGGCACGGATCTTTCCGACGATTGCCACTTTAATTTCATTCATTGTGATTCAATCCTTTCAATCGCTTCTTACTTACTGTTGGGAAGCGGAAAGGCGTTTGTGACATTGTGTATTTGACACGGTTTACGGATATGTGTATTATGTAATTAACCTATAAAAGCGAAGAGGGGTTTTAATAATGGCAAAAGTTTATTTAGATCGAATTGCTACTTCTGAATTACCAATGAAAGTTTTAGAAAAGTATCCATGCGAAATGTCTATTAATCTGAATGACATTCTAGCGAAGAAGGGTGTTACACCACTTGAATTACATCAAATGACGGGGCTTCGTTTAGCAACGATTAGTGAGATAGGAAAAGCGAAGAAACATTCAATCAACTTGTTCCACTTAGCCGTAATAATGGCGGCGTTACGAATCACTGATTTGTCGGAACTAATTGAAATTTCTTTCGATGAAGAACAGGTTAAGGCGTGGAAAAAGGAAGAAGAAGAGTTTCCAAACATGATGACACCATCACAAAAACAAGATCGCATTGAAATGTTATCTTCGAATGATTAAGCCCTTACCGGGGCTTTTTATTTTGTCTAAATTTGATTCCTAATATTCAAAAAAGAACACAAAAAAAGAAGAAGGCGTTAGCCCTCTTCCTTATTGTGGTTGAATGTCAAATGTAACTTTTGTGTCTTTCCATGAGAACGTAGGTTTGTAAATCAATTCGTAGTTCGTAGCTTCCGGTACATCGTAAGTGATCGTTCCCGTAATCTTACGTCCTTTATCAACGTCGCCGCTAACGTCCATTCCGTCGATACCAAAGTATTGTTCTAATGAATTACCCTCTGAATCGTACAAATTGAATGAAGAACTATCGAAGTAGATTTCGCTATCCGATTCGTTCACGGCGTTTACTGTCAATTGAAGCACTTTACCTTTTTCCGGTGCTGAATACTCGCTTGCCGGAATGTATTCTGCTTTTTGAACAGTGACTACAACACCTTCAACTTTTACTGAATCACCAACTTTGAAGATCTCGTCTTCTGCCGGTGCTTCCTCTTCCGTAGAAGCGGTTTCTTCTGTGTTGTTACCGCCCACCTTCTCGACTGCTTTTTCCTCTTCCCCACCGCCGGCGAAGATTGCAACGGCGATAATTAGAAGAACTAACGCCCCCAAAGACATTAAGATGAACTTAAAGAATTTTTTCATTATGTAATTACCCCTTCCGCATTACTGTAAATGTTTGCTTGCTACATTTTTAATAATAACCCATTAGGTTAGATATTACAACCCTATTACAAGAAAAAAGTAGGGAAAATTCCCTACTTTCTTTTATCGCTTAGTAATTCCACGAAGAAGAATACCGGCAATTGTCAATGATACTACAATCATTGCTTGGTTGTCTGCGAGTAATGAAGCGTCTAAAGATAGCAACTGCATTACATTAATAATTAGTAATGTAATTAGATACCACAATACTAATGAAATTCCAATACCTAATACGAACATACCGATTACGGCGGCTACTAAGGTCAACCCGGCTAGTAATCCACGCATTAAGCTTCACCGTCTTTTGGTGCGACAATTTCTTCTGCAACAATCACGTCAAGTTCTGTGTTGACGTAACGGACAAGCTTTTCTTCTTCACCTTTGATTGCGAACACTTTTTGAGTTAGTGAAGAATTGATAGGAAACTCTTCGATAAACTCTAGTTCCTCGTCAAAGTACATTGAAGGAATTGCTTCCGTTGGTGTCGGTGTCGGTTCTAACCCCATAAGCTTATCGTGCGACCATAGGCGTTTATCTTCCGTCGGTTCGTCTTGGTTATCCTTCGTAGAATCGACGAAACCATGTTCATTAAGATCTGCCGTCATTTGAAGCATTTCATCATGTTCCGTGACAAGGTATTGTTCACCCTGTTCTGTATCGAACGCAAGTTGTACAATCACCCGTGAAATTTTCGGTGTTTCCTCAACGCCCATTTTACCTAAGACGCCTTCAACGATTTCTTTAGTGTTGTGTCCTAGTTGTTCTACCGTTTGTGTGCCTTCGAATTTGATTTTCATATTATTTGTTCCCCCGGTTCATTTCGATTTCGTCCATTGTTACAACGTTCGCTGATTTCGGTACGAACGGTAATCCACGTTCATGTTCAACCATGACGTTATAAATATCTTCAATGCTTTCAATCTGTCCTTCTACGAACAAACGAAGCACCATCTTTTGGAATACTTCTGCGGTCATTTCAACGTCTGACATAGCCCGGTGTGCTTCCCCGGTCTTAACCCCATACCGTTCTACTAGATTCACAAGTGACGCCTTTTCTTTCGGGTCTAGTGCGTGTGACATAGAACGTGTACAAATGAACGGGTTATCCATTTCTTCATCACGCCACAAGTACGACAAATCGAATGAAGCGAACTGTGCTACGATTACGTCTTTACCGATGAACGAACGCAAGATCCCTAGTGCCGCACGTTCCGAAGATACGCCGTTCACTAAATCTGCTTCCGTGATTCCTGTAAGTTCTGTAATGAAAGGTTTAAGCTTACGCCCCTTTGCCAACTGTACAAGGAAGTTGATACGACCGACTTCACGGAACTTGCTATCAAGCTTCATAGCCCCTACTTCAATAACCTGTTCTTCTTTTGCGTCAAGTCCGGTTGTTTCAAAATCAATAATTGTAAACATAGTTATACCACCTTCCAATATTCAACTTCTTTTGTTGCTTTAACTACTTCGTCAATGTCTGCTAAATCGTCGCCGTAAATGTCGGAATCATATGTGTATTCCGTAAAGTATGAACCACTACGACCAATGAACCCACGGTATGTTTTCGTACCGTCTGTGAAGATCAATTCCATTGATTCTGATTTGTGTTCTGAAACCCAATCACCTTTTTCAATGACGGTGTATTCCGTTCCGTCTTCTAATTCAAGACCATGTTCAATATATAGTTGTTCTAATTGTTTGTGTGTTAGCATATTCAATCCCACTCCGAATAGATTTGTTTTGCAACGTCGAACCCGTCGTCAAATCCTTCTTGATACCCGGATTCCATTGCATTTAGAATTTGTTCTACGTTCTTATCGAACCAACGTCCGGCTTGTGCGAACGTTACTTTACGTGATTGAAGATCTTCACCTAGTTCACGCACCGTTTCATACAACTGTTGATTATTTGTATTCATCGGACACCGCCCCTAACATTTCAATTTCATCAATCGCACAATCTAATAGCATGATGACCGAACGCATATCCGTTTCGCCCTCACGCCGCATATTTTGATAGCTTGTCATTAGTTCATCTAATACTTCACGCACACTAGCGTTCATGTTATCGTTCCTCTACTACAACGTCTGCATTGTAGATACTGATTCGCTTACCATCAACTTCGAAAACTACTGCATTTGATGAACCACTATCACGGGTGCGGATAATCCCTTCATATGTGTGAAGAACTTCCCCTGTCTTGCTATATACAGTAACAACACGATCTAATCCCTTTGTATCTGATTCAAGCGTTTTAACCGTCGAATCCAAAGCGGCACAACCGCCTAAGCCCAACATACTAACCGATAACGCACCGGCAATGATTAACTTCTTCATAATGTCACCTCTACATGGTTGTAATATTGTTTAAAACAATCGTCGTTACAGAACGTAACGTCACCGTCATTAACGGCGTCATCACCTTCATACAGTTCTTGTTCACACAAGCCGCAATAAGTGATTAATTTCTTTTTTGTTTCGTGACCATCACGAAGTTTCCATTCGTCATAACCTCGCATTGTTTAGCCCCTTTCTTCCTTTGTACTTACTGTTGGGAAGATCCGTGTTAGATGTGACAAGATAAATCAATAAATTATACATTACTAATTACATTACAAATAAAAAGAGGAATCCATAAGGATTCCCCATTAGTAGTTTTATTAGATGAAGATACCTACAACCGTAGCAGATACCAATGAAACCAATGTAGCCGCAAGAAGCATTTTCAATCCGAATGAAGCTACTACTTGTGCTTTCGCTTTGTTGATTGCCGCAACCGTACCGGAAATGATTCCGATTGAACCGACTGCCGCAAAGCTAGTAAGGAATACTGAAACAATCGCAAGTCCTTTTTCTGTCAAGTTTCCTTGTACGTTGAGAAGGTCAAGCATTGCTACAAATTCGTTAGCAACAAGTTTCGTACCCATCAAGTTACCAACTGTAAGAAGATCCCCCGTAGGTACGCCCATCAAGAAAGCAATCGGTGCGAATACGAATCCTAATACTTCTTGGAATGAGATTCCGAACATACCCATGAACGCCGCATTGACCATAGACACAAGACCGATGAAGGCAACAAGCATAGCACCTACGATAAGTGCGACTTTACCGCCGTCCAAAGCACCGTTACCGATTGCGTCGAACAATGATGTTCCGGCTTGTTTACGAACTGATTTAATATCAATCTCTTCGTCTTCTTTGTCTGATTTAACAGGGGCGATAATTGAACCGATGATAAGCCCGTTAAACATATTAAGAATCATCGCAACAAGAACGTATTTAGGTTCTAACATTGTCATGTAAGCACCGATGATTGAAGCCGATACACTAGCCATAGCCGATGTAGAAATGATGAACATACGGTTGTTGTTGAGTTTAGGCAAGTGTGATTTGACGGCAAGCAATGCTTCTGATTGTCCGAAGAACACCGAGTTAGCGGCGTTAAATGTTTCGATCTTAGGAAGCCCCGTCACTTTAGAAAGGAATCCGCCTAGATACTTAATGAGAAGCGGCAAAACGCCGATGTACGTTAGGATAGAAAGTAACGTCGATGTGAAGACGATGATAAGAAGAACGTTGATGAAGAACACCGAACCGCCTTCTACAAATGCGAATCCACCGACAACGAAGTTTACCCCGTCCATACCGTAAGACATTGCCTTAGCAATTGCCCCGGCTACTGCTTCGATGACTTTCATACCGATTGATGTTTTGAGAAGGAACAACGTCGTAGCGACTTGAAGCCCTAGCATTACCCCAACTGCTTTAAAGTTGATGTTCTTTTTGTCATTTGATAGAAGGAACGCAAGTCCTAAGAACGCCACGATTCCCAAAATACCATATAAGATTGTCATTATTTTTCCCCCTGTTGTTCTAAGATACTTTTCACGGCTTCTGTTAAGCGTTTAGCGTCTTCCGGGTTGTTCACCACGTCCACGTTATCCATATCGACAATCAAGACGTTACTTGCTTTGTAGTGTTTGTGAATCCACTCGTCGTACCCTTCCCACAAGAAGCGGTAATATTCAACTAATGCTTCGTCCTGTTCGAAGTCACGCCCACGCTTTCCGATACGTTCTAAGACCGTTTCGAATGACGCTTTAAGGTATACCATCAAATCCGGTGCTTTCGTTCCGTGTGCCGTCGAATAGTCTTCCGTTTCCTTCATCATTTCATCAAACAATTGAAGATAGATTTGAAGTTCCATATCAGAAATACGGTTTTCCCCTTTAAGTTTCCCGAACTCCGCATTACGTTTCGCAAAGTAAACGTCTTCGAAGATCGAACGGTCAAGAATCCCTTGCTTCTCATGAATGTTCTGTTTGATTGATTTGAAGCGTGTACCTAAGAAGTACAATTGAAGTAGGAACGGAAGTCGTTCTGCTTCCTGTTCTTCCACACTAGCCGTATAGAATCGTGCTAACACGGGGTTGTCGTCTACTGATTCGTAATAGACGGGAAGGTTAAGTTCTCGTCCTAATAGTTCGCTTACACTCGTCTTTCCTAGTCCAATCATTCCGCCTATCGTAATAATTTTCTCCACTTCCCTTTCCTCATTTCATTTGTGTGTGATTTACAATCCTAAAAATCGTTTAGCTTTCTTCTGACGCAAGTGTTTAATCTCTTCACGTAATTCACGGGTTACACTGTGTAGATGTGAATTAAGTGAATCCTTGTGTGCGGCACGTTGTTTCCACGTTTCCGCCTTGTCACGGGCTTCATATTTATCTTCTCTAAGAATCTTAATTTGACGTTTCATCAAATCAATGTCCGAATCTTGTTGTTTGATTACGTCCATAGCATTTAAACAACCGTTAGAAAGTTTTTCGATAGTTGAATCTTGTTCTTCAATTACCTTCATAGCGGCTTCGTGCATTTGAGTAATTCGTTTATTTTCCGCAATAAGCTTTTGTGAATTTTCTGCTTGTGCGTAACTAATCAAGTTTGACATTGATTCTTTTTGCTTTAGAAGGCGTTCATTTTCAAGTGTCAAATCCTTGATTCTGCGTTCATACTCTTCAATCTTAGGTCTAATATAATCAAGTGATCCGGTTGCCATATCTAAGCATTGTGTTGTTTCTTCAAGTTCCGCCTTCAAGTTGGCATTTTGTTTACGAAGAACTTCATTGTTGTGTTGAGTTGTTTTGTTATACTCACGCAACTTTTCTTTACTCTTTGAAAGTTCTATATAACGTTCTTGTGTTCGTTCCAATTTTTCGTAGATTTCACGATTGTATTTACGAAGATTTTCAATTGTTTCTTGAAGTTCACGGCTATATTTGATTTCCTTAGCACGTTGCATTTCAGAATTGATTAACTTTTCTTTTAGATCGTTATCCCACATAATTGTTACCGCCTTTAAGTGTTTTTAGAATGTAGTTCGTTCTTGTTTTGTTCGAATGATTTCTTCGATTTGTACTAGACGCCCGGCAAGGTAAATAACGGTGTTGTGCATTTCACCTTCCACGGCTTGCCCTAGTTGGAAGATAAGGGAACGTCGTTCGCCTTCTAAGTCATATAGATTCATTGTTTACGTCCTTCCTGTTGGTAACATGAACGGCAAAGTGGTTTGTATGCTTCTTCCGAACCGAGTAATACCGTTTCTGTTCCTAGTGATTTATTACGATATGAAAACGTAGCGTCTGCCCCACAACCGGAACATACTGCACGTAGCTTGTTCACCTCGTCTGCCTGTGCCATAAGCATTGCCGTATTCTCAAACGGTATGCCCCGATAATCCATATCAAGACCGGAACAATAGACAACCTTCCCACTATCTAGGATTCGTTGAATAGCCCTCATTGTGTGGTGAAGATAGAATTGAACTTCGTCGAATAAGAAAACGTCGTATTCATCAATGAACGATTCGCTAAATAAGAATGTATCTCCAACCGTAACCGCCGGAACGCTTCTGCCGTCGTGTGTGACGATTTCAGAATCCGAATAGCGATTATCTGATTCCGGGCGTAGGTAGACGACACGTTGTTTTTTATACAAGTGCCGTTGCCCCTGCCGTAGAAGTTCGGTTGATTTTCCGCTAAACATTCCGCCGGAATTTACAACTAACTTTGGTTTCATTAGTTAGCCCCCGTGATCTCCGCAATACCATCAAGAAGACGTGAATTTTCTTTGTGTTGTGACAAAGCACCTTCTTTAAATTCGTTAAGTCGAATGATTTCTGAATCTGCTTCGTCGATAGCTTTAGCGATTTCATCGTTCTGTGAAATAAGTGTTTTCTTCATTGATTCGAATACTTCCGACGCTTGCTTACTGCGTAACGTCGCTTGGTTCAATTGCTTTTGTAGCTTCTTGTGCATTGAATAGCCCCCTGTAATTTGTTGTTGTACTGCTTTCACTTACTGTTGGGAACTTCAATGGATCTTGTGACACAAAAAAAGACGAAGACCGTTTAAAGTCTTCGCCTTCATCTTTAGCGTTTACGTTTATTTCGTTTTTCCGGTAACGGCTTCTTCTCGTACAAGTCGATGAACGCTTCAAGTGCCTTGTTCACCAACTCTGATTTAAAGCCCCGTGGATAGTGTTCTGCTAGATTGTCTAGTCTATCCATCGTGTCGTGACGGATAACCAACGTATAGTTACCCATCACTTCCGACTTCAATTCTTTCTTCGCCTGTTCTTCGTGGAAGGAAGCGACAACCCCGGCTAGTTCTGCCGCAAAATCTGTTTCTTCCCCTACCGGTGTTGTAACCTCACTAGATTCTTCATTAGTAACCTCATTAGTAGTTTCAGTAGGTTCTACAATAGTAGTGTCCTTAGATTCTTCCGCCTTCGGTTTCTGACTGAACTTCGATAATTTGTCTAACTGTCGTTTTGACATCTTAACCCCTCGCTTCCAATTTCTCTAATAACTCTTCCGTGAGTGTGTGATAATGTTCTACAATCTCATGTCGTCTACCTTTTTGCAACGTAGCCGGAACACCTTCATACGCCGTAGCGTTGGCAAACTTGATTGATTTAGGAATGACTGTATCGAACATAGGAATACCGACTGATTTAGAATACGCCTTAGCGTCCTGTAAAAGAATCTTGTGAAGATCCGTGCGGCGGTCAACCATCATTCCAACAATACCGAGTACGTGAATCTTGCTTCCTAGTGATTCGTTCAAGTTGTCAATTGTAGCGACAATCTTTTCAACACCACTTACGCCGTATGTTTCCGGTTGGAAAGGAATGATAACTTCGTCTGATACCTTCAAAGCGTTACCCGTTACAATACTGATTGACGGCGGCGTATCAATGAAGATGTAGTCGTAATTCTCTTTTAGTTCTACAATAGCTTTGTCGAGAAGTCCGAACGCATTGTCTTTCAACTTGTCGTCTAACAAAACGTCTACTTCGATAAAGTCCATAGCTTCCGTAGAAGGAATGATATGAAGATTGTCTTCAATAGTATAGATACATTCTTCCAACGGTTCGTTGTCTAAGATTACGTTGTGAAGTCCTGTATCGCAATCCGCCGGGGAAAGTCCGAATGACATTAAGGCGTTACCTTGTCCGTCCGTGTCGATGATTAAAACCTTAGCTTCCGGCTTGTTCTTACGAATCGAACCTACGATGTTAGAAAGTAGTGTCGTCTTTCCTACGCCGCCTTTGTGCATTGCTACTGTGATTACTTTACCCATGTTTGATTACCCCTTTGTATGTTTGAATTAACTTACAAATTGATAATACCATTACGAATAAGTAATGTAAACACCTTTTATTATAAATTCCTAATTTAATTACATTATGTATTACTAATAAGAAAAGGAATCCCGAAGGATTCCCATTGTTACTTACCTTTTTCGATGAAGTAGGCAACGCCCACGCTTACTGCGTCTGATTCATCATCGTTCTTGAATGTTAGTTCTTCGTCGAAATAACCCCGAACCGAATCTGCTAATTGTTCTTTACTTGCTTTACCGTTCCCGGCTACGATCTTCTTAACTGTCGTCGGTGACATTTCTTCCACTTCATAACCTTTGACGAAGCAACCCAACCGGGCTACGCCGTGAACCATGAATAGAATTTGTGTTGTCCGGGCATGACGACTGAATCCCTTCTCGCTAACCACGGCGTCAATCTCAATGTCTTCTGTTCGAAGAACTTGTTCTAAGTGGTCATAGATTTGTTTAAGTCGGAATCCGTGTGACCGTTTCGGATTCGTTCGAACACTTGATAGGTGAAGTAGTTGCGGCTTCTCTTCTTTAGCGTTCTTGGCAAGGATAGCGAACGCCGGGCTACTTAGTGAAAGATCCATCGCTAGTACAATCATTTAGCAATACCCCCGGAATACGTTCCGCATACTTCTTTGAACGGGCAGAACAAACACTTCGTTGTATCGCCGTCCGGCAATTCCCCTGTTTGTACGTTTTCATCTACTTCCGTCCATTTATCAAGTAATTGCTTTCGTTGTCGTTCCGTCACTTTAATATAAAATGCCTTCATGTCGTCACGGGCAAGAATACCTTTCCCCCACTTGTCCTTAGCAACTGATTCGTATGTGATTACAAATTCATCAATACCGAACAAGATTGAGTAAGCAATACATTGCTTTTTGTGTGACGGGGCAGGTGCTTTTAATGCCTTAATATCTGCAACCGAATTAGATTTCGTTTTGAACTCGAATCCAATTTTCGAACCGTCTTTATATTCTAAGATCCCGTCCATCATTCCCGATACACAAATCTTCGCCCCTTTGTGTTCGACAATACGATACGTTTCAAGCGGCTTTTCCCATGACGGCAAACCATGTCTTGCCGGGTTGTCCGGGTCATCAATGCGAACCACTTTGAACGCCGGATTCTTCAATAGCTTTTCCGCATACAATAAATCACGTTGTCGGTATTCATGTACGCCCGTTGAGTTTTTAACCCATCGCTTCTGTTGCGGCGTCATCTGCGTTTCGTCTTTCGGTGCTTTCAAGTGTTTGAAGAACAACATACGTTTACACGAATCCGAACTAGACGGCGTAAACCGTGTGAACTCTCTAGGATAGTCCAACCCTTTTCCCATTCGTGAAATCTCAAATTCCTTCTGCCGTAGAAGTAGTTTTTCAATTTCTTTATCTTCCCAAAAATCGAATGAATTGATTTCGTCAAAGTGTTTTACAATTGCTTCTGCAAGTTCTTCACCACGCCCCATAGTATTTAGTACGGATTGTCGTAAGTCACTTGCCCCTTCTCTGTTGAATAGTTCCCCCATTATTTAACCGCCTTCCGTTTCTCCATGTTTTTATAAAACTGATTGCCCCATGTCTTCCGTAAGCCGTTTCGAATTGAATGTCTTGTGTTCTCTTTCGGTGTCGTCCACTCAAGATTACTTACGTCGTTATTAGTCTTGTCGCCGTCTATGTGATTAACTTGCAAACCTTCAACCGGTTCACCTAGAAATGTCTTCGCCACAAGTCTATGAACGGTCATCTGTTTACGATCATGTTTGTTTCGAGTTAGTGTTACGACGCAATATCCATTCTTCTTTACGATTTGTTTTAGAACACGCCCTTTTCTGTGCGTGGGCTTCCCACTACGTGCCAATACAACACGGTCATAACTTCTGATTTCACCACTGTTAGAAACTTGATAAAGCCCTTCATATCCGGCAATGTCTTTCCAAACAATCATTTAGACACCGCCTTCCAAAACATTGTTTCTTTGTCGTAATACTCTTCGTAGCCCTTGATGTTCCGGGTCACATTTCCGGTTTGTTGTAATTCAAACCATGTATCAACGTCCATACCTTCGCCCCATCTTTCAGATAGTTCTGCGTCTACCTTCATAGGTACTGAAAGTTGAATACACTCACGCATGATTCGTTCAACTTCTGCGACTTCTTCACGGGTGATTGTGTTAGGAACTTCAATCAAAACTTCGTCATGCACTTGTGCCACCATTTTGTAGCCCTTTTGTTTGCAATATTCGTCAAGATGAATCATCGCAATCTTCATCACGTCTGCCGCCGAACCTTGAATAGTTGCATTGACTGATTGACGATTGACTGCGTGATACGGTTTACCATAATCCCAAATCGTGCGTTTCATCTTGTACGGAAGTTTCTCTTCCCAAATGAACTGTTTCGGTTCACGTCCTAAGATTGCTACTGCCTTCTTCACCGACGCTTTATAGGCGTTTGCCGTCTGTCGGTGTTTAGGGAAGCGGCGTTTACGTCCATACATCGTAGTTACATATTCGTGTTCATATGCGTGTTGGTGTCGTGCGTCGATATAAGCTTTGACTTTCGGATATGTTTCATAGAAATCATCAATAATCCCGTCTGCTTCTTCTGTCGATACACCAATGTTTCCGGCTAGTGTGTTTGAACCCATTCCGTACATAATTCCGAGTAGTACGGCTTTAATCGCTTTTCGTGGTTGAAACTTACCTGTCGGGTCATATTGACCATCAAGACAATATTCAATAGGCAACTTAAACACGCCGGAAGCCATTTCCGTATACAAGTCTTTTCCGGTTACATATGCGTCAATCATCGTGTCATCTTCTGCAAGGTGTGATAAGATCCGTGGTTCAATTTGTGAGAAGTCAGCACCCAACAAGACGTAACCTTTAGGGGCGACAATGATACTTCTCGCACGTTGCGGCAAGTTCTGTAAGTTAGGTTCTTTAGAAGCGAATCGCCCTGTTACCGTATCTACTTGGTTAAACTGTCCGTGTAGTCGTCCGTCTGATTTCACCTTTTCCGGTAGTGGTGCAATATACGTAGATAAGAGTTTGTTCAAATCTCGATATTCAAGAAGCTTCGAAATAGCCGGGCTATGTGAAGACAATTTCTTCAACGTCTTCTTATCCGTGCTTCGTTTACCGCTTACGTCATCTAACCGCCACTCGTCATACAACATTTCCTGCAACTGTTTCGGTGAATTAAGATTGATTCCGCCGAACTCTTTTTGTACTTCACGTTCTAATTCGTCTACTTCTTCTTGCAATTCCGCCGCATATTGTTTAGCGAAATCTTTGTCGATAGCGAACCCGTTCTGTTCCATCTCAATACAGATTTCTGTAATCGGTCTTTCAATGTCAAAGTACAACTTCATTACGTCCGGTAACTTCTTGAAATGAACCATGATGAAATCTTTATAGAAGCGGTACGTTAAGTGAGTATCTTTACACGCATAGATACTACCTATGTCGATAGGGATTCTTTCGAAGCCACCCTTTCCGAACAACTCTTCGAACGTTGCCGATTTATCTTCAAATCCAAAATGCTTACCGTACTTTGTAGCAAGGTCTTTGAGTGCGTAACCTGTTTCGTTCTCATTCAATAGCTTCATAGCAATCAAGCCGTCGAACAAGAAGCCGCCCATCTTAACGCCGTGTCGTCGGAACATATGAATATCGAACTTGGCATTGAAGTAGATCTTCTTAATGTCATCTGATTCAAATTCTTCACGAAGGGTTTCTAATACATAATCCCGTGGTAATTGTGTAGAATTTTCTTCATGGTCTACCGGAATGTAGTAATGTAAATCTGCTTCCGGTGCGGTAATTGAAATACCTACGATAACGTCCGTGAAGTAATCAAGTCCGGTTGTTTCGGTATCAATTGCAATTTCTAATTCTTTTTGAATAACAAGTTTCAACTTATGCAATTCTTCTTCCGTCCGAACGGTAATGTAGTTAGTCGGACGTTCCGCAATCATCTTCGCAATCAATGCGTCTTTACGGTTTGCTTGAAGTGCTTTGAACAAACGTAAGGCGTGTGCCTTCGTGAATTTACGTAAGTCCTCTACACCAACGGTAAGTTCACCGTTATTAATAGCGTCGAACACTTCTTTCAACTTCTGCTTGTCGGAATCACTGTTCTTCGCTTTGAAGATTGCCGGTTTGAACGCCCCCGTGTGTGACGTGTAGCCGGTAATCCAAACTTCTTCCCACGTCGGAATATACGCCGCCGCTTTCTTCTTCTTTGTTGCTTCTTTTACTCGTTCTTTTTTCTTTGTGTCGTCTTCCATTGAAAGCGAAATATTCAATTCCATAATGAAAAACCCCCTTCCCTTTTAGTTGGGAAAGAGGTTTGTATTTGTGACGATTAGAAAGGAAGATCCTCTTCGTCAACGTCCACGGTGTTACCCGTTTCTTCTTTAGCACCCGACAAGAGTTCCACCGGGAATCCTGCCGCTTTGAGTGCTTCCACCTGTTGTTCATAAGTGCGTGGAACAATAACACTGTTAAACAATTCGTCCGTTACTTCGAGTTCACCGGCGGCTTCGAACTTCTCTACGTCGTTACCACGTAATTTCAAGATCGGGTTAAGAGAATACGTAGTATCTGTTTTCGTTCCTGTACGAAGGAAGTTGAACGCCGTGTCTTCAATGTCTTCTTTGTACTGTTCAATCTGTTTGATAAGTGTTTTCGCCTGTTTCTTCGAACATTCCCATACACGAATTTCGTTTGAATCAATGTCTGCGAACGCAAACACGTAGCGTTTTTTCGGGTAAAGTCGTTTGAAGTCTGCAAGTTCGTGTTCGTCGTCGAAGTCCTTAACGTGTTGGTAAGCTTCGTCGATTGCGTCCGGCTTGCCTAGTGGTACAAGTGAAGGTTGCGTAAAGATTCCTAAGTTGAAATCACCTACTGCGAGATATTCTACGTAGTCGAATAGCCCCAACACACGCACACGTACTGATTCATCTTCTTTCAATCGAATGAAGATCTTCTTCAAATCAACGCCGCCTTGATTCATACTCTCTTTCGCTTCTTGTCCTCGTTTTGTGAAAATGTTCGCCATAATTTGTTTTCCCCTTTTGTTTACGTTTTTTGTAAAGGGAAAAGAGGAAAACGATCCGGCGTTATCAAGACCCTGTAAAATATTTTTAACGTATTACCGAAAAAAGTATTGAAAGTTTAAAGCGATCTTAATATACTTGTTATAGGTTTTATTTACCAATCACGTCTTCCCCCTTTCCCTTTCATTTACAGTAGGGATTTAGGAATCGAATTGTGACTTGAAAACCTGAAATTCTTTGCGGATTCGACGTACTCGTTGACGGGTAGAGTTATCATAACTTTCACTTCCGAAAACTTGTACAATGTCGTCCGTGTCGAACACGTTAGGGTACATAAGCATTTTCAAAACAGTTACCTTCCGTGTTCCGTCGTTCGTAGCGGCTTCAAACGCTTCGAACAACTCCTTTACATATAGGTCTGATGAAACAAGGTCATCAATCCGACGTGCTTCCGGTGATGAAACAACATCTGCGAACGTTGCGTCATCTTCCGTAGGGTGCATTTCGTCAAGTGATGAAGCTTCTGATCTGCGGCTACGCATTTCAGCGTTCAAATACTTACGATAATCGGAAATCTTACCTTTTGCTTCAGAACTAACCAAAGCGTAGAAATCTCCTTTTGACGGGTCGAAGTCTGCGAAACTTTGTCCGGTCAAAACTTTATCAATAGCGTCATAGTAGAACCCGTAAAAGTCTTCAAGTACGCCATTGAAGTTACTGAATCGCTTGTAGTGGTATC
The DNA here is from genome assembly GCF_018617535.1 of Exiguobacterium sp. s35. Taxonomy (NCBI): domain Bacteria; kingdom Bacillati; phylum Bacillota; class Bacilli; order Caryophanales; genus Exiguobacterium; species Exiguobacterium sp. s35. The sequence goes on from NZ_JACSKI010000005.1 coordinate 39,907, forward strand.
TTGCCGCCCGTTCAATCCACGGCTTCATTTCTGCGATAAGATCCGTGTACATGAAGTTATAAACTTCTTTCTCCATAGGAACGTTAAGCAATACCCCGGCGATTTCATTAACTCTTTCTACGTTTTTGCTAGTGTGTGTTTTCATGTCAAATTCTCTCCCTTAATCCCGACTTACTTTCTGTTGGGAAAAGGGAAGCGACTTGTGACACAACATCGCAAAAAAGTTTATAAAGTTTTTAGAACACCTTATGTATGTGTATTATGGTAGGTCTGCGAAACTTACCGTAATACATATATACGTAATCAATAGGCAATAAAAAACCCCATGCGAAAACGCATAGGACGATTGCTTAATAGGAATTAATGTAAAATATATGACGAAAAAACGATAATTATACTTTTAATAATTATCATACCGTGATATATTGTTCCTATAAACGCCGTACTTACGTCTTTACCTTTGTGTACGTATTGCGGTGTGGATAAGGTAGGTATTAGTTCTTTTCCGGGTGGTGCTGGTTAAGATCCAAACTAATACCGTGAAAGGTGTCTAGGCGTGCGAACCTAGCCACTTTTTTTATTTGTCCTAAACTAATCAGATAGGTTAGAAAACTAGGAAAATAAAACCGGTCATGAAGGTGCGAAGCTTCTTTCCGACTATTTACAAAAGCTTTCTTATAACGTAACCTTTTTTGTGAGGTTGGCGGTTAGGTCGCTTCCTCGATTCCGTATGTACCCATGTTTATTACCATTTCCTTTTGGGAACACTTACTAATTTACCAAAATTCGAAAACGACTTCAACCCTAAGAGAAATATTTTTGAAATACTATTTTAAAGTTTACTTACATATCGGGTACGTTGTCACAATAATGACAAGGGGCATAATATTATAATGAATAATTTAGAGGATTTAGGAAATAGACTTAGAGGAATTAGGAAAAGTAGGAAACATACAATGAAAGAGTACGCAAAGTTGGTGGGCGTATCAGAAAATTACATAAGCGAAATTGAACGGGGCGTTGGTCATAGACCATCTGATAAAATACTTTCTGCAATTGCACACGTATACGGAATATCGGAAATAGATGTATTCGACGCCTTTAATTCAATACCGGTTGACTTAACAGATGAATTACGGAAGAATAAAGACTTGTTGAACACTTTATATCAAATTCAAAATAACGAAAAACTATCATCTAAAATGAAACAAGAGTTGTACCACGAAATCGTAGCCCTATATCGCAAGTTCATTGAAGACGTTGATAAGAAAGGCGATTGATACAAATATGAATGATGAAATTGTTTCGCACCTTGTAGGGTGGTTCGGAATAGAATCCTACTTCTATGTGAAGCGTATATCCATTTTCTTTTTAGGCATGTTCACTATGTATATCATAGGAATGTTTCGAGAAGCACGGCGACTTTACATCATAGAGAAAGACCCCGTAATGAAAGGTTTAGCCCTTCTTCCTTTCAAGAAAGGAAAACATAGACGTGTGTACGTCGCAAAGCCGGATTCTGTGTGGGAAGCGTTTCGCACGTTATTTTACTACAAGCTAGTTCATTATCGTATCTGCAAACCGCTTCCGATTTTGCGTGATAACGAAAATGTACCAAAGCTAGTAATAACATGGTTGGTTATTTTACTTCTTGTCGTTTTAATTGCTATTTACTTGATTGTGAACATAGTAGTTGATCTACCATACATTATAGAAACTCAACTATAAACAAAAAGACGATTGAAGAATCTATCTCCATTCGTCTTTTTATTATGAATTACATTATGTTAAACATTAGTAATTAAGTTAGTATCTTAAATTTAATAGCCCTGTGATTCTTACATACGTTACGAAGTTCATTAGGTTCTAAATCGTTCATATCCTTCTTGTTACGGGGCATATCAATTGTTCTACATTCCAACAATCCGTGAATCTCTTTAATGATTTGAAGACCACAACGCCACCCGGCTTTATCATTGTCGGTTGCGATAATCAACGTTTTAATTCCGCTTCCTAAAATAAGATCCCGTTGCTTCTCCGACATACCGGCACGTCCTAAAGCAATTGCCGGGAATCCATGTGACCACAAATATAAAGCGTCAATTTCTGATTCGACAATATACGCCTTTTCATGTCCTGCCCTTTTCACGATATGCAATCCGTATACGTGGTGCTTAATCTGTTGCCCTTCCCCGTACCAAAACATTTTATCTTTTACAGAACGGTACTTGACGTTGACAATGTTCCCCAACTTGTCGTGCCAACAAAACGCAACCGCCTTGTCTTTTGAATCATACCCGGTTTGAAATACTCGTTGTACATCTTCGCTTACGCCACGCCCCGTTAAATACTCACTTGTTGAAAATAAGTATTCAAGTTCTTCCTTTCGGAAAATCTTCTTCTCTTCTTCCCCCATTGTTAAATTCAAATCAAGTGTCAATGTATCTACGTCCACATTCAACGGCGAATACTTTTCTAACAAGTAATCAATTGTATCGGACGCCGGTTCTTCACGTAGGAATGAAAGTAGTGAAACGAAGTTCCCCTTTCGTAACTCTTCCGATTCCGCCCCCGAATCAATCCACAACCCGTTTTCTAAGTTGACTGCGAACGAAGGGTGTTTCTCATATCGGAACGGGGAACAAGCTTGAAACTTGTCTTCCCGAACTCGATGTTTCCCCCAAACGTCAAACGTTTCTAACTCGTCTAGGTAATCAATATCTAATTCAATCCCACGTAATTTCATAGCTTGCTTCCCTTCCTCACTGTTTAAAAGTTATCGGTTAGTGAAGGTTCTTTGATGTAACCCTCGTTAAAGTTGCAAAGAAGATCGAGAACGTTCCCTACGGACGGTTCACGGGCTTTCTCAATTGACAACTTACCTACGCCGTCTTTTTGGTCAAACGTTAGCCCTGTCGCACAATCCTGTACAATAGCGATTGTTTCCGAATAGTCCGTTAGTTTAGGCGGCTTGACCATACGCAAACCGTCGTCATCTTCTTCATTGTTTTCTTTCTCACTACTCGCATTAGTTTGATGAACAACAAGCCCGGCGACTTGGTAACGTCCGAACACTTGCCGCAAACGTCGTGAAGTCGTTGTCATGTTGTTTCGAAGGTTGTTCCCTTTGCCGTGTACCATCAAGTTAAATCCATCAATGATGACCATATGAACGTTCGGATTCATTTGTAAATCTGCTTCGATTACATCGACGCTTAACCCGTCCGGTAGATCTTCCATCGTCTTAATAATGTAAGGTGCTTCGTTCTCTTCGTTGAACGTGTCGAGATATTCAAGATATTCCGCTTCGTTCTCCAATTGACCACGGCGTAAATCTACGTTGTTGTAATGACCGTCAACGGTTTCGAATCGGTACGTTTGTTGTTTCTTAGACAATTCCGGCGAATAGTGAAGGACACCAAAGCCATTACGCCACGCCGTTTGCCCGAACTGTGTAGCAATCCATGATTTACCTCGGTTGGTAAATGCCATTAAAAGGATATAGTCACCGATTTCAAATCCGCCCCCTAACCATTTCGTCAACGATTCATAAGGCGTTGGAATGAATGAGAATGACCGTTGTTCCTTGTTCTCTTCGTACCATAGCTTACGTTCGACACCATTCACGGCAATATTGATTCCGGCGTTACTCATGACGTTTGCCACTTTGCGAATTGAATCAACTTCTTCATGTAGCCAATTGACGAAATCAAGTCCGTTCAATGATGAAAACTTTTCCCCGGCTTGCTTTTGTAGAAGTTCGAATGAACGGCGTTTCGATACTGCCGATTTAAGCGACTTACACAAGTACGGGAATGTGTCTGCAACTTCCGGTACATATTCGAATTGATCGAAATTTTCTACGACTGTTCGATAGTCCGGTGTTTCTCCATACTCACGAACATATTCACGAACGAAATCAAATACGGGCTTCTGCGTCGTGAAGTCGTCCGGCGTTACGTTGAACTGTTTCGTAATGTGTAGGTTCTTTTCATCGAGAATCTTTGAAATAAGCTTTGATTCTAAGTGCATTACAATACGCCGCCTTTCCGGTTATCCAATCCTTTAAGCAATACTTCTTCCGTCATACCTTCAATACGTGAAGCAATCTGATAGTTCATTACTTCACCCAACTGTTCTAAAGGCGTGTTCGACGTGAAGATAGTTGTTAGTTCTTCGTTGTATCGTTTGTCGATGATTTCGTATAAAAGATCTTGATACGCTTCCGTCGTTCCACGTAACGCAATATCATCAATGACAAGCAATTCAACGGACAACATTAGCTTTTTATACTTCAAGAATTTAGAAGCGGCTTTCTGTTTGCTTTCGTCCGTTCCCCGGAACTGTTCGTTGAACGTGTTCTGAAACTCACTTGCTTTTACAAACAACGCCGGATTCTCGACAATCGGATATTCGCCCTTCGAATGTTCAATTACACGTTGAATGACATATTCATTAATAATTGCCGTTGCAACCGTCGTCTTCCCTGTTCCTGTTCCTTTGCGGTTCTCTTTGTTCGGAATCGAATACAGATACAATCCAATGCCACGCCGCACAAGTTCGGTCACACGTTCGATATAACGGGAAACAAACTTATATGACGCCGGATTCTGTTCCGCAATCGGTAGGTTCTTCAAGAATGACTTCTGATAACGTTTAGGTACTTGTGTTGATTTCCAAATACCGCCGTCACCGTTCATACCGTGCATGATGACGTAAGGGTAACAAGTGTAGTCACAACCCCCACGTTCGCCGCACCGCTTACAATATGGTTCTAGTACGTTGATTTTCTCCATTGTTCACCCTCACATTCTGTCTAGTTTAGAAAGCTTGTCTTCAACTGCCGCTTCCATTTCTTCTGCTTTTGAATCATATTCTTCAAATGTCTTATCTTGTTCACGACGTTCTTCAATGACTGCCGCCGCCTGTTCTGCAATGAAGGACACCACCGCACCAATTGTTGGGCGTGGGAACTTCACCGATTTCCAACGTTCGTCGTATTCCGTGATTGCAATGTCGATGATTTCTTCGACTGTTTCCGGTTCGTATCGGTCAAGAAGCTTTTTAGCGAGTGACATATCACGCCCCCACGACGGGTTATAGTTCGCCCCGTAGTGATCCCGGTACTTGTCCGTGAATAATGCGACAACGTTCTTTGCCGTGAACTTTTTCTTTACAGGTGCTTCCGGCTTCTCTTCTTCGTCCTCATTTTGGTTCTGAATCGTTTCTACCGTTCCATTAAAAATAGATAGTTGCGAGATAGGGTGAATCTTGTACATAGACGACACACGCCCACGCCCCTTATTTACAACCTCACGAGTAATGACCGGCTTCCCGTCCACCTCAAATTCAAGAAGTTGATTCACGTATTTGTTTACGCTATTCGCATGAACGCCCATACGCTTTGCTAGTTGTTGTTGCGTCGGGTAACATTCGCCGTTCTCGTCCATGTAAGAAGCGATTGCCATAAGTGTTGCGAAATTGTGGATCTTCATTCGTGCTACTAATCCACTTGTGAACATTGATGTATACACACGTAGATAAACGTTACTTTCAACTTCTCCGGTGAAGAAGTTCATTTCTTTGTCGTGCGATACTGAAAACAAATGTTGATTATTCATTGTTCATCGTCCTTTCATTGCTTCGTACTTACTGTTGGGAAATGGTTAGTATTTTGTGACACAAGAAATGTGATTGATTAAAGAAGCCGTAGAATCGCTTCTAAGCGTCGAGAAGGGTTGAGTGTTACGAAGGTATTAGAAACAAAAAGAAAGCCCCTCACACGTCAACACACGACGCACAAGGGGCATTATCTTTAAAAACTATTCAATTATCGTTTCGTCACGACTTTAGTTAAGTCAAATGTACCGTTTGCGGTAAGCCCTAAAGCAATACCGTAGATGATACGTTCTGTAATTTCGAAGTCTGTAAGAACAACCGCACCTAGTACCGTACCTAATACGATTGAGATTACCGGAAGCAAGTTCACTTTTACAAATGGTTTAATCGTCTGATTAATACCAACAATCAATGCTACCAATACACCTAATTCCATCATGTTTTATCCCTCATTCCTAACCGCCTAGCGGCTATATATTATATATAATCTTTTTATATTTGTATTTTTAAAAAGAATAGTCTTTTTAGGGGGAAGGACGCCTTCACCTAATTAGGAGAAGACACCCTGCACCTATATAGGGGAAGCACCCCTTCACCTATCAACAATAATAGAGGAAGGACGCCTTCACCTATTATTTCTTAAACACGCTTACCATATTTAGCATTGATATAAGCCCGTTTTCCGTCATGAATGACTTCGAACCAACCCGTAACCGAACCCGAAATAGGAAGCTTCTCACCCTTCTTCGCCGTTCCTAAAATCTTGCCACGGCTAGACGGTGAAGCAACAATGTAGCAAGCGTTTCGGACGTTGACTACTTGGACGTAACCGGCAACCGTGATTCCGTTAATCGTCTTATTGCGTGGTTTAGAAACAACTGCCGTCGTACCTTTTGAGTTGACCAATCGAACAAGATCTTCCCGTGCCGTAATGTAGTAAGTCGCACCCTTAGAGTTACGCACCTCGTACATATACGAACCATCAATCTTAAATTTGTCTACCACTGTCGGGAAGCCCAACCCTTTAGAAACTGTTCCGATACGGTTAGCCGTGTCGAAGCCCGGTTTCGAATAGAAGTTGACTTCACCGTTATAGATGACTTCAAGACGAAGACCACTATACGAATCGTTTACACGGTCACTAGTTGCACCGGCTACGTTAGGTGAAGGAACTTTGACCGTATCTTTGATGACCGGTTTAGATCCTAAACGATAATCACGAACCGCCGTTGTGAACGTTGTGAAGCCGCCCGAACGTGAAAGAATCTTATGCGGACAATACTTGCCGCTATACGCTTGGTGCGGTTTGATTTGTGAAATATTGAAGTTGAACATATCCATCAAGAAAGCAACAAGCTTAACGGCGTTAAGTTCTGCCTTCTCATAGTCCATATCCGAGTTTTCACAAATTTCAATACCAATTGCGGTACGGTTGCCGGAAAAGATTCCTGCCCCATCGCCTGTATGCCATGCTGATTCGTTAAGCGGTAAGTTCTGATAAATGCCTTTAGCGTCTACGACAAAGTGATATGAAGCCCAACGTGCCGCCGAACCTAACTTCGACTGATTGTGAAGAAGGCGGTTGTGTGCTTCTGCGTCCGCACCTTTACCACTGTTACCCGTGTTGTGAACCGCTACTGACGTAGGATTCATAGGATAAGCAGGACGAACGGCAATGTTCCCTTTAGGAACGATGTTGACCGTTACAGGTACACCATCAATAGATTTCACTTTTAAAACTGACATCTTTATTTCTCTCCTTTTTGTCGGTGTTCCTTCAACTCGCCCTTAATGTCTTCAACGTCGTTAGACAATCGTTCATACTGTTTGACCAACTTTGCGAACTCGTCACGCATACCGTCTAAAAAGCTATAAAGCTTCTCTTCTCGATACTCGTTCGTCACTTGTTGCCGTTCCGTATGTTTGAGTTGTCGAATGAGTAAATAGACAAAAAGAACTGCGAAGATACTTTCCTTACTTAGTAATGATTCGAAAACCATTTGTTCCATGATTTAACCCCGTTTCTAGGGTGTGTCTGTTGGGGATTAGACAAAACAAAAAGGAAAGGCGTTTGCCCTTCCTTGTTGTATAGTCCTTCTGTCATACGTCCGTACTAGCGGATTCGAGTTTTTCAAGACGTTGTAACATATCTGAAATCAACGCTTTCTGCTTGTTGTTCTCCATATTCAACGCTAGAATCATTTCTTCTTGACTTGAAACCTTATTTTCAAGTTCTACAATCCGGGCGTCTTTTTCTTGGTGTGCCAACCATGATAAAGCGGTCATCGAATAAACGTCTACACCGTCTTCATCACGAATGATTGAATCGGACATTTCTGTAATGACACCCATTTTCGGTTTATCGAAGATCCCACCATCAATGTTTGATTGAAGATGATACTTCCATACCTGCGTATTATTAATTAAGTCCGTCGCTTTGAAACTTAATTCGTCTGCTTTTTCAAGATTCGTCTTGTAGTTGATAGAAGAACCGGTTGGGAACGAAGCGGCACGAATCGGGCGGTAAGTTGATGTAGTACCGATTTCAGTTACACGCCATTCCCTTGCCGAACCGGATTGTAGATAACCATATGAACCGGTAGAAGGGGTTCGCAAGTTACTAGTCAACAAAGTGTCTACGTAGAGGTTTGCCGCATTACTGCCGGAATCTCCACTGTTTCGACTGACTACGGTTAATTGTCGTTGGTCTGCCCGATACCACAATTCCGCTTGACCATTTCCATAACCACTGTTGAATGATTGTACTTCCATGTAGCCGTTCGTATGCTTCAAACGTCCTTGCATAGCACCGGCAGAATAGATTTCATTTACATCAAGTCTTCCGTTGATATTCCCGGCAGAACCACGAACCGTTCCTTCCGCAATCACATCTTTAGCCGCTACTAAATCACCCGTTGTTCTAACGTTTAAATCATTTCCGTTATAGTCTTTATCCCGTGCCGTTAATCTCCACGTATTCGTGTTCCCATCGTAGAAACTTTGCATGAACCCTGTTCCATAAGTTGCGTCATACGTACCAACTTCAAAATAACCACTTTCTACTACAACACCGCCGGCAACTTCAAAGCTTCGTGTGTTCGCTTGTCGTGGGAACTGATTAATAGACACAACGCCTTTTTCAGATTCAATGAAGAAGATCGGTTGCCCCTTACTGATGATTGCAGAAGCGGTCACGTTTCCAAACTTGTCTACAACTTCTACTTCCAATTCCCATGCTTTTGTATTATCAAATTCAAGTGCGAATTTATTTGAAGCAAACGCCGTTCCATTTGTTGAAACAGTAAGCCCGGTTGATGTTGACCATGTACCACCTTTAGCACGGTATTTGTATGAAATAGATTGAATTAAGTTCTTCTTAACCCCACCAATTTCAAGTGGTGAATACGTTCCAATTACTTCACTTCGTGTCGTTGTTTCGAACTTGTTGTCACGTTTTGCAATTAGGGTTACTTCCGGGGCTTGGTATGGAAGCATTTGAACCGTCTTCATTACCGTTGCGGTGTTCCCCCGTGAATCAACTGCCCGAACGGTTAAAGTCTGATTCGTAGAAGCGTCAATCTTCCCGAACGTGTGCGAACCCGTCGAAGTCAATTCCTTAGATTGTCCGGCAATTGAAATTACATATGAACGAATAGAAGCACCGTTCTTAGCCGTTGCCGCCGCACTTAACGTAGCCCGGAAATCAGATTGATTCTGCACAATGTACTGATTATTCCCCGTTAGTGCCGTAGTTGTTGAGTTAATATCTTGAAAACTAACTGCCGAATCAGAAAGAACCGGATCTGAATTTCGCACATTAAACGTAATTGACGTAGCGGTAGTTCCCCGAACTTTTACGCCGTTGTAATACGTCGTCACAATGACGTTCCCGGTTTTACGATTATCGTTAGGCATTTGTGCGTACAAGCTATTTTGTTCTGCCGTCGTAGGCGTCCAATTAAACGAAGTTGTAACACCTGTAATTGTTTTGGTGTAGTTACCTAAAGTGATTTCAACGGTATGTGTGAAGGAACTCATTGAACGATTGATACCGCCGGTTACACCCATATCTACAAACACGTTATTATCAAAACCGGAAGCAACGGTAGATTGTGAAGGTGCGTCCGCATACCCCGTTTTAACAGATTCCCCTAATTTTGTTGAACCGCTAAACGTTTCCAATGTTACCCGTGAAACTGTCCGGCTACGTTGTGCCAACGCTAAGAAAATGTCGGTAATGTCTGCAACGCTGAAATTCATACTTTCCGATGTTCCAAATGTTCCGGTTTGTTTAATTAGTCGCCACGATCCGTTACTATTCTGTACTTCTAGTTTCGCTTTGTGTGTGAATGACGACGAAGCACGGGCTACACCAATTGCTAACGTATTACCGGCTACGAAGCTAACTGACGTTGAAATAGTAGACGCCCGTGGAATTGTATTTAGTGTGTATGTTTTAGCCGATAGATTAATACGACCAACCCATTGACCGTTTAGCGTAACTTCTGCGTCAAACCAACCGTCTAGCGATACAGACGCCGTTCCGTCTGCGTTGTGGTAAATCCGTTTCGTTTGTGTGTGTATCAACTTCTTCTGATTACCACTTAGACCGGCGGAAGCAGAAGATGTTGTCGAACTACCACTAATCGTTGTGGAAGCGGTCTTAGTTGCTGACGAATATACAACCGCACTTGACGATAAAGACATCCAATATAGTTTTGTTGTTACGTCTGAATAGTTCCCACTAATACTTTGTGTTGCTGACCACTCTAAAGACAAACGGAAGTTAGACGCAACGTTTGTGTAAAAATAACCACTTAAAGCCATTTGTTTTCCCCCTATAAATAAAAATCCCCCACGGAAAACCGTAGGGGATAGTTTTTATGATTCATCTGAAATGAACGCCCAACCCTTATAAAGAGTTGATGAAACCGGAACAACTTTGATAGGTGACATAGAAATTTCTTCTTCTGCCTTTACCTTACTCATTTCGGTTACGTCCTTGTTTAAGGTGAAGACTTTCTTCATTTCACCTTCGACTTCCGCCCACCCTGCGAACTCTTCCGGGGTAATTGCGGTGTAGCCGTTATACTTGTTTGATACAACTCGAATACCGTTCAAATCCATAAGAACATTCGTGTTATAAACTTCACCGGCGGAATGTTGCCATTGAAGCGGCACGTTTCCGACGTTAAGCATTAATCCGGTGATCGTTAAATCACTAGCAACACTTCCGTAAAGTTCAACATTCATGTTCGAAGAGTTAGGTTCGACAATGATTTGAAAACGTTCATAGTCGTAACTTGTTCCGGCGTTGATGTTGACAACCTCTTCTACACCGTCGTAAGTCAATTTCACATAACCTTCGCCCGGTGCGTCTTTCTTCACAACGAATGAAAGTGTATGGTACTGCGGTGAATTTCGAACGTCTTGTGAAAGCTTTGCACCGTTCAATACAAAAGCAGAACCGGAAGCTTTCTCTTCTAATTCAACATTCTGAACGGTGTCTATACTACCGGTAATCACACCGTATGCGTCTTTATCTAAAAGAAGATCCCAAAAATCAGTACCGGCAAAACCAACACTGTTCTTGATGATGTTTACACCACCACTTGAAGAGAACTTAAAGTCAAGTTCATTCGCCGTCTGTTCAACTTCTGATTTCGTTGCGAACGGCGTTAGGTCAATAGAATTTACCTTGTCATTTACAATGACTTCGAAATCTTGCTTCGCCTGTTCCAATGCGTCACCCGTGGCGTAGTTCTGTAAATCGGAAGCGGACGCCTTTTCGTTCAAATCGTTAGAGTATTCAACGGATTCACGAACCGTTTGTACGATTGAGTTTTCCGTAGTTCGAATGTCGATTTCATTTACAACTTCATCAAGATATTGAATTTCGGTTACGTCTTCGAAGTTAATGTAATCAACTTGTGCCGTACCATTACCGCCGTCATAGTTCACAATGAACATAGGACGAACGTACTTAGTGCCGGGGCGGAATTGATTATGCCCGTCACCTTCCGTTGTAATCAAACCTTCAAACACTTGCCAACCATCTTCTACGGTAATTGTTGCACCAATAGCCGCTAAATAGCGGTGTGAACCACTTCCGCCCGTCAAGTTGACTAAGTTTTCATCTAACGTCGCTACCCCGGCATATACTTTTGAAGTTCCTGCCGTTGTCGGGTTTACAGTTTGACGAACCCGGAAAGTCATCTTATACACACGGTTTACGTTCACGGGGATAGGGTTACGAGAAAATACCCAATTAGCATTTTTAATTTCTAATACATTACCGCCGTCGATTGAATCGGTTGATTTAACAACGTTTGCGGAAACTAGTTCGGGTAAATCGTACCCGGAATAACTAGCTGACCAAAACTTAGTACCTTGTGAGAACGAAGGGTCATACATCGAAGTCATAACCGGTTTCGTATACTCGTTTGTATATGCGTTAGCGTTATCTTCTGCCGCTTGTGCCTGTTGTCGGGCATATGCTTCAAGACGGGATTCCGCCGCCGCAATATCCGCCGGATCTGCTTTCTTATCAATGAGTGATTGAAGTTCCGCTTCTGCCGCCGCAATATCTTCCGGTGTTGCTTTTTGGTCAATCAATGTTTGTAGATTCTGTGTAGCGGCGTCAATATCCGCCTGTGTCGCCTTAGCGTCAATCAACAATTGAAGGTCATTTTTAGCGGTTTGAATATCCGCCGGGTCTGCCTTAGCGTCGATAAGCGTTTTAAGCGTGTTCTCTGCCGCCGTAATGTCTGCCGGGGTTGCCTTACCATCTACAACAATAGCAAGGTCATTTAACGCTTGATTTGACGCCTTAGAATCAATCGCCGTTTGAAGACGTTGTTCTGCCGCTTGAATGTCTGCCGGATCTGCTTTACTGTTGATTAGCGTTTGTAAATGTTGTTCTGCCGCTTCAATGTCGGAAGGGTCTGCCTTAGCGTCAATCAACGTTTGCAAGTTTTGGGAAGCGGCGTCAATGTCTGCTTGTGTTGCTTTAGCGTCAATTAATAGTTGTAAATCTGACTTAGCCGTTTCAATATCTGCCGGATCTGCTTTTGCGTCAATCAAACTTTGAAGATTCTGTTCCGCCGCTTGAATATCGGAAGGTGTCGCCTTGCCGTCTACCACTACGGACAAATCATTCAACGCCTGTACGGAAGCTTTTGTAGAAGGGTCATATCCCGGTGAATACGTAGTAGTCGAACCGATTTCAATAAACTGTGCCTTCAACTTTCCTGCCGTAATCTTGTCTGCTGACAAATCTTTAATCTTAGCGTTCGTAATCGAAGCGTCTGCAATCTTAGTTGAATCTACTGCCAAATCCGCAATCTTAGCTTTCGTAATGGAAAGATCTTCGAAGTCCGGCGTACTGATACGATTTGTAGAAGCACTTACCGTAGCGGAATAGTTACCGGCGTTACCATGTGTGTTGATTGCACGTACTTTGAAATACCATGTTTCGTTTACGTCCGCCGCATGAACGTAGCCACCCGTTTTCCCACGGAACAATAGATTCGATTCGTCTAGTGTGAAGTTAGCGATTTGAGAACCGTATACTTCATAAGCCGCAATGTAAGACGAAGGTTCGAAATCCCATTCAACCGCAATGTTTTTAAACAATCCGATTGCCGTTACATTCGTAGGTACTGCCGGGATTGTGTCTTCAAAACTTGTGTCGCCTACAACGATGTTAGAACCGTCGATTGATTCGACTTTATCCCACACACCTTTACGGTCTGTGAACTCTGATTTAAGTTCTTCAAGTTCCGTAGAAATGTCCGTGAACAAAGGAATGTAGTTCCCTAAAACAATCGTTACTTGTTCCGGGTTTGACAATGAACGCCGCAATTCAATAACCCGTGCTTCAATTCGAAGTTCCGGTTTGAATCCACGGTCAATGATGAAGACCGTATCACCTAGCCGCACTTTCTCATGTGACAGACCGATAATTTCTAAGTCCTGCCCCTCGACTTCGTAAGTTACTTTTGGTGTCGATACATCAAGAAGTGCTTCGTAAGTCTTTTGTAGGATTTCATATGGATCTGTTGAATCTACATCGAATACGCCGAAACGGTGACGTGTGCCGCCTTCTCGTCCGAATAGTGACAATGCTTCAAGATTCTCAACGTATTCTTGTCCGAATGGTTTGTCTACCGGATTCCCGTTCGCTACCGTCCATTCTGCGGATTCGATTGTTACTTTACGTGTATATCCGTTATCTTCCGTTTCTTCACCCTTACCACGTCCATACAACGCCGTCTTGATTCCCGAAAAGTCTGTCGTTCGTTTGATAGAAACAATGTCCTTCGTGTACTCGAAACGTTTCCCCGTGTCTGCCCCACGTCGTGTAAGTAAGTCAACGTAGCGGCTTTCAATCTTCGTTTCATCTGCGTTCAATGACGCACGGAAACGTAATTCGCCGCCGAACTCTTTCACAATGTCCTGCAAGTTCTTTAATCCGTTTGAGTAGTAGAAGTTCACCGTTCCTGTTCCTAACGAATCAACTTGCCCCGGATTCCATCGAGAAGTAGACAATGCTTTAGTTACCGCTTCCGTCGCTTCCCCGTTACGTACTCGTAAATCTGTTACCACGTCGTCGAGAAGTTCATAATATGCGTGTTCCGCATATACACGGATCATTGCAATATCGTTAGACCGTTCTTCCTCTACCTTGTAAATCTGAAATTCTTGTAAGTAACCGTCCTTGTCTACAAACAACACCCGGTTATTCTTAACAAGATATTTTGAATCTTCGTGTTCAAGCGGAACGGAAAATTCGAATGAATAGTCTTTATTCAATTGTTCGATATATTCATCATCGCCGTAAGGCAATTGTTGGTTATCCTGCAAAGAAAGAATTGCTAAACGTTCTTCCGTCTGCCCGTCAAATACATACAGGTTCGTGTTTTTCACTAACCCTACCCCCTCATAAGTTTCTAAGTTATAGGCGAACTAACGCCTTTCTATACAAGAAAAAAGCACCCTACCGGTTAAAGTAGAGTGCTTGAAAATCATTATTCAATTAAAGCCATTTACTATGATGTGAAACAGTTGCCTGTCCGCCCGTAACCGTCAACGTATTCGATCCCGGTTTGAGTGGGAAGAAGTCGGAAGTAAGAGTTGTAATCGGAACAACCGAACCATTCACCGTTACTTTCCCTAACTCACAATCAATAATGACTTCATCACCGATAACGAAGTTATCGACAACTTTTACCTTAGATTCTCCATTACTAACCTCTAATGAAGATACATTAGTATTTACATTAAAAGTGTAAATAGGATATGTCTTATAAGTTCCTAATACTTGAATGTTATTAGAACCCACCTTCAACAATGAATCATGCGGCGAAATAGATGTACCAAGCCCGGAAGGAATGTTGAATGTTACTTCAAACTCTTCATAATGATGTTCGCCCGACAACTGCCCGGCGTCTACAACACGAACCATGTATTCAATGTCCGGTTCATAGTCCATGACAAGCGGAACAAGATCTTCATTGAATAACCAACCGCTTATTTCACGTACCATACTTTTACCTTCTGTTAGTGACGGGTAATGAATCCCGAATTGAACTGTAATTTCCTTTGCTTCGAGTGTATACCCGAAATCTCGTAAACCGTCCATTCCATTTGTTTTAAATGCCTTTTGGTTGACCGGGGGAAGAACCCGTTCGATTACTTCCCTCACAATCAAGCCATTAAAACTATCGGAACGAACGCCATTAAGCGTAATCACTTATTAGCCACGTCCTTTCCCTCGATTTCCACGACGTTGTAAGTCGTAAAGTTCTTGTGCGATACGTTTAACGTCCGCTTCCTCTCTCACTACTAGTTGGGAAACCTCGATATGGTTTGTGACGCCACCTTCTCCGCTTCCGTCATCAACCTTCGCAAGATGACTTGCTACTGCGTTACTGAACGGCTTCATGTAACGTTTATGTTGAATCGGAAGAACGGCTTCCGCACCGGCTTCCCCGACGCCTTGACCGCCGCCCAAGATAGAAGCACCGTTAAAGATACCACCCTTAGCGTTCCACTGTACGCCGATTTTCGGGAACGGGATTGATACACCGGCAACCTTCTTCGAACCTTCCGAAACGGTGATTTTCGGAATCTTAGGTTTCGGAATCGTAATCTTCATTCGTGAGAAAGCACCTTTAATTTTCTCTACGATTCCAACTACAGTGTCCTTTGCGTCTTCAATCGGATCTGTGATTGCCTTCTTAGCAGAATTGAATTTATCCCGAAGTGTTGAATAAATTTTTCCTGCCGTAGAAGTCACCTTAGACCACAACGTAGTGAAGGCGGAAGTTGCCAAATCTCGTGCCGAATTGAAGGCGTTTTGCGTTGCCGTCTTCACGGCGTCAAATTTTGACTTAACCCATGTATACACTTTGCTTACGATTGAAGAAATCTTGTTATACACGGAAGTCCAAATTGAAGACACCACGGAAGATACCGCATTGAAGATTGAAGATGTTTTATCTTTAATCGAAGTCCATGTTTTAGTAATTACATTACTAATTGCATTAGTAATAGGTGTGATAATCTTATCAGTAATGAAGTTCCATGCAACCTGCATAAGTGCCTTAATCATACGCATAGTAATGTCTAAGAACTTTTTAATTTCTTCCCAATTCTTAATGAAGAATAATACTAGTTTTCCTAGTGGGAAGAAGCTGATAAGTTTAGAACCCCATTTGACAAGGAAATCTTTCACCGCATTAAATGCTTTTGTCGTAGCGTTAGAAATCGAAGTCCACGAATCAGAAAAGAACTTAGCGACCGACGATAGAACAGAAGATGTTGTATCGGAAATCGTAGTCCACGCATTAGAAAAGAACGTGGTCAATGATTCAAGCGTCGTAGAAAACCATTCTGAAATTGCCCCCCAAATTTTAATTGCATACGCCTTGATAGTATCCCAATTTTTCCAAACAAGGACGCCTACCGCAATAAGTGCCGTAAGCCCGGCGATAATCAATCCTGCCGGTGACATAATAAGCGGAAGTACCTTTGTAAGTGACATAGCCGTTTTAAGTTTCGAGAAGATCCCGATAACCTTTCCGACTGTTCCGATTACTACACCAAATTGAGTGATTGCGAATCCAAGACCCGAAACCATCGTAGCGAGTACAACCAATAATGGACCGATTGCCGCCGCTAAAAGACCGATAACCGTAATTACTTTCTTCGTGGAATCATCAAGACCCCCGAACCACTGAACCACGGCGATTGCTTTTTCAACAATCTTCGTGAGTGACGGAAGAAGTAAGTCGTAAATGTCGTAAGCTACACCGGACATAACCGAAGTAAGTTGTTTAAACTTACCTTGCAAGTTGTCGCCCATTGTAGTTGCCATTTCCTTTGCCTTACCGTCTGCCTGTTCTAACGCCGTTGTGTTCTCGCCTAAAGCGTCCGAACCTTTA
>NZ_JACSKI010000006.1:0-53481 GCF_018617535.1 Exiguobacterium sp. s35
TAGTTGGGGGATCTC
This sequence comes from Exiguobacterium sp. s35, assembly GCF_018617535.1. NCBI lineage: Bacteria > Bacillati > Bacillota > Bacilli > Caryophanales > Exiguobacterium > Exiguobacterium sp. s35. The sequence continues at coordinate 16 of NZ_JACSKI010000006.1, forward strand.
CCCCTGTGAGGATAGGACGTTGCCAGGCAACAACGCAGAGGACGACCGAGCATAACGCTCGGTCGTTTTTTTGTATCGATTAGCGGTGCTCTTTATAGAGGGCATCGCTTTTCGTTTGCCTTTTTTTAAATCAATGATAAAATATAGTCAAAAGTCAAAGATGGTCAGAGGGTGGTGGAGATGAGAAATATTTCGGATGTCATTGAACAGTATTTGAAGCAAGTGTTGAAGGAAAGTCAGGCAAATGCGATCGAGATTAAACGTCAAGACATCGCGCAACGATTCGAATGTGTTCCATCCCAAATCAATTATGTCATCAACACACGTTTCACCGTCGAAAAAGGATATTTAGTAGAAAGTAAACGTGGCGGTGGCGGGTATATTCGAATCCGACGCGTCATTTTACACGAAAAACAAGACGTTCTTTCAAGTTTAATGGATGTCATTCATAATCACCCACGCCTAAATGAACAACTCGTTGAAAATGTGCTCGTTCGATTAGTGGAAGAACAAATGATGGACGAGCAAGAAGCACAGTTGATCTATCATCTCTTATCAGATGAAGCGTTAAACTTACAGGTTGATGATCGCTTTTTTATTCGACGTCAACAATTACTCGCACTGATGAAAGTACTTCGTTATCGTAATGGGGGATAAGTCGTATGTTATGCGAACGCTGTAAACAACGACCTGCTGTCAATGAAGTCGTTGTGATGGAACAAGATGTACCCGTAAAAAAACGATTATGTCGGCAATGTACGGTAGAACTCATGACGGGTTATGTACCGGTCGTGAAGCGGTGTCCGACTTGCCAGATGACACGCCAAGACTTATTGCGTGTACGAAAAGCAGGATGCGCAACATGTTATACCGTATTTCGGGATGAGTTGATCAAGATTACTCGTCAATATCAACAAGGGCACGATCATCACATTGGATCGATCCCCGACCATTTGCGCACGCCTCATGAACGGATTGAAGAACGGCTCGAAAAGTTGGCAGGGGAGTTGACCCGCGCTGTCGAACAAGAAGATTATGAACGGGCAGCACGCATTCAAAAAGAAATGAAGCAATTAGAAGGGCAGGGAGATGTATAATGGAAACTTTCCTAACACATCCACTTGGTCCAAAAATGAAAGAGCGTGCCAAACTCGATGACTTGGTCGTTTCTACGAGAATTCGACTGGCACGTAACGTCAAAGACACGGTATTCTCTCCCGTACTTTCTAAAGAAGGCGAACGACAACTTTGTGATCGTCTCGAAGGGCGTCTACGTGGGTTAAAGGGATTTGAATATCTTCATATGCGTGATTATGATGAAGTAACACGACAGGCATTGATGGAGAAACACTTGATTAGCCCGGCTGTTGCAACAAATGAAGAGAGTGCGGTCTTCTTAAGTGAAGATGAGACAATCAGCGTGTTGATTAATGAAGAAGACCATCTACGCATTCAAACGTTGCTTCCAGGATATCAAGTGAAAGAAGCGTTTGAGTTAGCGAAGCAAGTAGACGCATTATGCGCAGAATCCCTCTCTTACGCGTTTGATGAGCAATTAGGATATTTGACGACATGTCCAAGCAATATCGGAACAGGACTCAGGGCCTCGGTCATGTTACACTTGCCGGGACTCACCTTAACGGGACGGATTAGTCCGATTTTGCGAGAGCTTCGAAAGCTCGGTTATACGATTCGAGGTCGTTACGGTGAAGGGAGCGATGCTGCCGGACGCTTGTTCCAATTGTCGAATCAACGGACATTAGGAAGTCATGAATCACAATTACTTGCCGACTTCATGGAAGTGACAGAACAAGTGATTCAAGCAGAACGCCATGCGCGTGAAGAACTCGTTGCGAATCGTCAGGAGGAATTAGAAGATCGATTTTATCGGTCATACGGTATTTTAAGATATGCTAAACTACTTTCTTCTACTGAGGCGATCGAAAGATTATCTGATTTACATTTGGCGAGTGACCTAGGGATTTTATCTGATTGGAGTCCACCGAAGTTCCATGAACTCATCGTTCGACTACAATCAGGTTTTCTACAAAAGCATTTCGGGAAAACATTATCTACACAAGAACGGGATCGAGAGCGAGCAACCCTCGTTCGTCGAACGTTAGATCAAGGCTTAGTTTGATCCAACTATAAGGAGGTTTTGTCAATGATGTTTGGACGTTTTACAGAACGAGCACAGCGCGTATTAGCTTTAGCACAAGAGGAAGCAGTACGTCTTGGCCATCATAATATTGGTACAGAACATATTTTATTAGGATTGGTTCGTGAAGGAGAAGGAATCGCTGCAAAAGCGCTCTTCGCTCTCGGATTGACTTCTGAAAAAATTCAACAAGAAGTAGAATCATTAATCGGGCGCGGTTCTGAGAATGGATCAACAATTCATTACACACCACGTGCGAAAAAGGTCATTGAACTCTCGATGGATGAGGCACGAAAATTAGGACATTCATACGTTGGAACGGAACACATCCTTCTTGGATTGATTCGTGAAGGCGAAGGTGTCGCAGCTCGTGTTCTCAATAACCTTGGAATCAGCTTAACGAAAGCTCGTCAACAAGTGTTGCAGCTTCTCGGTAACACGGAGTCTTCTTCAAACGCCTCGCAACCAGGCGCAAGTGCTGCAACCCCAACACTTGATGGTTTGGCACGTGACTTGACACAACAAGCGCGTGAGTCACGATTAGACCCGGTCATCGGACGAGCAGGTGAGATTCAACGTGTCATTGAAGTCTTATCTCGTCGTACGAAAAACAACCCGGTTCTTATTGGGGAACCAGGTGTCGGGAAAACAGCTGTAGTTGAAGGCCTCGCCCAACAAATCATCAACAACGAAGTACCTGAAACACTTCGCAATAAACGAGTGATGGTACTCGACATGGGTACACTCGTAGCGGGGACAAAATATCGTGGCGAATTCGAAGATCGTTTGAAGAAGGTCATGGACGAAATTCGTCAGGCTGGAAATGTTATTCTCTTCATCGATGAGTTGCACACATTGATTGGTGCGGGTGGTGCAGAAGGTGCGATTGATGCGTCGAACATCCTTAAACCTTCATTGGCCCGTGGTGAGCTTCAATGTATTGGAGCGACAACGCTCGATGAGTACCGGAAATATATCGAGAAAGATGCTGCGCTTGAACGACGCTTCCAACCGATTCAGGTAAATGAGCCGACAACAGAAGAAGCTGAGCAAATTCTTTTCGGTTTACGTGATCGCTATGAGGCCCACCACCGTGTAACCATCACGGACACAGCGATTCATGAGGCAGTCGTTCTGTCTGACCGTTATATCTCAGATCGTTTCTTGCCAGATAAAGCGATTGATCTCGTTGATGAGGCAGCATCAAAAGTACGACTTCGCTCATTCACCGCGCCACCGAACTTAAAAGAATTGGAGTCGCGTCTCGAGTCGATTCGTAAAGAAAAAGACTCAGCTGTTCAAAGCCAAGAGTTTGAAAAAGCAGCATCTCTCCGTGACACGGAACAGAAGTTACGTGATGAGTTGGAAGAGTTAAAAACGGAGTGGCAGAACAAGCAAGGCAATGAAAAGCTTGAAGTGACGAAAGAAGATATCGCTCAAGTTGTCGCAAACTGGACAGGTGTACCGGTCACGAAAATTGCGGAAGAAGAGACAGACCGTCTCCTAAAACTCGAATCAATCCTTCACAACCGTGTCATTGGTCAAGACGATGCCGTGAAGTCGATCTCTCGCGCCATCCGTCGGGCTCGTGCCGGCTTGAAAGATCCAAAACGTCCAATCGGTTCATTCATCTTCCTCGGACCTACTGGAGTCGGGAAAACCGAACTCGCTCGTGCGGTTGCAGAAGCGATGTTTGGTGATGAGGACGCGATTATTCGAATTGACATGTCGGAGTACATGGAGAAACATGCGACGAGCCGTCTCGTTGGTTCGCCTCCTGGATATGTCGGTTACGAAGAAGGCGGTCAGTTAACAGAGAAAGTACGCCGGAAACCATACTCGGTCATTCTTCTCGATGAGATTGAAAAAGCGCACCCTGAAGTGTTCAATATTTTACTTCAAGTGCTTGATGATGGTCGTTTGACGGACTCGAAAGGCCGCACGGTCGACTTCCGAAACACGGTCATCATCATGACATCAAACGTCGGGGCCGCAGCGCTTCAACGTAATAAGTATGTTGGATTCACAGTCGAAGATGATGTGAAACGTGAGTATACAGAAATGAAGGATAAAGTACTCGAGGAATTGAAAAAGGCGTTCCGACCTGAGTTCTTGAACCGGATTGACGAAATCACGGTCTTCCATTCACTTCAAAAAGAGCACATTCAAGAAATCATTAAACTTATGGCAGAGACACTTAAAAAACGTCTCGCCGAACAAGGTGTTGATTTCAGCTTGACGGATGCGGCGCTCGACAAGATTGCCGAAGTCGGCTACGATCCGGAATACGGGGCTCGCCCTCTCCGTCGTGCCCTTCAACGAGAGGTGGAAGATCGCCTCTCAGAAGCAATGCTTGGCGGTACCATTGCCAAAGGTAGTAAAGTTGCGCTCGACGTACAAGATGGAGAGTTTGTCGTTCGTAACGAAGGTGTGGTTCAGTAAATCATTTAGCTCCCTCGTCGTTCATGAGGGAGCTTTTTTTAGACAGGAAGGAAACTTATGGCCAAAATTAAAACGAAATACGTCTGCCAATCGTGTGGATATGAATCAGCCAAATGGATGGGGCGCTGTCCAGGTTGTAATGAATGGAATACGCTCGTCGAGGAGTTTGTCGAGGAGAAGAAAGCGAAACGGGGTGCAGCTTTTGTGCACAGTTCATCCCGACAATTGAAGCCGGAGCGACTAGCGAACGTCGTCTCGCAAGAAGAGACGCGTGTGCACACAAATAGTCGTGAGTTTGACCGGGTGCTCGGTGGAGGGATTGTTCCGGGTTCCCTTGTCTTAGTCGGGGGTGACCCAGGAATCGGGAAGTCGACGATTCTACTACAAGTCAGTGCACATTTAGCCCACAGCGGTAAGAAAGTACTGTATATCTCAGGTGAGGAATCACTCAAACAGACGAAACTGCGGGCGGAGCGTCTCGGGTTGCCGACCGAAGACTTGTTTGTGCTCGCCGAGACAGATATGTTGATGATTGAACGGGTCATCGATGAGGAACAACCAGGATTCGTCATCATCGACTCGATTCAGACGGTATATATGGATGAGATTCAATCTGCGCCAGGAAGTGTGTCGCAAGTTCGAGAATGTACGGCAGCCCTCATGAAGATTGCGAAGACGCGAGGGATTGCTGTCTTCATCGTCGGTCACGTGACGAAACAAGGATCGATTGCGGGGCCACGGCTACTCGAGCACATGGTTGATGCGGTACTTTACTTTGAAGGGGAGCGTCATCATACATTCCGTATTTTACGAGCAGTGAAAAACCGTTTTGGTTCAACGAACGAGATTGGAATTTTCGAGATGAAAGAGAGTGGGCTAGAAGAAGTGCTCAACCCGTCCGAAATCTTCCTAGAAGAACGAACCGCCGGTGTGTCGGGGTCTACGGTCGTCGCTTCGATGGAAGGGACAAGGACGGTACTCGTTGAACTACAGGCTCTCATCTCCCCGACATCATTCGGGAATCCGAGACGTATGGCGACGGGGATCGACCAAAACCGGGTCGCGCTTCTGATGGCTGTCCTTGAGAAACGTTCAGGCTTGTTGCTTCAAACACAAGATGCCTATTTGAAAGCAGCGGGTGGCGTCAAGTTAGATGAGCCTGCGATTGACCTCGCGATTTGTGTCTCGATTGCCTCGAGTTTCCGCGATCGCCCGACCCGTCCGACGGATGTCTGCATCGGTGAAGTCGGGTTGACCGGAGAAGTGCGACGCGTATCGCGGATTGAACAACGTGTCGCCGAAGCCGCAAAACTAGGATTCACACGTGCCATCATTCCGAAAAACAATATGGGTGGATGGACGGCTCCGGCAGGAATTGAAGTGGTCGGCGTCGGAACGGTAGACGAAGCATTGCAGTTGGCGATCCCGTTTTAACGGGTCGCCAATGGCAGTTTTTAACGCTTTGTAACGAACGTGATTGAAAAAATCATGTTACAATGTAAGTGTTATTTTTTGAAATTTTATTTCATATAGAAGGAGGTGGAATGAGTGAAGATTGCAGTACGAATCGGATTTATTTTGATTGGTCTCGTCGTAGGTTGGTTTGGAATTATCGAAGCGACGCTATTATTAGGAGACTTCGGCATGAATGTGCCGGAATGGTTAACGATTCCATACGTAGCAAGTTTGATTGGTGGACTTATCTTCTTCATTCTTAGTTTATTCTTAACCGATGGTGTTGTTGCATTTATTCGTTTTGTCGAAGAACGGCTCGTCCGTTTACCGGTAGGAGATATTTTATTCGGTTCGATTGGCCTCATTATTGGGCTCTTGATTGCCTTTTTAATCAGTGTGTCGCTCGAAGTCACGAACATTTTCTTATTGAGTAAAATCGTCCCGATTTTTGTCACGGCGCTGTTTGGTTACTTCGGATTCGCGGTCGGATATCGGAAGCGTAACGAATGGATCAAGCTATTTGTGAAGAGCGAGCGGGAGAAGCCGGCGGCTGAACCGGTTCAGCGTTCAAATGATAAAATCTTAGATACGAGCGTGATTATCGATGGACGAATCGCCGATATCGCCACGACTGGATTTGTGGAAGGAACGTTGATTGTTCCGCAGTTCGTCATCGGAGAACTCCAATATATCGCGGACTCGTCGGATACATTAAAACGAAACCGTGGTCGTCGTGGGCTTGATATTTTAAAGGAACTTCAAGAGAATAAGCGAATCCAAGTTGAAATTTATGATGGGGATTTTGAAGACGTACCAGAAGTCGACATCAAACTAATCAAATTGGCAGAGCTTAAAAATGGGATTGTCGTCACGAACGACTATAACTTAAACAAAGTATGTGAAGTTCGAAATGTCCCGGTCTTGAATATTAATGACTTAGCGAATGCCGTTAAACAAATCGTCATCCCAGGCGAAGAGATGGTCGTGACGGTCATTAAAGAAGGAAAAGAGCAAAATCAAGGCGTTGCCTATCTCGAAGACGGAACGATGGTCGTCGTAGAAGGTGGACGTAAGTTGATCTCGAAGACGCTTCCTGTCGTCGTGACGAGTGTGTTACAGACGTCTGCAGGCCGCATGATTTTTGCCCGTCCTGAATAACGAACAAAAAAGAGACGCGTGAGCGCTCTCTTTTTTCACGAAGAGAGGTGTTTAGCATAGTATCTTATACAGTTGTGATCCCGGCTGCGGGAAGAGGGAAACGAATGGGGGCGGATGCGAATAAACTGATGTTGTCGCTCCGTGATAAACCCATCATCGTATGGACGCTACAAGCGTTCGATACCGATCCGTGGTGTGAACGAATCGTTCTAGCGATTCGTCCAGAGGAACGTGAATGGTTTGAAGCGATAACGACACAGGTTGAAACACCGATTACATACGTAACAGGTGGGGAAGAACGACAACAAAGTGTTTACGCAGGACTCAAGGTGGTTGCACCCGATACGATTGTGATGATTCATGATGGTGCCCGTCCATTTGTAAAGCGCGAACAGCTACATCAAGTGGCAGAAGCGGCCTTACAAGGTGGCGCCATTCTAGCGGTACCCGTCAAGGACACGGTCAAACAAGTCGAACGTCATCAAATCGAACGAACCGTGCCCCGTGAAAATTTATGGTTGGCGCAAACGCCGCAAGCCTTTCAGATCGATGCCATTTTAGCGGCTCATGAACGGGCGATCGAACAACAGATGATGGGAACGGATGATGCGAGCTTATTCGAATGGATTGGTGAGACTGTACAAGTCGTCCTTGGGGACTACCATAATATTAAGATGACAACGCCAGAAGACTTATTGTTTGGTGATGCGATTTTAGCGAAGGAGGACTTACAATGAGAATTGGTCAAGGATTTGATGTACACGCATTTGCGGAAGGGCGTCCGCTAATTTTAGGAGGAATCGAGATTCCGCACGAACGTGGTCTGCTCGGTCATTCAGATGCAGACGTATTACTCCATACGATTGCCGATGCGGCACTCGGTGCGATTGCGGCAGGTGATATCGGGAAGCATTTCCCGGATACGGACCCTGAATTTAAAGATGCAGATTCGAAAGTATTGCTTCGCCACGTGTGGCAACTTGTGAAAAACGAAGGGTATGTCCTTGGAAATGTGGATGCGACCGTCATGGCGCAACGTCCGAAGTTACGTCCTTATATTGATGAGATGCGGGCGGTCATTGCCGATCTTCTCGAAGCGGATATCGAACAGGTGAACGTGAAGGCGACGACGACAGAGAAACTTGGCTTTACGGGGCGTGAAGAAGGAATCGCGGCACAAGCGGTCATCTTACTCAACCGAGCTTGACAGAAATGGTATACTATTTGGGCAGAAGAGAAGAAAGGTGGAACTATTATGAGTGAAGTGCGTGTACGCTATGCGCCTAGTCCGACGGGGCATCTCCACATCGGGAATGCGCGGACTGCGTTGTTTAACTACTTATTTGCTCGTCATGCAGGCGGGAAATTGATTCTTCGAATTGAAGACACGGACCAAAAACGAAATGTGTTGAACGGTGTCGAGAGTCAAATGAAGTATTTGGAGTGGCTCGGAATCGATTGGGATGAAGGTCCGGGTCGTGACGGAGATTACGGTCCATATTACCAAATGGAACGTCTTTCACTTTATGAGAAATACGTCAACGAATTGATGAGCAAAGGTCTCGCTTACAAATGCTACATGACGTCAGAGGAGCTCGAAGCAGAGCGTGAAGCACAAATTGCGCGCGGCGAGGCACCACGTTATTCTGGTGCACACCGCAATCTGACTGTCGAAGAACGTGAAGCGTTTGAAGCAGAAGGTCGCAAGCCGTCGATTCGCATCCGTGTGCCGGAAGGCGTAACGTATAAGTGGACAGATGTCGTTAAAGGCGACGTCTCATTCGAATCGAAAGACTTTGGTGATTGGGTCATCGTGAAACAAGATGGCATTCCAACATACAACTTCGCGGTTGTCGTCGATGACCACTTGATGAAAATCAGCCACGTCTTGCGTGGAGACGATCACATTGCGAACACACCAAAGCAGATGATGGTATATGACGCACTTGGATGGGAATATCCTGAGTTCGGTCATATGACGCTTATTTATAACGATCAACATAAGAAACTATCAAAACGTGACGAATCAATCATTCAGTTTATCGAACAATATGCTGACCTCGGTTACTTGCCGGCAGCGCTCTTCAACTTCATTTCCCTTCTTGGCTGGTCGCCGGTTGGAGAAGAAGAAATCTTCTCAAAAGAAGAGTTTATTCAAATGTTTGATGCGAACCGTTTATCGAAGAGTCCAGCGGTATTTGACCAACAAAAACTTTCTTGGATCAACAGTGTATACATGAAGAAGGCCACGCTTGACGAAGTAGTGGCACTCAGTTTACCATTCTTACAAGAAGCAGGACGATTACCCGAGGCGGTATCTGTGGAAGAAGCAGATTGGGCAACAAACTTGATCGCATTGTATAAAGAACAAATGACGCACGGGGCAGAGATTGTCGCGTTGACAGACTTGTTCTTCAAAGATGAAATCGAGTATGACGAGGAAGCGAATGCTGTTCTTTCAGGAGAAACGGTTCCGGCTGTCCTTGCAGAGTTCAAACAACAGCTCGAAGGAATCGAAGACTTCACACCAGAAGCGATTAAAGCGGCGACGAAAGCGACGCAAAAAGCAACTGGTCAAAAAGGGAAGAACTTGTTCATGCCAATCCGTGTCGCAACGACAGGACAAACACATGGACCAGAGCTCCCGAACGCAATTTCGTTAATCGGAAAAGAGCGTGTCTTAAAGCGTCTGACAACTTTATTAGCATAAAGGCATCGATGAGGAAAGTAAGCGGTATGGCACTTTGCAGAGACTAGAACCTAGGCTGGGAGTTCTAGATGTGTCCCCCGAAGAAGTGCACCTCTGAGCCGTCTCGGCGATATGTAGTCGAGGCCGCGACTCGGCGTTAACGAGACTTGAGAGGGGAACACTTTTCCCAAACAGAGTGGAACCGCGCTTACGGCGTCTCTGTGCCTTGGCACAGGGGCGTCTTTGTTTTTTGTATAAGAAAAGGAGATATCAATTATGGGATTTTGGAGCAGTGTACGCGAGGATTTGCGGACTGTCCTGGAACTCGATCCTGCCGCTCGTTCAAAAGTAGAGGTGGCACTGACGTATCCAGGTCTACACGCCATATGGGCACATCGTATCGCACACGGATTATGGAGACGTAACGTGAAGTTGGTGGCCAAGTTGTTAGCCCAGTTCAGTCGTTGGGTAACCGGGATTGAAATTCATCCGGGAGCAGTACTCGGTGATCGCGTGTTCATCGATCACGGTTTTGGTGTCGTCATCGGTGAGACGGCGATTATCGGGAATGATGTGACGATTTATCAAGGCGTCACACTCGGAGGAACAGGGAAAGAAAAAGGGAAGCGTCATCCGACCATCGGGAGTGACGTGCTCATCTCGGCAGGGGCGAAGGTACTCGGAAACATTACGGTTGGCGATTGCGTCAAAATCGGAGCGAGCTCTGTCGTCTTGAACGATGTGCCGTCTGATTCGACCGTAGTCGGAATTCCGGGTCGTGTCGTCATTCGAAATGGGAAGCGTGTGAAGCAACATGACCTCGATCATCGTTTCCCAGACCCAGACCGTGAGTGTCAAGAACGCTTAGAAGCGGCAGTGGATGAACTACAACAAAAATTAGAGGCGCTTGAAAAGCGGATGGAGGAGAAGACACATGATTCAGCTGTACAACAGTCTCACGAATAAAAAAGAACCGTTTGTCCCGATTGTTCCGGGGAAAGTATCGATGTATGTTTGTGGACCGACCGTCTACAACTATATTCATGTCGGGAACGCCCGACCAGCCATCGCTTTCGATACGGTGCGTCGTTATCTGACATATCGTGGGTACGAGGTGAAATACGTTTTGAACTTCACGGACGTAGACGACAAAATCATTCGCACCGCCAACGAGTTGGGGGAAGACACGGAGACGTTGACGAACCGTTACATTGAAGCTTATTTGGCTGATACGGGAGCATTGAACGTACAACCGGCAGACGTACACCCACGTGTGACGGATACAATGGAAGAAATCATCGAGTTCATTCGTCAGTTAGAGACAGAAGGGTTCGCTTATGAATCAGAAGGCGATGTATATTTCCGGACGAAGAAGTTTGAAACGTACGGGAAATTAAGTCAACAGTCCATCGAAGATTTACGTGCTGGCTCGCGCGTCGATGTCGGAGAAAAGAAAGAAGACCCGCTCGATTTCGTCTTATGGAAAGCCGCTAAACCAGACGAGCCTTCATGGGATAGTCCATGGGGTAAAGGACGACCAGGCTGGCATATCGAATGCTCGGCGATGGCGAAAAAGCATCTCGGCGCAACGATTGACATTCATGCGGGCGGTCATGACTTGAAATTCCCACACCACGAGAATGAGATTGCCCAGTCAGAAGCGTGTAACCATGCGAAGTTTGCCAACTACTGGTTGCATAACGGATTCATCAACATTGAAAACGAGAAGATGTCTAAATCGCTTGGCAACTTCCTACTCGTCCACGAGGCATTGAAAGAAGTCGACCCGATGGTCCTTCGTTTCTTCATGTTGTCGGTCCATTATCGTCATCCGATCAACTACAGCCGTGAATTGATTGAACAGGCGGCAAACGGTTGGAGTCGAATCAAAGAAGCGTATCAAAATATCGAATACCGCTTGTCTGTCACAGCTGGACTTGGTGAACCGAGTGAGTCGATGGAGCGGAAACTTGAAGCAATCAAGACGTCGTTTATCGAATCGATGGATGATGATATCAATACAGCAAATGCCGTGACTGTTCTCTTTGACTTAGCACGGGAAGCGAATATTTATGCCAAGGCGGATCACGTGGCAAAAACGACACTCGAACAAGTTCTCTCGTTATTCGACGAATTGACAGGTGTGCTCGGATTGACGCTCGCTGAAGAGAAAGAATTGCTCGATGCCGAGATTGATCAATTGATTCAAGAACGAAACGACGCACGCGCGGCACGTAACTTTGCCCGCGCTGACGAGATTCGTGATTTACTGAAAGAACAAAACATCCAACTCGAAGACACGGCCCAAGGGGTTCGGTGGAAACGGTTATGATGCAACCGAAACAAATGAATGCTCTCGCGCTCGCCTATATGGGTGACGTGGTGTATGAATTGGCCGTACGAGAAAGACTGCTCGAGCAAGGGTTGACGCGCCCGAACGATTTGCATCGAGGGGCAGTCCGTTACGTGAACGCGCGGGCGCAAGCGAGCGTCGTGACCCATTGGCTTGAGACGGACGTGTTGACAGAAGAAGAGCAAGCCGTCGTCAGACGGGGTAAGAATGCGAAGTCAGGCTCGATTCCGAAGCGGGTCGACGTCCATACGTATCGTTACTCTACGGCATTTGAGGCATTGATTGGCTATATCTATTTAACAGAAAGAAGGGATCGTCTTGAAGAACTCATCAAACAAGCGTTCGAACGACTCGAAACCGAGTCGACCGAAACGACATGACGAAAAACGGGGCGCGGAAAAACGAAAGTTTGACCGTCCGCGTGGGGAACGACCAGAACGTTCACGCCATCAGAAGGCGGAACGACCGGACTATAAGGAAGTAGACGTGATGGAGGAAGGAATCGATTTTCTTTACGGTCGAAACCCTGTACTCGAAGCACTTCGAAGCGGTCGCGACATGAACAAAGTGTTTGTTATGGAAGGGCAACAAAAAGGACCGCTCGCTCAAATCATCTCGATGGCGAATGAAGCATCCGTCCAAGTGTCATTCGTACCGAAAACAAAACTCGAGAAGATGGCTGGTAGTGAACATCACCAAGGTGTTGTAGCGGCCGTCGCGGCTTATGAGTATAAAACAATCGAGGACATGTTCGCGCTCGCCGCTTCAAAAGAGGAGACACCGCTCTTTATTTTGTTAGATGAACTCGAAGACCCACACAACCTCGGTTCGATTTTACGGACCGCGGATGCTGTCGGGGCACATGGGATCATTATTCCGAAACGCCGTTCCGTCGGTTTGACTCAGACGGTCGCCAAAGCGTCGACTGGCGCGATTGAACATATCCCGGTTGCGCGCGTGACGAATTTGACGCGGACACTCGAAGAGTTGAAAGAAAAAGGATTATGGGTCGTTGGGACCGATGCGAAAGAGAGTCAGGATTATCGTCGATTGGATGGGAATATGCCACTTGTCGTGGTCATCGGGAGTGAAGGCAAGGGAATGAGCCGACTCGTGCGTGAATCATGCGACTTCCTCGTTCACTTACCAATGGTTGGTCATGTCACGTCACTGAATGCATCTGTTGCAGCGGCACTCCTTCTGTATGAAGTGCATCGCTCACGTCACCCGTTAGCATGAGTATCCAAAAACGCGAGCTCCTTCTTGTCGACGGATATAACATCATCGGGGCGTGGCCGCACTTAAGAAGTTTGCGCGATATGGATTTTGACCAAGCGCGCAATTTGTTAATTGAAGCGATGGCGGAATATCAGGCCGTATCTGGGAAAGAAGTCACCATCGTCTTCGATGCCCATATGCGATACGGGCGTGAATCGAAAGAAAAACGAAGTCGTGTCGATGTCGTTTACACAAAAGAAAATGAAACGGCAGACGAATGGATCGAGCGGCGGGCGCACGAACTGGTGGATAACCGACTCGTCACATTATTCGTCGCGACGAACGACTTCACCGAGCAGTGGGTCATTTTTGGCCAAGGTGCCTTACGTGTCCCCGCGACCGAATTATTAAAAGATTGGAAGCATGCCAAAACACTGATTGAGCAACAACGCCTCTCGTTAGAGAAGGAACAATCGAATCGAAAAACGATTGATATCCCTCCGCATATTCAAGAGCGATTTGAAGAAATGCGACGTCGTAAATCAAAAGGTGACTGAAATCACGGACGAGTTCATGAAATGGACTCGTCTTTGTTTCGATTTTGACATTTTTTTGCAAAGGAATGTTGTATACTATTACATATATGAGTTACACAGTATTTAATTGACGGAATTTTTAGAAATTTGTTTGACGCATAGGAGTAGGGAGTCCTATAATGGGACACAACCTTACATAGTTCAGGATCAATCGCCGGGGGGTAACGAGCATGAACGGATGGCCGTACGAACAGTTTGAAAAAATGTCAGACGAAGAGTTGGTCTTATTGGCGCGCAACGAAGGGGATAGCGACGCGCTCGAGTTTTTGATTGAACGATACCGGTATTTTGTTCGAGCAAAAGCCCGCTCTTATTTCTTGATTGGTGCAGATCATGAGGACATCGTCCAAGAGGGCATGATCGGTCTCTATAAAGGGGTGCGGGACTATAAAGACGAGCGACTCGCCTCGTTCAAAAGTTTTGCCGAGATGTGCATCACACGTCAGATGATTACAGCAATCAAGACGGCGACACGTCAAAAACATATTCCGCTCAACTCATATGTGTCACTCGATAAACCGATTTTTGATGAGGAATCTGATCGGACGTTGCTCGATGTCATTTTGCCACCACATCCGACGGACCCGCAGGAACTGATCGTGACTCAAGAAGAACAGACATTTATGGAAGCGAAGATGGATGAGATTTTAAGTGATCTCGAGCGGAAGGTGTTGCGTCTTTATTTAGACGGACGTTCTTACCAAGAGATTTCAGACGACCTCGACCGTCATGTCAAATCGATTGATAATGCGTTACAGCGCGTGAAGAAGAAGTTTGAACGCCATGTCGACGTCCGAATGCTCACGAGCTAACCGATGATTGACCGCGTGCCTCCTATGTGATACTTTAAAAGCAGCGCCTTGTCCGTAGACGCCATTTACAGGAGGCGTTTTTTTTTCGCTCTTTTTTAAGAGGGATTAGTCGAAAGGGGCGCTTATGAATGGCAAAGAAAGTAAGTCTCGCTTGCTCAGAATGCGGGTCTCGGGAGTATTCGACGACAAAAAAAGATGGTGTGTCGACACGGCTTGAAATGAAAAAGTTTTGTCGCCGCTGTAACGCGCATACGATGCATCGAGAATCAAAGTAACGTAGATTGGCATTCAATGTAGGAGGAAGCTACCATGAACTTTTTGCGCGACGTATGGAAAGAGTTGAAAAAAACGAGTTGGCCAACTCGTAAAGAACTCACGAAATATACCGTTACCGTCATCGCGACCGTTGTCGTGATTGGCCTGTTCGTGTTCGGCGTAGATACTGGAGTCAGCTATCTCGTCAATTTATTGATTAACTAAGGAAGAGGTGAAAGCCGTGGAGAAACAGTGGTTTGTTGTCCAGACGTACTCAGGTTTTGAGAATAACGTCAAAGAAAACCTAGAACGTCGAATCGGTTCGATGAACATGGAAGATAAAATTTTCCGCGTCCTCGTCCCGACTGAAACGACGCAAGAAGAAGTCACATTAAAGAGTGGCGAAAAGAAAATTAAAGAGCGTGAAGTCAAAAGTTTCCCGGGCTACGTGTTCGTAGAGATGGTCATGACTGACGATTCATGGTATGTTGTCCGCAACACGCCTAACGTCACCGGCTTCCTCGGTTCAACGGGTGGCGGAGCAAAACCAATCCCGCTTCAACCGGACGAAGTGACAAACGTCTTGTCACAAATGGGTCTCATCGAGAAGAAAGATCGTTACAACTACGAGCTCGGTGACCTTGTCCGCGTGAAAGAAGGCGCGTTCGAGAACTTTGAAGGTACAATCGATGAGATTGAAGCTGACAAAGAGAAGCTCAAAGTCGTGGTCGACATGTTCGGTCGTGAAACAAAAATTGAGCTTGATTTCGAACAAGTTCAGAAAATTAACTAAACCCACTTGCTAATCCGTGAAACGGATGGTACAATCGAAAATGTTTGATGTTGTGCTATATTTCGGTACAAACTCGACCTAATAGATTGAGTGGGAGGGCGCACAACGTCCAAGAAACCACATTTTAGACTTAAGGAGGTGTGTCTCGTGGCGAAAAAAGTTTCTAAACTCGTTAAACTTCAAATCCCAGCTGGTAAAGCTAACCCAGCACCACCAGTAGGTCCAGCACTTGGTCAAGCAGGTGTTAACATCATGGGATTCTGTAAAGAGTTCAACGCTCGTACACAAGACCAAGCCGGATTGATTATTCCTGTAGTCATCACGGTATACGAAGATCGTTCGTTTACATTCATTACGAAAACTCCACCAGCTGCAGTTCTTTTGAAGAAAGCTGCTGGTATCGAGAGTGGTTCTGGTGAACCAAACCGTAAGAAAGTAGCAACGGTTAAGCGTGACAAAGTTCGCGAAATCGCTGAACTTAAAATGCCTGACCTTAACGCATCATCTGTAGAAACAGCGATGCTTATGGTTGAAGGTACTGCACGTAGTATGGGTATTGTAATCGAAGACTAATTGTTAGTCTCTGGGGTTGTCGGTGAATACTGCTCACCTTCAATCCCTTCATTATGTGGGAGGAAATTCCGCTAACCACAAGGAGGAAAAGATCATGGGTAAAAAACACCAAGAAGCAGCTAAGCTTGTTGACCGCACGAAGTCATACGACCTCGCTGAAGCTGTCGAGCTCGTTCAAAAAACAGCTACTGCTAAATTCGATGAAACAATCGAAGTTGCTGTCCGTCTCGGCGTAGATCCGAAGAAAGCAGACCAACAAATCCGTGGTGCCGTTGTACTTCCACACGGTACTGGTAAAACACAAAAAGTTCTCGTCTTCGCTAAAGGTGAGAAAGTGAAAGAAGCGGAAGCTGCTGGCGCAGACTACGTTGGCGACGCTGAGTACATCAACAAAATCCAACAAGGATGGTTCGACTTCGATGTAATCGTTGCGACACCTGACATGATGGGTGAAGTTGGTAAACTTGGTCGTGTTCTCGGACCTAAAGGCCTCATGCCTAACCCGAAAACAGGAACAGTTACTTTCGACGTAGAAAAAGCAATCGCGGATATCAAAGCTGGTAAAGTTGAATACCGTGTTGATAAAGCTGGTAACATCCACGTTCCAGTTGGTAAGAAGTCATTTGAAGCATCTAAACTCACTGAGAACATCGAGACAATTCTCGAAACACTCATGAAAGTGAAGCCTGCTACTGCAAAAGGAACTTACCTTAAAAACATCGCGCTTTCATCTACAATGGGTCCTGGGATCCGTGTAGCGACTGCGGATTTCCTTAAGTAATCTTGTTGAAATAAATTGTTGACAACGTGTGACACCGCTGTTAAAGTAATACACGTTCAACCGAATATGTTGGATTACCGTAGACAGAAGGTGGACATCGGTCCGTAAACCCTTCCGAGGTGTCTTTGCTCGAACTTGAGCCTGTTGTCACAGGTTTACTTTCAAACAATTACGCCCTCGTATGTCTTCATACGAGGGATTTCTTTTGGAGAGCAGCCTCTCGTCCGGTATAAGAATTGACTAGGAGGTGCAAACACATGGCAAACGAAAAAATCGTAGCTCAGAAATCGGCACTCGTCGATGAAATCGCTGAGAAAATGCAAGCGAGCGTTGGAACAGTTGTTGTTGACTACCGTGGACTTACAGTTGAAGAAGTGACTACACTCCGTAAATCACTCCGTGACGCTGGAATCGAGTTCAAAGTTTACAAGAACGGTCTTCTTCGCCGCGCAGCTACTCAGTCGAACTTCGAAGGTCTTGACGAAGTCTTCACTGGTCCTACAGCAATCGCCTTCTCTAACGAAGACGTTGTTGCTCCAGCGAAGATCTTGAACGACTTCTCGAAAGAGCACAAAGCGCTCGAACTCAAAGGCGGAATCATCGAAGGCAAAGTGACTTCACTCGAAGAAATCAAAGCCCTTGCAGAACTTCCATCACGCGATGGTCTTCTCTCGATGCTTCTCAGCGTACTTCAAGCTCCAATCCGTGGGCTCGCAGTCGCAACAAACGCAATCGCAGAACAAAAAGAAGAGCAATCAGCTTAATTTTTATCGCGTAGCGTAACTCAAAAAACTTTTTCACAACATCAAAGGAGGAAAACCATAATGGCTTTCAACAAAGAGCAATTCATCGAAGACCTCAAATCAATGACGGTTCTCGAACTTAACGAACTCGTAAAAACAATCGAAGAAGAATTCGGCGTATCAGCAGCAGCTCCAGTAGCAGTTGCAGGTGCTGGCGCAGGCGCAGCAGCTGAAGAGAAAACTGAATTCGACGTAGTACTCACAAACGCTGGCGCTGGTAAAATCAACGTCATCAAAGCTGTTCGTGAAATCACAGGTCTCGGCCTTAAAGAAGCAAAAGCACTCGTTGACGGAACTCCAGCTCCAGTCAAAGAAGGCGTTTCTAAAGAAGACGCTGAGTCAATCAAAGCTAAGCTTGAAGAAGCTGGCGCATCTGTTGAAGTTAAGTAATTCAACTTCACAACCTATAGAAGCTCGCCACGGCGAGCTTCTTTTATTTCCTTGAAGAAAGGGTTAGGAGGTTCAACGCATGGGAGATCATTACTACACGAACGATCCACGTTCGGAAAGTGCCCCGGAGACATGGACGTACGAGTTGCGAGGGAAACAGTATCATTTCACTTCGGACCGCGGTGTGTTCTCGAAAGGATCGGTCGATTTTGGGTCGCGTCTTTTAATTGAGTCGTTTGAAGTGCCTGATGTCTCAGGACGTATTTTAGATGTAGGCTGTGGCTATGGTCCAATGGGGATCTCGCTTGCCGATGCCTCTGGGCGTGAAGCCTTGCTCATTGATGTAAATGAGCGTGCGCTGGCGCTCTCTGAGCAAAACGCCGCCCGTAATGGAGTGACGGTCGAAACACGATTTTCTCACGCGTATGACGCGGTGGGGGGAGAACGGTTTGCCGCCATTGTCACCAATCCGCCGATTCGCGCGGGGAAACAAGTCGTCCATACGATCTTGCGTGAAGCACATGCGCATTTGGTCGATGGGGGAGCAATCTATGTCGTCATTCAAAAGAAACAAGGAGCACCTTCTGCTAAGAAATTATTAGAAGAGGTGTTTGGTCAAGTCGAAACAATTGCGAAAGAGAAAGGTTACTTTATTTTCCGAGCAATTCGGTCTTGACAAACGGTGAAGTCTTGTTGACTCGCCATAACGTATATGCTAACATTATAAAATGCCATTGGAATGGAATTCGCTTGAAACTGCCGTGTCTGCTGCTTTTTAGGGACGGAAAACGAGCGACATTCAATGACAATGTTCGATTATTACGCCCGAAAAATTCGCTAAAGAATTGGGGGTCTGAGAGGTGAATCAGTTGACTGGTCAACTTGTTCAGTACGGTCGTCACCGTCAGAGAAGAAGCTTTGCCCGTATCAGTGAGGTATTAGAGCTTCCGAATTTGATTGAAATTCAAACTGCTTCTTATGAGTGGTTCTTGCGTGAAGGATTGAAGGAAATGTTTACGGACATTTCGCCGATTTCCGACTTCACAGGAAACCTCGTATTGGAGTTCATCGATTACTCGCTCAGCGAGCCGAAGTATTCGATCGATGAATCGAAGGAGCGCGACGTTACTTATTCTGCGCCACTTCGCGTAAAAGTGCGTCTCCAAAACAAAGAGACAGGTGAGCTCAAAGAACAAGAAGTGTTCATGGGGGATTTCCCGCTCATGACAGAATCGGGAACGTTTATCATTAACGGCGCAGAACGCGTCATCGTTTCCCAGCTTGTCCGTTCACCAAGCGTGTACTATAACGCTAAACTCGATAAAAACGGTAAACGTGGATTTGGCGCAACCGTCATCCCGAACCGTGGTGCTTGGCTCGAACTTGAGACAGACGCTAAAGATATCGTTTATGTTCGTATCGACCGTACCCGTAAAATTCCGGTAACGGTGTTGTTGCGTGCCCTCGGATTCGGTACGGACCAAGAAATTATCGACCTTCTCGGGGATGACGAATATCTTCGTAACACCCTTGAAAAAGATAATACAGAGTCTACAGAGAAAGCGTTGATTGAGATTTATGAGCGTCTACGCCCTGGTGAACCACCAACGGTAGAAAACGCAAAATCACTTCTCGTGTCACGTTTCTTCGACCCGAAACGCTATGACTTGGCGAACGTCGGTCGCTATAAGATGAACAAAAAACTTCATCTTAAGAACCGCTTGTTCGGTCAAAAATTAGCGGAAACACTCGTGGACCCAGAAACAGGCGAAGTACTCGCTGAAGCTGGAACAGTCCTCGACCGTCGCAACTTAGATCGTATCCTCCCACACTTGGAGAACGGCCTCGGTTATGTCGATGCGGAACCAACTGGTGGTGTCGCTGAAGGTGAACCGTTCGGTCTTCAATCAATCAAAGTCATCTCACCAGATGACCCAGATGGAGAGCGTATCTTGAACATCATCGGAAATGGCAATATCGACCGCAGTATCAAGCATATTACGCCGGCTGATATTATCGCTTCAATCAACTACTTCTTCAACTTACTTCACGAAGTCGGAACAACAGATGACATCGACCACTTAGGAAACCGTCGTCTTCGTTCAGTCGGAGAACTTCTCCAAAACCAATTCCGGATCGGGCTTTCTCGTATGGAACGTGTCGTAAAAGAACGTATGTCGATTCAAGATCAAAACGCGATCACACCGCAAGCGCTTATTAACATTCGCCCGGTAATCGCATCACTTAAAGAGTTCTTCGGTAGCTCGCAATTGTCACAGTTCATGGACCAGACGAACCCGCTTGCTGAGTTGACGCACAAACGTCGTCTCTCTGCACTTGGACCGGGTGGTTTGACACGTGAACGTGCTGGTTTCGAAGTTCGAGACGTTCACTATTCGCACTACGGTCGGATGTGTCCAATCGAAACACCAGAGGGACCGAACATCGGACTCATCAACTCACTCTCGTCTTATGCGAAAGTGAACGAGTACGGTTTCATCGAAGCACCGTATCGTCGTGTTGACCCGGAAACAGGTCTTGTTACTGGCGATATCCAATATATGACGGCTGATGAAGAAGACCTCTACGTCGTCGCACAGGCGAACATGCCGCTCACAGAAGACGGTCACTTTGCAGACGAACAAGTTCTTTGCCGTTTCCGCGGACAAAACTTGTCAGTTGAGCCAAGCCGAGTCGATTACATGGACGTTTCGCCGAAACAGGTTGTTTCTGCCGCGACAGCATGTATTCCGTTCCTTGAGAACGATGACTCGAACCGTGCCCTCATGGGAGCGAACATGCAACGTCAAGCAGTACCACTTCTCCAACCAGATTCACCGATCGTCGGTACTGGAATGGAGTACGTGTCTGCGAAAGACTCTGGGGCAGCGATCGTTGCGAAATACCCAGGTGTCGTTGAACGCGTCACAGCGCGTGAAATCTTGATCCGTCGCACGTCTGACGTCAACGGTTCTGAGGTTTCAGGTGATTTAGACCGTTACAAACTTCAAAAATATGTCCGTTCAAACCAAGGGACATGCTACAACCAGAAACCAATCATCGCAGCTGGCGACCGTGTCGAAAAAGGAGAAATCCTCGCAGACGGTCCGTCGATGGATATGGGTGAGCTCGCGCTCGGCCGT
Source organism: Exiguobacterium sp. s35 (assembly GCF_018617535.1). Taxonomy (NCBI): domain Bacteria; kingdom Bacillati; phylum Bacillota; class Bacilli; order Caryophanales; genus Exiguobacterium; species Exiguobacterium sp. s35. The sequence continues at coordinate 21,635 of NZ_JACSKI010000006.1, forward strand.
AACGTCGTCGTTGCCTTCATGACATGGGATGGTTACAACTATGAGGATGCGATCATCATGAGTGAGCGTCTCGTGAAAGATGACGTGTACACATCGATTCATATCGAAGAGTACGAGTCAGAGTCACGTGACACGAAACTCGGACCAGAGGAAATCACGCGTGATATTCCAAACGTCGGAGATGACGCGCTTCGTAACTTGGACGATCGTGGAATTATCCGCATCGGAGCTGAAGTTAAAGATGGCGATATCCTCGTCGGTAAAGTAACGCCTAAGGGAGTTACGGAATTGACGGCGGAAGAGCGTCTCTTGCACGCAATCTTCGGTGAGAAGGCACGTGAAGTACGTGATACGTCACTTCGTGTACCAAACGGTGGAGACGGAATCATCTTGGATGTCAAAGTGTTCGACCGTGAAAACGGCGACGAATTGTCTCCAGGCGTCAACCAAATGGTACGTGTCTATATCGTTCAAAAACGTAAGATTCACGAAGGGGATAAGATGGCGGGACGTCACGGTAACAAAGGTGTTATCTCGCGGATCCTCCCTGAAGAAGATATGCCATACATGCCAGACGGTACACCGGTTGACATCATGCTCAACCCGCTTGGGGTACCATCTCGTATGAACATCGGTCAGGTGCTTGAACTTCACTTAGGAATGGCAGCGAAGAAGCTCGGCATCAAAGTGGCAACACCTGTATTCGATGGAGCGCGTGAGGAAGACGTATGGGCAACGATTGAAGAGGCTGGTATGGATAAAGATGCGAAGACGCGTCTCTATGACGGTCGTACGGGTGAACCGTTCGATAACCGTGTCTCTGTCGGTGTCATGTATATGATCAAACTCGCGCACATGGTTGATGACAAACTTCACGCTCGTTCGACTGGACCATACTCACTCGTTACGCAACAACCGCTCGGTGGTAAAGCACAGTTCGGTGGTCAGCGCTTCGGGGAGATGGAAGTTTGGGCTCTTGAAGCGTACGGCGCAGCCTACACGCTCCAAGAAATCTTGACAATCAAGTCGGATGACACGGTTGGTCGTGTGAAAGCATACGAGGCCATCGTGAAAGGCGAGAGCGTTCCGAAAGCGGGCGTTCCTGAATCATTCCGTGTCTTGATCAAAGAGCTTCAAGCGCTCGGTATGGAAGTCAAGATGATGTCAGCGGATGATGAAGAAGTCGAAATGAAAGATGAAGATGACGACAACATCCCGAACGCAACATCGGCGTTAGAACAAGTCGTTCAACCGACTGTTACGGAAGAGGAATAAGGCGAAAAGGGAGGTCGGCCCCTTGGTAGATGTTAATCGATTTGAATATATGAAAATCGGCTTGGCTTCATCAGAGAAGATCCGTTCGTGGTCTTACGGTGAAGTCAAAAAGCCGGAAACGATCAACTATCGTACACTTAAACCAGAGAAGGACGGATTGTTCTGTGAACGAATCTTCGGTCCTACGAAAGACTGGGAATGTTACTGCGGGAAGTACAAACGAATCCGTTATAAAGGAGTCATTTGTGACCGTTGTGGCGTTGAAGTGACGAAAGCGAAAGTGCGTCGCGAGCGAATGGGCCATATCGAGCTCGCGGCACCAGTTTCGCACATCTGGTACTTCAAAGGGATTCCAAGCCGCATGGGGCTTGTTCTCGATATGTCACCACGTGCACTTGAGGAAGTGATTTACTTCGCTTCTTACGTGGTTACAGAGCCAGGTGATACACCGCTTGAGAAGAAACAACTTCTCTCGGAAAAAGAGTTCCGTCTCTATCGTGAAAAATACGGTAGCGACTTCAAAGCAGACATGGGTGCTGAAGCAATCCGCACACTCCTTCAAGACGTCAATCTTGAAAAAGAAGTAGGCGAGCTTCGTGAAGAGTTGAAAACTGTCCAAGGCCAACGTCGTACACGTGCGATCAAGCGTTTGGAAGTTCTCGATGCGTTCTTCACATCAGGGAACAATCCAGACTGGATGATCCTTGAAGTACTTCCTGTCATCCCACCAGAGCTTCGCCCAATGGTACAGCTCGATGGTGGACGCTTTGCGACATCTGACTTGAACGACTTGTATCGTCGAGTCATCAACCGTAACAACCGTCTCAAACGTTTGCTCGATCTCGGCGCGCCGAACATCATCGTGCAAAACGAGAAGCGTATGCTTCAAGAAGCGGTTGACGCCCTCATCGACAACGGTCGTCGTGGTCGTCCGGTAACAGGTCCTGGTAACCGTCCGCTCAAATCACTTTCACACATGTTGAAAGGGAAACAAGGTCGTTTCCGTCAAAACCTTCTTGGTAAACGGGTCGACTACTCAGGACGTTCGGTTATCGTCGTAGGACCGAACTTGAAGATGTATCAGTGTGGTCTTCCAAAAGAGATGGCACTTGAGCTCTTCAAACCGTTCGTGATGAAAGAGCTTGTCGGTCGTGGCATCGCTTCAAACATCAAGAACGCAAAACGCAAAATCGAGAAGATGCAACCTGAAATCTGGGGCGTCCTTGAAGAAGTCATCCGTGAGCACCCAGTTCTCTTGAACCGTGCCCCGACACTTCACCGCCTTGGTATTCAAGCATTCGAACCGATTCTTGTTGAAGGTCGTGCGATTCGCCTTCACCCACTCGTATGTACGGCTTATAACGCCGACTTCGATGGTGACCAAATGGCCGTCCACGTTCCGCTTTCTGCAGAAGCACAAGCGGAAGCACGTCTTCTCATGCTCGCTGCACAGAACATCTTGAACCCGAAAGACGGTAAACCAGTTGTTACACCATCGCAGGATATGGTCCTCGGTAACTACTACATCTCACTTGAACGTGAAGATGCTGTCGGTCAAGGGAAAGTGTTCTCGAACGTCAACGAAGCGTTGATCGCTTACCAAAACGGATATGTCCACTTGCACTCGCGTGTGGCGCTTCCGGCACGTACGCTCAACAACCCGACGTTCACAGACGAACAGAACGAGAAATTGCTCATTACGACTGTTGGTAAGATGATTTTCAACGAAATCTTGCCGAACACGTTCCCATACTTGAACGAGCCAACGATGGAAAACTTGCAGGAAGCAACTCCTGATAAGTACTTCATCGACAAAGGGGCGAACGTTGCGGAAGAAATCGCATCACGTCCAATCATCGACCCGTTCAAAAAAGGATTCCTTGGAAAAGTCATCGCGGAAGTGTTCCAGAAGTTTGAAACGACTGAAACAAGCCGCATGCTTGACCGCATGAAAGATCTCGGCTTCAAACACTCGACGAAAGCCGGTGTGACAGTTGGGATTGCCGACATCATCGTACTTCCTGATAAACAGGAAATCTTGGATGAGGCACAAAAACAAGTCGACCAAATCATGAAGTCGTTCCGTCGTGGTCTCATCACAGAAGATGAACGTTACGAGCGCGTTGTACGTGCTTGGAACGAAGCGAAGGATGAAATTCAATCTCGATTGATGAAATCCCTCAACCGCTTGAACCCGATCTTCATGATGTCTGACTCTGGTGCCCGTGGTAACGCCTCTAACTTTACGCAGCTTGCGGGTATGCGTGGTTTGATGGCCGCTCCATCTGGTCGCATCATCGAACTTCCAATCAAATCGTCATTCCGTGAAGGTCTGACGGTTCAAGAGTACTTCATCTCGACTCACGGGGCTCGTAAAGGTCTTGCCGATACAGCCTTGAAGACAGCCGATTCAGGTTACTTGACGCGTCGTCTCGTTGACGTTGCGCAAGATGTCATCATCCGTGAAGAAGATTGTGGAACAGACCGCGGGATCCGCGTATCTGCACTCCGCGAAGGTACGGAAGAAATCGAAAACTTGTACGACCGTCTCGTCGGACGTACATCGTTTGAAACGGTCACACACCCTGAAACGGGCGAAGTGTTGGTCGATAAGAACGAATTGATCACAGAAGACATCGCACGCGTCATCGTTGATGCGGGTGTCGAGCAAGTTGAAATCCGTACGGCCTTCACATGTAACACGTCACACGGTGTATGTAAGAAGTGTTACGGACGTAACTTGGCTACTGGATCAAACGTTGAAGTCGGGGAAGCCGTCGGTATCATCGCCGCACAATCAATCGGTGAGCCAGGAACGCAGCTTACAATGCGTACCTTCCACACAGGTGGGGTTGCCGGAGACGATATCACACAAGGTCTTCCACGTATCCAAGAGGTATTCGAAGCCCGTAACCCGAAAGGTCAAGCGGTCATCTCGGAAATCTCTGGTACGGTCATCGACTTCACGGAATCGCGTGACAAGCGTGAACTCACGGTCGAAGGATTCAGTGAAACACGTTCTTACACGATTCCATTCGGAGCGCGTCTCCGTGTTCAAATCGGCGATACAGTAGAAGCCGGTGAAGTCTTCACGGAAGGTTCGATCGATCCGAAAGAATTGCTCGCCGTCCGTGGTGTATCTGGTGTTCAGAACTATCTTCTCCAAGAAGTTCAAAAAGTATACCGGATGCAAGGGGTAGAAATTGGTGATAAGCACGTTGAGGTCATGGTTCGCCAAATGCTTCGTCGTGTCAAAGTCATCGAGTCTGGTGACACACCACTTCTCCCAGGTTCACTTGTCGACATCAGCGTCTTCAAAGAAGCGTGTAAAGATGCGATTCGTGACGGTAAACACCCAGCGACTGCAAAACCAGTCCTTCTCGGGATCACGAAAGCATCGCTTGAGACAGATTCGTTCCTCTCAGCAGCTTCGTTCCAAGAAACGACTCGTGTCTTGACGGATGCGGCAATCAAAGGGAAACGCGACTATCTCCTCGGACTCAAAGAGAACGTCATCATCGGTAAACTTGTTCCAGCTGGTACTGGAATGGCGGTCTACCGTGATGTCGAACTTAAAGAAGATGAGGCGCCAGTTGCACTCGAAGATACAACGGTCGAGTAAAATACGTCTTGACAGCGCAGGTTGGCGGTGCTACTATGATTTAGTGCCGCCAATCGGTTGTTGTCGATGACAACGATGTCCAGCAGTCGGCAAGCTACTTGGACGTCCATCCGAACTTTCTACGGGAAGGTTTGGCTGCTACAATTGCCACTTTCAAGGTATAACTCACGTTTTTGCGAGGTCATGGAATGCCTACGCCTCGTAAAAGCGTTTCGTTATGACCTTAAATGAACCACCCGGGTCGGTGGGACTAGAAAATAGCAACATTCAGGAAGGGAGGATCTTCAAAGATGCCTACTATTAACCAGTTAGTCCGTAAAGGACGTAAATCGAAAGTCGTTAAATCTGACTCTCCAGCACTTAACAAAGGTTACAACAGTTTCATCAAGTCACAAACAAACGTGAGCTCACCACAAAAACGTGGTGTTTGTACACGTGTTGGTACAATGACTCCGAAGAAACCGAACTCGGCACTTCGTAAGTATGCTCGTGTTCGTTTGACTAACCAAATCGAAGTGACTGCGTACATTCCAGGTATTGGCCACAACCTTCAAGAGCACAGCGTTGTTCTTATCCGTGGAGGACGTGTAAAAGACTTACCAGGGGTACGTTACCACATCGTCCGTGGTGCGCTTGACACTGCAGGTGTTGATGGACGTATGCAAGGCCGTTCTAAATACGGTACGAAACGTCCGAAAGCTGCGAAGAAGTAATTCTCGCAAACTAAACTACAATTGAAATTTTGAAAGGAGGGTACTCGGATGCGTAAAAACCGTGCAGAACGTCGTGACGTTATCGCAGATCCGATCTACAACTCGAAATTGGTAACTCGCCTCATTAACCGTGTCATGTTAGACGGTAAAAAAGGTACAGCTCAAACTATCATTTACAACGCATTTGGCATCATCGCTGAACGCTCAGGCAAAGAGCCTATGGAAGTGTTCGAAGAAGCAATGAACAACATCATGCCTGTACTTGAAGTTAAAGCACGCCGTGTAGGTGGAGCTAACTACCAAGTTCCTGTTGAAGTTCGTCCAGAGCGCCGTACAACACTTGGTCTTCGTTACCTCGTGAACTACGCTCGTCTCCGCAACGAAAAAACGATGGAGCAACGTATCGCGAACGAAATCATGGATGCAGCCAACAACACTGGTGCGTCTGTTAAGAAACGCGAAGACATGCATAAGATGGCAGAAGCAAACAAAGCGTTTGCTCACTATCGTTGGTAATTTAATCGTAAAGTCCACTCCGCCAAGCATGGCTTAACGGAGTGGCTTTCGGGTATAATCATATCGTGTGCGCGCACACGAAAATTAAACATGCGGAAGGAGAATACCCAGTATGGCAAGAGAATTCTCCCTAAAGAATACTCGTAACATCGGGATCATGGCTCACATCGATGCCGGTAAAACGACAACAACTGAACGTATTCTTTATTACACAGGTCGTATCCATAAAATTGGTGAAACGCACGAAGGTGCTTCACAAATGGACTGGATGGAGCAGGAGCAAGAGCGTGGAATCACGATCACTTCAGCTGCGACAACTGCACAGTGGAATGGCCACCGTGTAAACATCATCGATACACCTGGACACGTAGACTTCACAGTAGAAGTTGAACGTTCACTCCGTGTACTTGATGGTGCTGTTGCTGTACTTGACGCTCAGTCAGGTGTAGAACCACAAACTGAAACTGTATGGCGTCAAGCGACGACATATGGTGTACCACGTGTCGTATTCGTCAACAAGATGGATAAAATCGGCGCAGACTTCTTGTACTCTGTGAAGACGCTTCATGAGCGCCTCCAAGCGAACGCTTACGCGATCCAACTCCCAATCGGAGCAGAGGACGATTTCAAAGGGATCATCGATCTCGTTGAAATGAAGACTTACATGTACAACAACGACCTCGGTACTGACATCGAAGTTACAGATGGCTTCCCAGCTGACATGGCTGACCAAGCTGAAGAACTTCGCGGTCAATTGATCGAAGGTGTTGCTGACTTCAACGAAGAGTTGATGATGAAGTACCTTGAAGGTGAAGAGATTTCAATCGAAGAATTGAAAGCTGCAATCCGTCAAGCGACACTTAGCGTTGAATTCTACCCTGTACTCGTTGGTTCTGCCTTCAAGAACAAAGGTGTTCAGCTCATGCTTAACGCCGTTGTTGATTACCTCCCATCACCAGTTGATGTAGAGTCAATCAAAGGGATCAACCTCGATACAGAAGAAGAAATCACGCGTGAGCCTTCTGACGAAGCTCCATTCTCAGCACTTGCGTTCAAAGTTATGACTGACCCTTACGTCGGTAAATTGACGTTCTTCCGCGTGTACTCTGGTACAGCTGAAGCGGGATCATACGTGAAGAACTCGACTAAAGGGAAGCGCGAGCGTCTCGGTCGTATTCTTCAAATGCACGCAAACAGCCGTGAAGAGATTCCAATGGTATACGCTGGTGACATCGCCGCTGCTGTTGGTTTCAAAGACACGACTACTGGTGACACGCTTTGCACAGAGAAAGATAACATCGTTCTCGAGTCAATGACGTTCCCAGAACCAGTTATCTCGGTTGCAATCGAGCCTAAATCGAAAGCAGACCAAGATAAAATGGGTCAAGCTCTTGCGAAACTCGCAGAAGAAGATCCAACATTCCGCACTGAAACAAACCCTGAGACTGGTCAAACAATCATCTCTGGTATGGGTGAGCTTCACCTTGATATCCTCGTTGACCGTATGCGTCGCGAATTCAAAGTAGAAGCTAACGTTGGTGCACCACAAGTTGCTTACCGTGAAACAATCCGTGGCGCTGCGAAGATCGATTCGAAATTCGTTCGTCAGTCTGGTGGACGCGGTCAGTACGGTCACGTTGTCGTAGAATTCGAGCCGAACGAAGAAGGCGCTGGATTTGAGTTCGAGAACAAGATCGTCGGTGGTGTTGTACCACGTGAATACGTCCCAGCTGTTCAGAACGGGATTGAAGAAGCTCTCGAAAACGGTATCCTCGCTGGTTACCCAGTAGTAGACGTTAAAGCTCGCCTCGTATTCGGATCGTACCACGATGTCGACTCGAACGAGATGGCGTTTAAAGTTGCTGCTTCGATGGCGGTTAAACAACTTAAGGACCAAGCGAAAGCTGTCATCCTTGAGCCAATGATGCGTGTTGAAGTTGTTATCCCAGAAGAATACATGGGTGACATCATGGGTGACGTAACGTCACGCCGTGGACGCGTAGAAGGTATGGAAGCTCGCGGTAACGCACAAGTCGTTAAAGCGATGATTCCACTTTCAGAAATGTTCGGTTACGCAACATCACTTCGTTCACGTACACAAGGACGCGGAACGTACTCGATGCACTTCGATCACTACGAAGAAGTACCGAAATCAATTGCTGAAGAAATCGTCAAAAAAGCGAACGGCTAATAACGGTTGTATCGCTAGATTGATTGTTGTAAGCTAAGGAGGACGTATGTTAAAAGTAACCTACGTCTTCCTAGTTAAATAAAAACTAATCGTTTAATAGAGGAGGAATCTAGAATGGGTAAAGAAAAATTCGACCGTTCTAAGCCGCACGTTAACATTGGTACAATTGGCCACGTTGACCACGGTAAAACAACTTTGACTGCAGCAATCTCTGCTGTACTTTCACGTGCACAAGGTAAAACAGCTACTAAGTTCGACCAAATCGATGGTGCTCCAGAAGAGCGCGAGCGCGGTATCACAATCGCAACAGCTCACATCGAGTACGAAACTGACAAGCGTCACTACGCACACGTTGACTGCCCAGGACACGCTGACTATGTTAAAAACATGATCACTGGTGCTGCTCAAATGGACGGCGCGATCCTCGTTGTATCTGCAACAGATGGCCCAATGCCACAAACACGTGAGCACATCCTTCTTTCACGTCAAGTAGGTGTTCCTTACATCGTAGTCTTCATGAACAAAGTTGACATGGTAGACGACGAAGAGCTCCTCGAACTCGTTGAAATGGAAATCCGTGAACTTCTTTCTGAATACGACTTCCCAGGCGACGACCTCCCTGTAATCAAAGGTTCTGCACTTGGCGCACTTAACGGTGAAGCTCAGTGGGAAGAAAAAGTTATGGAACTCATGAACGCTGTTGATGAGTACATCCCAGAACCAGTTCGTGATACAGAAAAAGACTTCATGATGCCTGTTGAGGACGTATTCTCAATCACTGGTCGTGGTACTGTAGCGACTGGTCGTGTTGAGCGTGGTGTTCTCCGCGTCAACGACGAGATCGAAATCGTTGGTCTTACAGAAGAAACTAAGAAAACTGTATGTACTGGTGTAGAGATGTTCCGTAAGCTTCTTGACTATGCTGAAGCTGGCGACAACATCGGTGCACTTCTCCGTGGTGTATCACGTGACGACATCGAGCGTGGACAAGTACTTGCTAAGCCAGGTTCAATCACACCACACTCAAAATTCAAAGCATCAATCTACGTTCTTTCTAAAGAAGAGGGTGGCCGTCACACGCCATTCTTCGCGAACTACCGCCCGCAGTTCTACTTCCGTACAACTGACGTAACAGGTATCGTTCACCTTCCAGAAGGTACTGAAATGGTAATGCCAGGAGACAACATCGAGTTGACGGTCGAATTGATTTCTACAATCGCGATCGAAGACGGTACACGTTTCTCTATCCGTGAGGGTGGCCGTACTGTAGGTGCTGGTTCAGTAACAGAAATCATCGAGTAATCGATTGATTCAACTGAACAACTTCAAGCAGTCCGCAATATGCGGGCTGCTTTTTTGTGTTTTCCTATGGTCGTGGTAATATGAAACATACGAGAAAGGAGTGGCGTCATGTTAAAACAGTTGGAGACGATTTGTCGTTTAAACGGGATCGATTATCGGATTGGCGGTTCGCAACTTTTAAAGCATCATGGAATCGTCGATGTGACCAATGACATCGATTTGTTCGTAGAGCCGGATCAGTTTGAACGGTTGGATGAGGTCTTGAGTCGTGCCGGAGAGAAACGGTCATCTGAACCACATGAAGCATACTTGACGACTTACTTTGGGGAGTATGTGTTTGAGGGGGATGACGTTGACGTCATGTCCAGTTTTCGGATGAAGTGCACGGACGGGATTTATACACATCCTTATATAGAAGGAGAAGGGAACTGGATGCACCTCGAAGAGTGGGTTGTGCTTTACACGGTCATTGGTCGAGAGGACAAATTGACGCGTTTGGTGCAATATTTCGAGACACATCCCATCAAGGCGGGCATCATCCACACTTGTTTAAAGCGGGCGCCACATTCGGTCATCGAAGCGGTGACAGAGCGGTTTGGAGAGGTTATGAAACGCTAGGTCGAGTTGACATGGGAGTTCGTTTGAAAAATAGTTCAATAAAAGAATGAATTTTCTCTTGCAAAAGCTCGCGAATCTTGTTACATTAGGGAACGTTGAGCAACTCATCAGACAACCGGCAACTTCAAAAATCTAATCTTGCATTCCATGACCAGATTAGATATAATGATTAAGTGTTTGTGCGAGTGGTGAGAGACTTTACAGCAGAAAATGGGTCCAATCGTTGATTTGCAATGATCGGATACCTCTGCTGACACAAGCACGCTGCGTTGAAGCGGGAGGTTATGACACGCCAGGCAGCATTGCCATGGCCGGTGTGGAAATTTCCGCGGAGAATTGTCTATTTTAAAAGTAGGCGACAAAGGAGGGAAATAAACATGGCAAATGAAAAAATTCGTATTCGTTTAAAAGCATATGACCATCGCGTTCTCGATCAATCAGCTGAGAAGATCGTTGACACTGCGAAGCGTTCAGGTGCAAAGGTATCGGGTCCAATCCCGCTCCCAACTGAAAAATCGGTTTACACGATCCTTCGTGCGGTTCACAAGTACAAAGATGCTCGTGAGCAGTTCGAAATGCGTACACACAAACGCTTGATCGACATCGTAAACCCAACACCGAAAACAGTCGATTCGCTTATGCGTCTCGAGTTACCATCAGGTGTAGACATCGAAATCAAACTTTAATTCTTCATATAGTAGATACTAGCCAGAAGAGACAATTAATTATTAACAGGAGGTGTATCTCATGGCTAAAGGAATCTTAGGAACAAAACTTGGTATGACTCAAATCTTCAACGAAGCAGGCGAAGTAGTACCAGTAACAGTAGTTGCTGTAGAAGGTAACGTTGTTCTTCAACTTAAAACAGTTGACACAGACGGTTACGAAGCAGTTCAACTTGGTTTCGGAGACATCAAAGAATCACGTCAAAACAAACCATCAAAAGGTCACGCTGCGAAAGCAAACGCGACACCTAAGCGCTTCATCAAAGAGGTTCGTACTTCAGTAGAAGGATACGAAATCGGTCAAGAGATTAAGGCAGACATTTTCGCTGCAGGTGAATTAGTAGACGTAACAGGTACATCGAAAGGTAAAGGATTCCAAGGTGCGATCAAGCGTCACGGACAATCACGTGGACCAATGGCCCACGGTTCGCGCTACCACCGTCGTCCTGGTTCGATGGGTCCTGTCGCTCCTAACCGCGTATTCAAAGGGAAGCTTCTTCCTGGTCAAATGGGTGGAGAGCGTAAAACAATTCAAAACCTTGAAATCGTTAAAGTTGATGTGGAACGCGGCCTTCTCCTCGTGAAAGGTGCTATCCCAGGCGCTCGTAAATCGAACGTCATCATCAAAACAGCGGTCAAAGGTAACTAATTAACTGCACGGAAAGGAGGAATTACGAATGCCTAAAGTAGCTTTGCTTAACCAAACAGGTTCAAATGTTGGCGAAATCGAATTGGCAGAAGCCATCTTCGGAATCGAGCCAAACGAATCAGTACTTTATGACGCAATCGTCATGCAACAAGCATCACGCCGTCAAGGTACTCACGATACGAAAGGTCGCTCGGAAGTACGCGGTGGCGGCCGTAAACCATGGAAACAAAAGGGAACTGGTCGTGCGCGCCAAGGTTCTATCCGCTCACCACAATGGGTTGGTGGTGGTACAGTCTTCGGTCCAACACCACGTTCATACTCTTACAAACTTCCTAAAAAGGTTCGTCGTTTAGCACTTCTCTCGGCTCTTTCGTCGAAAGTACAAAACAACGAATTCATCGTCCTCGAAGGCCTTGCTTTCGATGCACCAAAAACAAAAGATATGGCTGCTGTACTCAACAGCTTATCAGTAGAACGTAAGGCTCTTGTAGTCACAGCGGACTACAATGAGACTATCGCTCTCGCAGCTCGTAACATCCCAGGAGTGACTGTGATCGACGCAGCAGGCGTAAACGTTCTTGACCTCGTTGCTAACGACAAAGTCATCTTCACTAAAGATGCGGTTGCGAAGGTAGAGGAGGTGCTTGCATAATGGCTCAAGCATACGATATCATCAAACGTCCGATCATCACTGAGCGTTCAGTTAGCCTCATGGAAGCTAACAAATACGTTTTCGAAATCGACGTAAAAGCGACTAAATCGCAAGTGAAACACGCTATCGAAACAATCTTCAACGTGAAAGTTGCTTCGGTAAACACAATGAACTACAAACCGAAAGCGAAACGTGTCGGTCGTCACGCTGGTTACACAGCTCGCCGTAAAAAAGCGATCGTAACTCTTGCAGAAGGCAACACAATCGACTTCCTCGGTTAATTAACTACCTTAGAAGAAAAGGAGGGAATCCTCGATGGCAATCAAAAAGTTTAAGCCGACCACTAACGGTCGTCGTAACATGACATCTCTCGACTTTGCAGAGATCACAACGAATCGCCCTGAAAAATCGTTAACTGAAAAGCTTTCGAAAAAAGGCGGACGTAACAACCAAGGTCGCTTGACTGTTCGTCACCAAGGTGGCGGTCACAAGCGTAAATACCGTATCATCGATTTCAAACGTAACAAAGATGGCGTTGCAGGACGCGTAGCAACGATCGAATACGATCCAAACCGTTCAGCAAACATCGCACTCATCAACTATGTAGATGGTGAGAAACGTTACATCCTCGCTCCTAAGGGCATCAAAGTAGGCATGGAAATCATGTCTGGTCCTGAAGCGGATATCAAAGTGGGGAACGCTCTTCCACTCGTAAACATCCCTGTCGGTACAACAATCCACAACATCGAGCTTAAGCCTGGTAAAGGCGGTCAGCTTGTTCGTGCGGCTGGTGCATCGGCACAAATCCAAGGACGTGACGGCAAGTACGTCATCGTTCGTCTTCAATCAGGTGAATCACGCTTGTTCCTCGGCACTTGCCGCGCGACAATCGGTTCAGTTGGTAACGAAGAACACGAACTCGTAAACATCGGTAAAGCAGGACGTTCACGTTGGTTAGGCAAGCGCCCAACAGTACGTGGTTCTGTAATGAACCCGGTTGATCACCCACACGGTGGTGGTGAAGGTCGTGCGCCAATCGGTCGTTCGGGCCCACTTACTCCTTGGGGTAAACCAGCTCTTGGTCTTAAGACTCGTAAGAAAAACAAATCGAGCGACATGTACATCCTTCGTCGCCGTAAGAAATAATTACTACATGATTCTCGGGCGGTTCGAAAGGGCCGTTCCCGAATCATTCCAAAGGGAGGTTCTAACATGGGTCGCAGCTTGAAAAAAGGTCCATTCGCAGATCACCACTTACTCGCTAAAGTTGACAAACTCAACGAATCTGGTGAGAAGCAAGTCATCAAAACTTGGTCACGTCGCTCGACGATCTTCCCAGAATTCATGGGTCACACGTTCGGTGTGCACGATGGTCGTAAACACGTACCAGTATTCGTGACAGAAGACATGGTTGGTCACAAACTTGGTGAATTCGCTCCAACACGCACTTACAAAGGTCACGGATCAGACAAGAAAACGAAACGGTAATTTGAGGGGAGGTCAAATCCATGCAAGCTAAAGCATCAGCTAATATGGTCCGTCTTGCTCCTCGCAAAGCACGTCTCGTTGTAGACTTAATTCGCGGGAAACAAGTCGGCGAAGCGCTCTCTGTCCTTGCTCACACAAACAAGGCAGCATCGCCAATCGTTGAGAAAGTATTAAAATCAGCGATTGCTAACGCAGAGCACAACTACGATATGAACATTGAGAACCTCGTTGTAACAGAAGCTTTTGTCAACGAAGGTCCAACACTCAAACGCTTCCGCCCACGTGCGATGGGTCGCGCAAGCCGCATTAACAAACGCACAAGCCACATCCACATCGTGGTAACTGAGAAATAAGGAGGGATATGTAGTGGGTCAAAAGGTAAATCCGCACGGTCTTCGCGTTGGTGTTATCAAAGACTGGGATTCGCGTTGGTACGCTGAGAAAGACTACGCTGATCTCCTTCATGAAGACTTCGTTATTCGTGAATACATCGAAAACAAAATGAAGGATGCTAGTGTTTCTAAAGTTGAAATCGAACGCGCTGCAAACCGCGTGAACATTTCGCTTCACACTGCGAAGCCAGGTATGGTAATCGGTAAAGGTGGTTCTGAAATCGAATCGCTCCGTAAACACATTACAAAAATCGCTGACGGAAAACGCGTTCACATCAACGTTGTTGAAGTGAAAAACGCTGACGCTGTTGCGAAGCTTGTAGCAGAAAACATTGCTCGTCAATTGGAAGGTCGCGTATCATTCCGTCGTGCAATGAAACAATCAATTCAACGTTCGATGCGTACTGGCATCAAAGGGATCAAAACAGAAGTTTCTGGTCGTCTTGGTGGCGCTGATATCGCTCGTTCAGAGAAATACTCGGAAGGAACAGTTCCACTTCACACACTCCGTGCCGACATCGACTACGGAACAGCTGAAGCTGACACAACTTACGGTAAAATCGGCGTAAAAGTTTGGTTATACCACGGTGAAGTTCTTCCAACAAAAAACAACACAGCGAAAAACGCTGAATAATAAACACTCTTTCAGGAAGGAGGCAACACACTATGTTGTTACCTAAACGCGTGAAATATCGTCGTGTACACCGTGGTAAAATGCGCGGGAATGCTAAACGCGGCACAACTGTACACTTCGGTGAGTTCGGTCTCCAAGCTCTCGAAGCGAGCTGGATTACAAACCGTCAAATCGAATCAGCACGTATTGCAATGACACGTTATATGAAACGTGGTGGTAAAGTGTGGATCAAGATCTTCCCACACAAGCCGTACACTAAAAAGCCTCTCGAAGTCCGAATGGGTTCGGGTAAAGGTGCTCCAGAAGGCTGGGTAGCTGTAGTTAAGCCTGGCAAAGTAATGTTCGAAATCGCAGGTGTATCTGAGGAAGTGGCACGTGAGGCACTTCGTCTTGCATCGCACAAACTTCCAGTAAAATGTAAGTTCGTGAAACGTGAAGAAAATGGTGGTGATACGAATGAAAGCAACTGATCTCCGTCAATCAACAACTGAAGAGCTCAACGGTAAAGTGGGCGAGTGGAAAGAAGAACTCTTTAACCTTCGCTTCCAACTTGCTACAGGTCAGCTTGAGAATCCTGCTCGTATCCGTGAAGTACGCAAGTCGATTGCGCGTGCTAAAACGATTCTTCGTGAACGCGAACTCGGCATCAACAACGGCTAATTACATCGGATTCTTGAGAGGAGGTAACACTCATGGAACGCAACAACCGTAAAGTGTTCACTGGTCGCGTCGTGTCTGACAAAATGGACAAAACGATCGTCGTCGCAGTAGAAACAAAGGTTCGTCATAAACTTTATGGCAAACGTGTAAACTACACGAAGAAATATAAAGCACACGATGAGAACAACGTCGCTAAAGTGGGCGATATCGTTCGCATCGCGGAAACACGTCCTCTTTCTAAAGACAAACGTTTCCGTCTTGTAACAGTAGTAGAAGAATCAGTAATCATCTAATAACAGTTCGGATTTATTAAACATCCGGAGGGAGGTACACTCGCATGATTCAACAAGAATCTCGCTTGAAAGTAGCAGACAACTCTGGCGCGCGTGAACTGTTGACAATTAAGGTTCTCGGTGGTTCTGGTCGTAAGACTGCAAACATCGGTGACATCATCGTCGCAACGGTAAAACAAGCAACACCAGGTGGCGTTGTTAAAAAAGGTGACGTTGTCAGAGCAGTTGTCGTTCGTACAAAACGCGGCGCTCGTCGTAAAGATGGTTCGTACATCCGTTTCGATGAGAACGCAGCAGTCATTATCAAAGATGACAAGAGCCCACGCGGCACACGGATCTTCGGGCCAGTTGCACGTGAACTTCGTGAAAAAGAATTCATGAAGATCGTTTCGTTGGCACCGGAAGTACTTTAATTTCCAATTTCAATCCTATAAGGAGGTGCGCAAACGATGCATGTTAAAAAAGGCGATACAGTCCAGGTAATGTCTGGTAAAGATAAAGGCAAGCAAGGGGTTATCCTCAAAGCTATGCCAAGCAAAAACCGCGTAGTGGTTGAAGGCGTAAACGTGATGAAAAAACACTCTAAACCTTCACAAGCGAATCCACAAGGCGGGATCCTTGAGATCGAAGCACCAATTCACGTCTCGAACGTAATGCCACTCGACCCTAAAACTGGCAAACCAACTCGCGTTGGTTTCAAAGTAGTCGATGGTAAAAAAGTTCGTGTCGCGAAATCGGGCGAATCACTCGATAAATAAGAAGAACGTGACGAAAGGAGGTCCATTCGACTATGAACCGTTTGCAAGAGAAGTATAAAAGCGACATCGTGAAAGCGATGATGGATAAATTCAACTATGACTCGGTCATGCAAGTACCGAAAATCGAAAAGATCGTCATCAACATGGGTGTAGGTGATGCTGTTTCGAACTCGAAAGCACTTGACATGGCAGTTGAAGAATTAACAATTCTTTCAGGTCAAAAACCACTCGTAACGAAAGCGAAGAAATCAATCGCTGGTTTCAAGCTTCGTGAAGGTATGCCAATCGGTGCGAAGGTTACACTTCGTGGCGAGCGTATGTACGATTTCCTCGACAAATTGGTAACTGTTTCACTTCCACGTGTACGTGACTTCCGCGGTGTATCGAAGAAAGCATTCGACGGACGCGGTAACTACACGCTTGGCGTGAAAGAGCAACTTATTTTCCCTGAGATCGATTACGATAAAGTATCTAAAGTACGCGGTATGGACATCGTTGTTGTTACAACAGCAAACACAGACGAAGAAGCACGTGAATTGCTCACACTTCTCGGTATGCCATTCCAAAAATAATCTAGAGGGAGGTCGACAACATGGCTAAAAAGTCAATGGTGAATCGCGAACTTAAACGCGAGAAACTCGTTGCCCAGTACGCTGAAAAGCGTGCGAAGTTGAAAGCTGAAGGCGATTATATCGGACTCAGCAAATTGCCACGTAACTCGTCACCTGTACGCTTGCACAACCGTTGCAGCATCACAGGTCGTCCGCATGGTTACATGGGTAAATTCGGGATCAGCCGTATCAAGTTCCGTGATCTTGCATACAAAGGTCAAATCCCTGGTGTTAAAAAAGCAAGCTGGTAATCCACTAACAGTGTGAAAGGAGGTACATCGCATGGTAATGACAGACCCTATTGCAGATATGCTTACACGTATCCGTAACGCTAACATGGTTCGCCATGAAAAAATGGAGCTTCCAGCTTCGAACATTAAACGTGAGATCGCTGAAATCCTTAAGCGTGAAGGTTTCATTCGCGATGTTGAATATATCGAGGACGCTAAACAAGGTACACTTCGTCTTTTCCTTAAATATGGAGCAAGCAACGAACGTGTAATCACTGGTCTCAAACGTATTTCGAAACCAGGTCTTCGCGTATACGCAAAAGCTGATGAAGTGCCTAAAGTACTCGGAGGACTCGGAATCGCAGTTCTTTCGACATCTAAAGGTCTTATGACTGATAAAGAAGCTCGCCAACAACAAGTCGGCGGCGAAGTGCTCGCCTACATCTGGTAAGTCACTTTTCTAACAAGAACGGAGGTGTAATCAATGTCACGTATTGGTAAAAAACCAGTTACGATTCCTGCTGGCGTTACTGTAACAGTTGCTAATGACAACACGGTCACAGTAAAAGGTGCTAAAGGTGAACTTTCGCTTTCAGCTAACCCGGCATTGGAAATCAAAGTTGAAGAGAACGAATTGACGGTTGTTCGTCCAGACGAATCGAAAGAAAGCCGCACAATTCACGGTACGACACGTGCCCTTATTGCCAACATGGTACAAGGTGTGTCGAACGGATTCCAAAAAACACTTGAGATCTCGGGGGTTGGTTACCGTGCTACTAAGCAAGGTAACAAACTCGTCCTCAACCTCGGCTACTCGCACCCAATCGAGTACGTTGCTGAGGAAGGTATCGAAATCGAAGTTCCTTCAAACACGCAAATCATCGTAAAAGGGATTAACAAAGAGCGCGTCGGTCACGTTGCTGCTCAAATCCGCTCGTACCGTGCTCCAGAACCTTACAAAGGTAAAGGTGTTCGTTACTCTGATGAACGTATTCGCCGTAAAGAAGGTAAAACTGGTAAGTAATTCGTCACGAAATGAACGGAAAGGAGTGGCATAAATGATCACAAAGGCAGATAAAAATGCAGTTCGTAAAAAACGTCATGCTCGCGTACGTCGTACGATCTCGGGGACAGCAGTTCGTCCACGTTTGAACGTATTCCGTTCGAGCAAGCACATTTACGTTCAACTTATCGATGACGCGTCACAAACAACGCTTGTGTCTGCATCTTCGAAAGATAAAGCTCTCGATCTTACAAATGGCGGTAACGTTGAAGCAGCGAAAGCTGTTGGTAAACTTGCTGCAGAACGTGCACTCGAGAAAGGTATCGACACAGTTGTGTTCGACCGTGGTGGATACCTCTATCATGGCCGCGTCAAAGCTGTTGCAGAAGCAGCTCGTGAAGCAGGTCTTAAATTCTAATAAAAAGGAGGGGACACTCGATGCGCCAGTTAGACGTTAACATGGAACAACTTGAAGAACGCGTTGTTACCGTAAACCGCGTCGCGAAAGTCGTAAAAGGTGGCCGCCGCTTCCGTTTTGCTGCTCTCGTAGTCGTAGGTGACAAAAATGGTCACGTCGGTTTCGGTACAGGTAAGGCACAAGAGGTGCCAGAAGCGATTCGCAAGGCTATTGAAGCCGCTAAGAAAAACATGGTACAAGTACCTATGGTTGGTACAACAATTCCACACGAAATCACAGGAGTATTCGGAGCAGGTCGTGTATTCATGAAACCAGCTTCTGAAGGTACTGGGGTTATCGCTGGTGGTCCAGTTCGTGCGGTGCTCGAACTTGCAGGTGTAGGTGACATCCTTTCGAAATCGTTAGGTTCAAACACACCGATCAACATCGTCCGTGCGACGGTACAGGGCTTGACTGAGCTCAAAAAAGCAGAGGAAGTTGCTAAACTACGTGGTAAAAGCGTAGAAGAACTTCTTAACTAAGGGAGGGAACTAGACATGGCGAAACTCGCAATCACCCTCACACGCAGCACAATTGGTCGTCCGGAAGGTCAGCGTGTTACTGTACGTACACTCGGTCTTCGCAAAATGCATCAAACGGTCGTTGTCCCAGACAACGTCGCGATGCGCGGTATGATCAATAAAGTGTCGCACCTTGTGACTGTAAAAGAAATCAACGAATAATAAAGATTTTAATAAATAAGGAGGTGCCACTATGAAACTCCATGAATTGAAGCCAACTCCAGGTTCACGTCACGAACGTAACCGTGTCGGTCGCGGTATGGCGACTGGTAACGGTAAAACTTCTGGTCGTGGACACAAAGGTCAAAAAGCTCGTTCGGGCGGTGGCGTTCGTCCAGGATTTGAAGGTGGACAAAACCCACTTTACCGTCGTCTTCCAAAACGCGGTTTCAACAACCCAACTCGTAAAGAGTACGCGGTTGTTTCCCTAGACACGCTTAACCGTTTCGAAGCAGGTACTGAAGTTACTCCAGAACTCTTAATCGAGACTGGTGTTGTCAGCTCTGCAAAAGACGGAATCAAAGTCCTTGCTAACGGCAAGCTTGAAACTAAATTGACTGTAAAAGCCAACAAGTTCTCGGGTGCAGCGAAAGAAGCGATCGAAGCAGCTGGCGGTACAGTTGAGGTGATCTGATGTTTCAGACGATCTCCAATATGTGGCGCGTGAAAGATATTCGACAGCGTATTCTCTTCACACTCGCAATCATCATCATTTTCCGCATCGGGGCTCATATCCCGGTGCCGATGGTGAATACGGATGTGTTGCGTTTTGACTCAGGAGGTCTTCTTGACTTCTTGAACTTGTTTGGAGGAAATGCTTTACAGAACTTCTCCCTGTTCGCAATGGGGATCATGCCGTACATTACGGCATCGATCGTTGTTCAACTTTTACAAATGGACGTCGTTCCGAAGTTTGCCGAATGGGCTAAACAAGGAGAGGCGGGTCGTAAAAAGTTAGCGACGGTCACGCGCTATGGGACGATCATCTTAGGATTTGTCCAAGCGACTTCATTGTCGTTTGGATTTAACCGCCTCTACCCAGGTCTCGTCAATGAGACATGGGGAACGGCGACTTACTTTGTGATCGCGATTGTACTCACTGCGGGTACAGCGTTCTTGATGTTCCTTGGTGAAATGACAACGGAGAAAGGTGTTGGGAATGGTATTTCCATCATTATCTTCGCCGGTATTGTTGCTGGGTTCCCAAGAATCTTTACGCAGATTTATGAAACAAAACTCCAAAACGCTGGAGATGCATTGTTCATTAATATCGTTTACTTGGTTGTATTGGCCCTTGTTATTTTGGCTGTGACGGTTGGGATCATTTATGTTCAACAAGCGGCACGCAAAATTCCAATCCAATATGCAAAACGCACGGCGAACCGTACCCCTGTGGGCGGCCAGTCGACGCACTTGCCAATCAAGCTAAACGCTGCAGGTGTTATCCCGGTTATCTTCGCGATTTCCTTCATGGTAACACCACCAACTGTTGCAAGCTTCATTGCTTCTCCAGAGACAACGCAAAAGTTACAAACGTACTTTGACACGACGGCGCCAATCGGAATGTCGATTTACGTTGCGTTAATCATTGCGTTCTCTTACTTCTATACATTTGTTCAGGTTAACCCAGAACAGATGGCAGAAAACCTGCAGAAGCAAGGTGGTTATATTCCTGGGATTCGTCCTGGGGCGCAAACAGAACAGTACATCACGAAGTTACTGTATCGATTGACTTTCTTCGGAGCGATCTTCTTATCGCTTGTGGCGATCATGCCGACAATCTTCATTAAGCTTGCCGGTCTTCCAACTTCCGTTCAAATCGGAGGGACGAGCTTATTGATCGTCATCGGGGTAGCCCTCGAAACGATGAAACAAATCGAGAGTCAACTTGTAAAACGACACTATAAAGGCTTTATCCGTTAAAGCGGAAGGAAGGGTTGACCCTTCCTTCCTGTCGTGTTTACAAGCCCTTCGTGAAAATCAAAACTGGAGGCTAACCGAGATGAATCTAGTACTCATGGGCTTACCGGGTGCTGGGAAAGGGACTCAAGCGGCTAAAATCGTAGAAGAGTACCAAATCCCTCACATTTCGACAGGCGACATGTTTCGTGCGGCAATCAAAGGCGGAACGCCACTCGGTAAAGAAGCCAAGTCATTCATGGATAAAGGTGAACTCGTACCGGATGAGGTAACAATCGGAATCGTACGTGAGCGTCTTAGCCAAGATGACACTGAAAAAGGTTTCTTACTCGATGGATTCCCGCGTACTGTTGCTCAAGCAGAGGCACTCGAAAGTTTGCTTAAAGATTTGGGGAAACAGATTGACCACGTCGTCAACATCGATGTGGATGCGGAAATTCTCGTTCCACGCTTGACAGGTCGTTGGATCTGCCCAACGTGTGGCGCGACATATCACGTGATCTTCAACCCACCAAAAGTGGAAGGCATCTGTGATGTGGATGGGTCGGCTCTCATGCAACGTGAAGACGATAAAGAGGAAACGGTCCGCCGTCGCCTTGACGTCAACATCGAGCAATCGAAACCACTCATTGACTTTTACGCTGAAAAAGGGTATCTTCGTACATTGGATGGAGATCGTCCAATCGATGTCGTATATGCCGATGTCAAAGCATTACTCGGTGATACTGAATGATCATCACGAAGACGCCTCGTGAAATTGCGATTATGCGTGAGGCTGGGCAAATTGTTGCTCGAACGCACCAGGTGCTCAAACAGCACATAAAACCAGGAATCACGACGCTTGAGCTCGACCAGATTGCGGAAGATTACATTCGCAGCCAAGGTGCGACGCCATCGTTTAAAGGCTATAACGGTTTTACCGGTAGTGTTTGCGCTTCGGTGAATGAAGAGCTTGTTCATGGCATTCCAGGAAAACGGGTATTGAAAGATGGAGATATTATCTCAATCGACATCGGTGCCTACTATAATGGATACCATGGAGATTCCGCTTGGACTTATCCAGTGGGAACAATCTCAGAAGAGACACAGCGGCTACTTGACGTAACCGAAGAAAGTCTGTATAAAGGATTGGAGCACGCCAAGGCTGGAGGGCGATTGACAGATATTTCGCATGCGATTCAAGCATATGTTGAATCACATGATTTCTCTGTCGTCCGCGAATACGTCGGTCATGGTGTTGGACAAGATTTGCATGAAGAACCGCAAATTCCACACTATGGTCCACCGGGGAAAGGGCCGCGCCTGAAGACTGGGATGACGTTAGCTATTGAACCAATGGTT
This sequence comes from Exiguobacterium sp. s35, assembly GCF_018617535.1. Lineage (NCBI taxonomy): Bacteria > Bacillati > Bacillota > Bacilli > Caryophanales > Exiguobacterium > Exiguobacterium sp. s35. The sequence continues at coordinate 44,206 of NZ_JACSKI010000006.1, forward strand.
AATGCTGGTCAACGCTATGTTCGAACACTGGCTGATAACTGGACAGTTGTCACAGTGGACGGTAGCATGTGCGCCCACTTTGAGCACACCATCGCCATCACAGACGATGGATACGAGATTTTAACGAAACTCGATTCCGGTGAATGAGGCTCTATTGTTTCATACTGATCCATTTTGGATCCTTCTCTCACAGTAGATGGCAATAGATCGTCTGTGCTCCTAAAGATCTTCATATAGAAAGGGGAATAAATGATGGCGAAACAAGATGTCATTGAAGTGGAAGGCACTGTTGTCGAACCACTTCCGAACGCAATGTTTAAAGTGGAGTTAGAAAACGGCCACACGGTGCTCGCGCACGTCTCAGGGAAAATTCGGATGCACTACATTCGGATCCTTCCAGGTGACCGCGTAACTGTTGAGTTGTCTCCATACGACTTGACTCGCGGGCGGATTACGTACCGTTATAAGTAACTCCGATTTTTCCAGGAGGAGGGTATACTCATGAAAGTAAGACCGTCGGTAAAACCGATTTGCGAAAAATGTAAAGTTATTCGCCGTAAGGGTAAAGTAATGGTAATTTGCGAAAACCCGAAACACAAACAAAAACAAGGTTAATTTCAGAGGAGGTGCACACATGGCACGTATTGCTGGTGTAGATATTCCACGCGAAAAACGTATCGTTATTTCGCTCACATACATCTATGGTATTGGTAAAACAAAAGCACAAGAAATTTTGAAGGCTGCTAACGTTTCTGAAGAGACACGCACACGCGACCTTACTGAAGATGAACTCAACCGTATCCGTGAGGCAATTGACGGAATCAAAGTTGAAGGTGACCTTCGTCGTGAAGTTTCACTTAACATCAAACGTTTGATCGAGATCGGCGCATACCGCGGTATCCGTCATCGCCGTAGTCTCCCTGTTCGCGGTCAAAACACGAAGAACAACTCGCGTACTCGTAAAGGCCCACGCCGTACAGTAGCGAACAAGAAGAAGTAAAGGAGGGAATTGAACAATGGCGAAACGTAAGCAAAACGTACGTTCTAAACGTAAAGTTAAAAAACATGTTGAAGTCGGTGTGGTACACATCCGTTCTACATTCAACAACACAATCATTACAATCACTGACACGCAAGGTAACGCGATCTCATGGGCTACTTCTGGTAACCTTGGATTTAAAGGATCACGTAAATCGACTCCGTTCGCAGCACAAATGGCTGCTGAAACTGCAGCGAAAGTTGCAATGGACAACGGTATGCGTACAGTAGAAGTTAACGTTAAAGGTCCTGGTGCTGGACGTGAAGCGGCTATCCGTGCGCTCCAAGCTACTGGTCTCGAAGTTACTGCAATCCGTGACGTAACTCCAGTTCCGCACAACGGTTGCCGCCCTCCGAAACGTCGCCGCGTATAATCGCTTGAACGTGTGAGGGGCTTACCTAGCACGACAGCTTATACTTTAGCAGTTCAAACTGCACGGCAGGATATACTCAAGGAGGGGTTCAGATGATCGAGATTGAAAAACCAAAGATCGAAACGGTCGAAATCAGCGAGGACGCTACGTTTGGTAAATTCGTAGTAGAACCGCTTGAACGTGGATATGGCACTACTCTCGGTAACTCACTACGTCGAATTCTATTGTCATCGCTCCCAGGTGCAGCGGTAACAGCGGTTCAAATCGATGGCGTGCTTCACGAGTTCTCTACGATTGACGGTGTCGTCGAAGACGTTACTCAAATCGTACTAAACCTCAAGAAGTTAGCACTCAAAGTGTACTCGGAAGAAGAGAAAACGCTTGAGATTAACGTTTCAAGTGCCGGTGCTGTCACTGCGGCAGACATTACCCATGATAGCGACGTTGAAATCTTGAATCCTGAGCTCCACATCGCGACTCTCGCTGACAATGCGACGCTTCGCATGCGTTTGACTGCTCGCCGTGGTCGTGGTTACGTCCAGGCAGAAGATAACAAACGTGATGATATGCCGATTGGGGTCATTCCAATCGATTCGATCTATACACCGATTCAACGCGTGAACTACGAAGTAGATAAAACACGTGTCGGTCAAGACGCTAGCTTTGATAAGCTTTTATTAGACGTGTGGACAGATGGTTCAATTCGTCCGGAAGAAGCTGTATCATTAGGAGCTAAAATTTTGACTGAACACTTGAACATCTTCGTTGGTTTGACAGATGAGGCTCTCAACGCAGAAATTATGGTCGAGAAAGAAGAAGACCAAAAAGAAAAAGTACTCGAAATGACGATTGAAGAACTCGATCTCTCAGTTCGTTCGTACAACTGCTTGAAGCGCGCTGGCATCAACACTGTTCAAGAACTCGCAAACAAATCAGAGGAAGAGATGATGAAAGTTCGTAACCTCGGACGTAAATCACTCGAAGAAGTTCAACACAAGTTGGACGAACTCGGTTTGGGCTTGCGTAAAGAAGACTAAGTTCAACCGAAGGAGGGAAATGTAATGGCTTATTCGAAACTTGGCCGTACAAGCTCGCAACGCAAGGCGCTTTTGCGTGATCTTGCAACTGACCTAATTATCAACGAGCGCATTCAAACAACTGAACAAAAAGCGAAAGAACTTCGCCCAGTCGTTGAAAAATTGATCACTCTTGGGAAACGTGGCGATCTTCATGCCCGTCGTCAAGTAGCTTCATTCGTTCGTAAGGAGAACGCTGGAGAAAAAGACGCAATCCAAAAATTGTTCGAAGACGTGGCTCCACGCTACGCTGAACGTCAAGGTGGATACACGCGCATCATGAAAGTCGGCCCACGCCGCGGTGATGGTGCAGAAGTTGTAATCATCGAACTCGTCTAATTCATTAGGCAGTCAACAGGGCATGCGGTGACGTATTGCCCTGTTTCCACATAAGAAAGGAGTCGACCCATGGAATCACAAATTATGGTACGGGACGTCGTATTTCATTACCCTGGACAGTCTGAGCCGGCACTTAACGGCCTATCGCTCGATGTATATAAAGGGGAATGGCTTGCGATTGTCGGCCATAACGGTTCTGGTAAGTCGACACTGACGAAATTGTGGAACGGGCTTCTGATTCCTGAAAAGGGGGAAGTCCGCGTCGAGACACTCGATCCGTCGAACGCCGCAGACGTGTGGGACGTTCGAACGCGGATTGGGGTCGTCTTTCAAAATCCCGACAATCAATTTGTCGGGGCGACCGTGCGCGATGATGTGGCATTTTCTCTCGAAAACATGGGACTTCCACGTCAAGAAATGGTTCGTCGAATTGATGACAGTCTAGCGCGCGTTGGATTATCGGAACTAGCGGACCGTGAACCGCATCAGTTATCCGGTGGACAAAAGCAGCGTGTTGCGATTGCTTCGGCTCTCGCAATGCGCCCGCGTGTCCTCGTGCTCGATGAAGCGACCTCGATGCTCGACCCGATTGGGCGACAAGAGGTATTACAAACGGTACGACAGCTCGTCTCTGAAGGGATGACCGTTGTCGCCATTACACACGAGCTCGACGAAGTGTTGTTTGCTGACCGTATCATTGCATTGTCGAAAGGCACGATTGCGATGACCGGTACGCCTGAAGACGTGTTTCAACATCCAGATACGCTCCGTGACATTCAATTAGATGTCCCGTTTATCGTTCGGATGCAACTCGAACTGAAGGCACGTGGCATTCCACTCGATCGTCTGATGCTACAACATTCGGAGTTGGTGAACCATCTATGCCGATACGCATTGAAGAAGTAACATATCAATATCAAATGAATACTCCGTTTGAACGAACCGCGCTGCGCGATGTGAATGTAACCATTCCGTCGGGAGCGCTTGTTGCGTTTCTTGGGCATACTGGCTCCGGAAAATCAACGCTCGTTCAACATATGAATGGTTTATTACGACCGACAGACGGACGTGTGGTGGTCGACGACATCACCGTTACCCCGATTCGCTCGCGTCGTGATAAAAAGCAAAATCTCTTACCGCTTCGGCGTCGCGTTGGGCTCGTCTTTCAATATCCTGAGCACCAATTGTTTGAAGAGACGGTCGAACGCGACGTCATGTTCGGTCCGCGCAACTTTGGCGCGACAGATGTCGAAGCGAAAGAGCGTGCCCATGAGGCACTTCGACTCGTCGGTTTAGATGAATCATTATGGGACCGTTCCCCATTCGACCTTTCCGGGGGCCAGATGCGCCGCGTCGCGATTGCAGGCGTCTTAGCGAGCCGTCCTGATGTCCTCATCGTGGACGAACCGACAGCGGGTCTCGATCCGATTGGAAGACGCGATATGCTGGCGTTATTTAAGCGGCTACGAGAAGAGCTGAACTTGACACTGATTCTTGTCTCACACGATATGGATGATGTGCTCACCTATGCAGAACGCGTGATTGTGATGGAACGTGGTCAGGTGGCGTTCGATGGGGACCCGTTTGAACTGTTCCAAGACGAATCGCTCGTACATCGTCTCCAGCTTGATATCCCACACGTTCTCCGATTCGCTCGCGATTTAGCGCCAACGTTTGGAGAGACGACCATTCCGCTCGTACGAACGGAGGGCGAATTGGCGGATTGGATTGCGACGCACTTGAAAGGGGGAGCCGAATGATTATTGGTCAATATATACCGGGCCATTCTTGGCTCCATTCACTCGATGCGCGGGCAAAGACACTTTTTATTTTAGGGTTTATCCCGGTGGTGTTTTTAGCAGATAACTTATGGACGAATTTATTTCTATTAGCATTCACGCTGTTTGTGGTGAAACTATCACAACTATCGTGGCGTTATTTATGGAATGGATTACGCATGATTCTCTTCTTAATCGTCTTCACGTTGATCTTGCAGCTGTTATTTAATCGCGATGGGACACTGCTCTTTGAATTCGGGCCGATCGCAATCTATTCAGAAGGGATTCGAATGGGACTGATCGTCTCGCTCCGATTCTTCTATCTCGTCATGTTGACGACACTCGTTACGTTGACGACAACGCCAATGGAGTTGACTGACTCGATTGAAGCAGGTCTCCGACCGTTTGAGCGGATTCGTGTGCCCGCACACGAGATTGCCTTAATGTTATCGATCTCGCTTCGTTTTTTACCGACCCTTGCCGACGAGACAGACCGCATCATGAAAGCTCAACAAGCGCGAGGTGTTGATTTGATGAGCGGTCCATGGAAGTCTCGTTTAAAAGGTGTCATCCCGCTATTGATCCCGTTATTCATTTCTGCGTTTAAGCGCGCTGAAGACCTCGCCACGGCAATGGAGGCGCGTGGGTATCGTGGTGGTGAAGGACGGACGAGGTTGCGTGAGATGAAGTGGCAGACGCGTGATACGGCAGTATTACTTCTATTTGTCGCGTTAACACTCATTTTGTTTGGATTGAGAGGGATTGGATGAGACGGATTAAACTGACAGTTGCCTATGACGGGACACACTATGCGGGATATCAAGTACAGCCAAACGGGAATACGATTCAGGCCGAGATTGAGGCGGTCTTGACTCGGATGCATCGACACCCCGTCAAAATTGTCGCCTCAGGTCGTACAGACGCCCGTGTCCACGCCTTAGGACAAGTGATTCATTTTGATACAACGCTACAGATGGCGGCGGAGCGGTTCGTGAAAGCATTGAACGCGATGTTGCCGGACGACATTCTCGTCAAACAAGCAGTAGAAGTCGACACGACGTTCCATGCTCGGTATGGGGCGAAGCGAAAAGAGTATCGCTATCATATTCGTAAGACGGAGGATCCGTTCAGAAGACACTATGCTACCACGGTGACTTACACACTTAGTCTTGACCGGATGCGTCAAGCGATGGAGCGGCTAGTCGGGACTCATGATTTTACCTCATTCTCTGTGACGAAGGCGGAGGTCGAGGATCGTGTTCGTACTATCTATGAAGCAGAAGTACTCGAAGTGGGTGATGAGACTGTATTCCGTTTCGTTGGTTCTGGCTTTTTATATAATCAAGTTCGTATTATGGTGGGGACGATTATCGAGGTGGGAAGAGGCAAGTATGAGCCTACGGACATCACCGAAATGCTGGAGGCGAAAGACCGCCGTGTGGCGGGGATTACCGCGCCCCCGCACGGTTTGTACTTGTGGAATGTGAATTATGAAAAAGTAGATTGACATTCCCTCTATAAAATCGTATTATATTCATTGGCATTTCATTTTCAAATTTAGAGATGAACCACAATCTTAGCCCCGTAAACTAGGATTATGATAAAGCATCAAAAAATTAAGTGAACAGACATTTCTAGGAGGTATTCCACATGCGCACAACATTCATGGCTAAAGCATCTGAAGTAGAACGCAAATGGCTCCTTATCGACGCAGAAGGCAAAACACTCGGTCGTTTGACTAGTGAAGTAGCATCACTTCTTCGCGGTAAGCACAAGCCGACTTTCACACCACACGTTGATTGCGGAGACCACGTCATCATCATCAACGCTGAGAAAATCAAATTGACTGGTAACAAATTGAATGACAAGATCTACTACCGTCATTCAGGTCATCCAGGCGGTTTGAAATCACAAACTGCAAAAGAGCTTCTCGCAAAACGTCCAGAGCGTATGCTTGAACTCGCGATCAAAGGGATGCTTCCAAAAGGATCACTCGGTCGTCAACAATTCAACAAACTCCACGTTTACGCTGGAACTGAACACAAGCATGAAGCACAAAAACCAGAAGTTTACGAACTTCGCGGTTAATCGAGACACAGGGAGGAACTAAACGATGGCAGATGTACGTTACTACGGAACAGGCCGCCGCAAACACTCGGTGGCTCGCGTTCACCTCGTTGCAGGTGACGGTAAAGTTGTTGTAAATGGCCGCGATATCTCAGAATACTTCGGTCATGAGACTTTAATCATGATGGCTAAATCACCACTCGTATTGACTGAAACAGAAGGTAAATACGATGTAATCGTTAACGTTAACGGTGGTGGATACACTGGACAAGCTGGAGCAATTCGCCACGGCGTATCACGTGCGCTTCTTCAAGCGGACCCAGAATTCCGTCCAAGCCTCAAAGAAAAAGGCTTCTTAACTCGTGACGCTCGTATGAAAGAACGTAAAAAATACGGTCTTAAAGCAGCACGTCGCGCACCACAATTCTCGAAGCGTTAATCTTCGCGAAGTGGTTCGAACTCTCCATCCTTTTGGGTGGAGAGTTTTTTGTATAAATTAGTCGATTCCGAAGCCGTCAAGAAAACGCTTTTTTTGATATACTGATATCGAAACAGTTATAAGGGGGAAGCAATATGCTTACAGTAGAGCAAGTACGCGAGGAATTGGCGGGGCTCGTTGATCCGACGATCAACCGAACGCTTGGAGATACAGCGGGAGTCAAAGACATCCGCATTAAAGAAGACTATGTCAGTGTGAAAGTGGCACTCGGACAAACAGGGAGCGGGGAACAGCTTCAGTTACAACAAGAAATCGTCACACTGCTCAAGGGGAAAGGCTTTAAGACGGTCGGACTTCGTTTTGAAGCATTGAATGATGAAAGTTTGAAAGAGGTAACGAAGCCGGCGATTCTTCGTGAGAATTCAGGAACGACATTTATCGCTATTGCTTCAGGTAAAGGTGGCGTAGGAAAGTCGACAGTATCTGTCAACCTCGCTGTCGCTCTTGCACGTGCCGGGAAGAAAGTCGGATTGATCGACGCGGACATTTACGGTTTCAGCGTTCCAGATATGCTTGGAATCGAAGAGCGTCCAGTCGTTCGTGGGGAAAAAATCATACCAGTTGAGCGTTTCGGCGTGAAAGTCATTTCGATGGGCTTCTTCGTTGAAGACAATGCACCGGTGATCTGGCGCGGACCGATGCTCGGGAAGATGCTCAATAATTTCTTCAATGACGTCGAGTGGGGCGACCTCGACTATCTATTACTCGACTTACCGCCAGGAACGGGAGATGTCGCACTTGATATCCATTCCATGCTCCCATCATGTCAAGAATTGATCGTGACGACACCACACGCTACAGCAGCTTTCGTTGCAGCACGTGCGGGGGCAATGGCGATTAAAACGAACCATAAACTGTTGGGTATCATTGAAAACATGGCCTACTTTGAAAGTAAGGTAACGGGTGAGAAGGAATACGTATTTGGTCATGGCGGTGGAGAAAAACTGTCAGAAGCACTGAAGAGTAAACTCCTTGCTCAAATCCCACTCGGTCAACCGTATGACAACGAGGAAGACTTTGCACCATCGGTCTATCGTGATGGGCATCCGTTTGAGCATACGTATGATGAGTTGGCGCAAGCAGTCATTCAACAAATAGAAGGGTGAATCGGTGAGAGATGAAAGTACAAGGTTTTTTACGTTTGTTTTGGACAACGCTCGTGTTTGGGACGTTGTTTGGGTTCCTAATGAATTTATTGGCGAACCCGGGTTATTTGGTCAGTCAGTCCTGGGAGGCAATTGTTACGGCACTTAGTTACTCGAGTACATGGACCGGGATCAGCATGATGGGCTTTTTCGCCTATTTAATCATCCACCGAGTCGGTCTTGACTTGTTTAGAGGACCACGTCTATGGAATCGTGTTCAAGTATTGCTGATTGCTTTCGCAATCTTTGATGCCGTTTATTTACGAATGCTCGCATTTGGGAATGACCATATGTGGCGTTATATCGGTGAGATGGTCGTATTATTAATTGTCGCTTGGGTAGTTGCTGTGAGTAAGGCGAAACAAACAAATATGAGTGCTTTCATCCCAACGCTCTTCTTGATGACGGTGATTACATTAATCGAATGGATTCCGGCTCTTCAAACAACTGATGAAATCCCATTACTTTGGCCGGCGCTCGCGACACTCGTGTTTGCGAACGCTTATCAAGTGTTAATGCTTCATCGTTTCCAAAAGACTGGGCAAGTGGCCGAGTCGACTTCATCAGAAACAGGAAAGAAAAAAACTAAAAAGCATATGTCTTCTAAGTCATCGTAACGATCAACCGGTCTTGAATTGCTCCTTAACATGGGAACAATTCAACGACTGGTTTTTTATTTTGATTGCATTAGAAGAAAAAATAAAGTTTTTTTAGAAAAACAGTTGACGGTTTTTGGCGATGCTGATATATTAATAAACGTCGCTGATGTTGTTCACGAAACAATAATCAGAAAGCGAAAAAAAATAATAAAAAGTGGTTGACTTTCACAAGTCAAATCGCTATTATTAAAAAGTCGCTAACACGACAACAATTGGTCTTTGAAAACTGAACGATGAGGCAAAAAAAGTTTTACAATTTTTGAATGAAGCGCAAGCTTCGTCAATTTAAGAGCTATATCAA
>NZ_JACSKI010000007.1:0-43828 GCF_018617535.1 Exiguobacterium sp. s35
ACGAAGCTTGCGCTTCATTCAAAAATTGTAAAACTTATTTTTGCCTCATCGTTCAGTTTTCAAAGTTCGTCTGCCGCTCTTAGCGACTCTTAAAATAATACAAGTCATCGACACAGTTGTCAACCACTTTTTTTATTTCTTTCCGCTGCCATCAGCGGCAACGTTTATTACTTTACCGCACACCTTTCATTAACGCAAGGGTTTTTTATAAAGTTTTTTCAAAAAAGTTTTTAAGCGAGATGGTCCTTTTTTTTTAATGCCTATTCTCTAAGGCTTCATATGCAAAAAATAAAAGAGAAGCCAGTTTGCACATACGTACAAACTGGCTCCTCAACCATCATTTATTGTTGGTGACGCATCGTAGGGAAAAGAAGAACGTCGCGAATCGATGGTGCATTCGTTAATAACATGACAAGGCGGTCGATCCCGATTCCAAGTCCACCTGTTGGCGGCATCCCGTACTCAAGCGCCTCAAGGAAATCGTTATCGAGTTCATGGGCCTCGTCGTTACCTGCTTCTTTTTCAAGCAATTGCGCTTCGAAGCGTTCACGTTGGTCGATTGGATCGTTCAACTCCGTGAATGCATTCGCGTGCTCGCGACGAACGATGAACAATTCAAAACGATCTGTGAAACGCGGATCGGTTTCATTCTTCTTCGCTAACGGCGATACTTCAACCGGGTGTCCCGTCACAAATGTTGGTTGAAGCAATGTTTCTTCAACTTTTTGCTCAAAGAACTCATTGACGATATGACCGAATGTCATATGGTCCTGAACTTCTACGCCATGCTCTTTTGCAAGGGTACGTGCTTCTTCGTCGGACATTTGCTGCCAGAAGTCGACACCTGTTTCTTCTTTAACAAGGTCCACCATGTGTGCACGTTTCCATCCGATCCCGAGATGGATTGTATCTTCACCGTATTGGACATCCGTCGTACCGAGTACTTGTTGTGCGACATGAGCCACTAATTCTTCCGTCAAATCCATGATGTCGTTGTAATCTGCATACGCTTCATACAATTCAATCATTGTGAATTCAGGGTTGTGACGTGTCGAGATCCCTTCATTACGGAAGACGCGTCCGATTTCGTATACACGTTCAAGTCCACCAACGATCAAACGTTTTAAGTGAAGTTCAATCGCGATTCGCATGTAGAGTTCCATATCCAACGCATTATGATGCGTCAAGAACGGACGTGCCGCTGCTCCACCCGCAATCGTGTGCAACATCGGTGTTTCCACTTCTAAATATCCTTTTTGGTTCAAGAAGTTACGGATTTCAGAAATGATACGACTACGCAAAATGAACGTCTGACGTGAATCCTGGTTTGTAATCAAATCAAGATAACGTTGGCGATAGCGCTGTTCCACATCTTTCAATCCATGATATTTATCCGGAAGCGGGCGAAGCGCCTTCGTCAAGAGTTCAAACTCTTCCACATGAATCGAGAGTTCACCCACATTTGTTTTAAAGAGTTTCCCTTTGACACCGACGATATCACCGAGGTCTGATGATTTGAACAAGTCAAACGGCTCATCCCCGACATCATTTTTCCGAACGTAAATTTGAATCTGACCCGTCACATCTTGAATGTGGGCAAAGAATACTTTCCCTTTCCCACGCTTCGTCATGATCCGACCGGCTAACGTGACTTCTACGTCCTGTTCTGCCAAAGCCTCTTTTTCAATTGATTCATACTGTTCATGTAATTCACCTGCGTGCGCAGAACGATCAAAGCGGTGACCGAATGGGTCAAGACCGCGCTCGCGCATATCGGTCATCTTCTCAAAACGAACCTGCATTTGATCATTCATTTCTAACTCGTGGCTCACTATTCCATTCACTCCTCTATCCATATTGGGTTTATCCCTAACAAAAAACTGTCGACCCGATGGCCAACAGCACAGCCGAAGCCGTTCATTCGTTGTGGTGCACTTTTTCGCCAAACAAGCTTACCATAAATTAGTTCTTTTCTCTAGTTCACACTTCTGACAGTTGTCGTTCGAGTTGATCAACAAATCCATACAGGACCGCTGCGAAAGCCTCGCGTGATTCCGTTTCATTGATTTGTTTACGAATCGGACCACTGCCTTTCAGTCCTTTCAAATACCACGCCGCATGTTGACGCATTTCACGAACAGCCGTCAGCTCACCTTTAATTGCGCTCAATCGGTCGAGGTGCAACATGCAAATATCAATTTTTTCACGAGCTGCTGGTTCCGGTGGAAGTTCTCCTGTTTCGAGGTACTGAACCGTCTGATAGAGCATCCACGGGTTCCCAAGTGCAGCGCGCCCAATCATAACGGCATCCACACCGTATTGGTCAATGACACGCTTCGCGTCTTGTGGTGTGGCGATATCACCGTTCCCGATAATCGGTACGGTTGCTACTTTCTTCGCTTCACCAATCCAGTCCCAGTTCGCAGTTCCTTCATATTGTTGAGCTCGCGTACGTCCATGAATGGCAATGGCTGCCGCCCCACCTGTCTGAGCCGCTTTGACATTGTCCAAAATAAAGATGTGATCATCGTCCCAACCAAGGCGCATTTTCACCGTGACCGGTTTTTCGACTACATTCGTGACGGCATTGACCATCTCATACACTTTATCCGGATCAAGTAACCACTTCGCACCTGCATCACATTTCGTTACTTTTGGCACAGGACAACCCATGTTGATATCGATAATGTCCGCATTCGTATTTTGATCGACGTATTGTGCCGCTTTGACGAGTGTGTCTTTAGAGCCACCAAAAATTTGCAAGCTGAGCGGTTTTTCTCGTTCATCGACATAGAGCATGCGCATCGTCCAAGCATTCTCTAGTAAAATCCCTTTATCACTAACCATTTCGGCACACACAAGCCCCGCACCAAATTCTTTTGCAATCAATCGGAATGCCGGATTGGTCACTCCAGCCATCGGTGCCAGGACCGCACGGTTTTTAATATCTATATTTCCAATCTTAAAGCCTGTCAAGACAACACATCCTTCATTTCACCAAATTCGTGAGCAACTGTAACCGAACGACATCTTGGCGGTCTGCCATCGGTAAATCTGCAAGCCACGCTGCAACCGTCTGTCCTCGTACGACGAGTTCTGGCGCAATCTCAGCTAACGGAGCGAGTACAAACGCACGTTCCTGCATCCGTGGATGTGGAACCGTCAAGTGTTCTGATTGTATATCTTCCCCATTATAAAAGAGGATGTCAAGGTCGATGGTGCGAGGTCCGTTTTTAAAGAGACGCTCTCGACCTAGTCGTCGTTCAATTTGTTGAAGCGTATCTAACAAGTCGGTTGCGGACTGATGAGTCTCTACTTCAACCACCATATTGTAAAAAGACGGTTGATCGGTATAACCGACAGGGGCCGTCTCATACACCGAAGATTGCTTTGTGACCGCAACTCCCATTTTCCCCATTTCATCAATCGCGGCAGACAACTGCGAAGCCCGCTCACCAATATTCGCTCCTAGCGCGATATAAATCATGACGTTCGTCTCCTTGTCATCTCGATTGCCACCGAGTCGTAATGTCCTGGAATTGGTGGGTCCGGCTTAATTACTTTTACCGTAACACTTTGAATCAAATCATGATGTGCCAACACAGCCGTCGTGATTCGTTCTCCAAGTGTTTCGAGTAAATTGACCGGTTCCCCCGTCACGATTTCTTCTGTGACTTGATATAACCCCGCATAGCTGACCCCATCCTGTAAATTATCTGACTTCCCAGCAGGGGCAAGGTCCAATTCACACATTAAATCCACGTGAAACCGTTGACCGAGACGGTTCTCCTCTTCAAATACACCATGGTATCCATAAAATCGCATGCCGTTCACAAAAATCTTATCCATGTCCGTTCCCCCTCATCATCGCATCCATCATCTTCGCTGCACGCATATTCTCTTTCACGTCATGGACGCGTATCCACTCGCACCCTTTCATGATGCCTAGACATGTCGTCGCAATCGTCCCTTCAACGCGTTCTTCGGTTGGTAAATCGAGCGTTTGGCCGATAAACGATTTACGAGACGTGCCCAGTAACACCGGATAGCCAAGACGCGTAATCACATCGAGGTGATTCATGAGTTCTAGATTTTGCGCCACGTCTTTTGCAAATCCGATTCCTGGGTCTAGCCAAATATCCTCGTCTTTCACGCCCGCTGCGTGAGCAATCGCAATCGATTCCTTCAAATCATTAACCACGTCTTCCATAAAATGATGATAGTCCCGATTTTCTCGGTTATGCATCAAAATAATCGGAGCATGATATTCAGATGCGACACGCGCCATCGACCGATCTCCCCATTTTGAGCCCCACACATCATTAATGATTGCCGCGCCTGCTTGTAATGCCGCTTTCGCCACTGCCGGCTTATATGTGTCAATCGAGATAGGCACATCAATTTCTTTTACTAGTCGTTTGATGATTGGGACGACACGCTCAATTTCTTCTTCCGCAGAAACGAGCACCGCGCCGGGTCGCGTCGATTCACCACCGACATCGATCGCATCCGCACCTTCTCTTACGAGTTGTTTTGCATGGCGCACAGCTTCTTCGATTGCCGTATACCGCCCTCCATCTGAAAAAGAGTCCGGTGTCACGTTTAAAATACCCATGATTTTCGTCATGCTTCAGCCTCCTATCCAATTGAACGAACAAGTTCCGCCCACACTTCTTTAAATCGTTCCCCATCTTTACCAGGGTATCGGAGATTTCTGTAATGCGTCACCGGTGCGACTTGTTGAATCGAATTGGTCATCCAAATCTCTTTCGCATCGTTTAATTCATCAAATGTCACCGACCGCTCCACTACAGAGAAACAATCGATCAGCCATTGTCGCGTCACCCCAGCGAGGGCCCCGCTCGAAAGGGGTGTCGTATACAACACATTATCAGACCCGATCCAAAAGATATTCGACACGAGCCCTTCCACAACGCAGCCTTGTTCATCCGCAAATAACCCTTCCGCATCCGGGTCTTGTAAAGCCCGCTTCCCGAGGATATTGTTCATGTAGTGATGCGACTTTAAGCGAAATGCTGCTTCAGGACGACTTCTTGGGAAAGGGATTGGTTCGACTCGCTTCTCCTGTGGCACAACTTCTGAGGAGAGCGGTTTGGCAATCAACGTGACGTTCGGGGTTTCATAACGCCCGGCATACAGACCGAGCGGCGCGACTCCTGCCGATACATTCAATCGGATATACAAGTCAGGAGATTCATTTTGACGGCACAAGTGCTGAATCGCCATTTCGATTTCCTTTTTCGTATAGGGGAAATCAATCCACAACTCGTCTAGACTTCTCATCAATCGTTCCCAATGTGCATCGAACAAGAACGGGATGGCATGATACGTTCGAAACGTCTCGAACAAACCCATCCCATATAAGAATCCGTGATCCTCGACCGAAATGTTCACGTTATCCCGTTCCGTCAGCTGCCCGTTATGCCAATACCACATGACGGTACTCCTCGATAAAGTTTCGAATCATCTCTTTTCCATGCTCGGTCAAAATCGCCTCAGGATGATACTGCACCCCTTCAATCGGGAGCGTCTTATGTCGAAGCGCCATGATTTCCTTCGTTTCTGTCTCCGCCGTGACCACCAAACACTCAGGTAATGTAGAACGTTCCACGGACAACGAATGATAACGGGTCACGATTGTCTGTTGAGGAATATCTTTGAAAATCGATTTCCCGTCGTGTTGAATCTTCGATGTTTTTCCATGCATAAGCCGCTCCGCATGGACGACTTCTCCTCCGAACGCTTGTGCAATCGCTTGATGACCGAGGCAAACACCTAAAATCGGAATACGACCTGCGAACGCTTGAATCGCTTCGACGCTAATGCCCGCCTCGTTCGGTGTACAAGGTCCTGGCGAAATGACAAGGTAACTCGGCGACAATTCCTCAATGTCTTGAATCGTCACTTCATCGTTTCGATAAACGACTAGTTCTTCGCCGAGCTCCCCAAAATACTGCACTAAGTTGTATGTGAATGAGTCATAGTTGTCGATGAGTACAATCATGTTGTTTCCTCCGTCATTTGCTTCGCCGCCCATAGCGCCTTCGCTTTGGACAGGGATTCTTCATATTCCGAGACTGGGTCCGAATCGATGACGATACCAGCTCCCGCTTGGACGTATGCAACGCCATCTTTCACGACCATCGTTCGAATGGTGATGTTGAAGACGAGATCATCGTCCCAACTTAACCAGCCATATGAACCGGTGTATAATCCTCGGCGAACCGGTTCAAGTTCTTCGATGATTTCCATCGTTCGAATTTTCGGTGCACCAGTGATTGTACCACCAGGGAACATCGCCGCGAGCGCATCCGCTCCTGACACATCATCACGAATGGTTCCTCGCACATTCGAAACGATATGTTGTACGTGTGAATACTTTTCAATCACCATCAATTCATCCACATGAACACTACCGTACGCCGCGACTTTACCGAGATCGTTGCGTTCCAAATCGACGAGCATGACGTGTTCTGCTCGCTCCTTTTCATTTTCAAGGAGTGTGTTCGCCAATTGTAAGTCTTCGACATCGTCTTTTCCACGTGGACGCGTACCCGCGATCGGGCGCGTTGAAATGTCAGATCCATGTTTCTCAAGCAATAGTTCCGGTGAAGCGGAGACCATTGTCAATGCATCGTCTACAAAATACCCCATGTACGGAGAGGGATTCATTTGACGGAGCGTATCGTATACACGACGTGGGTCGGCGCGTAACGGTTCGGATTGGCGAACGCTCAGGTTCACTTGGAACACGTCACCTTCCACGATATAAGACTGAATTCGTTTGACCGCCTCGACAAATTCGTCCTGAGACATCGAGCGCGATCGCTCGACAGAGAATTGTTCCGTCGGTTTGAATGCGTAGTGTGATTCGACATTCCACATGGCTGCCAATCGATCGGCCTTACGTTCGGCATCGCCTTCTGCTGTGACCATCAAGTAAAGAGTCGAACTTTCTTCGTCGAACACAGCCACTTCGTCAAACAAAAGGAAAGAAACGTCCGGCGTCGATAAATCATCTTCTGCCTGTTCAGGGAGCCGCTCAATCGTCCGGGCTACATCATAACTGACATAGCCGATCATGCCACCGAAAAACGGGGGCGCTCCTTCCGGTCGTTCGGCCTCGAACCGTTGCCGCACTTCACTGACCAAATCGAGCGGCTTTCCATACAACGTTTCAGTCGTTTCTCCTACCTGTAGGAGACCGACACCATCTTTTACATGGAAGCGACCGAACGGTTCGATTCCCGCAATCGTATATCGTCCCGCCCTCCCACTTTCTAGCCATGCATGGTACGGCTGGTCTGCTGTCAACGTCATGTATGCCTCATACATCTTTTCTTTTGTCATCCGCTTCGTTCTGAACGCTGTCGATCTCACTTGTCATTCCTCCGTCTATTCATTCATGCCTTTTATTGTACACAAGAAAAGGCAGCAACCGAAAGAGAATGTCTCTCGATTACTGCCTGAAATGTTATACGCGACTCTCGTTTGATTCTTCATCAAATTGATAGAGTGGTGTGCTCAAATAGCGTTCGCCATTTGACGGGATAATCGCTAAAACGTTTTTCCCTTTGCCGAGGCGCTTCGCCGTATCAAGCGCCGCTGCAATCGCAGCCCCTGAAGAAATCCCACCGAGGACACCGTTCGTGCGCGCCGCTTGGCGAGCGTATTCAAACGCCTGATCTGTCGTGATTTGAAGGACACCCTCATAGATTTCAGTATCAAGAATAGATGGGACGAATCCAGCACCGATGCCTTGAATCTTATGAGGTCCTGGTTTCCCACCAGACAAAACTGGTGAATCAACCGGTTCAACCGCCAAAATTTTCACGTCTGGATATTTTGCCTTCACAACTTTACCGGCACCAGTGATTGTACCACCTGTACCAACGCCCGCGATGAGAGCATCCACTGAAAGTCCTGATTCCTCAAACGCCTCTACAATCTCAGGTCCCGTCGTCATTTCATGCACGTTCGGGTTCGCTGCGTTGTTGAATTGTTGTGGAAGGAAGTAACCATTTTGTTCGGCTTCTTCAGTAGCACGACGAATGGCTCCACCCATGCCTTCAGATCCCGGTGTCAAGATCAGCTCGGCGCCATATCCACGAAGAAGGTTGCGACGCTCCATGCTCATCGTCTCAGGCATAACGAGAATGGCTTTATACCCTTTCGCGGCACTGACCATAGCTAAACCAATTCCTGTGTTTCCGCTTGTTGGCTCGATGAGTGTATCACCAGGCTTTAAGATTCCGTCTTTTTCAGCGGCTTCGATCATCGCGAGGGCGATCCGGTCTTTGACGCTTGACCCTGGGTTCATATATTCAAGCTTTAGATACACATCGGCATCTTCTGGTCCAGTCATTCCGTTCAACTTCACAATCGGGGTCTTTCCAATCAAGTCTGTCACTGAGTTTACGATTCGCATTACATTTCCTCCTTCATAATTCCGACTATTCCGATATTGTTATCATACCCTATCGAATTGAAAATATGCAATTTGGAACGTTGCTTACGATTGTGCCTGTTCTTTCATTGTTTCTAACTGCTCAGCTGAGAAATGATACTTTTCACCACAGAAGTGGCAAACCGCTTCAGCTCCGCCGTCTTCTTCGATCATTTGGCGAATCTCTTCTTTGCCGAGACCGACGATGGCGCTTTCCATTCGTTCACGGCTGCATGTGCAGTTGAACTGAATCGGATTCGTGTCGAGCACATCAAGGCTATCGCCGAGGAGTAATTGAAGCATTTCTTCTGGTGTTTTTTCTTCACCAATTAATACAGATACCGGTGGGAACGTTTGAAGTGCTTTTTCGAGCGCTTGTACCGTTTCTTCAGAAGCGTTCGGCAGCAATTGAACGATGACTCCACCTGCCGCAAGAATCGATTCATCTTCTGGTAAGACGAGAACACCTGCTCCAACGACTGATGGTACTTGTTCAGACGTTGCGAAGTAGTACGTGAAGTCTTCACTGATTTCACCTGTTTGAATCTCTGAAGAACCGCCGACGTAGTCTTTTAACCCTAAGTCTTTAATGACCGAGACCGTTCCTTTACCGACCGCATCGCCGACTTTCAGCTTCGTCAGTCCTTGCTCGTTGACGAACGTCCCGCCATCGACACGAGGATAAGATACGTATCCACGGACATCTCCTGCTGTATCTGCGTCTACGATGATTTTCCCGATTGGACCATCACCTTCAACTTTAAGCGTGACGCGCGCTGCACCTTTTTGCATCGCTCCGATCATCGAACCGATTGTCATCGTCCGTCCAAGAGCTGCTGAGGCAACCGGTGTCGTCTGATGACGAAGTTGTGTTTCGTACACTGTCTTTGTCGTACGTGCTGCAAATGCGCGCACTTCTCCATTAAAGCCGAGGGCTCGAACGAGATAATCGTCTTTCATTTGATCGAGTAATACTTGTTGTTCTGAATGAATCATATGTGTTAACTCCTTTAGTTTACTTTTGATTGCGCTCGTAAATGAGACGGAGACCTTCGAGTGTCAGGAACGAATCTACATGGTCAATCGTTTCTGCATGTTCACTGATCAATCGTGCCAATCCTCCAGTCGCAATGACGGTCGCTTCACCAACTTCACGCTTCATGCGATTCACGATGCCATCTACTTGGGCCACATATCCATAATATGTTCCCGACTGCATCGCTTGAATCGTATTTTTCCCGATAACCGTTGGCGGGGTTGCCAGTTCAATCCGTGGTAATTTCGCAGCACGCTGATAGAGGGCTTCCACTGAAATCATGATACCCGGTGAGATGATGCCGCCGTGGTAGCGACGCTTCTCATCGATGTAACAATACGTCGTTGCCGTTCCAAAATCAACAATTATGAGCGGACCGTCATACTTGGCGATTCCGGCAACCGCGTTGACAATGCGGTCGGCCCCGACTTCACGTGGGTTCTCGACGTGAATGTCTAACCCCGTCTTCACACCTGGACCCACAACGATTGGACGTACATTGAAGTATCGTTGTGACATTTGTTCAAGTGGGAAAATAACAGGAGGCACGACAGAAGACAAGATGACACCTTCGACTTGATCGAATGAGACGTTCGAATGATCAAACAGCGACTTCACTAGCATGCCATATTCATCAGTCGTTTTCGTCCGATCCGTAGAGATTCGCCAATGGTGCACGAGGTTGTCACCATCGTACATCCCGAGAACAATATTTGTATTTCCAACATCAATCACTAAAATCATGATATAGTTCCTCACTTTGTTGTCAATTGCAGTTCGCTCGAATTATAACACGAAAAAAGACGAATGCCTCGTCAAGGGCATTCGTCTCATTCATTAACGTGATTCGTTATTCGGACGTTCCGTTGGAGTCGCCTCTGGCTTATCGCCTTCAGGTACGACATCCGGTTGGCTGTCTTGAACAACTTCAGGTTGATCGACGACTTGTCCGTGTTGAACGGCCGCGTCATCTTTCTTCGCCGCGTCATCCGAGTCCGTTGATGCATCCACGTCTTCTTCCGGCTCATGCGGGAGATATTCGCGTGTCTTAATCAAGTGACGAATCTGTTTCGAGTCAAGCGTTTCGACATCAAGTAATGTCTTCGCAACGAGCTCGAGGTCTTCGCGACGTTCCGTCAAGATCTGCTTCGCTTTCGCATAGCAGCGGTTGATGATTTCGCGAATCTCTAAATCAATCTCTTGGGCGATCGCATCCGAGTAGTTTTGCTCCGTCTGGAAATCGCGACCAAGGAATACTTGTCCACCATGGTTTGAACCGAGCTGGAGTGGTCCGAGCTTATCGCTCATCCCGTAATCCATGACCATCTTACGCGCAATACCTGTCGCACGCTGGAAGTCGTTGCTCGCTCCTGTCGACACTTCACCAAAGATGACATCTTCGGCGACACGTCCACCAAGAAGGCCGACAATCTTGTCTTCGAGTTCAGGTTTTGTCATGAAGTAACGATCTTCTTTTGGAAGCATGACGACGTATCCTCCTGCGTTACCGCGTGGGACAATCGTCACTTTGTGTACTTCATCCGCATTCTCGAGCTCGAGACCGATGATCGTGTGACCCGCTTCGTGATAAGCGACAATGTTACGTTCTTTTTCAGAAATGATTCGGCTCTTCTTCGAAGGTCCTGCAATGACACGGTCAATTGCTTCTTCGACATCGACAACCGAGACTGCCGTACGGTTTGAACGTGCCGCAACGAGTGCCGCTTCGTTCAAGAGGTTTTCCAAGTCAGCCCCAGAGAAACCTGGTGTACGTTGTGCGATCGACTTCAAGTCTACAGTTGAATCAAGTGGTTTGTTGCGTGCATGAACTTTCAACACTTCTTCGCGTCCTTTTACATCCGGACGGTCGACCGTGATTTGACGGTCAAAACGACCTGGGCGAAGGAGGGCTGGGTCAAGGATATCCGGACGGTTTGTCGCCGCAACCATGATAATCCCTTCGTTGTCACTGAATCCATCCATCTCAACGAGCAATTGGTTCAATGTTTGCTCACGTTCATCATGACCACCGCCGAGACCGGCACCACGTTGGCGTCCGACCGCATCGATTTCATCGATGAAGATGATACATGGAGCATTCTTTTTCGCGTTTTCGAACAAGTCACGGACACGTGACGCCCCGACCCCGACGAACATCTCAACGAAGTCCGAACCTGAGATCGAGAAGAATGGTACTCCGGCTTCCCCGGCTACTGCACGGGCCAAAAGTGTTTTACCTGTCCCTGGAGGACCAACGAGCAAGACCCCTTTTGGAATACGCGCACCGAGTTTCGAGAACTTACGAGGATCTTTCAAGAATTCAACGACTTCGATGAGTTCTTGTTTCTCTTCGTCTGCTCCGGCCACATCTTGGAATGTGACACGACGTTTTTCTTGGTCGTATAGTTTCGCCTTCGATTTCCCGAAGTTCATCACACGACCACCGCCACCGCCACCTTGCGCCTGGTTCAACAAGAAGAAGAACAAGATGAAGATGATAATGAACGGTAGAATCGCGAAGACGATGCTGAACCAGCTACTGTTCGATTCAGCCTCTTCGATTTGAATATCCGTATTCGCTCGAAGCTGCGTCAATACATCCGCATATTCAGCTTCATTCGCTGGAATGTTTGTTTCGTAACGCTGGTCGTCATCTCCTGTAAGATCGCCTGTAATCGAGATAGCCCCCGGGATTTCTTGTACGGTTGCCGTCTCAATCCGATCATCTTCCACATATTCTAGGAATTTCGAATACGAGAGCGTTTCACTCTGACTATTCGGATTCTGCAAATATTGAAGGAACAAGATCAAGGCTAGGAAAATCACACCAAAAACCAATGTGTTTTTCACTGCACGATTCATTCTCTGCCTCCTATTCCGAGAAACGATGTTCTCGCCCATTCAGTATATGCCTATACTTTGGGGATTTCTTTTATCTTACCACGACACATTTTCAAAAGAAAAACGTTAGCCCCCGTAAACGCTCGGTTTGAGCACACCGACGTAAGGAAGGTTACGATATTTCTCTTCATAATCTAAACCGTAGCCGACAACGAATTCGTGTGGAATCACGAAACCGCTATAGTCTGCTGATAAACCATTTTTACGTCCTGTCGGTTTGTCGAGAAGCGTGACAATCTTCACAGATTTCGCTTTACGGTATTTGAGAAGATCGACGAGATAGCCAAGCGTCAATCCACTATCAATAATATCTTCTACAATCAAGATGTCGCGTCCTTCTACAGATGTATTTAAATCTTTTTCGATTTTCACTTCACCTGTTGAAGAAGTACCTCCGTGATACGTCGATACGTCCATGAAATCCATTTCGAGATGGATATCCATTTCTTTGACGAGATCAGACATGAACGGCATTGCGCCTTTCAATACACATACGAGAAGCGGAAACTCTTCTTTATAGTCTTCGCTAAGTGTTCCAGCGAGTTCTTTCACCTTTTCTTGAATCTCTTCACGCGAGATTAAAATTTTCTCCATATCGTTCATTAATGACATCTTGAAATCCTCCTCTTTCTGTTTCGACACAATCATCATTTTACCATTAATCGTAGGCAAATCGCATCCGACTTGTCTAGAAATTCTGAAACTCTTACCCCGACAATCGCGAGAATTCGTCCTGACGCGTCTTCAAGTAGGGGCAACGCCGGGCGAACCATCCGCTCAATCTTTTCGTCGATTAAGATGCGGGCTACTTTTTTTGTCCCTACGGCCAATCGCATCCGATCACCTGGTGCGATCGACCGAATCCTGAGGGGATAGGTGATCTCGTGTAACGGAATGCCTTCCCTTCCCTCTTCGATGGATAAAGAGATTGTCCGTCCTCCAAATTGAACCACGGTCGGCAACGAATCAATCTGAACGGGATGAAGTGAGTCTGGCGCAGAACGCTGTACAAGGTTAAGTACCCCATTCCGCTTCGTCATGAACCACTCTCCTGTCAGGTGATAGGTTCCGGTATCCTTCTGACTCTGAAGTAGCTTCTCCATCGCCTCACTGACATTCAACTCGTAACGAGAGGATAATAATCGACCGACCGTATATCGTTCCAGACATGGTAAACGCCCAAAATCCTCGAGTTTCACATGAAACGCTTTCATTTCGAGGGCCACGTATGCTTCAATCCATTGCTCACACGACTCATAACGCGCATCCCAATCGGCACGGGCCAGTTTCGCCACTTCGCTGACCTCTTCCACAATCGACGGCCATATCTGTTTCAGGCGCGGCACGATCTCATGACGGATCCGATTCCTTAAGTAGGTACGCTCTTGATTCGTAGCGTCTTCTCGCCAATCCAGTCCATTTTGTTGTGCATACTCAATCAATTGAGCTTTCGACTCTTGTAACAATGGGCGGATGAGTGTGCCGTTACCAAATTGTCGAGTCTCGGGAATACCTTTCACTTCGATCATGTTTCGATGTAGTTGAATGAGCACCGTTTCCAACTCGTCATCTGCATGGTGTGCTGTGGCTAACGTATCATATCCGTATTTGTTCATGATATCTTCGAAAAATTGATAGCGAGCTTCCCGATACCGTGCTTGCGACCCGCCCTCTTGAAAATGGAGACGCGTCCCATGAAACGGAACATGGTAGGTTTCCGCGACACGGGTGACAAATGTGTACTCTTCGTCCGACGCTTCACGTAAGCCGTGATGTACATGTGCCACCGCGACATCCCATCCCCGCTTGACGAGACGATCTAGCAAGACGATGGAATCCACCCCACCAGACACTGCGACGAGCACTTTTTTCATGAATTCCCTCCTTAATATAACAAAAGAAGCCATCTCGTTTGAGATGGCTTCTTTTCGCTTAGGCTAAGTGACCCGTACGGGATTCGAACCCGTGTTACCGCCGTGAAAGGGCGGTGTCTTAACCGCTTGACCAACGGGCCTAAATAAAATGGTAGCGGCGGAGGGAGTCGAACCCACGACCTCACGGGTATGAACCGTACGCTCTAGCCAGCTGAGCTACACCGCCATGTTATTGTTGTGTCCTAAGCACATTTTCTATAATAACCAGTCACCATTCGAGTGTCAATTCTTTTTTGAAATTTTTTTAATAAAAAAATCGTGCATAGTGTCGTCTTCATCACTATACACGATTTCATTACGTTTTTACATCATGCTTCTGATGCAACTTGGCGATATTTTTTCTTCCATGCGATTCGGAAGTACGCCCACAGTAACGCGAAGCATCCAGCAGCCACAAACGCTAAATACATTGTCGCTGTCTGCAAGTATTGCGCACCGTCTGCCGACAAGATTTCTTTATATCCAGCAACTGTGTACGTCATTGGAAGAAGCGCATTGAACGGTTGTAACGCGCGTGGAATCAATTCGAGCGGGAACGTTCCAGCAGAAGTCGTCAATTGCAAAATCAACAAGACGATTGCGACGAAACGTCCTGGGTTCCCGAGTGTCGTCACGAGTAACTGTACGATAAAGAGGAAAGTGATACTCGTCAACCAACTGAATCCGAAGAATTTCAATGGTTCGTTCACTTCGAGCCCTAATAGTTGTACCATCGCCACATCCAAAATTAACGCTTGAAGGAATCCGACAACCATGAGCACACCAGACTTCGATAATACCCATGATAGACTACGTTTCGGACGGCCCGCCGGATCGTACAATGGATAGACAATTGATAAGAGGAGCGCCCCTACGAAAAGTCCGAGTGACATGAAGTATGGAGCGAATCCAGTACCGTAGTTCGGCACCTCATGAATCGAGTTGTCGACGAGCGACACCGGACCAGCCATCATCTCGACATTGTCATCTGTCAATCCGATGTCTGCATCTTTCGCACCTTTTACTAAAGCGTCACGAAGTTCATCGCTACCTGATGCGAGATCTTTCATTCCGTCCGCAAGCTCTCCACTACCATCTGAAAGCTCTTGTCCACCGTCCGCGAGCTGATTTGCACCATCCGTCAACTTGCTTGTTCCGGCTCCGGCACTCTTCGCACCATCGGCAAGTTCACGACTCCCGGTTTGAAGTTTCTGTCCACCGTCCGCTAATTGAGTAGCACCACTCACCAACTCACTTGTTCCAGAGCTCGCACTCTTCGCACCATCAGCAAGTTTCACACTTCCTTCAGAAAGCTGTCCGGTAGCAGCTACAAGTTTGTCACTCCCTGTTGCAAGTTCGGTTGTCCCCGCTTGAAGCTGTGTCGCACCTTGATTGAGTTGCGAACTAGCTGAGACGAGTTCCTGTGAGCGGTCGGCTGCCGTTTGCGTCCCTTGCTCGATTTGACTAGAGCCACTCGCTAACGCTCGAGCCCCTTCCGCCAACTTCGTCTGCCCCGTATTCAATTCAGAAAGTCCTGACGAAAGCTTTCCTGCACCTGCTTCTGCTTGCGAAAGACCTGCAGCTAAAGAAGTTTGTCCATCTTTCACTTGTGTCGCACCAGCAGCTAATTGATCAAATCCAGCCGCTGTCGCTTGTTTACCTTCGCTTAATTGCGCAACGATGGCCTGAAGCATCTCAGGTGACGCGGATTGACCAGATTCGGCGAGCGCCGTCAATTGTCCAATCAACTCATCTTGTTTCGTCGTCAACTCGGATTTCATTTGTCCGATTCCGTTGATCACTTCGGTTTGACCTGCGACAAGTGCCGCATTCCCGTCTTTTGCTTTCGTCAAGGCACCCGCCAGTTGGTTTGCACCGTCAGTTAAGGCAGACGCCCCTTCACTTGAGCGCTCGATGCCTGCAGCGAGGTCTTGAACACCTTGATTCAATGTTTTCGCACCTGTGTGCAATTCATCCAATTTGGACGCGAACGTTCCTGTCCCTTCGACAAGTTGGCTCGTTCCGTCTTGTAAGGCAGATGCGCCGTCATTCACGCGATGCACCCCATCCGACAGCTCGGATGACCCGTTATATACTTGCTGACTCCCATCCGCAAGTGCTGATGAACCTTCTGCCAACTGAGTCACACCGTCATTCAACTGAGCTGCCCCGTTCGCGAGTTCACGCTGTTTCGAGGCGAGGAGTCTTGTTCCGTCCGCAAGCTCAGATGAGCCATCCGCCAACTGGGTTATCCCCTCATTTAACTGGACTGCTCCATCTGCGAGTTCGCGTTGCTTCGAGGCGAGAAGTTCTGTTCCATCTGCCAATTTGACGGCACCGTCTTTCGCTGAAGTTGAGCCGTCTGCAAGTTTCGTCGCACCGTCTGCAGCCTCACCGAGTCCATCTGCCACGTCGTTCAGCCCATCTTTTAACGCGCTGACATACTGTTTCGACACCTCGGTCGACAGTTCGGCTTTCACTTGTTCCATTGCGGAACCACCGATTTGTGCGGCTAAGAAGTTATACGATTCATTTGCGATATACTTCAATTCAAGCTGCTCTGGATTTTCATCTAGCGCAGTCGTCGCCTTCTCTGAGAAGTCTTTCGGAATCTCAATTGCCATGTAGTAGTCATGATCTTTCAATCCGGACTCCGCTTCTTTCTTTGTCGTCTCGACAAATTCGAATGCCTCCGAATCTAGTAACTTGTCAATCAAATCTTCCCCGATTGCAAGTGACTCCCCTTCAAAGGTTGCCCCTTTGTCTTCATTGACGATGGCGACCGGTAAGTCTTTCATCTGTCCGTACGGATCCCAGAAAGCCCACAAGAACATACCGGCATACATTAACGGTACGAGTGCGACTGCGAGAATCGGAACCAACACACGTGGGTTCTTAAAGATACTTCGCCACTCCGCCGTCCATAGTTTCCATCCATTCATTTTTTCTCTCCACCTTCACTTATAAAACATAACTATTTTTTCATGTTCCCTATTTTGCTCTCTTCCTTTAAAAAAATCAACTATATTTAGTTATTTTTTATAAATTTTTTAAAACAAAAAAAAGCCGTGAACAAAAATGTTCACGACTTGTCTTGTTACAAGACCTATATGGTTACGAGTAGAAGCTAATTGGTATCGAAGGATTACCCGCGTTTGGCTCCACGTCCACCGCGTTTCGAATCTGTTTGACGTTTCAACGTCGAAAGACGCTCATCACTATCTTTCAAGAATTTGCTCATCAACGTATCGAATGTTTCTGGTTCACGACGTTGTTCACCACGACGAGCGCCGCCACGTGGGCCGCCACCGCGTGGACCGCCACCACCGCGCGGACCGCCTTGACCCGGGCCACCTGGACGTGGGCCACGAGAGAAACGCTCACCGGTTGGACGCTCTGGACGTTCAGGGCGTTCACTTACAGGACGATCGACTGCTTTCTTGATGGATAACCCGATTTTCCCATCATTTTCGACGTTCAACACTTTTACCGTGACTTCTTGACCGACTGTCAACACTTCGTTAATGTCTTTGACGTAAGAGTCTGCCACTTCACTGATGTGTACTAATCCTGTCTTGCCGTTTGGGAGCTCGACGAACGCTCCGAAATGCGTAATCCCTGTAACCTTACCTTGTACCTTGCTTCCTACTTCAATTGACATAAAATAATGTACTCCTTTTTTGATTGATTCTTTTCAATTATACGAGTCGTTTCCTCAACGGTCAACGAACCGACTTATTCCTCAGGGGAGAAGTAGAAAATAATCTCGCCATCTTTGGAGAAGAGGAGCTCGTTTCGCGCTAAGTTCGCGATATAATCCTCATCCTGCAAACGTTCCACTTGTTCCTTCAACTCATCTTGCTCAGCTTTCTGTTCGCTTAACTCCACTTTCGCTTGCGCATAAGCTTGTTGTTGGTCCGATACATAGCCTACCTTTGAAAAGTAACTTTGTCCAATCAATACCATGACAAATAAAAATAGGAGTGAGGCTGCCGCCAAACGACGTCGAAGATGAACTCTTCGGCGATGTGTGTCTTTTTCCAGCTGTTCTCTACGCTCATCTAGCGCTCGAATGCGCCGTTGTCGATCCATCGGGTTACGTCCGTTCATCGCCTCATCCCCCTCCTCTTAATACATTAAGTATACTTTTTTTTACGAGTCGATACTACCGTCCATCTTCTCTTCTTTAAGTAAACGATACATTTCTTTCGCATCTTCTTTGCGTGCATGTTCCGCAATGGAATCAATAACGATTGTGACTAGTTTGTTTCCGAATCGAATTTGCAACTCATCTCCGACTTTGACATCGGTGCTCGCCTTCGCAACTTGTCCATTGAGCTGAATCCGCCCTTGATCCGCTACTTCCTTTGCCAGTGTACGTCGCTTGATCAAGCGAGATACTTTCAAAAATTTATCTAATCTCATAAACCTTTCTCCTTTGCCTCGTTCCAAAGAGCATCCATCTGTTCGAGTGTCATCTGCTGAAGCTCACCATTCGCTTCCATGTACTCGAATCGACGTTTGAACTTTCGGTTCGTCTGTTCTAACGCCTGTTCGGCATTTAGCCCAACATATCGCGCGATATTGACGATGGAGAACAATACATCGCCAAGTTCTGATTCGTCACCAAGTTCCTCATGCCATTCGTTCAGCTCTTCTTCCAATTTTTCGAAGGCGCCCGATACGTCATCCCATTCGAATCCGATTTGGGCAGCTTTCTTTTGAAGTTGTTCAGCCCGCATTAATGAGGGTTGGTCGACGAGCACACCATCGAGATGCGATTGTTTCTTTTCCCCTTTTTCGGCTTGTTTAATCGTATTCCAATTTTTCACCACGTCGGAGGCATCTTCGACCGTGACATCTCCGAAGACGTGAGGGTGACGGCGTACCATCTTCTCACTGATTGCCCCGATCACATCACGAATATCAAAATAACCTTCGTCCGCACCGATTTGGGCATGTAACATGACCTGAAGTAACACGTCACCAAGTTCTTCGATGATTGCATCATCATCTTCTGCATTGATCGCTTCGATGAGTTCATACGCTTCTTCTAGTAAGTACTTGCGAAGCGACTCATGCGTTTGCTTGCGGTCCCACGGGCAACCTTCTGGTCCACGTAGTGTAGCGATGATTTGTTTGAGCGTCGCAAAATCTTTTGCCAAATAAGCTTCGTCCGTGAGTGGCGGAACATAGAGCGTCGTCAAGTTGTTCACTTCTGCCATACGGTCCATCTCGAACAAGGGGATATGTTCGATTCGCTCTTGAGTTGTCCCGGCAGCTGTCACGAGGGTAACGGGATGCTCATCCGGATAACGTTCCATCAGTTGCACTTTTACATCTCCCGCTACAAATCCATCGTACACTTGTCCAATCAAGACATGCTGTGTCACTTGAAGACGTTCAAGGTCAAGCGCAGTCGCATCCAACAACTGAAATCCATTGATTGGATCGATTTGAAGTGCCTGAAACATCGCGTCTAGAAAACTTTGCCCGCCCAGCACATGAAGATCCGCCCCGCGTTCCACCAAAAGTTCGACAGTCCGTTCGGCGACGAACGGATGACCTGGTACGGCGTACGTGATAGCCATCTCTTCACTTTTGTTCATCAACGTCTCGACAATTCGATCGTACACGTCTTCAAACGTATCACTCGATTCATAAATCGAATCAAATGACTCGAATGCGAGCCCTTCTGACTCCAATTCACTTACGACTGGATGTTCTTTCGTTCGCAACCAAACGAGCGGCTGCTGTTTCAAATGGCGGTACACACCGAGCGGCAATTGATTCAGCTCACCAGACCCAAGACCAACCACTGTGATTGTATAACCCATACTAGTTCTCCTTTTTTTCGAGCACATCGAGTAGGCGTCCTCCGAACGGGATCAATTCCCATTCCGTGAGGGACAGCATTCGAGTGCTCCATAATCTCCATATATAAAGGACGGCTCCGCTACACACCATTCCGATTAACCATCCGAAGGCTGCGATTCGTGAATCGACCCACATCTGTCCCATCCAGTTTAACACGGCAATGAGGAAGAACATGGGGACCAGCGCTTTCGAAAGCGATTTGTAATGCTTCGACCGAAACGAGCCGAGCGGAATCGAACGGTCGAGCGCTCGAAAGTTATAAAACGCCATCGCCAAAAAGCCGAGTGAGGTACCGATGGCCGCCCCTTCAATCCCATAAATGGGAACAAGCCCTACGTTTACGACACCTTTTGCTAAAATCGCGACAATCATACTGCGAGCCGCAATCCATTCTCGGTCGATTGCTTGAAGGCAGGTCATGCTTGCAATCGCTAACGATGCCGCAAATGTACTAGTCGCCAAGAGCACGAGCGCCCGCGTGCCTGATCCATCTTCAAATAAGGCCACATTTAAGAAAAACATGACTCCCATCAACCCGACGGTCGCCGCACCCGCAATGGCAGTTGTGACCCGAATCATCGAACGGAGCCCTTGCGTCGTCTTCTGTAGATGTCCTGCCCGATAATGACGGACGAGTGTCGGCACGTTAGCCATGCCGATGGTCGTTGTAAATAAGATGGCAAATTGGACAAGTGGGTACCCTCGATCGAATACACCTTTGCTCACCTTCGCCTCGTACGTCCCCCCCATTAAATTAACAATGGTAAAGGAATCCACTAGCTGCATCCATAAAATCCCGAGCGAGGCAAACCCGACCGCAAATCCCGTCGTCAACAATAGGCGCAACCCATTTTGAAAAGTGGTGCGCCGTACCTTTACAGTTCGTAAGCCACGCGCCTGATAGATTAAAAAGGCAATCGCCACAACTCCACCGACGAGCGTCGCGCCATATGCGTATTGACTGAGGACGTAGGCATCTTTCCCAAGACGTACCCCGACCCATAATAGCGATAGCATGACCGTCACGCGTACGAAATTTTCTAACACTTGCGACCATGCGCTTGGCCTTAAATCATCTCTCGATTGAAAAGCACCGCGTAACACAGCAGACGCCGGCATGAGTAAATAACTCAAGCTAATCACACGAAGCGCCGGGGCCAACTGTTCATCCCCAAGCCACTTAGCGATTGTCGGTGCAAACAGCCACACGGTTACAACAAGTGTTATCGATAGAAGAAGCAACGCATAAAAACTGCCCCATAACACTTCTAATTTCTGGTTCGACCCCTTCGCGCCCACACCGATTTTCGCAATGACGACCGGCATCGCATAAATTCCGAGTGATGCTACGATCGCAGCGAACGGATAGACGGTTTGATACGCATAGAGTCCGAAGTCACCCGCCAAGTTTTGATACGGGACACGATAAGCGAAACTGATCAGCTTCGATACGTAACCGGCAAGAGCGAACAGGACGACACCTTGCGCAAACTTACTTGGCGACCGCATCGCCCACCAACCGCTTCATCAGTTCTTCTAATACAGTATCGGCATCATTCAAGAGCTCTGTTAATGGCATTCGACCACTGAGGGACAATTTCAGGGCACCGTCTTCTTGACCAATTCCTAGTTTACGACCGAGCGGCATCGTCCATTCCATAAAGGATGGTACATCAAGGGAAGTCGTCGAGTCTTTCGATAAGACAATTTCAATGCGCCCAGATGTTTGCTTGATTCGACTCACTTTCGCCAGTTCTCCGTAAATCCGTAGACGCGTCAGTTGAATGAGAAGCGCGACCGGCTCTGGGAATTCGCCGAACCGCTCAATCAATTCGTCTTGTAAGGCGAACAGCGCATTTGGTGTATCTACATATTTGAAACGCTTGTACATCTCAATCTTCAATTCGCTATCCGACAAATAGTCATCCGGGATATAGGCATCCGCTTGGAAGGAGATTTCTGGCTTGAAGACAACTTGTTTCGCTTGTCCACGCATCCGATCTTTCCGTTCTTCAATCGCTTCGGAGAGCATTTGTGAGTAGAGATCGAAACCGACCGAATCGATGAATCCAGATTGTTGCGCACCTAGCAAGTTACCAGCACCTCGAATTGACAAGTCACGCATCGCGATCTTGAAGCCGCTCCCGAGTTCCGTGAACTCTTTAATGGCTTGAAGACGACTTTCTGCCACTTCGGTCAAGCGCTTATCTTTCCGATATGTGAAGTAAGCATAAGCGATGCGATTCGAACGTCCGACGCGACCCCGGAGTTGATACAGTTGGGATAGCCCCATCTTGTCAGCATCATGAACGATGAGCGTGTTGACGTTTGGAATATCAATCCCTGTCTCGATAATCGTGGTCGACACTAAAATATCTGCCTCCCCTTCTAGGAAGCTGATCAACTGGCTCTCGAGTTCACTCTCGGTCATACGTCCGTGTGCTGTCGCGATACGTGCTTCCGGTAACAAGGCCCGAATCTCCTCCGCTTTCCGTTCGATACCTTCGACACGGTTGTAAAGGAAGAAAGCCTGTCCTCCACGAGCGAGTTCGCGCTCTAATGCTTCACGTAGGACAATGCCGTCATATTCCATGACATACGTCTGGACCGGGTATCGGTTCTCTGGCGGGGTTTCCAACACAGACAAATCGCGGATTCCAATCATCGACATATGAAGTGTTCGCGGAATCGGTGTGGCCGTCAACGTGAGCACGTCGATATTCGTCTTCAGCTGTTTTAGACGTTCTTTATGTTTGACGCCAAATCGTTGCTCTTCATCGATGATGACGAGGCCGAGATTTGCGAATGCCACGTCTTTTGACAACACTCGGTGTGTTCCGACAACAATATCAATCGTGCCTTCCTTCAAACCTTTCTTCGTCGCCGCCATTTCACTCTTCGAGCGGAAGCGACTCATGACAGACACGTTGATTGGAAATTCACTGAACCGCTCGAGCATCGTTTCATAATGCTGTTGAGCGAGGACGGTCGTCGGGACGAGAAACGCGACTTGTTTCCCAGCGAGCACTGCTTTGAATGCCGCCCGAATCGCCACTTCTGTTTTTCCATACCCGACATCTCCACATAAAAGACGATCCATCGGACGCGAGCGTTCCATGTCTGCTTTAATCTCAGCAATCGAGCGGACCTGGTCCTCTGTCTCAGCATAAGGGAATGAGGATTCAAACTGACCCATCTCCTCATCATCCGGCGGAAACGCAAAACCGACTGAAGCTTCTCGTGCCGCGTACAATTTAATGAGTTCATCGGCAATGTCTTCAACCGACTTGGCGACTTTCGATTTAACTTTCTTCCACTCGGTGCCCCCAAGTTTATAAATCTTCGGTTCTTTGCCTTCAGCACCGACATATTTTTGGACGAGGTCGATTTGATCGACCGGTACGTAGAGTGCATCATCTCCGGCATAAACAAGGTGAAGATAGTCCTGGTGAATGCCTCCGACCTCGATCGTCTTAATGCCTAAGTACTTCCCGATTCCATGATGTACATGGACGACATAGTCGTTCGGCTTCAACTCTTGATAGCTCTTAATTCGTTCTGCGTTCGTTAAATTCTTCGTCTGACGCTTCCGTTTCGTCACACGTTTGAACAATTCTTCTTCCGATACGACGACGAGACGACTCGTCGACAATTCGAACCCACCCTCGATTTGACCGATGATGACCGATACACGTCTCGGCTCTAGTTCACCGTCTACATTCGTGAACGTTGAATGAATGCCGTAGTCTGAAAGGAGTGCCTCAATCTTGTCAGCACGCGATTTGTCTCCCGCAAGCACGACAATGCGTTGGTCCCCTTGTTGCCATCGCTCTACTTCCTGCTTTAACAGGTGCATCTGTCCATGAAACGCCGGTAATGGACGACAGCTCAAATGGACCGTCGCGGTTTCTGGAATCCCAGAGCGACGAGATGGAAGTAGCGAGAACGCCACTTGTTTCAAGTCACGAAACACTTTGTGCATCGGGACAGCAAGCGTGTAATTGCTGACGGCCTCCCCTTTTTCGATGAGTGAAGAGAACCATTCTGCCTCTTCTCGGTCTTGCACGTCCGCAGCATCATCGATTCGTGCCACTTCGTCTAGAATGAGTACGGCGTCTTTGCCTACGTAGTCTAAGAGAGTGGATGTATAGAGTAATGGTGAATACTTTCCAACCTTGTTCGGGAAATCGCCACGTTCTAAGCGCTCGATGTCGGTTACGACGCCCTCCTCAAGTGCTTGACGAATCACTTCGTTCTCAATCAACTCCACAGTTCGGTCATATTGTTTCCGGAGTGAACGTCCGGCTTGTTTCAACTGATCTTCGGTGGCGATGAACTCGGTAGCAGGCGTAATACACACTTCCCCTACCACACCGAGCGAACGTTGCGTTTCGGCATCGAATGTAAAAATCGAATCGATTTCGGTATCAAATAAATCAATCCGATACGGACGCGCTTCCGTGAGCGGGTAGACGTCTAAAATACTGCCTCGTACCGAAAATTCGCCAGGTGTCGTCACGGTCGCGGTTCGCTCATATCCCATGTCCGTCAATTGCTTCGCAAAGTCTGCCAATTCAAGGTCACTTCCCGGCTTCAACATGACGCGACTATGTTGCCATGCTTCCGGACTCGGCATATAGCGTCGTAAGCCACCGAGCGGCACGACAACGACGCCTCCTGTTTGGTCAAGGAGACGAGTACGGGCATCGATTCGAGCGGCCAACAGCTCAGGACTAGATGTCAGCGACAGTTCACCGGCCAGCGTTTCATCAATCGGATAAAGTAATGTTTTTTCCGGTCCGATGAGTGATTCGAGTTGATCGAACATTTTTTGTGCTTGATACATATTATGCGTCACGACGACGAGACGTCTCGATGACGATTTAACAAGTCCTGCGAGGACGAGAGCTTTCGCACTTGTCGTCAGTCCTGTTACTAGTTGACGGTCTACTTTTTGTAGCCGCTCACGAATCACGTTCGTCTCCGGGAGCGCCACCATAAATCTCTCTAAAGCATTCATTTGTTTTCCTCCAACTCATACGACAAAAAAGGGTGCTATGACCCTTTAGTTGTATCGATTCATCAGCGCTAGCCAATCTGTGTCTACAAAATCAGTGGCTGCGGTTACGGCTTTGTCGAGTGTTTCGTTCAATTCCAGCAAGTCCTCTTTCCGATAGTTCATCAACACCCAGTCGACGACTTTAATCGGATGAGGAGGACGACCAATTCCAAGCTTCAAGCGCTTGAATTCGGCGGTCCCTAAGTGCTGAATGAGCGATTTGATTCCGTTGTGACCACCCGCACTCCCTTTTGGACGGAAACGGAGTTTTCCTGGCACCATATCCAAATCGTCATAAATCACAAGTAAATCGTCAATCTCAATTTTATAATAATCTAAAATTGGACGAACGGCTTCACCCGACAAATTCATATACGTAAGGGGTTTAACAAGTACAACGCGTTCACCATTGATTCTTCCCGTTCCCATAAGGGCATTAAACTTCGCTTCATTCAACGAGATCCCATGTTTTTCAGCAAGACGATCAATCGCCAAAAAACCAACGTTATGTCGGGTCATCTCAAACTTTTTCCCAGGGTTTCCAAGACCGACGATGCATTTCATATTCTTTCCTCCTGAACAAAAAAGCCCAAAGGCGAATGCCTCCGGGCCTCGTTTTTTAATCGAATAGGGTACTGACCGATTTGTGCTCGTGGACACGCATGATCGCTTCCCCAAGCAAATGGGCAACCGACATCTGCTTGATCTTGCTCGAGCAAGGACGACCCGTCAAATCGATTGTATTTAAGACAACCAACTCTTTGATCGATGAGTTGTCGATACGCTCCATCGCTGGACCAGAAAGGACTGGGTGCGTACAAGACGCATACACTTCTTTCGCGCCCGCTTCGACGATTGCATCCGCTGCAAGTGTGATCGTTCCAGCTGTATCGATGATATCATCAATCAAAATTGCTGTTTTCCCTTCAACGCTTCCGACGATGTTCATCACTTCAGCAACGTTCGCTTTCGGACGACGCTTATCGATGATGGCGATCGGAGCTTTCAAACGTTCTGCCAATTTACGTGCACGTGTCACGCCACCGTGATCCGGAGAGACAACCACGATATCTTTCGCTTGAAACTCTTCAGTTTCAAAGTAAGTCGAGATGAGCGGTACACCGAGTAATTGGTCCACCGGAATATTGAAGAATCCTTGGATTTGCGCTGCATGCAAGTCCATTGTGATGACGCGTGTCGCACCTGCTACCGTCAAAAGGTCAGCGACAAGCTTCGCTGTGATCGGCTCACGTGAGCGCGCTTTACGGTCTTGACGTGCATACCCGTAATAAGGCATCACGATGTTGATTGTCCGGACAGAAGCACGTTTGAGTGCATCGATCATGACGAGCAATTCCATGAGCGTTTCGTTTACAGGTGAGCTTGTTGATTGGATGACATACACATCATCTCCACGAACACTTTCCTCGATGTTGATATAGAGTTCACCGTCGCTGAAACGTTTGACTTGGCAATCACTGAGCGGGACACCGATTTCTTTCGCGATTTCTTCAGCAAGCGGGCGGTTCGAGTTTAAGCTAAATAGACGAATTTCTCGTTCGTATACAGTAGACATGTTTAGGATTCTCCTCCATCGTTTTCCATAATGATTGGCAGCTAGTTATCGTTTTGTGTAACCTTCTTTATTCGTTTGGCGTTCACGTGCAATCGCGAGCGCCTCTTCCGGTACGTCATTCGTAATCGTCGAACCAGCTGCGACAATCGCACCTTTTCCGACTTTTACCGGGGCAATCAAGTTTACGTTGCAGCCGACGAACGCATCGTCCTCTACAACTGTCTCAAACTTGTTCTTGCCGTCATAGTTTACCGTGATTGATCCACAACCTAAGTTGACACGTTCACCGATTGACGCATCCCCAATGTAGCTCAAGTGCGAAGCTTTCGCACCGTCACCGAACGACGATTTTTTAATCTCAACGAAGTTTCCGACGCGTGTATTCGCACCAAGTACAGCTTGTTGACGCAAGTGAGCGAACGGTCCGACCTGAGCCGCTTCACCGATTTTGCTATCTGTCACAACAGACTGGCGCACGACAGCATGATCTTCAATCACACTATTGCGGATGTCTGAGTTCGGTCCGATGACACATTCTGAACCAATCGTAGTCTTCCCGAGGATGACCGTACCCGGATAAATGACCGTATCCGAACCAATCACCACATCTGGAGAAATGTACGTTGATGCAGGATCCATGAACGTGACTCCTTCACGCATGAGACGTTCGTTCGTGCGTTTACGCATGATTGCTTCTGCCTGTGACAAGGCAACGCGATCATTGACTCCGATTGTCTCATCGAACGTAGGTGCCGTATGTGCCGCGACGACTTCGCCAGCTTCTTTTGCAATCGAGATGACGTCAGGCAAATAGTATTCGCCTTGTGCGTTATTGTTTCCGACTTGTTTGAGCGCGTCGAACAATAACTCGTTATCGAACACGTACGTTCCCGTATTGATTTCGTTGATGGCAAGTTCGGTCTCGGAAGCATCTTTATGCTCAACGACTTTCGTCACGTTCCCATCTTCGCCACGAATGACACGACCGTATCCTGTCGCATCGTCTGCAATCGCAGTCAGTACAGTAACTTTCGCTTGTTGCGCTTCATGATGAGCGAGAAGGGCTTCTAACGTCTCTGCCGTCAGTAACGGTGTATCTCCACAGACGACAAGTGTCGCTCCTGATTTACCCGCAAGCTCTGCTTCTGCCATTTGAACAGCATGCCCTGTGCCAAGTTGTTGTTCTTGGACTGCATACTCTACCCGTGTGCCGAGCGTATCTTGTACCGCTTCCGCCCCATGGCCAACGATTACGATTTGACGACTGACACCGATTTGGTCTAATTGATCGACAACATGCTCGACCATTGGTTTTCCTAGAACCGGATGAAGTACTTTATAAAGCTTCGACTTCATTCGCGTTCCTTTTCCTGCTGCCAAAATGACTGCAAAACGCTCCATTCTTGATTCGCTCCTATCTCACAACAGCTGTGATTGGTCTGTATAGTTCGGCTTTTCTGCAACTAAATCCTATTTACACCGTTTCTACTATATCGAAACCATGCCTTCGTTTCAATAGTTGTACCATTCCTTAACCATTGAAACGCAAAAAAACAGCGGTAGGCAACCTAACCGCTGTTTGCTGTCATTCATTCGTGCCGTAAGACACGTGCTGGGGATCCAGCACATCCACTTCCATATTGGAATAGGTTTCCAATACAGCCGCTTCAACTTTCTGTCGCATCTCCCCATTGATTGGATGCGCAATATCCCGAAAGATCCCTTCTGGTGTCCGTTTGCTCGGCATGGCGACAAATAGACCGCTACTTCCTTCGATGATTCGAAGGTCATGTACAACGAATTCATGGTCAAGTGTGATTGAGGCCAACGCTTTCATTCTGCCTTCTGTCGCGACTTTGCGAATTTTTACGTCTGTGATCTGCATGTTTCGCATCCCCTTTTTCATCGTTGTCTATGCCATGGTGTGGTCTTCTGTAAGGTTCAGTTGGTTTCGAACGAACGTCATGACTCGATATTGATAACTCTATACCCTCTAATCATAAAACGAAATCAAAATTTTGCCAATCATTTTAGGAACTGTTCCACATTCCCCCGTGAAATGGTGACGAGACCTTCATCCGGGTCAACGTTCGTCAATTTCATTAAGCTAACATATTCGCTGACCATCTTCTTCTCGGCACCTTCTGCTTCCATCAAGACACCGACACCTGCAAGATTCGCCTCGAATTCGTTCAAGAGACTCATCATCCCCCGAATCGTTCCCCCCGCTTTCATGAAGTCATCGATTAAGAGCACATTCGCCCCACGTGGCAGACTACGACGTGCGAGCGCCATTGTGCGAATCGCTTTCGAAGAACCTGACACATAATTGATACTGACGGTTGACCCTTCTGTTACACGACTATCTGAACGGACGATGACAAATGGAACGCCTAATTGTTCTGCGACAGCATAGGCAATAGGAATCCCTTTCGTCGCAATCGTCATGACCACATCCACTTTACGGTCAGCGAACACGGACGCAAAGACTTGGCCCATCGGTTTTACCTGACTCGGATTGCCGAGTACATCCGTTAGGTAGAGGTACCCTCCTGGTAAGAGACGTTCAGGCTTTGATAGTTGCTCACAGAGCGTATCAATCATCTCAAGCGATTTTTCTTTACTCCATCCTGGAATAAACATCACACCACCCGCTGCACCAGGGACGGTAACAAGCTTTCCAATCCCATCATGAGACAGCATCTCACTCACAATGACTAAGTCCTCACTAATGGACGACTTGGCAGCTTTATAGCGACTTGAAAACATCGACAACGAGACAAGCTGATGCGGATGGTCAAGCAAATAACGGGTCATATCAACGAGACGACCACTTCTACGAATTTTCATACGGATTCTCCTTCACATCTTCAATAATAAACGAATGTTCTAATGAGAATATATCACTTTCATTCGTTTTTGTTCAATGTCTTTTGCCGAGAATCCGAACGACGAATACTTCTGGGCAAAATCCTTTTAGACCGTTATAGATTCGATGCGCCTTTTGCTCATGTTCAATGAGTGCAAAGACAGTCGGTCCACTACCGCTCATCAGTACACCTTCTGCCCCACAATGTTGCATCGTTTCTTTGATTTGGTTCACTTCTGGGTGAAGCTTGAGTGTCACACTCTCGAGTGAGTTTCCAAGATTTTCGCAAATTCCATGAAAGTCTTTTTGACGGATTGCCTCGACCATCGCACTTGTGTTCGGATGATGAACTTCATCCATACGCACGGCGCGATACACATCGGCGGTCGATACCCCTAGTTTCGGTTTTCCAAGTACGACATAGCATGGAGGCGGTGCCGGAATCATCTCTAACTGCTCACCGCGCCCTCTAGCAATGGCTGTTCCGCCGATGACGCAGAATGAAACGTCCGATCCGATTTCCGCACCGAGCTCTGCTAGCTCCTCTAGCGACAAGTTTAACGAGAATAATTCGTTCATCCCGCGAAGCGTTGCAGCCGCATCACTCGAGCCACCAGCAAGTCCAGCTGCTACCGGAATTTGTTTATCGAGTACAATCTCAACGCCTTGTTGAATATTAAACCGTTCACGCAACAACTCTGCAGCCCGATACGCCAAGTTCCGATGATCATTTGGCACATAGGCGTGCTCCGATTGAATCCGAATTTCATCCGAATCTAAAACCGTTAACTCTAAGCGGTCTGCTAAATCGACTGTCGTCATTACCATTTCTACTTCATGATAGCCGTCCGGACGCTTCCCGAGGACATCGAGCGTCAAATTAATTTTTGCCGGCGCTTTCACAC
This sequence comes from Exiguobacterium sp. s35, assembly GCF_018617535.1. Classification (NCBI taxonomy): domain Bacteria; kingdom Bacillati; phylum Bacillota; class Bacilli; order Caryophanales; genus Exiguobacterium; species Exiguobacterium sp. s35. The sequence continues at coordinate 30,604 of NZ_JACSKI010000007.1, forward strand.
TAATCGTGCGCATCACGTTCACCCTTCCCATTTGTCTCCTGTTCGACATTGTACCGTAAACAGGCGCACAAAAAAAGAAGCAGCTGCCAATGCATCCGCCCCTCATTTATAAATCAATTGCCGAATTCAATTTTAACTGTATCCGTTAGGACATCAGCGTAGCTATACGAGACACGTTCCACATTGTGCAGGTCTTCATCCAATTTCACAACGAACACCGCAGGATATGTCTCAACGAGCGTTCCAAACCGAGTAACGACTTTCTTACGACCGCCGTTTGCTTTCAACGTCAATCGTTCACCAACATGCGATTCGAGTTTCTGTCTGATTTCTTGTAACGTCTTTGGCATACGCTTCACCTCACTGTTACAAGTATAGCATAATTGAATATGAAAATAAAGTTTAATATTATAACGACTCGTTTTAAGGTCGTCAACTATTTTTAAGTGGTAAAATTGTGTCAGACAATCGTGCGAATTCTTCTAGGCTTAGCGTCTCTCCTCGACGTTTCGGGTCAATTCCTGCCTCGTGAAGCGCACGCTCAAGCTCGACTTTGTGTTCTTTTCCAATATAATTTGTTAAGTTGTTTAGGATGGTTTTACGGCGTTGCGCGAAGCTTGCGCGTGCAACATCAAAGAAAAAGCCCTCATCTTTCACTTGTACGGCAGGTTCTTTGCGCATCCGAAGTGTAATGACTGCCGAATCGACGTTCGGAGCTGGAATAAACACATTTTTAGGTACGACAAAGCTGACTTGCGCCTCGGCATAATACTGAATCGCAATCGATAGCGAACCGTATGCTTTCGTTCCCGGTTTTGCCCCGATGCGCTCTGCCACTTCTTTTTGAATCATCATGACGAGCGAACGGAATTTCACACCACTCTCAAGCAATCGCATGATAATCGGTGTTGTGACATAGTATGGTAAGTTGGCGACAACCGAGATGTCTTCAATGCCTTCTTTTAAAAATTCTTGTTCGACAATCTCGCGTAAATTCATTTCTAAAGCGTCACCGTGGATGACTTTAACATGAGGATATGGGGACATCGTATCTTCAAGAATCGGTAAAAGACGCTGATCAATCTCAAGTGCTACGACTTTCTTGGCGCGCTTGGCTGATTGCTCAGTCAACGACCCGATTCCTGGTCCGATTTCGAGGACACCACTCGATTCACTAAGTTCTGCCGCTCCGACAATCTTACTTAAAATATTTAAATCGATTAAAAAGTTTTGACCGAGCGATTTTTTGAATGAAAAACCATGTCGCTCTAAAATCGCTTTTGTTCGTTGAATTGTTGCAATATCTTTCAACCCTGTTCCTCCTCTAATTGAGCAAGTGCTTGCTCCCACTCTTCGACCGTGACACCGAGCGCCTCGACTCGTTTCACAAATTGTTTCGCATTCGGCTCGCCGATGCGAAGCAATACACCGAGTCGTTTCCGACGTATCGCCGCTGCGGCCCCACCGATTAAATCCGCATCTAATACCATTTTTCGCGTGACGATCGGTTGATTCGTTTCAACACGTGGTTCAAATACGGCGCGCAAGACGCGACGAAGCGATTCCGGGCTCGCATGTTCTACCCCAATCTTCCCACGTTTGCCTTTTGCCTCGGCCCGTGGCAGGTGAGCATGTTTACACCCTTTGACCCGCTCTTCGACGATTGATCGAATACGATCTCCCGGATAATCCGGATCGGTTAAAATGATAACTCCACGCTTCTCTTGCGCACGGCGAATCCGTTCGATTGTCTGATCAGATACGGCAGAGCCGTTCGTCTCAATCGTATCGACCTCAAACACTTCCTGAAGTCGTGCCGTATCGTCACGTCCTTCTACGACAATAATTTCTTGTATTTTCTCACGCATTGTCTGTTCCTTCTTTCTCTTCTTCCTGCTTCGGAATGACCCAGATGGTAAGTGGTTTGCGACCAAACGTCACAGCCTCCTCCAACTCATCCATCATGATGTCGATTTTTTGACCTTTGATTGCGCTACCCGTATCTAGAGCAATCGCCATGCCAATTCCTTCAACATACACGCGAGTACCGAGAGGAATGATGGCCGGGTCGACGGCGATGATGCGCATGCCTTCAAAGAGAATCGTGTCCGTTACATCATAACCGCTTCTTGTCAGCACGCGTCCGTCATACGTCACCGTATCTTCTGGATTGTTCGTATAAGCCGTCGCTTCCACGAGTAACTGCTTCGCGGATGAGAAATCTAATACGTCGTCCGTTTTCGGTGGTTCCGCAATCTCGACTTCAGCTTCTGGAATGAACGGGCTCGATTCGTCCGCTGTCGTAGGTTCTGTAACGGGTTCTGTGACTTTCTTCGTACCTACTTTGATCACCTGTGGTATCGCTTTACGTAACGTCTCGACATCCGTTTTCGTACGATTCGTAATTGTACCATTTTCCACCGTAAGTGCATACCTTGTTCGTTCGAGTCCAGGAACTCCGACCTGCACGGTTTGCTTCACACCTTCTTCAAGCGTGTCATCCTCTTCCTCGACCATATCGTATGGAATCAACTGACTTTCATATTGGACGACATCACGATTCGTATTGACTGTAACCGTCATGCCTTCTCGTATCGGGGTCGATGCGTCTGGTAATACGGTATCACGCTCTGTCACATCAATTTTCTCTTCTCTTAGTAATTGCTCCACATTCGTTGCCATCGTATAGATGGTCGACGCATCTTCCCCGACAATGAGATTGACTGCAACAACGGGTTGATAGCGAATCGTCATTCCATTCGTCACGGGTGTGCGTACAGACGGATAGATCGTGTCTCCATCCCGTACGGTCACCCCATACCGTAATAACACGTCTTCCACGGTCCGTTCTCTCGTTTGAATCGATTCGGTTTGTCCGTACCCGATTTGGAGTGAGACCTCATGTGAACGTTCGATTCGAATGAGACGATCTTCCGGAACGTCCTCACTCAGTGCCGGTGTGACGTAATCCGTTTCATCCAATGTGATATTCAATTCCTCGAGTACCTCGAGAACGGAATCGGCTCGTGTCTCATGCTCAATCATCACACCATCATCGATGACCTGAATCGTTTCAGGTTGCAACATCACGTATGCGACAGACGCAGTTACAATCACGCCTATACTGGCGAATACGCGCTTGATCATGGGAGACGGAACAGCTTCTTCGCATTGGCCGTCGTTGCTTCTTCTAGTTCCTCGTATGGCATATCTCGAAGTGACGCAATTTCTTCCGCGACGTATTTCACATATGCCGGTTCGTTGCGTTTTCCGCGGAACGGAGTCGGCGTCAAGTAAGGGCAGTCCGTTTCGACAAGAAGACGATCTAACGGTACTTCTTGTGCGACTTGTTTTGGAACTTTTGCATTTTTGAACGTGACCGGTCCTCCTAAGGAAATATAGAAGTTCAAGTCTAGGCAGCGAGGGAGAAGTTCTACAGACATGCTGTAACTATGGAACACCCCACCGACTTCCTCCGCATGTTCCTCTTCTAAAATATCGAGCACATCTGCCGTCGCTTCGCGGTTATGGATAACGATTGGCATGTTTGTCCGCTTCGCGATGGCAATTTGTTGACGGAATAAACGCTGTTGCACGTCTTTCGGTGACTTGTCCCAGTGATAGTCGAGACCAATTTCACCGAGTGCCATCACTTTCGGATGACTCATGAGCGTCTCGATTCGCTCTAAATCAGCATCCGTACAATCGATCGCATCGACAGGGTGCCATCCTACGATGGCATAGATGTCTTCATGTGCCTCGGCTAGCTCGATGGCTCGGTCAATCGTCGGCGTATCAAATCCGACGACAAGTAGCGGAGAAACGCCTGCTTCTCTCGCCCGCTCAATCGTCTCTTCCACATCTTCATTGAACTGTTCCGCGTTAATATGCGTGTGTGTATCAATCAACATCTTGTTTCCTCCTTAGAAAAAGAGAGGGAGACCGTGGTCTCCCCCATTTCATTATTTGACGATGGCACCGTTCGGCATCTGATCAGAGACTGTCGCGAGTTCTAGCTTCCCATCACGGTCCGCAGCTAAAATCATCCCTTGTGACAATTCTCCACGAAGCTTGACTGGTTTCAAGTTTGCGACAACGATGACTTTTTTGCCAACTAAATCTTCAGGCGCATACCATTCAGCGATGCCCGACACAATTTGACGTGTCTCTTTTCCGAGATCGACTTGAAGTTTCAACAGTTTCTTCGCTTTTTTGATCTTATCGGCTTCTACGATTTGACCGACACGGAATTCGACTTGGTCAAAAACGTCGATTGTGATTTCAGGACGAACATCTTCATCGACTTCCTCAGTCGTTGTTTCTGTTTCTTCAATACGTGCTTTCGACGCTTGACGCATCATTTCTTGAATCGCATCCACTTCTTCCTTCACATCGCGACGTGGGAAGATTGGTGTACCATCCGTTACGACAGCGTCATTGAAGTCGGCGAACGTATCTAGTGCCTCCCACGACATGTCTTCCCCTTCTAGTCCGAGTTGACGGAACATCTCTTTCGGGGCACGTGTCATGAACGGTTGAATCATAATCGCAACATGACGAAGTACGCCCGCAAGGTGTGTCATGACAGATGCTAACTCTTCCCGTTTCGATTCATCTTTCACGAGAACCCATGGTTGTGTCTCATCGATATATTTATTCGCGCGACTGACGAGTTGCCAGATGTTTGTGAGGGCGACCGAAAACTCCATGTGCTCCATGGCTTCTTCTGTTTTGCGAGTCGTTTCCTTCACCATGCTCAACAAGGCATCGTCAAACGCTGTGACATTTCCGTTATAAGCCGGAATATTCCCGTCGAAATACTTTTTAATCATTGCGATCGTACGATTCAATAAGTTTCCGAGATCGTTCGCTAAATCAAAGTTCAAGCGATCGACGAACGCTTCTGGTGTGAATGTACCGTCTGCTCCGAACGGCACTTCACGAAGAAGGTAGTAACGAACAGAATCGAGTCCGTAGCGGTCAATCAATGGAATTGGATCTACTACGTTTCCTTTTGATTTGGACATCTTCCCGTCCTTCATGAGCAACCAACCGTGCGCAAATACTTGTTTTGGTAACGGAAGGTCAAGCGCCATTAAGAGCGCTGGCCAAATAATCGTGTGGAAACGAACGATCTCCTTCCCGACTAAATGGACATCAGCTGGCCAGTAGCGATTGAAGAGCTCGTCGTTGTCTGTCCCATACCCGAGTGACGAGATGTAGTTCGTGAGGGCGTCGACCCACACATAAACAACGTGCTTCGGATTCGACGGGACTTGTACGCCCCAATCAAACGTCGTACGCGACACCGCCAAATCTTGGAGACCTGGCTTCAAGAAGTTGTTAATCATCTCGGTCTTACGAGATTCCGGCAAGATGAATTCAGGATGTGACTCGAAATATTCAATCAAGCGATCCGCGTATTTGCTGAGGCGGAAGAAATAACACTCTTCACGCACGAGCTCGACCGGATGTCCGCTGTCAGGACTTTTTCCATCAACGAGTTGTGATTCCGTATAGTACGTCTCATCAGGTACGGAATACCATCCTTCGTATTCACCAAGATAGATATCTCCATTTTTAAGTAACGTCTCAAAGACGTGTTCGACAACCTTCTTATGACGATCTTCTGTCGTACGGATGTAGTCATCGTATGAGATTTCAAGGCGGTCCCATAAAACTTTGATTTCTTCCACGACTTCATCGACGAAGGCTTGTGGCGTCACGCCTGCTTCTTTTGCCTTTTCTTGAATCTTTTGACCATGCTCATCCGTCCCTGTTAAATAACGGACATCAAATCCTTTTAAACGTTTGTAGCGAGCAACCGCATCACCTGCTACCGTGGTATATGCGTGACCGATGTGCAATTTCGCACTCGGATAATAAATTGGGGTTGTAATATAAAAAGTCGGCTTCGCCATGATTTATTCTCCATCCTTTCGACATATGCAATTCTCATTATACACGGTTCGACAAAAGAATTTCCAAAACTAATTGTTTGGAATTTTCTTGCGTTTTATACGTCATAAATGTTCCAAAAATACCCTTTCTTTGTTTCAAGTTCAAACTATCGGGGAAATTTAGGTATATATCGCTCTTGATTCGACAAATTTCGAAAAATTGCTTTTCCAGATAGTAAGCAGTTGACTGCAATTGGAAAGTTTAGTATGCTTTTTGCTGTAGTCACATTGTCGAATTTTGACGATTCATGTCACCATGAGATTTCGACATCATTGGAGGAGGAAACACAAATGAAATCTACAGGTATTGTTCGTAAGGTTGATGAGCTTGGTCGTGTCGTTATTCCAATCGAATTGCGCCGTACACTTGGGATCGCAGAGAAAGATGCTCTCGAGATTTACGTCGACAACGATCAAATCGTTTTGAAAAAATATAAGCCAAACATGACTTGCCAAGTTACAGGTGAAGTATCAGACGATAACTTCAAATTGGCTGACGGCAAACTCATCTTGTCGCCAGAAGGTGCACAACGTGTTCTCGTTGAGTTGAAGAACATGCTCGAAAACTACTACAGCGAAGAGTAAGCAAGGATTTCCTTGCTTACTCTTTTTTGTGGAGTTGATGGTACGCATCATACACATCGTTTCGAGACTCACCACGGTCTTTCGCCGTCTGTTTGATAGCCGCATTCGGCTTCAATCCTTCTTCTATATAGTGAGCAACGTGTTCATAGACAGAGAGTGCCTCCCACCACGTCGTCGTAGGAGCCGTTTCTGTCGCACCGCTCACCAGGACGACAAACTCCCCACGTACTTCACCTTCGCACCAATGTAACGCTTCATCAACGGTCCCTCTCAAAAACTCTTCAAACGTTTTTGTTAACTCTCGGCCCAAAACAATTTGCCGATTCCCGAACACTTGTCGAATCGCCGTTAACATCTCTTTCAATCGATGAGGAGCTTCATAAAAAACAATCGTGCCCGGCTCATATTGAATGGATTCGAGAACATCGACACGATCTTTCTTTTTACGTGGCAAAAAACCGTAATAGAGAAAACGCTCTGTCGGAAGACCTGAGGCAACCAACGCCGTAAGGGCGGCATTGGCACCAGGTAAAACGACCACCGGAATATTCGCCTTGATGGCTAACCGAACGAGATCACTCCCGGGGTCTGAAATACCAGGCATTCCAGCATCTGAAACGATGGCAATCGACTTTCCGGCAAGAAGATCTTCAATCAGTCTCGGTCCACTCACTTCTTTATTATGTTCATGATAGCTAATCAGCTTGGTCGGAATCTCAAAGTGACGACAAAGCTTCATCGTTTGGCGAGTATCTTCCGCTGCAATTAAATCCACTTCTTGAAGCGTTCGCACCGCTCGATATGTCATGTCTTCCAAGTTTCCGATTGGCGTCGGTACGACATACAACGTCGGTTGTTCAGTTTGATAACTCTTCTGTGAATTCATTAGTCGTCCCCTCCATCAACTTCTCTTTTTGCCCACGGGTCAATTGTTTGATTGACCATTCATACTGCATGGCCTCACGCTTCGTATCAAACGATTGCACATACCGAAGTCGTACGGGCAGTCGCGCTTTCGTATACTTCGCCCCTTTTCCGGCATTATGTGCAAGAACCCGTTTTTCCACGTCCGTTGTATAGCCTGTATAATACGTCCCGTCCTTACATTCTACGATATACGTATAATGTTTAGGCATCGAGAATGACTCGCATCTCTTCCGTATACGTATCGTCTTCTTCATATACAACAAATGGTGGTAAAATTTTAAGACCTGCTTTTCCATCTTTCGATCCCTCGATTAATAACGTATTCGCTTCGCGTCCAGCTTTCGGATATACAAGCTGCATTCGCTTCGGTTCAATTCGGTAGGTACGCATCAATGTCAGGATATCGAGTAAACGTTCTGGCCGATGCACGAACGCCACTTTCCCTCCCGGTTTGACGAGTTGACTTGCCGTTTTAATACAATCTTCTAGCGTGCACAATACTTCATGGCGGGCAATCGTATGATGTTCGTTTTGATTCCGCAGTGATGTTTCATTCGCTAGAAAATATGGCGGATTGCATGTGACCACATCATAACGTGCATGTCCGAGTTGGGTTGCTGCCGTTTTGACGTCCCCTTCTACAACTTGAATTCGCTCCTCGAGACGATTGACCGCCATGCTTCGATTCGCCATATCGACGAGTTTCGATTGAATCTCTACACCCGTAATCGTTCCTTTTGTACGATATGACAAGAAAAGCGGAATTGCTCCCGTACCTGCACACAAGTCGACCAACTGACCTTTTTGAATCGGTACCCATACAAACTCTGCAAGTAGCACCGCATCTAATGAAAATGAGAACACATCGTCACTTTGAATAATCTTGCCTGGGCGTCCTAGCAAATCATCGAGGCGTTCTCCATCCTTTACCGTTACCATTGTTTCCTCCTTGTATAAAAGAAAGGCGACGGATAGGGAGTCCCTATCTATCGCCCCGTATTAATGTTTATTGAGCATCGACAAACAGAAGAGACAATCCCCATCTTTTCGTACCTGTCCGTAATGGAGGTTACAAATATGGAATCCTTCTTGATACAGCGCAGCTAAATTATTCTGCCCTTTTCCAGACAATGCGATTTGTGAATCACCATTTGTCGTATCAACTTCTGCCAATTGTTCGACTTTTTCACGCAAGTGATGATTCTCTAGATACATATGCTGGTTCTCTTCAAGCAAATAGGCAAGCTGCTCTTTTAGCACGCCCAAATGCTCCGTTAAAAGTTGCATCTGTTGCTCGATTGCATCTACACGCATCATCACTTCTTTTTTGTCCATTCTTTCCACTGCTCAGCACCCCATCACTGTTTTGACGGTTTTCGTTTAATCGCACCCACTTCAACAAGTTCATCAATCGTATATGTGACGACACGCGTCCGATCGTGGAGCTCAACTTGAATAAGTTGGTCCAAAATGTTGAGACCGATTACACGACCATCACCTTCTGGAATTTTGATTCGCTTGCCGACGTCTGGTAAATCGCGTTTTAGTTCTTCGTACGTGTCATTCTCATATTTCAAACAGCACATCAGACGGCCACAAACGCCAGAAATCTTATTCGGATTTAACGAAAGGTTCTGGTCTTTTGCCATTTTGATGGAGACTGGTTCAAACTCCCCAAGAAATGACGAACAACAAAGAACTCGACCACATGGTCCAATCCCACTTAGTAGCTTTGCTTCGTCACGAACACCGATTTGTCGGAGTTCAATTCGCGTCCGAAACACACTAGCTAAGTCCTTTACCAATTCTCGAAAGTCGACGCGACCCTCGGCAGTAAAATAAAAGATCACTTTATTGCGATCAAATGTATACTCAACATCGACTAACTTCATGTCTAATTGATGTTCTCGAATTTTTTCTTCACAGACGGCGTGAGCATCAACGGCTGCCAGTCGATTATCGCGTACGATATCCGCATCCTTTTGGTCCGCGACGCGAAGGATCGTCTTCAACGGCATGACGACTTCATCTTCGCCGAGTTGTTTATCGACTTGGACGACTTCACCATACTCAATGCCACGTACTGTTTCAACGATGACATGATCCCCACGTTTAAGTGTTGCATCGCCTGGTGAAAAGTAATAGATTTTTCCCGCTTCTTTAAAGCGGACTCCAACTACTTCAAGCACGCGCTTCTATCCTTTCTGCAAATCGAACGAAAGTCGTTCGAAAGTTAATTGAGGATTGACGTTTGCCTCGAGTCGTCGAATCGCCGCATGCACACTTTCAATTGCATGTGTGAGCTTAGAAACAGATCGGTTTTGGATAAATGCGTGATATAAAGCAGCCTCATTCTTAAACAGTTTCGGAGTATACGTATCGCGCACTTTTAAATGAAGTGCCTCCTCTAACCAATGTTCGAATAATTCAAGGCCAACTCGCAATTCATTCCGTCCTTTGAAATGCCCTAACCATTTTTCTTGCGCGAACAAGAGCAACTCTTGAGGTCGTTTCGTCAATACTTCAATTAATTGTACCACTAGCCCGTACGCCTGTACAAACCACTCCTGCTCAAGCGCTTCTTTCGCATCATCCCATTTCGGATAAACGGTCAAGGCGAGGTACGCCAAATCATACGTACATGATCGTTCTTCTGACATCGTCTGTGCCAACTTCGCACGGTCAATCGGTCGGAACGCAAGTTGTTGAGCACGTGAACGAATCGTCGGAAGAAGCAACTGTGGCTGTGTTGTCACTAAAATAGCGAGCTTCCCAACACCTGGTTCTTCAAAGAACTTCAATAAACTATTTGCCGCTTGAGTCGTCATCTTATGGGCTTGATGAATGACATATACTTGACGGTCTCCTTCAGCTCCTCGCAATGATAGGTCACTGAGTAATTGTTGAATCTGTTCTTTTTTAATACTAGCTCCATCCGGTTCCACTTCGATGTAGTCGACGAGATTTTTTGAATCTATGCGTCGACAGTTTCGACACACTCCACAAGGCTCTGCCCCTTGTGGTGATTCACAAAATAAGGCTTTCGCAAACAATGTGGCTGTTTCAATCAAGTATGGCTCATAATCTCCTGAGAAAATGTACGCATGTCCTACTTTATTCGAAACGATTGAATTTTGGATGATTCGAGCGACCACTGTTTGAGACTCATTTAACTCCTGAAAACGCATATGCCCAACTCCCATTAAAACTGATGGAATCCTTCAATCGGCAAGACAAATACAGTCGCGCCTCCGACTTGTACTTCGACCGGATAAGGAATGTAAGAGTCAGCATGTCCTCCCATTGGTGAGATTGGCGTAATCATTTGATCGCGACTCGAACAGTTTGATTGAATCACATCCATTAAATCATCGAGACGCTCTTGTGGAATACCCATCATAAACGTCGTATTCCCCTCTTTTAAAAAGCCACCTGTTGTAGCTAATTTCGTCGCACGAAAATCTTGTTCGACTAATGCGTCAGACAAACGTGCGCTATCCTTATCGTGTACGATTGCAATCACCATTTTCATCATCGTTGTACGCCTCCTTGTTGTAATCGTTCTATCGTATAATCGAGTACCTCGTCTTGAATGCATTCAATTGGTTGATCGGCATCAATCCGGATGATTCGTTCTGGGTACTGTTTGAGTAATGTTTGGAATCCTTCGTAGACCCGCTCATGAAATGCTTGGTCACGACTTTCGATCCGATCGAGTTGTCCTCGATCTTTCATGCGCGCACTCGCTCTTTCGGGACTCAAATCAAATAAAAAGGTTAAATCGGGTGTCAAACCGTTCGTTGCCCATTCATTTAGCGACTGAATTTGATCAAGGTCATATTGTAGACCGTAGCCCTGATAGGCGATGGATGCATCAATGAATCGATCACAAAGGACAATTGCTCCTCGCTCTAATGCCGGACGAATCACTTGTTCCACATTCTGTGCTCGTGAAGCAGCGTAGAGCATCATTTCCACTCGCGGTGTCATCTCATGATGATCTGGGGACAATAAGACTTCGCGGATTTGATTGCCCACAGTTGTTCCTCCAGGTTCGCGTGTTACCACGATGTCATATCCTTTTTGCGTTAGACTTTCAACTAATAGCTGAAGTTGCGTGGACTTACCTGATCCATCCGGTCCTTCAACCGTAATAAACATTCCGCTCACTTTTTAAAACTCCTCTACAATAACATCAATTTGCTCTATCATAACATGCTTACTTGCTTGAAGCTTCCTCCCTAAAGAAATCCACTCTAGGAGCACACGTATTTTTTCCTCAGTGATCCGCTCTCCTTTTAGAATCCACGGAATGCCTGGTGGATACGGAATCACGGTTTCTGCTGAGACAGATCCTATTGCCTGTTTGAAGGATACACGTTGTACTTGCTCATCACCTATCAACGTATATAGTTCAGATACGCGTTGTGTTTGAGGGAACGGAAAAATTGTTTCGTCCTCATCAATAATTGGAACGTGCGTAGCGGCTTTTTTGATTAATTTGATCCAGTGCTCAATTTCCTGTTTCTTTATTTCCCTTAATGGTAAACAGAATAACACATGATCCACAGCCGCTAATTCAATATCGATTCCGATTGATGCAAGATGTTCACTAAAAACCAACCCATTTTTCGGATAAGTCATGACCGTTACTTTCGTAAAGTCATCCCCAACTTTGACAGTAAAACCGGCACGTTTCAGCTCTAGAACAAAGTGGGCATGACTTTTTTGAATAGAAGACCATGCTTCATCGGTTAAGCTTTCTAAATAGGATCGTGCATAATCTAATGAAGCCATAATAAGATAAGAAGGACTCGATGTCTGAAAGGAAGACAATGCGTGTTTTAACCGAACTTCATCGATATCTTCTTTATAATGAATCCAAGCTCCCATCGTCAATGCAGGTAGTGTTTTATGTGCAGACTGTACGACTGCACTCGCTCCCTCAAAAATTGCAGAACGCTGAAGTAATTTAGGATGAATCAAATGCGCACCATGTGCTTCATCGACGAGTAAGGGGATTTTCAAAGACAACAAAAAATTTGATATCGAACGAATATCCGCCATATCTCCATAGTACGTAGGAGATGTTAACATAACGGCTCGTCCTCCCGGAAATTTTTGAACAGCCTGCTCAATTGTTTCTAATGTCACCACTGTCGGAATTCCTGTACCTCGTTCAATTGTAGGTGTTAATAGGATAGGTTTTAATCCTAGCCATTCAATTGCATTCCATACAGATTTATGTGAATTTCGTTGAACATATACTCGTTCCCCACGTTTTACTGTGGCTGCGAGCATACTCCAGTTTCCAACAGTTGAACCGTTGACAAGCCACTTACTTTTACTCGCATACAGATTCCCTAATGCTTTTTCAGCTTGATCAATAATTCCAGAAGCATCATGCAAATCATCTAAATGTGCTAGTTCTGTAAGATCATATGGCATTACTTTAGCAAATGCATTCGGTAACGTATTATCAATCACGGTGCCATTATGATGTCCTGGGACGTGAAAAGATACGCGATGTTCACTCACATGCTGTTCTAGAGTCTCTAGAAATGTAAAAGGATTTTTCCGAGAAGGAGCCATCTGTTATCCCTCCTAAACTATTGACTATTAAAAAAAGACGATCAAGCATATGCTTGATCGTCTTCTGCGTTGGCCTGGCAACGTCCTATCCTCACAGGGGGAGATCCCCCAACTACTTTCGGCGCTGAGACGCTTAACTTCCGTGTTCGGCATGGGAACGG
>NZ_JACSKI010000008.1:0-24557 GCF_018617535.1 Exiguobacterium sp. s35
GAGAAGGGCACGTACGCGCACTACATGTTGAAGGAGATGGACGAGCAACCGGCCGTCATCCGCAACATCATCCAGCACTACCAGAACGAAAACGGCGACATCGAACTCACGGACGGCGTGCGCGAGCTCGTCTCGGAAGCGGACCGCATCTATATCGTCGCGTGTGGGACGAGCTATAACGCCGGACTCGTCGGAAAAGATATTTTGGAACGCATCGCTGGCATTCCGACAGAAGTGCACGTTTCATCTGAATTTGGTTATAACATGCCGCTCTTAAGTGAACGTCCGTTATTTCTTTTCTTATCCCAATCTGGTGAGACAGCGGACAGCCGTGCCGTGCTCGTCGAAGTGAAGAAGCGCGGATATAAGGCACTCACGATGACGAATGTCCCGGGATCGACACTCTCACGTGAAGCGAATGAGACGATGCTTCTCCATGCCGGACCGGAGATCGCGGTCGCGTCGACGAAAGCGTACACGGCACAGATCGCGGTCCTCGCGATTCTCGCATACGACATCGCACGTGCGATGGGGAAAGAGTTGCCGTTCGACCTCATGCCGGAACTCGCTCGTGTCGCGACGATTATGGATTCCATCATGGCGCAAAAAGAGTTGTTCGAAGACCTTGCGGAACGTTACTTGAAGACGACACCGAATACGTTCTTCATCGGGCGTGGGCTCGACGCGTCTGTTTGTCTTGAGGGAGCGCTCAAGGTGAAGGAAATCTCGTATATCCAAGCGGAAGGGTACCCGGGTGGGGAACTAAAGCACGGGTCGATCGCCTTGATCGAAGACGGGACACCGGTCATCGCACTGATTTCACAACCGAAAACGAACTTGAATATTCGTGGGAACGTCAAAGAGGTCGTCGCTCGTGGCGCGAACGCTTGTATCATTTCGATGCAAGGTGTGGAACATGAGAATGATGACTTCATCTTGCCGCATGTCGAGCCACTTTTGGCACCGCTCATCAACGTCTTGCCGGTTCAGTTGATGGCATATTACGCGGCGCTTGCCCGTGGTTGTGACGTCGACAAGCCACGTAACTTGGCGAAGTCGGTGACGGTGGAATAAATTAAACATAGAAGAAGCACCTTTCATTACGAGAGGTGCTTTTTACTACTTGCCGATATCTTTGCCAACAAGCAAAATAGTAGGAGAAGTAAGCGGTTCCAACTTATGATTAGATAAAGATAAGCGACGAAAGAAGGGCTGACATGAACGTATACATTGCTTGCCACAGCGGTTTTGTGACGAGTGCGATGGCGGCAAAGTTATTTGCACAGGCAAGCGAGGGGCGCTTGTCTTGTACGATTACGCACGGAACGATTCAAAAAATCCCAAACGAGGTGGATTTGATTCTCTATCAGGAAGGGGCGACCCCGGTCACCCATCCGACCGCACGTGTTCGATCAGTCCGACAACTCCTGTCGCTCGAGGAATACCGACTACTTGTCGAAGAATGGATGGATGAGCATGAGACATGAGTGGACCGCACGAGAGCGGTCAATCTTACTACACTTATTGGCAACCGAGACATCGACACCGCTCGCCGAAATCGCGCAGGCGGTGAATTTGTCTGAACGCACGATTCAACGCGAACGACAATTACTTGAAGGCATCTTGAAAGAGTTCGAGCTCGAACTTGCCTGGCAACGAGGGCATGGACTTAGCCTTGTCGGCAAACCGTCGGCGAAACAACAGTTACGAGAAGACCTCATCTTATCTGCAGAAGCGATCCCGACGAGCGAGGACCGCTTATTTGAGCTGGCGTGGCGCCTTTTGTTCGAGAACGATACGCTCAAATTGCAGGCGGTCGCCAAACAGATGCACGTGTCTCCGAGCACGTTGACACAAGACCTAGAGAAATTGGATCGTTGGTTCGAAGAATATCATTTAGAAGTCGAGCGAAAAAAGGGTGTCGGTGCAAGAGTGCTCGGCTATGAGTCAGAAAAGCGTAAGCTATTGATTAACGCCCTCCTTGCCCACTGGGACACGCTTGCCTTTTATCGCTTCGTCCGTGGCGAGGATGACTACATTCCAGCATTTTTAAAGACCGTGCCATGTGAAGAGATGCTCGAAGCTCTTCGAGACGGCTATGATTATTTGAAGTCACGCTCGTTTGAACGGATGGATGACCGCACCATCATGCGGGTCACGTTCGCCTATGGAGTGCAACAAGAGCGGCTAGCGTCCGGATTCTTTTTAGAGATGTATACGAAAGGACGGTCTGAGGACTATTTGAAAGTCGCCACCGATATGGAAGAGGCACTGAGGATCACTTACTCGATGGCGGAACGTGTCTGGTTCGCGGAGGAGGCGAATCGTCTCCGCTCGATTAAAGATCAAATGAAAGAAGATGAAGAAGAACGATGGATCATGCAGATTCGGGTGCATAAACTGATTCATCACGTCTCACTCATCTATGGATTCACCTTTACGGATGACGCGGCACTTGAACGAGGACTGCTCGCGCACATCCTATCGAGTATGAACACGCAGGCTTTGCCGGAGACGAGTACGGTGAAACCCCATATCGACCGCGACTACCCGGGACTTCGTTCGGCAATCCAACAGGCTGCCGATATCGTCTTTGGGACAAATACGTTCTCCGAAGAAGAGACGGTATTTTGGGCGATGCACTTCGCGGCAGCACTCGTCAAACCGGTACGGCGTCGTGAGTATCGGGCGCTCGTCGTCTGTTCGGCCGGACTCGGTTCTTCGAAGATGCTCGTCAATCGGGTACGTCAAGAGTTCCCGGAGATGCAAGACGTCGTCAACTCGTCTCTATTCGGATTAGAGCAGCACCGACTTGAGGAATATGATGTCATCTTGTCGACTGTGCCATTACCACCACTCTCGGTACCTACATTGATCGTTAATCCGTTGTTGACGAGTGAGGAAGTGCAACGGGTTCGTCATCTCTTGTTGTCGTTACCGCAATCATTCCAAACGGTTACTTCAAAGCCGAGATCGACGATGCTCGATTTTGCCGAACTTGGTGAACTCGTAGAGACGTTCGAGCGGATGGATGATCAGTTTGATTTGGTCACACTCAACAATACGGACCGTTTAGAAGATATCTTGGTCGACATCGGAACACATCTTGAGGAACGGGAACTCGTACAAAGCGGAATTCAGTTATCTGCGCAATTGCTCCGGCGTCACGAAGTTGCGGGTCTTGGTGTCCCAGGTACAAAACTGGCACTCTTCCATGGACGACATACTTCGATTGAGAAAGCGAGTGTTTTCGCGTTTGATTTAACGACATCGATTCCGCTCCTCATGATGGATCAATCGACGGAACCTGTGACACGACTGCTCGTGCTCTTGGCACCAGAAGAAGCACGCGATGTCGAACTTCAATTTTTAAGCGCGATTAGTGGGTCGCTCATTGAGAGTGAGGAACACATGCGTCTATACAGCACGGGGACGAAAGAGGACCTTCGTTTGTTGTTGCATGAATGTATGAAGAAAATGATTCACGAGACGTTGTATGAAAAATGACCGAACCATGGTCATTTTTTTGTTTGGCACAAAATGTTGCCAAAGTGTGAACTGGATTGAATTGAGAAAGCGCTTACTCCAGGCATACAATACAGGTGTAGAGCACAAACCGGTTAGCTACACTACACATTCAACCTTTCACATTTAAACGACTGGAGGTTTTATACATGGCGAATACGCAAGCGAGCTCGGGCGGGGTCCGAGTCAAAGTACAACGGTTCGGTAGTTTCCTCAGTGGGATGGTCATGCCGAACATCGGTGCCTTCATTGCCTGGGGGATTATCACAGCACTCTTTATTCCAACAGGATGGTGGCCAAACGAAAACTTAGCAGAACTCGTAGGTCCAACGATCACATATCTCTTACCATTACTCATCGGTTTCACGGGTGGTAAATTACTTCACGACGTACGAGGTGGTGTCGTCGGGGCGCTCGCCACGATGGGGGTTATCGTCGGGACAGACATTCCGATGTTCCTTGGAGCGATGATTATGGGTCCACTCGGTGGTTATATCATCCGCCAAGTCGACCGTGCCCTTGAAGGTAAAGTCAAAGCAGGATTCGAAATGCTCGTCAACAACTTCTCGGTCGGGATCATCGGTGGTCTTCTCATGCTTGGTGGGTTCGAAATCTTCGGTCCAATCATGAGCGCCCTCGATAAAGTGATGGCGGCAGGCGTTGACTGGATCGTCGGAGCGAAATTGCTTCCGGTCGCGAGTCTTTTCATCGAACCGGCAAAAGTTCTCTTCTTGAACAACGCCATCAACCACGGGATCTTGAGCCCACTCGGTGTCGATCAAGTCGCAGAGGCTGGAAAATCTGTTCTCTTCTTACTTGAAGCAAACCCAGGACCAGGTCTTGGATTACTTCTCGCATATATGTTCTTCGCTAAAGGTGCAGCGAAACGTACAGCACCGGGTGCGGCAATCATTCACTTCCTCGGTGGGATTCATGAGATTTACTTCCCATACGTATTGATGAAGCCAATTTTGATTTTGGCAATGATCGCAGGGGGCGCAACAGGGATCTTCACGTTCGTTCTCTTTGATGTCGGTCTCGTCGCACCGGCTTCACCAGGTAGTATCTTCGCGATTCTCGCGATGGCGTCACGTGGTTCATACCTCGGACTCGTGGCAGGGATTCTCTTGTCAGCAGCGGTCACGTTCGCTGTGGCGAGCGTCATCTTGAAATCAAGCGCAGCAGAGGAAGTATCACTCGAAGAAGCGACACAAAACGTGAGCGCGATGAAAGGCAAACAGTCTTACGCATCTGCTCTTGTGACAGATCGTCTTGATAAAGTGGACCACATCATCTTCGCATGTGATGCAGGTATGGGTTCAAGTGCGATGGGGGCATCGGTTCTCCGGAACAAGGTCAACAAAGCGAACTTGCCAATCAAAGTGACGAACACGTCAATCAGCAACTTACCGAAAGATGCACAGTTTGTCATCACCCATGAGGACTTAACCGAGCGCGCAGAAGCGCAAGCACCGAATGCAATCCATCGTTCAGTGACGAACTTCTTGAACGCCGATTACTATGATCAATTGGTAGAAGAAATTAAAGCCGAACGCAGTAAAATTTCTTGAAAACAGAACAGATAGAGATACGGTTTAGCCATTAGGAGGAAATTAAAATGCCATTCATTCAAACAGAGATGATTCGACTTAACCAAACATTCGCAACGACAGAGGAAGCGATCACAGCGGCCGGGACAGTCCTACAGGACGCCGGTTGTGTGACGCCGGAGTATGTAGAAGCGATGCATGAACGTCAAGCGATCGCAAACGTCTATATCGGTAATCACGTCGCCATTCCACACGGTACAGAAGCAGCGAAGTCAGCGGTTCAAAAGACGGGGATCTCGTTCCTACAAGTACCGGACGGTGTCGACTTTGGTGGACAGACGGCAAAACTCGTCATCGGGATTGCAGGCGTGAATGATGAACATTTAGAGCTCCTTTCGCAAATCGCGATCCTCTGCTCGGATGAAGAAAACGTGGAGCGCCTTGTTCAGGCGAAGACGAAAGAAGAAATCTTGGCGCTCTTCATGGAAGAGGTGGCATAAATGAAAGCTGTTCATTTTGGGGCAGGAAACATTGGGCGCGGGTTTATCGGATTGTTGCTCAATCAAAGTGGTTATGAAGTGACGTTCATCGACATTAACGACACGGTCATCGAAGCACTCGAATCAAAACGTCATTATGAGGTCGGATTCGCAGAGGATGGGGTCGATCGAATCATTGTCGACCGGGTACGTGGTGTCAACAGTTTGAAAGAACCAGCCCGCGTCGCTGCTTTGATTGCAGAAGCAGACCTCGTCACGACGGCTGTCGGACCCTCACTTCTATCAAAAGTGGCACCATTGATCAGTGAAGGGCTCCGGGCGCGTGAAGTCGAGGACGCACCGGTCTATGTCATCGCATGTGAGAACATGATCGGTGGGAGTGCCATTCTTCGTCAAGAAGTAGAGGCATGTGGTGGCGTCGGGGAGGCAAACGTCTTCTTCCCGAACGCGGCGGTCGACCGGATCGTGCCACTCCAACAACATGAAGACCCGCTTTACGTGGAAGTCGAGACGTTCCATGAATGGGTCATCGAGACACAAGGATTGAACGCGCGACCACCGATTCAAGGTGTGACATGGGTCGAAGAGATTGGACCGTACATCGAGCGGAAGCTCTTCACAGTCAATACGGGACATGCCATCGCCTCTTATATCGGTTCGTTGTTCGAGAAGGCGACGATTGACGAGGCGCTGAAGGATCGCCGCGTGCGTCAAGTCGTTCAAGGAGCCTTGTATGAGACGGGTTGGTTATTGCTCGAGAAATATGGTTTCGAGGCGAAAGAGCATAGCCAATACATCCAAAAAATCATCAAACGTTTTGAAAATCCGAAATTAAAGGATGAAGTGTCACGTGTGGCGCGTTCGCCGATTCGCAAGCTCGGACCGAGCGACCGTCTCGTCAAACCAGCGCGTGAGTTGATGGATAACGGAATCGAGCCGAATGAACTCGCCTACGGGATTGCGGCTGCCCTCCATTACCATAACCCGGAGGATTCGGAATCGTCAGAACTGAATTTGTCGATTGAAGAACATGGTATCTCGTCAACGATTGAAAAATATTTGCAGCTCCATGAGGGAGAGACATTGACGCAATTGATTCTCGACCAATATCATTTGATTCGAGAAGAAGAAAAAGAGCGAGTTTCTTAAGAGAATGAGATATAGTGATGAGCACATATGTGAAAGCATATGTGTTCTTTTTTATTGAGGCCTTATTGAACAAATTGAGAAGAATGAGTGGGTTGGGTATTTCATGATGAAATAACGGGTACTTATCAACAGGAAGGAGACTCGTTATGTACAAAACTTCAGAAATCATTCGATTTATCACAATCACGTTCGGTTATTCTTGGATTGTCTGGGCGAGCCTATATTGGTGGACCGATTTACCGATTGTGGCAATCGTCATCATAGGAGCATTCGGACCAAGCATTTCTGGCTTTCTGACGATGTATCGACTTCGCGGTCGTGCGGGTGTAAGACACCTGTTTCAAAAGAGTCTTCAGTTCAGGATAAACTGGAAGTACTATGCGATTCCGTTCTTATTGGTTCCATTCTTATTCCTTATCGCTTATTGGTGGACAGATCGTAGCGATGCATTAATCGTTCGAGAACCTTGGTGGATTGTGCCTTATTTTCTTTATATGTTATTTCTCGGCGGAACCCTCCAAGAGGAGTATGGATGGCGCGGATACTTGCTGGATGCGCTGCAATCGAGACTGTCTCCACTATGGGCGAGTATCGTGCTTGGTGCGATTTGGACGAGCTGGCACATCCCGCTATTCTTTATGGTCGGAACAGGGCAGGCGAACTTTCCATTTTGGGCATATGGGTTGACCGTGATCTCATATAGCGTTCTCATCAGCTGGTTATACAATGTCACCTCTCGTAATCTGTGGTCAGCCTTTCTCATGCATACCATGTTTAACGTGATGCTCTTTATGACTGGGTTACACGCAGAGAATGGATATCCAATTGGTTTTATTCATCTAACGATTACGGTATTGACGGCAGCCATCATCATCATCTGGAAAACGTATGGGAAGTTGAATTATGAACCGCTCGAAGAATTCATTCCTTCGTACCCGAGTGTTACGCACCGGATTCGTGAGGGTAAAGAATCACAATAAAAAAGAGAAAAGGAAGTGGACGTCTTGAACTTTCGCACACTCGAGCAATCCGACGTTAAATCTTTGCAGCGCTTATTTATGGAGAGTTTGAGTGATTTGATTCGGCGAGAGCGTTTTGAAGACGCTGACCTGCTCGATGAGGAAGTGGCACGCCTGAACACGACGATTCAGGATCATTTTGAAGACGACCATGTTCAACTGTACGTGGTTGAACAAGAAGGAGTTCTGGTTGGAGCGGGGGCATTGCTGCCGCCGAACGATATCATATCGGGACATTTGGAAATCAAGCGAGATGCCATTGAACTAGGGAGTGTCTATGTCCTTCCTCGTATGCAACGCAAAGGAGTCGGGCAGTTTTTATTAGAAGAGATGAAACGAGAAATCCTCGCGCGAGAGCACCACGTCTTTTATTTGGATGCGGGATTTCCTAGCGCTCAGGCCTATTGGCAAAAACAATTTGGTGAACCGTCATTAATCCTCGAGCATTATTGGGGACAGGGAGCGTCTCATATGATCTGGGAAGTGAATATAAAATAAGGAACTTAGCGATGAATGCTAAGTTCCTTATTTTTTAGTAATACGAACGCATGAATTGATGGATGCCGGTCGCTGTCGCATTCGCCATTTGTTGGCGATTCGTTCCATTCGTCAAATAAGCACGATCGTTTGAATTACTGATAAAGCCATATTCGACGAGTGTTGAAGGCACGACATTTTTTCCGACGACGTATACATTTTGGTATTTCACACCACGGTTTTGAACGGCGTAAATACGTGAACCGATCTCTCGATTAATTGATGAGCCAAGCAATCGACTCGCAGAAATATATGGATTTGTCGTATAACTTTCTGTTGTCGGCACGAGTACCTCGTGTCCATTCGCAGAAGTGTAAACAGATGAGTTTGCATGGAGACTAACAAAAACATCAGCTTTATACGATTTGCTCAATGAGACTCGCTCTGACAGGGAAAGATACGTATCAGTCGAACGTGTCAACTTGACGTCATAGTCATATGTGTTCGTCAATGTACTCATCAATCGCTTGGCCATATCAAGTGCAATGACTTTTTCATATACTGACCCATAAACGGCCCCAGGATCATTCCCACCATGTCCCGCATCAATGACGACAGTTTTTTTAGACGTATCGCCTCCGCTTGACGTTGTCACATACTGTGAAGAGACATAGCCAGTGACACCTTTATACGTGACGCGATACCAGGAACCGTACGTGCTCAAATACGTCACGGCACTCCCCGAAGGAATTGTCAGTAGAATCGTGCCCGAAGTCGAGGCCATCTTCCGAAGGTTCAAATTGGCTGTAGTATAGTAGGTCGTTGTTGAATCCGGCGTGATGGTAGATGAAGATGTGACCTTTACATATTGAGAAGATACGTAACCGATTGTTCCATTATAAGAAACACGGTACCACGAGCCATATGTACTGAGGTAAATCACTTCTTTCCCGCTCGGAATGGTCGTTAAAATCGTGCCTGAAGTGGAGGCCATTTTACGAAGGTTCAAATTGGCCGTGGTCGTGTAAGTTTTCACAGTGGTCGGTTGATATGCTTTAAGATATTGAGAAGACACATATCCAACAGTTCCGTTATAAGAAACGCGGTACCATGAACCATATGTACTTAAATAAGTTACGGTTTTCCCAGAAGGAATTGTCGTTAAAATCGTTCCCGAGGTCGAGGCCATTTTACGAAGATTTAAATTTACAGTAGTCGTGTAATATTTCGCGGCTGCTTCCACGCGATGATTGAAAGGTGTAGCAGATTGGAAATCAAATGGTGTGAACGTAACAGCAGAAACAATGAGTGTCGAGCTAATAAATAATTTTGTATGTAATTTAGACTTTAGCATATTCAAAATAGTGACTCCTTTGCAGAAAATAGTTGAACATTTCAGTAATTCGATCAACAAATCACTATTATTATATAGATAATAAAGAAAAAAATGGGCATTAATATTTAATTTATTTATCTTTTTTTGAAATAAAGAGGCCTTTTGACAACAAAAAAAGACGCACGAGGCGTCTTTGTGATATTTAGATTAATCTTGGAAGTTCTTCAAATGATGAATTTGATTTTTCTTCTAAAAAGGCGATTCGCGGTAAATCTTCACCAAATAGCTTGATTGGCTCTTCAATTTTTGCGATACGAGGAAGGTCCTCACCCATTGGACGAATCATATCATTAATTCCAGCGATACGAGGAAGATCTTCACCCATAGGACGGATATCAGTGTTAAGTTTTGCGATGCGAGGAAGATCCTCACCCATCGGACGAATTGTATTATTGAATTCTGCGATACGAGGAAGATCTTCTCCAAGTGGCTTAATTGAACTTCCTAGTAGTAAAACTGCTCCAGCGATACATAGAATTCCTGCTACTTTTTTCATTATAATGCCTCCAATATTATTTGATATAATTACATAGCCATGAAAGCTATGATAATTTACAAAATTAAGATTTAAGCAATTGGTAAATAGAGTCACATTGCTGTTCAATACACTTATTTATACAGCCGTTATAATCATTTGGATAGCTTGGCTCAAATAATACAATTTTTGAGTCATCATTTAAAGAGGTGGTTAACACCGGGACGTCTGCACTTTGACTCAAAAAACTACTGCATAATGGGATGACATTATATTGATTTTCTCTTAAATGGCTCGGTTTCCAGTGAAATGAAGCCTCCGGGAGAACGTATACTATATGTCCCTCCTTTAAAAGGTTGAGACAATGGTTGAACAAACCATCTTGATCTTCTTCGATTCCCAAGTAATGAAAATTATAAAAATGTTTATCATAGTTGGTTTTGAGACCACGTTTTATAATAGAAAGGGATAACTCAGGACCTACAATATACAGTTTTTTGTGTATCTGATTTGAACTGAGTGTTTCAATAATTAATTTTGGTAGTAATTGATAGTAGTCAACTTGAAAAGCATTTACAATGAACCCACTTGATGAGAGTAACATTTGGGATAGATGATCAAGGCCATAAAAGTTATTTTTATTAACTTTAGAAAAATTAATACTATTTTCAGAAGCTTTAGAACGAAAATAGATTTTTGGTTTAATATAATCTTCTGCTAAAAGAAAATTCAACTTACCCATCTGTTATATTCACCTCCAAAAGCTTAGCGATACTTAGAACAAATGATACATTTTGACTAAGAAGTGATGTTCTATAGTTAAATTTTATCATGGGTATCAGGTCTTTCGAACTGTTATAGGTTGGGAAACTACTGCAAATAACATGCGATATTTATATATATTTGAAATGAATTTTCCTAAGAATGCGATAAAACGTAGAAAATGCAAGAAAAGAAATTACTTAGGTCGAAGGGGCTATCGCTTAAATGGAATATAATTATGGAAATTTAATTAAGATTGAACGAATGCGTAAGGAGATGAAACAAGCAGTTTTAGCAAGGGGAATATGCTCAGTTTCTTATTTGAGTAAAATTGAAAACAACCAAACTTCTCCTAGTGAAGAAGTTTTAGAATTACTATTTGAAAGATTAGAATTAGATGTTCCGCTATATTACGATTTTGCGGAGCAGGCGAAAAAAATCGAAATCGAAATTAGAGATACTCTTAGAGACGCTCTATTGACTAGAGAGGACTCTGGAAAGCAAAAACAAATTCAAAAATATTTATATCATCCAGTCGTAAACCAATCAAAAGATTTATATATTACGTTATTAATGACTTTGGCTAGATTTCAAATTATGCCTGATGGAGAAGGCGACTATATAAAGCAAATCGGATGGGTTGAAGACCAATTATCAAAAGAGAATAAATTACGTTTTATGGTGATGAAAAGTTTAATTCTTTTTGATCAGAATGCAAAAGAAGAGTCGTTTAAACTATTAGAATGTTTAAATAAAGAAATTTCCCAAGCAAACATCCCTGACTGGGAATTAGCTGATATGAGATATATTATTGGAGCATCCTATTATCGCTTCACTGAATACCTACCAGCTATTGAGAATGTAAAAAGTGCTCTCGAGTACTTTCAAGAACATTTCTATCTTGAAAGGATTGTAGAATGCCATTTAATAATTGGACTATCTCTAAAAAGAAGAAGACGTTTTTCTGAAGCGTTAGCACATTACCATCGAGCAGTAAAAGTAATTAGTGCAACAGACCGCACAGATTATTTTGGAATGCTCTACAATAATATGGGCGAGATTTATTCTTCTTTGGGCGATCAAGAGAAAGCACTTGAATATTTTATGCAAAGCTTCGATTATAAATTAGAAGTGAAAAGTAAATTATACAGCGTACTTTCTCTTATTGAAGGTTATGTAAATTATCAAAATACAGAAGAAATATTAAGTTGGCTCGAAAAAGGATATGAAATCAAGAATGATCGTAGCGGATTAGAAGAATTTGATCATCATTTTAAAATTTATGAGTATTGCTATCGTACGCATGATAAAGATGCATTAATTATCGCGTTGAAAGCTGCTGTTGCTTATTTTGAGACAATTAATGATTACGTATATATTCAAAAATATTCACTTTGGCTAGCACGAGAATTAAAAGGTTCAGGAAAATATAAGTTGGCGACAGAATATTATGAGAAAGTAATTTCAATCATGTCACAAACAGAATGACGCTCAATAGAGAGCGTCATTTTTTATGAAACTAAATGTCCTTACAGACGTTCTATGGTGTTGTAAAATAATGCACCGTCCATACCTGTTCTTGAACAAGGCGCTCATCTGTTAAATGACCGTTAAGGACTTGCTGCAATAAATGAATTAAATGCTTTTGCAGATTTCCGTCATGCGAACCGCTATGCAAAATTTGCTCCTCGCTCGCAATGATATAAAATCCACCAAGCCGCAACGGAATATGTTTTCGAACTATCGCGGCAGCCGTTTGGAACTTCGCCTGCTCCCCTATGTGAGGGACATCGATTTCAAAACGCCCCCATTGTTTA
Source organism: Exiguobacterium sp. s35 (assembly GCF_018617535.1). NCBI lineage: Bacteria > Bacillati > Bacillota > Bacilli > Caryophanales > Exiguobacterium > Exiguobacterium sp. s35. The sequence continues at coordinate 12,671 of NZ_JACSKI010000008.1, forward strand.
AAGTCTCCAATTTCTGAAAAAGGTGGGTCACGATGATCCAATGGCAATACCTCCGATCTTAGCAATCTCTTTATATTCAGTATATCTTGTTTTCACTCTAAAACGTGCGAAAAAAATGAATAGGGTATGGCTTTCCGAATGACATCAATCATTATTCTTGGTTTTCTATATTTTGTAAAAGAACTCCTTCCTATTTCTCTGAAATGAGTAAAAAATAACACGGTCACGAAGACCGTGTTATTGCATGATGTGCTCTTTTGAAGTTGGTAGCTCACAGATGAAGGTACTTCCTTCCCCATAAACTGACTCTACATGAAGTTGTCCGTCATGGGCTTTAGCAATTTCTTTACAAATAGCGAGACCAAGACCTGTACCGCCGATTTTACGACGATCTGAGTTGTCGACACGATAAAACTTTCCAAAGAGGTGAGGGAGAGAGGCGCTTGGAATGCCCATTCCATGATCTCTCACTTTCATCACGACTTGTTCGTCTACTCGTTCAAGTGACACGAGTATATTCCCACCGTCTGGTGAGTACTTGATGGCGTTACTTAATAAGTTGCCGAGCAACTGACGCATTCCTTCTAAGTCTGCATCGATTATAAAATTCTCTTCAGGATCGGCGTCGATAAACAATTCATGTTGATCAGTCGTTTCTTGATAAAACGTGACACTGTCAGTAGCGAGTTTGTACAAGTCGACTGGCTCCCACTCGAATGTTTGTTTCCCAGACTCCATCTTTTGAAGGTCCAAGAAATCATTGACGAGATAAGATAGTCGTTTTGCCTCATCATGAATCGTTTTTAAATACAATTCACGTCGATTTTCTTTCAAATCGCGTGACAACATGAGCTCTGTAAATCCGTAAATTGATGAAAGGGGTGTCCGCAACTCATGTGATACGGTTGAAACGAGCTCGGACTTCATTCGGTCTACCTCGGTCTCGGCTGTGACATCACGTAAGACGAGCATCGTTCCGCGAAGTCGACGGTCTCGATAGACGCTTTCAGCATAGAGCTGAATGAAACAATCGCCTTGATCGATAGAAATCGTAAGTCCGTCGTCCGGTGGATCTTGTGAGAAGACGCGTTCGAAGTAACGAACGAATTGCTCATGTTGGTCGACGCGTTCTGCGAGCTGCTCGATGTCAATATCAATCGCTGACAATTCTTCATATCCCTTATAATCGAAGTGAAGATCATCAAACATACGAATAAATGCGCGATTCCCAACGACAGTGTCGTCTTCGTAGTTCACATATAAAATAGCTTCGCGAACGGAATTGATCAACTGTGCCGTTTCTTTTCGATCTTGCTGCATCTGACGATAAAGTTGCATCCGAAGAAGTGAGATGGCGAGCTGACTAGCGAAGGCATTCAACTCTGATTTTTCACTCGCATCATACTGTTCATCGTATCGGGCCAAATAGAGGCAACCGATCAGGCTGTTATCAGACGGGTCCATAATCGGGATGACTGTTTCGTAAATGTAATATGGATACGTGTGTAAAGCATCCACGACCCGTTTCGACGTGGCAGCAGGTGATTTAGAAATCATGACACGTTTAAGCAACAGTGATTCTTTCTTAAGACTCTCTTGTTGATCTTCCGTCATTTCTTTTGGTACGACAGAGGTGATTTCTCCGTCTTTTGTGAGTAACAACGCACCAAATTCAGATTTCGTGAGTAAGACGATTTTTTCGATGACAGAAGAGTAATCAAATAAAGATTCTTTCGATGCCAATACTTCAATCAATTCATTTCGATATTGGAGATTCATTTCATTCAACTTTGATTCTTTGATCACGTTTTCTAGTTTTTCTTTCTTCATTTTCAGTCTGCTGTTTTGATCGGCCATTCGTTTAATGAGCGGACGTCCAATTAATAGGATGGCGCTGATGAACATGACGAGTCCGATCATCCAAATCCACCGTAGGGAGGTGAGTTCGAGCGTAGACACATTCCCATCTCGGACAAACCAGGCTCCAATCGCAGTTAAAATGAGACTGAATCCACATACGCTATATAAAATACTGAGTATTTGACGACTGTTTAGTTGTTCAATCCACTTGCTGATCATTCGTTTTACTTCCTTCCTTGAACATAAAAAACGTTGGGTCATCTTTTCCTTGCCCTGCATTTTATGAAAAAGGGAAAGGAAAATGAAACAATTTGCTTATCGGATATGCTTTTACGCAATCTCTACATAATGCGGTTTACCCAAAAGGAATAAAAGATACACCTGTCAACCTTCTCTAAGTTGACAATAGCTTAGAAAGTAATTATCTTGAAATTGAGATAAATACAATGAGGAGCGTGAATAAATGTTATCGATCGAACCGTCCGCGTTAACTGAGCGAGACACGTATAAATTTTTAATTGGTAGTATTGTGCCGCGACCAATTGCCTTTGTGACGACCCGGAATGGAGACGTCATCAATGCGGCTCCGTTCAGTTATTTCAATGTGGTTGCTTCCAATCCTCCCCTCGTTTCCGTCTCTGTCCAGCGAAAAGACGGAGTGATGAAAGATACGGCACGAAATGTCCTTCTTACAAATGAGTTGGTCATTCACGTTGTGGATGAAACGAATGTATTCGATGTGAATGAGACGGCTGCCAATCTCGACGCGGATGAGAGTGAGTTATCACGCACAACATTCACGCTTCAACCAAGTGATGTCATTACGACACCTGGTGTCAAAGAAGCCAAAATTCGTTTCGAATGCGTATTACATCAACATGTGCCGATTGAACATGAAGGGCAAACGACTGCAGATTTCTTGATTGCCCGTGTCGTCCGTTTTCACATCGATCGGGAATTGTATGAACACGGGCGAATCGATGCAAGACGATTGTCGCCGGTCAGCCGTATGGCTGGAAATAGTTATGCGACACTTGGTGAACTTTTTGATGTGAAACGACCTGAATAATCGACAAACGTGCCCGTTTTTTCTAAAGAACGAGCGCGTTTTTTGGGTAAAAGAATAAGGAGCGTATTTGCATGTAGTATTCCTTTCATTCCGACACGCTCTTATGTCACAATAAAGTCAGAACATTCTAACTTCAAGTCATCCTAGATTCAGAGAAAAAGGGGAATCCGTCATGTACCGTCCAACTGTCCAATCGATTATAACTGCCATTGAAACTGTGATTGTCGGAAAAGAAGAAGTCATCGCCAAAAGTCTGACTGCCTTATTGGCGGGAGGTCATGTTCTTCTAGAAGACGTACCAGGTGTCGGAAAAACAATGCTCGTCCGTACGTTTAGTCGGGCGATTGATTTAGATTTTAAACGAATCCAATTTACGCCAGACATGCTACCGTCTGACTTGACCGGTATCTCGATGTATAACCAAAAAACGAGAGAGTTTGAATATCGCCCTGGCCCGCTCATGGGGAATATTATCTTGGCGGATGAAATCAACCGAACTTCACCAAAGACACAGTCGGCTCTTCTAGAGGCGATGGCTGAGCGGAGTGTGACAGTGGATGGCGAGTTGAAAGTGCTACCCTCACCATTTTTCGTCATGGCGACGCAAAACCCGATTGAGCATGAAGGGACGTACCCGTTACCGGAAGCACAGTTGGACCGCTTTTTACTCAAAATTGAGATGGGCTATCCGACATTCAATGAAGAGATTGCACTTTTAAGTCGCTTTGAAAAAGAAGAGCCGCTCGAGGCGCTTCATAGTGTGATCACCAAACAAGAAGTTGAACTGATGCAACGCGAAGTGAGGGATGTGCATGTTTCGAGTGCGGTCAAACAATATATTGTGCGATTGGTGCATGAGTCGCGGAAGGATCCACATACGTATTTAGGAGGAAGCCCGCGGGCTACTCTTGCATTGATGAAAGCGTCGCAGGCGTGGGCATATATCCATAATCGTGAATTCGTATTACCAGATGACGTCAAGGCGATGGCGACGAGTGTCCTCGGACACCGTGTCTTACTGACGGCGGAGGCACGTTATAAAGGAAAAACACCGAATCAATTGATTCAAGATTGGCTTGATACATTACCTGTCCCGATGGATCGCGAGGTCAATGAAGTATGAAAAACTGGATGAAGCTGTTCGTTGTATGGGCGGCGGCATTCGGATTGTATGCATTTGCCCGTATCGAAGGAAGTATCGTTGCTTCGACGTTATGGTGGTCGTTCGCAGTGTTGACTGTCTATTGGACACTATTTATGATCTATCCGGTCACGGCGGCAAATGTATCTCGACGGGTTACGACGAAACGTCTCGTCTCCGGACAAGCGATGGACGTCGAATTACGAATCGAACGCAAATATCCTTTTTTGATTGGGATGGTGACGTTAGAAGAACGGTTGCCCCAACGATTAATTGACGAAGACAAGACCATCATCGTGCCGGTAGACCGTTTCTTTCGACGTGCTGAAGTCGTCCATTACGAGGTCGATGCGATTAAGCGTGGAATTCACGTCTTTGACCGAACGATTCTCCATGTACGCGATGTATTTGGTTTGTTCGATCGAAAGCGTACGTTACGACTCGAGACGGTCGTCGAGGTGTCACCCGCTGAACTCCCGTTCGATCTTCCAAGAGATGAACACGTCGGAGGTCGTGGTGAACAATATCGTCAAATGCGGACATATACGGAAGTGGCCAATACGACGAGTGGAGTCCGTGAATATGCGGCAGGGGACCGAATCGGGCGGATTGACTGGAAAGCATCCGCACGTCGAGGCAATTTGATGACGAAAACGTTTGACCAAGAGCAAGAAAAGAAACTTTCGCTCGTCTTTGTTCCGGCTGTCTCTGCCGGCTATGAAGAAGCATTTGAACGATCTTTGTCCTTACTCGTCGGTGCGATCCGACAGTTAGAACGAAAAAACTTACCCTTTGAGCTATACGTTATCGAAGAACAGGTCCGTCTGTTCCATCTTCCGGACCAAAGTGCCGACGTCGGTCATTACTTGTTGACCGCGACTCCAGAAGCGGAAGGGCGACTTGTCGAGCGGGTGAAGCGAAATCTGCCTCAACAAAATGGTGATTTGATTTTGATTAGTCCGTTTGAAACAAGTTCGATTCGTGAGCTCATGCATGAGACGCAAGGTAGTTATCACCTATACACAGCAGTAAGCGAGGTGACGGGATGAAGACATGGATGACTCGAATCGTATATACGGCGCTCGCCGCCTACTTGCTGTCTTTCTGGATTGAGCCGATTGTCGGGAGTACAACGTTCGATGTGAGTTGGCCGTTTTATTTCCTTCTCATCGTACCGATGTTTGTCAGTCTTCTCCCGTGGGGCGCATTCCTTGGAATCTCGCTTCTCAACTTCCTGGTTGTCTTATACGTTTATCATGGAAGTATATTTGACTGGTTCGGTCTTTGGATGGATGATTTTTTCGGCGTCATAAGCGGAGAGTTACCGAACGAAGCCATCTTCTTTTCTGCGATGGCACTCATTGGTCTACTATTTGCCATTCTTGTTAGTCGGACATACCCGAGTTACGGATTTGCACTCGGGATGATTGTTTCGACACTTGGTGTCATGGCCTATTTCGATACATGGACACTGTATGACGGGGAAGGCAATATCCTTTTTGCAATCGTCACATCGCTCCTTTTATTATTTGTCACGGATTTAGCGAAACGTCCAAGTCAGTCGCTCGTGCGATTCGTCAGTATCGGTTTGCTACTAAGTGTCGTTGTCGCGCTCGCGAGTGCTTCCCCGACATTAGAAGGCGATTGGTCTGATCAAATTACAACGAGTTTTCGGAATGCGACAACCGAAGGCGATGGGAACGGACCTGGTCGGGTCGGGTATGGGGTGAACGACGAATCGCTAGGTGGTCCGTTCGAACAGGATGACGGGATTGTCTTTATCGCGCGTGGGGTACCGGCTCGATACTGGCGAATTGAATCAAAAGCCATTTATACCGGAAAAGGTTGGATTGAGGCACCGGTGCTCGATTCTGACTATAATCGGGGACAATTAGTGGATTCGGATGTCGACACGACCCCGGAACAGGCACTCCTACGTTTTGAACGCCGACAGTCGTTCGTTCCGTATGGAGGGGAATATCCAAAGGCGGCAGAAACAGAGTCCGGTACGGAATTTTTAGTTGGTGACGTGGAGCAAGCTTTTCCGAACGAGACAATCACGATGCAACCGTCCGGAAAAATCGTATTTGAAAATGAGGAACAATCAACTCCGCGAACGATCCAACTTCGTTATAGTGTCCCGGCTTTCTCTGAAGAACAGCTTGCATTAAATGAAGAAATCACATCGCTCACAGAAGAAGAGCAACAGGTCTATTTACAGCTACCGGATTCTTTACCAGATCGTGTACGCGACTTGGCCACGGAGATTACTGCTGAAAGCGAGACACCAAATGAAAAAGCAGAAGCGGTAGAAGCGTATTTCCGAAACGGAGAATTCCAATACGATACCGAAAATGTGGCACAACCGGAAGGGGACACAGATTATGTTGACCAATTCTTGTTCGATACACAAATCGGGTATTGCGATAACTTCTCGACGTCAGCAGCCATTTTATTACGGGCAAATGGAATCCCGACACGTTGGGTAAAAGGATTTACGATGGGGGATACGCGAGGGGTTGTTCAGGGTGAAGAAGAACATACGATTCGTAACCGTCATGCCCATTCTTGGGTGGAGTACTTTGTCGAAGGTGCAGGTTGGGTTCCACTAGAGGCGACAATCAGTTTCTCAGATGCGAACTTACTACAAATCGATCAAGAGACGGAGACAGACGATACGACACCGGCTACGAATGATCCGCAGGCAAATCAGGACAACAACACGCAAAATCGTCCACAAGAAGATTTGTTAATCGATGATGTTACGACTGGTGAGGTTCAGGAAGAATCCCGCAGTATCCCGGTATGGGGATGGATCGTTATTCTTTTCCTCGTGGCCGTTGTCATTTGGAACCGAAAAATCATTGAGCGACAAATTATGTACGTCTGGTGGATGAGTCGTCCACTCACAGATACAAGCCTCGTATCGATGCATCGCTATTTGATGAAACGACTCCGTGCAAATGGATTTAAAGTCGAGGGACGAACGCCTTCTGAGCTTGCAAAAGAGGTCGATGCCTACTATGAGACGAACGATATGACGCGTCTGACAGCCTTGTTTGAGCAAGCGGTTTATGCTGAACAAGAACCGAATTCAAAATATAAAGAATATTGGAAAATCGTGATTCGCAGAATTATGAGTTGAAGTGGCGGGATGCATCAAGTAAGATAGACGCATTAGTTAGATAATTGAACATGGCATTCCTTCGTATATACTCGTGAATTGGCGCGAGAGTCTCTACCGGACCACCGTAAATGGACCGACTATGAAGGAGCACGTTTCGTATACAAAGAAAAGGGCGTGCTTCTTCTTCGGTTTAGATGATCTGGGGGAGAGGCTCGTCCTTTTTTTGAGGAGAAGGCAGAAAGGTGGAGATTTCGTGAAAGTAGAACAAGAAATGATTTTGGTGCTCGATTTTGGTGGGCAGTACAACCAGTTGATCACGCGTCGTGTCCGTGACCTTGGCGTATACAGCGAGTTGCATTCACATAAGATGACTGCAGCAGAGATTCGCGAATTGAACCCGGTCGGCATCATCTTCTCTGGTGGACCGAACAGTGTATATGCAGAAGGTGCATATCGTTGTGACCCAGAAATCTTCGAGTTAGGAATTCCGATTTTCGGGATCTGCTACGGCATGCAGCTGATGACGCATCATTTTGGTGGTCGTGTCGAACGTGCTGCTCACCGTGAATACGGGAAAGCGACATTGTTCTCAACACCTGAGGCTTCTGATATTTATAAAGGTCTTCCGGTCGAGCATACAGTATGGATGAGCCACGGTGACCTCGTTATGGAAGCGCCGGAAGGATTCATCGTCGATGGAACGAATCCGTCTTGCCCGGTAGCTTCAATCAAAAACGATGAGTTGAAAATGTATGGTGTTCAATATCACCCAGAAGTGCGTCACTCAGAATACGGGAACGACATCTTGAAAAACTTCATTTATGAAGTGTGTGGTGCTAAAGGCGAATGGTCGATGGAAAACTTCATTGACCTCGAAGTCGAAAAAATTCGAGAAATCGTCGGCGACAAGCAAGTGCTCTGTGCCCTTTCTGGTGGCGTTGACTCTTCAGTCGTTGCCGCACTCGTTCATCGCGCGATTGGTGATCAATTGACGTGTATGTTCGTCGACCATGGTCTCCTACGTAAAGGGGAAGCGGATAGCGTCATGAAGACGTTTGCTGACGGCTTTAATATGAAGGTCATCAAAATCGATGCGCAAGAACGCTTCTTGACGAAATTGGCAGGTGTCTCAGACCCTGAGCAAAAACGTAAGATCATCGGAAACGAGTTCATCTACGTATTTGATGAAGAAGCATCGAAGCTTGTCGATATGGACTTCCTCGCACAAGGAACGCTCTATACAGACATCATCGAGAGTGGGACAGATACAGCACAAACGATCAAATCACACCATAATGTCGGTGGATTACCGGAAGACATGAACTTCACATTGATCGAACCACTCAACACGCTCTTTAAAGATGAAGTCCGTGCCCTCGGTACCGAACTCGGTCTTCCTGACTATATCGTTTGGCGTCAGCCGTTCCCAGGTCCAGGTCTTGGAATTCGTGTACTTGGTGAAATCACGGAAGAGAAGCTTGAAATCGTCCGAGAATCTGATGCGATTTTGCGTGAAGAAGTGAAGAAAGCTGGTCTTGAACGAGACATCTGGCAATACTTCACGGTGCTCACACCGATTCGCTCGGTCGGAGTCATGGGTGACGAACGAACGTACGACTATGCAGTTGGCGTCCGTGCAGTCACTTCAATCGATGGCATGACGTCAGATTGGGCACGCATTCCATGGGATGTGCTTGAGAAAATCTCTGTCCGCATCGTCAATGAAGTCAGTCACGTCAACCGTGTGCTGTATGACATTACGTCTAAGCCACCTGCAACAATCGAATGGGAATAAGTCGAACAGAGGGGAATCCCCCTCTGTTTTGTCTTAAAACCGAACATTAACGTTTTTTTTTACTTTAAAATCCGTGAATATAGTTGACATTCTATTTTCACGCTGATACGATAAGAACGTTCTTATTATAACCGAACAATTATAAAATATTTTGCCGTATAATGTCGGGGATATGGCCCGAGAGTCTCTACGAAATCACCTTAAATGATTTCACTACGGCGAGACATAGATGAGGGTGTATGCCCTCGTATGTTTCGCGTGGGGTCCTCGGTCATTTGCCGGGGACCTTTTCTCGTTTTACGGCGAGTACAAGGAGGAAAACAAATGAGCACACAGCTCAAGCAAGAACAACAACCTACAACGAGTCGGATCGATCGTTACTTCCAACTCACAGCACTCGGAACGAGTGTCCGTACTGAATTGATTGCAGGATTCACAACATTCCTTGCGATGGCGTACATTCTTTTTGTTAACCCAAACGTTCTTGGAGCGGCGGGTATGGATACTGGAGCGGTCTTCGTCGCAACAGGTCTTGTCGCAGTAGTCGGTTCGTTGACAATGGGACTTTTAGCAAACTATCCGATTGCGATTGCGCCGGGCATGGGCCTCAACGCATTCTTCGCATATAGTGTTGTCATCGGAATGGGTGTCCCTTGGCAAACGGCTTTGTCCGGGGTTCTCGTGTCAGGTCTCTTCTTTATCGTATTGACGCTTTCAGGTATTCGCGAAACGATTGTAAACGCGATTCCGGCTCCACTTAAAATGGCAGTCGCTGCAGGGATTGGCTTCTTCATCGCTTTCATTGGATTGAAGAACGCAGGAATCGTAGTAGCGAATGAAGCTACACTCGTAAGTCTTGGCTCACTAGGAACGGGAACGACACTTCTCGCTGTATTCGGTCTTGTTGTCAGCGCGTTACTTATGGCACGCGATATCAAAGGTGGTATTTTCATCGGGATGTTGTTGACGGCGATTGTTGGAATGATCTTCGGTCTTGTTCCGACACCAACAGCGATCTCTGATGTCGTATCGATGCCACCAAGCATGTCGGCAACGTTCGGCCAAGCATTCATCAACTTCAGTGACGTTTTCACACTTCAAATGCTGATCGTTATCTTGACTTTCTTCTTCATCGATTTCTTTGATACGGCTGGAACACTCGTTGCAGTAGCGCGTCAAGCGGGGATCATGAAAGAAAATAAAGTACCACGCGCAAGTAAGGCATTGATGGCTGACTCGACAGCGACGGTAGCGGGGGCGATCTTTGGAACGTCTACAGCGACTTCATACGTTGAATCTTCAGCAGGAGTTGCTGCAGGTGGACGCACAGGTTTGACAGCGGTATTCGCAGGATTGTTCTTCGGTTTGGCATTGTTCTTCTCGCCACTTTTGGCAGTTGTTACAGCACCGGTAACGGCTCCTGCGCTCATCATTGTTGGTGTGCTCATGGCTTCAGCTCTTCTTGATATCGATTGGAAAAAGATTGAGATTGCAGTACCTGCTTTCTTGACGATTATCATGATGCCGTTGACGTCATCAATCGCAACAGGAATCGGGCTCGGATTCATTCTTTATCCACTCATGATGATTGCGAAAGGGAAAACGAAAGAAATCCATCCGATCATGTACGGGATGTTAATCATCTTCTTGGCATACTTCATGTTCTTGCCACACGCATAAATCGTTTTTAAAAGCCGGCTCTTTTGTTAAGAGTCGGCTTTTTTGTATGCAGTGTTTTCGGGGAGGAAAGGATCGTACATCGTAATGGCATGGTTTTCTGTGATGAAGTCGTTCCGGAGGTGGGTACCGTTCATTGAGGTGACTTCTCTGAAAATCTGATTGTGTCGGATGGTGCCTCCCCACCATTCGCGGGTGAAGTGATGATTTTCTTCATATATACGATACTGTTCTTTATTTGGAATATTAGAGCGCCATTCACCGACGAGATGATCTCCCTCTATATATAGAAGAAGTTGATACGTTTGTGCGGTTTGATTTGTAATTTGCAGGTCAAGGTAATTATAAGAACACGTCGCGCCACTCCCGAATGGTTGATCTCTGCGGTAGTCAGGAAACACGTCGTAGCTATGGCGATAACGCTCGGTTACAGTCAATGGGCTATGGAGTGTAATCCAATATATCAGGTTAGATAGTTGACAGAGACCGCCACCGATTCCTGAAGTGACCTTTCCGTAATGAAGAATCATGCCGTCGACATAACCTTTTCGCTTTGTTGGTTTTCCGATCATCTTCCAATAAGAAAAGACGTCGTTCGGCATTAAAATGGCGCCGTTTAATTTAGCGATTGCAATCTTCAGATTCTTTACTTTGTTATGCTGTACGTCCATATCGATATCACGTAGTTGTCGATAGAGAGGAGTTCGGTGTGTGTGGATTAGATAAGGTAAAGGTTCAGCGTTTTGTTTCGAGACGTATTTCCTTTTATCCGTCATCCATTCTAATCGTCGTTTGAGTGTGTAAACTTGTGTGCCAGACCAAATTCTGAGTGGTGAACGTTTTTTAGGTTGCTGCAGATCGGTTTGCATCATTGTATGTAACTCCTTGTAGAATGTAAGTGGATGATTCATCAATAGATATAGTTGTATTCTTCAAAGCAAGTTGCGATTCCTTGTAGGTGAACGAGTTATAGACTTTTAAGGATTCGAAAAAATAATTAAAGTTTTTTTAGAATAATGCTTGCAAGATTAAAAAGCAGGTGATATAGTTATCTCTGTTGCCAACGACAAACGTTAAACAAACAAAAAAAGTTGTTGACACCAAAAAGAAATAAATGTTATTATCATTTAGTCGCCAAGAGCGACAGACGAACTTTGAAAACTGAACGATGAGGCAAAAATAAGTTTTACAATTTTTGAATGAAGCGCAAGCTTCGTC
>NZ_JACSKI010000009.1:0-18177 GCF_018617535.1 Exiguobacterium sp. s35
AAGTAGTTGGGGGATCTCCCCCTGTGAGGATAGGACGTTGCCAGGCAACAACGCAGAGGACGACCGAGCATAACGCTCGGTCGTTTTTTATGTTCGTTATGAAATCAAACTCCATATTAAGCACCCTATTCACATGAAATTCCGAACAATTCTCATCTTCTAGATAGGAACGAACACAATTCTGAACTTTCTGAACATCGGGAATTGAATTGCACTTTTGCGTTATACCTGTTACCATTACAGAAATATTTCGAAACAAAGATGTAGGTAGAACGAGAAAGGGGCCATCAATTTTTATGTGGGAAAATAAGTTTGCAAAAGAAGGTTTAACGTTTGATGATGTATTACTCGTACCGAGGTTCTCAAATGTTTTACCACGTGACGTTGATTTAAGCACAAAGCTCTGTGAAGGATTAGAATTGAATATCCCAATCATCAGTGCCGGCATGGATACCGTCACGGAAGCTCCGATGGCGATTGCTATGGCCCGTCAAGGCGGTTTAGGTGTCATTCATAAGAACATGTCTATGGAAATGCAAGCTGAACATGTCGATCGCGTTAAGCGCTCAGAGAATGGTGTCATCACAAATCCTTTCTATTTAACTCCAGATCGTCAAGTGTATGACGCTGAGTATTTAATGAGTAAGTATCGTATTTCTGGCGTTCCAATCGTCAACTCAGAAGAAGAGCGTAAATTAATTGGTATTTTGACGAATCGTGATCTTCGCTTCATCAAAGACTATTCAACCGTCATCAAGGATGTTATGACAACGGAAAACCTGATCACTGCAAAAGTAGGTACATCGCTTGAAGAAGCAGAGCGTATTCTACACCAACACCGCATTGAAAAACTTCCACTTGTCGATGAAGCTGGCGTATTGAAAGGTCTCATCACAACAAAAGATATCGAGAAGGTCGAACAGTTCCCGAACGCAGCAAAAGATAAGCAAGGTCGTCTTCTTGTAGCAGCTGCAGTCGGTGTGACAAAAGACGCGGCTTCACGTGCTCAAGTACTTGTAGAAGCAGGCGTAGATGCATTGGTCATTGACACAGCACATGGACATTCGGCTGGTGTGCTTGAAAAAGTTCGTGAGTTGCGCGATACGTTCCCATCACTTCCAATCATCGCAGGTAACGTAGCGACTGCTGAAGCGACACGCGCTTTGATTGAAGCTGGAGCATCGGTCATCAAAGTCGGAATTGGACCAGGTTCAATTTGTACAACACGCGTCGTTGCAGGTGTTGGTGTTCCACAAATCACGGCTGTCTATGATTGTGTTACAGAAGCAAAAGAGCATGGTGTCTCAGTCATCGCTGACGGTGGAATCAAGTACTCAGGTGATATTGTTAAAGCCATCGCTGCTGGAGCAAACGCTGTCATGCTTGGTAGCTTGCTTGCCGGCGTGAAAGAGAGCCCGGGCGAAATGGAAATTTACCAAGGTCGTCAGTTCAAGACATACCGTGGTATGGGATCTGAAGCATCGATGAAGCGCGGTAGCCAAGACCGTTACTTCCAAGAAGCAGACAAAAAGTTCGTTCCAGAAGGAATCGAAGGACGTGTCGCATATCGCGGAGAACTTGCTGACACGGTCTATCAATTGATTGGTGGTCTTCGTTCAGGTATGGGATACTGTGGCGCTGCCGATATCCGTGCCCTTCGTGAAGACACGCAATTTATTCGGATGACAGGTGCGGGCCTTCAAGAAAGTCACCCACACGATGTCAACATTACAAAAGAAGCACCGAACTACTCACGCTAATGTAAAAAGCCGCCATCCTGTACACTCAGGATGGCGGTTATTTATTTGCGCTTCTCTACTAAAATCACAGTACCACCTTGATCTTGAGCAGGGAGTGAGACAGTGGCTTTGCCATTCTTTTGAACGATGTATTGTTTACCGCTATATCGGTCAATCAATACGGTTTTCGCTTTATATGAAGTATTAAAGGAAACAGTTTGCGCTTTCTCTTTCGTATTTAATCCGACGAGAACCGATTGTTTTCCATAACTTCGTTTGAAGATTGAATAGCCAGCCTCAGAATTCGAAGCGATGGACGAACGTGTCCCTTTACTGAATACATGCGAATAGTCTGCACGGATATTCAAAAGTTTTTGATAGTGCGTATGCATCGATTTCCCTTCACCTTTGACTCGAGACCAGTCGAAGTCATAGCGATTTTCATTGAACTCGCCTTGATCCATATCGCCCGCATGCTTCCCAGATTGACCGACCTCTTCTCCGTAATAGATCACAGGCTGACCCTTCGCCGTGATTTGAAGAGAGGCTGCGACCATTTGCTTCCCAGTATCCCCGCCTGCCCGCGAGACAAGGAATCCGTCTTCATCATGGCTACTCAAGAATTGTCCGAGCGTCGCTTCGTTCGATAATTGAGTATTGCGATATTGAAGTGCCTTTTCAACGTCTTCGATATTGCCATTCACGAATCGTTCAGCTTGATATTTAAAATCAAAGTCGAGCAAGGAATCCATTTGACCACTTCTTAAGTAGCCGCCTGTATTGTTGATACTCGCCCCGTAGTGCTCCCCAATCAATTTGAAATTCGGCTTGATTGCTGTTAATTCATTTTTAAAGGATTTCCATGTTGTGGAGTCCACGTGTTTGACCGTATCGACACGGAAGTAATCAATCGTGTTGCCTTTTTTCGTTTTCGATCGTTTGATCCAATCTGTCTGCCATTTCACCAATTGTTCCCGAACGGCAGCTTCTTCCGTCTTGAAGTCGGGAAGACCGGATAGCGACATTTTGAGATCGTCTCCGTCGACCGGATTTTCACGAATCATTCCATCAAATACTTGTCGTTCTGCATCCGTTGGGAAGTTTGTGACAGATGAGCTTGCCCCAGGTTCCATGCCATAGCCAGGATGGTTCAAGACGACGTCGACCATAATTTTCATTCCACGTTTATGCGCTTCATCAATCAGTTTATGGAAGGCGGCCATATCTCCGAGATGTTCATCGAGCTTTTCAAAGTTCTTGGCCCAATATCCATGATATCCATACTGAGATCCGTCTTTTCCATATCGTAAATCCCAATCGATGTTATCCACAATTGGCGTGATCCAAATCGTATTGATTCCAAGATCATCTAAATAATCGAGTTTTTTCGTAACACCTGCAAAATCGCCGCCATGGTAAGATTCAGGATGATCTTTGTCATAGTACTCACGATTCGGGTTGTCATTGGATAAATCTCCGTTATAGAAACGGTCCGTGAGCATAAAATAGATGCGCGCCTCATCCCAATCAAACGCTTGTTTTTCCATCATCGTTTTAGGGACGACACGAACCGTTGTTGTCGAGCGATGAACGTTTCCATATTGGTCGATTGCAGTGACGGAAAGCGTCTTATTTCCAGGTTTGACCGTATCTTTCACCGCGATGGTTTGGGCGTTTAACGCACGATCGATGTGTAACTTTTCAGGACCACCAAGTGGGCGTGCATCGATGTAGAGTTCTCGGAGTGTCACACCTTTCGGCAAGGACGGTTTTACTCGAACGACCGCATTTTCACGAGAGCTGATGGCTTTCGGACTGACAGAAGAAGTGAGTGTGACGGTCGGTTGACGATATTCGATTTGAGAAGCCTCGAAATAGGGGTCTTTTACTTCGGTCGTGACGCCGTCCTTCGTGACGAGATACGTGTAGTCATGGATTCCTTCAGGTAAGCGTATTGTATGGCGGAACCACTCGTTTTCTGGCTCATAAGTCATCGGATACGTCTCATTATTGATTTTGAGTGCGACCTGATCGATTTCGTCCATTTCTCCTGATTCATAGAGCGCTACATCACGGTAGAAGAATTGAATTCCATCTGTACCGTATTCGGGACCACTGATTGTCGGAACTTGGTGGAAGGCACCTTTTCCGCTTTCGACGACGACCTTCGTGACGCGGTCTTCTCCGAGCGTGACGTATCTGTCTTCTCCATAAGCATCCTTAACGGCCCAGTCCGTACCTTTTCGAATGACAAACCCGACTTTCGTGGCGTCTTGACCGACTGGGATACGGAAGATGGCCCCATCGTCAGTTATCCGGTATGGATCGACTTGTCCGTCTTTTTTTCCTGTACTCCATGTCCATAAGTTCCAATCTGTATAGTCATGATCGGCACGGACATATTTCATTTCGATATAGCGTGTCGTTTCCCAAGGATCCGCGAGTTTTGTTGCTGTTTTGAAAGTAGTCGTCAATGCCGGGAGTGTCGTATTCGAAATCGTTCCGGTCACCGCACCTTCTGGAATGATGGCCGTATAGGATGTATTAAGAGCGAGAGCTTCTTTCGGTTGAAGTGTCACGCTCGTCCCGTTCGTCGTCACATCAACGGGGACACGCGTCTCCCCTTGTTGTAAGGTGACCGATGCCGAATCGAGACGGACGGGTTCATTAAATGTCCATGTGATTGGAGCAGACACATCCACATCAATTGATGATGAGGCCGGGGTCACGGACGCAACTTCAAGTTGGTCAATCGTCTCTACCCCATTTAAAGTGAACGGGGCACTATAAACAGATTGTGAGGATGGCGTGGCAGACACGTTCCAACTATTGGCTAATTGATTGGAAGCGTTGCTCGGAATCGTATCGAACGCCCCATGCTCTCCAGCGTTGTTTCCACTCAATACAGTTAAGGCACGAACTTGATCACCATTGTTTAAGCCGAGCAATGGCAGAGGAACTTTTCCTTCAAATCCTTTCGTTCGGTCTAAGGCAAAAGCCGCACCGTTCAACTGATTCAATTGTAAAAGTGGTTTCTCTTGACCAGCCTGATAAAGAGCAGCCTCTTTTACGTTCTGATCACCATCGACTCGGACGAGAATATGGTACTGAGGTGCCTTGTCGACACCTTTAAAATCAAATGGATACCCGAGTGGATTAGTAGATACACCAGAATCTTCATCATTGATTTGGAGCGCAATATTTATGTATTGCCCGTTATCTCCCCAGTTCGGGACATTGTTCGCATCTACGTAGAAATATAGGTGTTGCGCATCATTGTTTATGTATAAATCACCGACATCGAACCCTTGCCATCCAGCAGTGGGAGAACTCGCGAGGGCGGGAATATTAGCCCAATCTGTTTTTACCCCATCAATTGTGATGGCAGTCGGTTCAGCTAATGCGTTCATCGGAACCCCGGCTTGAATGAGCAATGCACCGGACAGGAATAAAGTCGAAGCCTGACGAGCAGTTTTTTTCTTCATGAGACACCTCTTTTGTTTGAGTTAAATTGCACAATTTTATGCAAACGTTTTCAAAAATAGTTTAGCGGAAGTTGTAAGCGCTAACAATATGTTTTTGAAAAAACAATAAATAACCGCGTCTCCTGTTGGTTGAGGAGATGCGGTTATGATTCAGTAGTGACGAGTGAACCTTTGACGATGAGTCGCTCCGTCGTATCGAACGTACAAGTGATTAATGTAAGGGTAGGAGTAGCTGTTTCATCCAATACATCAACTTGTTCAGGAGAGACGGTTTCAAGCGATGTCACGATGTATTCGTAAGTGTGTGCAGCATCTCGAAGATAGATTTTCATACCAACATCGACTTTATGGAGCGGACCGAATAGAGCGTCCGCATGTTGTAAATAATGACCGGCTAGTGCGTAATTGCCTTTTCCCATTTGTTGATCGGGATGCATGGTTCCTGCTCCGACAGCGAGACTCTCATCATCTAATCCTTTTATGACTGGGAGCTCCAGTGAAACATCTGGAATGGAAATGACACCGATTGTCGGTAAATGATGAAAACGATTGCGCGCTTGTAAGACGTCCGCTAAGGAAAGAGGAGTGACCGAGGCGAAATTATAACTCGCTTCAACCTCAATCTCGTCTTGTAGTTCCATATGTTCAATGACATATTCACTGGTTGAGCTAGCGATATTCTCTTTCCAAATCGAACTTGTTAAAAAGAAAAGGCCACTGCCGATTAAAAGGATTCCGATGATCCATCGAAGATGTCGCTTCATGTAATCGCTCCTCTCGGAATTGCCCATGCGTTCATCAACTGATCAATCACGTTCGGTAAAGATGATTCGGGTAAGTGCGCAAAGCCAAACAAAAATTGTTTATGCGAGTCCGGATGTACGATGCGATAGTCGTTCATCGATTTTATGGCGATACCGAAAGATTCAGCCGACTGCTTCAACTCTTGCTCTGTTCGGTCTGTGACGACGGTCAATACAACATGCAATCCGGCACTTGCACCTGTCACGATGACAGTCGGTTCGAACGGGCGGAAGGTAGTGAGCACGATTTCTAACTTACGGCGATAGATTTTTCGCATCCGATTCAAATGTTTTTCAAAATCACCGCTCGACATGAACAGTGCCAACGTATGTTGCTCAAATCGAGGGACGCTACACGTAAAATAATGGTGCCGCTCACGGTAACGATTCAGAAGAGGCGTCGGTAACACCATATACCCGATACGAAGAGAAGGCATGAGTGATTTTGAAAACGTACTGATATAAATGACACGTTCGTTCGGGTCCATGCTTTGAAGAGATGGGATGGGTTTACCACTATAGCGGAACTCGCTGTCATAATCGTCCTCTATGATATACGTTTGGTGAACGAGCGCCCAATTCAACAGGCGCTGGCGTCGACTGACGGATAAGACAGTCCCTGTCGGAAATTGATGGGCAGGTGTCACGTATAGCGCATCAATGGCATGACGTTCAAGCTCACTTACACAAACCCCACTGTCGTCTACTGGAATCGGGATGGAGGTGCGCCCTTGTTGCTCGAATAAAAGACGCGTGAGTGGATAACCGGGATCTTCAATTCCAAACACCGAGGCATCGGGTAATAAATCTAATAGTTGTGGCAATAGTTGTTCGGTCCCTGACCCGACGATAATCTGTTCAGGTGAGCACTGAACGCCTCGCGAATGATAGAGATAGGTCGCAATTTCCTGACGTAATTCAAGATCCCCCTGAACGGGTCCTAACGCGAGCAACTCATGATGAACCTCATCGACGACGTTTTTAATTTGTCGTTTCCAACGTTCAAACGGAAAAGCCGTTGTATCGATTTGGCTTGGCGACACATCGTACGTATACGTCTTTTTAGGTGGTGATGGTGTGATGGTGCTACTTGATCGCCGGACGTATAGTTCCTCTTGCGGCAACACATAAAACCCCTTCCGAGGAATGGATTCGATATATCCTTCGGCGAGTAACTGAGCATAGGCGAATTCGACCGTCGTCTGAGATACATCTAGAAATTGGGAGAGTTTACGCTTCGAAGGTAGCTTGGTACCTGTTTTTAACGTATCGTCGACGATGGCTTCGCGAATATGTTTATACAATTGCTCATATAGTGGGATGGACGAGTCTTGTTCAAGTGAAAAAGTAAGCATATCCATGAGATGACGTTCCTTTCTTTACGAACCGAAAAAGAAGTACAAGAGAAAGCCGATGATAATCAAGAATGAGACAATTCCAGGTGTACCAAATGAGGCGCGATTGCCTCCTTCAAACGGGTCACGGTCTAACATACTGATTCCTCCTTCATACTTCAACACGTTCTTGATAGTGGCAATAGAGTCCTTTATCTAAACTGACCACTTTAAAAAATAAGAATCTGGCACTTTTAATATAGTCAATCCGGCTTATACTAGCAAGTAGAACATGAACCAATGGAGGGATTTCAATGGAAAAGAGACAAGTGGGAACAGATAAAGTAAAACGCGGGATGGCAGAAATGCAAAAAGGTGGCGTCATCATGGACGTCATCAACGCGGAACAGGCAAAAATCGCTGAAGCTGCCGGTGCGGTTGCTGTCATGGCGCTTGAACGTGTACCTTCGGATATCCGCAAAATGGGCGGTGTTGCCCGTATGGCTGATCCAACAATCATTGAAGATGTCATGGGAGCAGTATCTGTTCCGGTTATGGCGAAATGCCGTATCGGTCATATCGCTGAAGCTCGTGTCCTTGAGTCGATGGGGGTCGACTTTATCGATGAGAGTGAAGTATTGACGCCAGCAGATGAAGAGTTCCATTTGTACAAACGCGACTATACAGCGCCGTTCGTATGTGGAGCGCGTGACCTTGGTGAAGCGGCACGTCGAATCGGCGAAGGTGCAGCAATGATTCGTACAAAAGGTGAGCCGGGAACGGGGAACATCGTGGAAGCGGTTCGTCACATGCGTACAGTACAAGCACAAGTGAAGCGTCTCTTGTCGATGAGCGTAGATGAAGTTATGACAGAGGCTCGTGACCTCGGAGCACCATTTGAAGTGCTTATGCAAATCCGTGAAGCAGGCCGTCTTCCAGTCGTTAACTTTGCAGCGGGTGGAATCGCAACACCAGCGGATGCAGCCTTGATGATGCACCTCGGAGCAGACGGCGTTTTTGTCGGATCTGGAATTTTCAAAGCGGAGAGCCCAGAAAAATTCGCACGTGCCATCGTTGAAGCAACAACATACCACGACGATTATGAGCGGATTGCACACCTTTCAAAAGGATTGGGTGAGGCGATGAAAGGACTCGACGTCCGTACGCTAAAAGATGAAGAACTTATGGCGCCACGAGGCTGGTAAGATGGTGACGATTGGCGTATTAGGGATGCAGGGCGCAATACGTGAGCATGTTCGCATGCTTGAAGCGCTCGGTGCGCAGACGGTTGTCGTCCGCTCGTTAGAAGACTTGAAAGCGATCGATGGATTAGTGTTACCAGGTGGAGAAAGTACCGCGATGCGACGCCTACTCGACCGCTATGAGTTACTTGAGCCACTTCGTGACATGGAGACGTTACCGATGTTCGGCACATGTGCCGGTATGATTCTTCTCGCAAATGAAGTCGAAGGCTATGATGCTCACTTAAAGAAAATTCCGATGACGGTAAAACGCAATGCATTCGGACGTCAGGTCGACAGTTTTGAAGTCGATCTTCCGGTAAAAGGAATCGAGGAGCCAGTCGAAGCGGTCTTTATTCGTGCCCCACAAGTGGCGCGAGTCGAACCGGAAGTGGACGTGCTCGCTGAAGTCGAGGAAGCGATTGTAGCAGTTCGTTACAACCAGTACCTGGCTTGTTCGTTCCATCCAGAGTTGACGGAAGATCTATCATTGCATCGCTATTTTATCGAGATGGTCAAAGAAAATCAGAAGCAATATGCATAAGTTTGGGGGACCTCATAAAAAGGGGGTCCTTCAAACTTATTTTTTGTTACACTGAACAAAGAAGCGTACAGAAAGGGGAAATGATGTGAAGGCTCGCTATTTAATCATGTTGTTTATTGCCATATTGCTTGTACAAGTAATCGTACCTTCAGTCGCCTCTGCGGCCGCACCGAAAGTTGACGCGGCGAGCGCAATGCTTGTAGACGTGACGACAGGACAGGTTCTGTTTACGAAACAAGAAGATGCCATGCTTCAGCCCGCTTCAATCACGAAACTGATGACGGCATTTTTGACGCGTGAGGCAATCGAGGAAGGAAAGCTCAGTTGGAATCAAGAGATTACACCGAGCGATGCTGCATTGGCATTGACGAGAAAACCGGGCTTGGCACGAATCCCGCTATTGAATAAACCGTATACCATCAAAGAGTTATACGATGCAGCGTTAATTCGTTCGGCGAATGAAGCGGCTGTGACGCTTGGGGAAGCAGTGTCTGGTTCAGAGGAGGCGTTCGTCAAAGAAATGAATCGCCGGGCCGATGAACTAGGAATGACACAAACGACGTTTGCGAATGCATCGGGACTCGATTCTGTATCAGCCGGTCTACCAGGAGACAATTTGACGTCGGCTAACGATTTAATGAAATTGGCGATTGCATATTTGACGACTTATCCGGAAGTACTCGACGTGACAAAACGGGCATATGTGGATGTCGACGGTGTTCGCTTTGATGCGACGAATCGGATGCTCTCCGATCGTGACCTTGCCTATCCAGGGATGCTCGGTTTCAAGACAGGAACAACGAATGAAGCAGGCTATTGCTTTGTCGGTGTGTCCACACGGGATGGTCGCACTGTGTTATCGGTCGTTCTTGGTGCACCATCTGACGAGGGACGCTATGCAGCGACGAAAGCATTACATGACTATGCGTATGCGGATTTCGTCATGACACCAATCTTACGGACAGGTGAAACGATTTCGAAAACGGCGAAAGTTTCTCAAGGTGAAACAGAACAAGTTGCTGTACGGACGACGAATGACTTTGAAGTGTTGGTCGAAAAAGGGAAGCCTGTCCCGGAGCCGCAAGTTGAACTGCTCGAATTAGAGGCTCCAATCAAGGTCGATACACAGGCGGGCGTAGTCACGATTGATTCTTCCGATCAAGTTCGTTACTTAGAAGGAGAGACTCCCCCGAAGACGATGCTTGTCACGGCAGAGTCGGTTGATACGGCTTCGTTCTTGACGAGAATGACGCGAGCGTTCTTTGAATTCCTCGATCAAATCCGATTAGCACTTGGAAAAATCAGTCTTGTCGAACAAGTTCAGATGTTGTAAAGTAAGATTAATTCAATGACAGATGCAATGATGAGAATAAGTACGTTACGTACGTCTACTGACAGAGAGCTAGTGGTTGGTGCAAACTAGTGAGATGGCGTAACCGAATCGGTCTCGGAGCATTGACTTGGAAACAGGTCACGTTTGGCACACGTTACGTGCATCGAGTGGCTCAAGCATTTGGGCAACGAGGGTGGCAACGCGGATCCAAGGTGGTTCGTCCCTTTCCTACGGGAAAGGGACGTGCCGCCTTTTTATATGAAAAAGGAGGAACAGCAATGTTAGACATTAAACGTTTACGACAAGATTTTGAAGGAATCAAAGAAAAGTTAGCTTACCGTGGAGAAGATTTGAGTGCACTTGACCGCTTCCCGCAGTTAGAGGAAAAGCGTCGTGACTTAATTAACGAAGTGGAAGTAAAGAAAGCAAAACGCAATGAAGCGACGAAACAAATCGCTGAATTAAAACGGAACAAACAGGATGCGGAAGGTCCGATTTTGGAAACACGCCGTCTTGGGGATGAAATCAAATTGCTAGATGAAGAGTTACGAGAAGTAGAGGCTGAACTCAACTTGATCTTGCTCAGCATTCCGAACATCCCACACGAATCAACTCCAATCGGCGAGACGGAGGATGATAACGTGACGATTCGCGAAATCGGAACAAAGCCTGATTTTGACTTCGAGCCGAAGCAACATTGGGACGTGATGGAAGACCTTAAAATCGTCGATGTGGAACGAGCAGGGAAAGTAACGGGTAGCCGCTTTGTTTTCTATAAAGGGTTAGGTGCCCGCTTAGAACGTGCACTCATCAACTTTATGATGGACCTTCATTCAGACGAGCATGGTTACTCAGAAGTATTGCCGCCGTACATGGTCAATCGTGATTCGATGATTGGAACAGGTCAACTTCCTAAATTTGAAGAAGATGCGTTTAAAGTAGCGGACACAAACTACTTCCTCGTTCCGACAGCTGAAGTGCCAGTCACAAACATGCACCGTGAAGAAATCATTCCGGAAACGCAGCTTCCAATCACGTATACAGCTTATAGCGCCAACTTCCGTTCTGAAGCTGGTTCAGCGGGTCGTGATACGCGTGGCTTGATTCGCCAGCACCAATTCAATAAAGTTGAGCTCGTCCGCTTCGTGAAACCAGAAGAGTCATATGAACAATTGGAATTGTTGACAGGGCATGCTGAAGAAGTATTGAAACGTCTCGGACTTCCGTACCAAGTACTCAGCATGTGTACGGCGGACCTCGGATTCACAGCTGCTAAAAAATATGACATCGAAGTGTGGATGCCAGCACAAGGAATGTATCGTGAGATTTCTTCTTGCTCTAACTTTGAAGATTTCCAAGCGCGTCGTGCTGGAATTCGCTTCCGTCGTGATGCCAATGCAAAACCAGAGTTTGTCCACACATTGAACGGGTCAGGATTGGCAGTCGGTCGAACAGTTGCAGCGATTTTGGAAAACTACCAACAAGCAGACGGATCAGTCGTCATCCCAGAAGTGCTTCGCCCTTATATGGGTGGGAAAGAAAAGATTGAAATGCCGAACTAAACGCTTGAGCAGCCTCGATTTTGGGGCTGCTTAATTTTTTTAATGTTTTTTCACAAAAGGGTTTGACATCTGTCTCTTCACTTGGTACTATAAATCATGTCGAGCGACACTGTTGCTCACGAATTGTATATGAGCTTTGGAGGTGTACCCAAGTGGTTTAAGGGAACGGTCTTGAAAACCGTCAGGGGTGTAACAGCCTGCGTGGGTTCGAATCCCACCACCTCCTCCATTTCTTTTTTGGAGGCTCACACAATTTTATATCTTTTGGAGGTGTACCCAAGTGGTTTAAGGGAACGGTCTTGAAAACCGTCAGGGGTGTAACAGCCTGCGTGGGTTCGAATCCCACCACCTCCTCCACTTTCTTTTTTTTACACTTTTTTAGGCCTGGAGTTGTACCCAAGTCCGGCTGAAGGGGACGGACTCGAAATCCGTTAGGAGTCGCAAGGCTCGCGTGGGTTCGAATCCCACCAACTCCGCTTTCAATCGGGCATCTGCAGAGGCAGATGCATTTTTTGTATCCACAGACATCATCGCTGTGGATTTTTTATGTATAAAAAGAAGGATTACGCTTTTCATGGCGTAATCCTTCTTTCGATTATCTAACTTTTGCTTCGCGAGCAACCGTCAGTTGCTTTTCAATTTTTTCAAGGATGAGTTCGACTGAATCAGGGTCATTGATGAGGTCGTAGTCTTCGATCGAAAGGCGTAGTACTGGGCACAGATTAAAGTTGTTAATCCATTCTGTATAGCGCTCGTACATCTCTTCCCAATATGCAATCGGTGTTTGTTGCTCCATCTCGCGACCGCGCATCTGGATGCGTTCAAGGACTTGTTCGAACGAACCTTCAAGGTAAATCAATAAATCTGGGTGTGGGAAGAATGGTGTTAACACCATAGCCTCGAACAAACTTGAATACGTTTCGTAGTCTGTTGGTGACATCGTCCCTTTTTCGTAATGCATTTTTGCGAAGATACCTGTATCTTCATAGATTGAACGGTCTTGAATGAAGCCGCCACCGTATTGGAAGATTTTCTTTTGTTCTTTGAAACGTTCAGCCAAGAAGTAAATTTGAAGATGGAAACTCCAACGCTCGAAATCATGATAGAATTTATCGAGGTAAGGGTTCGTATCTACTTTCTCTAAAGACGTTCGGAAGTTCAATGCATCGGCTAACGAATTGGTGATCGTTGATTTCCCGATTCCAACCATTCCACCGATTGTAATGATTGTATCGTTCGGGATGTTATATTTATCAATCAGCTTCATTTTAATTGTGCTCCTTTAGTCAATTCTAATTCACGTTCAATTGTCTTTAAGACATGTGTCAAATCGTTTGGGTTGTGTACGAAGTCGAGTTCATCCCCACTGAATGAGAGGATTTTCACTTCTGGATGGGTCGCGCGATACGACTCTACGAATGTCTCATAATCGTGAGCGAGTTGTTCGAGATAATCACGGGACATATTTTCTTCCACTTCACGTCCACGCAAGGCGACTCGTTTCATCAATGTCTCAATGCTGGCGTGTAAGTAAATGACGACATCAGGTTTCGGCATATCATGTGTCAAAATCTTATAAATCTGCTCGTATTTGTTGAGATGTGCCGGTTTCAATGAACGATGAGCAAAAATCAAGTTTTTGAAAATATGATAGTCCGAAACGACGGATTGCTGTTGACTCAAGTGGTGTTTATGAATATCATCCAACTGCTTGAATCGATTGCATAAGAAGAACATTTCCGTTTGGAAACTCCATTCTTCGATATCTTCATAAAACTTGCCGAGAAATGGGTTCTCTTCTACAATTTCATTCAGCATCTGCATCGAGAAATGCTGACTGATGATATGGGCCAGTGATGTTTTCCCGACACCAATCGGTCCTTCTACCGTTATAAACATATGATGTCATCCTCCATTATCCAAAGTGCAAGTTCCATTCTAGCACACAATGCGAGGGATATGGCGAGGGATTTGATTTTCATTTTTTTTCATAGTGTTAAATAAGAAATGAGGTGAAACGATGGAGCGTGATGAACGATTTATGCAGTTAGCCATCGAAGAAGCGAAGAAAGCAGAAGCTATTGGTGAGGTACCGATTGGCTGTGTGATTGTAAAGGGAGATGAGGTGATTGCGACCGGTCATAACCGTCGTGAAACAGATCTCTTGGCTGCGGCTCATGCTGAGATGATTGCGATTGAAGCAGCGAATGAAGCATTAGGGAATTGGCGATTAGAAGATTGTGAGTTATACGTTACGCTCGAACCTTGTCCGATGTGTGCAGGAGCCATTGTGTTATCCCGAGTGAAGCGGGTGATCTTCGGTGCGCATGATCCGAAAGGTGGTTGTTGTGGCACGTTGATGAATTTAGTACAGGATGAACGATTCAATCATCAGGCCGACGTGACAGAAAATGTTTTAGCAGAAGAATGTGGACAGCTTCTGACTGATTTCTTCCGAGCGCTCAGAGAAAGGAAGAAACAAGAACGACTTCATCAGAGAGGTTGCAACCCAATCGATTAAACAGTATAATGTAATAGCACTCGAGATAGTGCATAATTTCATTTACCCATTTGCCGTGCTAGGTGGGGAGGTAGCGGTGCCCTGTCACTCGCAATCCGCTGTAGCGAGACTGAATCCCGATTCGAGGGAGTGCGCTGGTGTGGTCTGCCTTATGTAAGTGGCGTTGACGTCTGAGTCCTGCGCAACGGTCACCCATGAACCAGGTCAGGTCCGGAAGGAAGCAGCCTTAAGTGGTGACGTACCGTGTGCCGCAGGGGTGCTTGGACTGAGCAAACTGCATGAGTAACGCATGTTGACGTGCTTTCAGAAATCGGTGCGCGGCAGATTTATTTTATAACTTCAATCTATGGCCCCAGGGCTGTAGATTTTTTTGTATGATGAGATAGAGAAGAAAAGTGGGGAAGGAGGCGAACTCATGGCGTATCAAGCATTATATCGGGTATACAGACCTCAGTCATTTCAAGAGGTCGTCGGTCAAGTTCATATCACACGTACGATTCAAAACGCTCTACTAGAGGAGCGGATGTCACACGCATATCTGTTTTCAGGTCCGCGCGGGACAGGGAAGACGAGTTTGGCGAAAATCATTGCCAAGGCAATAAACTGTGAAAGTGCACCGACACGTGAACCGTGTAATACCTGTCCGACGTGTATCGCCATCACGGAAGGTACGAGTCCAGACGTGTTCGAAATCGATGCAGCATCAAATAACGGAGTTGACGAAATTCGAGAAATTCGAGACAAGGTTAAATATCCACCGTCTCAAGGTCGTTACAAAGTATATATCATTGATGAAGTGCATATGTTGTCAACAGGCGCATTCAATGCATTGCTGAAGACGCTCGAAGAGCCGCCAGCACATGCGATTTTTATTTTGGCAACGACAGAACCGCACAAAATTCCGGCAACAATCATTTCTCGGTGTCAGCGCTTTGACGTTAAACGACATGAAGTGAGTCAATTGCAGACCCGGATGGCGTATATTTTAAATGATCAAGACCATGACTATGATCCAGAAGCGTTGAAATTAATCGCGCGGGCTGCTGATGGCGGAATGCGAGATGCCCTTAGTTTACTTGATCAGGCATTGGCATTTAGTGATGGTCGCCTGACAGAAGAAGCGGTTTTAGAAGTAACAGGTGCTGTAACGGATGAAACATTGCTTGAAATGGCATATGGTCTACAGAAAAAAGAGTTAAATGCGATTTTGAGTACACTTGAAATGATGCTACGCGAAGGAAAAGACTTAAAACGATTCATTGAAGATTTGGTGTTCGTCCATCGGGATGCACTACTTTTAAAAGCATCTCCGCAAGCTGCCGACTTATTAGAACGCGCTCGTCCAACCGATGAATTCCGTCAGTTTGTCGAAGCGACCTCGACGGACGAATTATTCCAAGTGATTGAAGAACTGAATGATTGCCAGCAACAGATGAGGTTATCGAATCATCCCAAAGTGTTGGTGGAATTGACATTCATTCGAATTGCGGAACAAGGTCGGACGATTAGTGAACAGATGACACAGCTACAAGATCAAGTGCGTGAATTGAGCCGCGAATTGAATGAAGTGAAGAAAAATGGTGTGTCTGTGACAGGCGTGGAAGTAGAAAAGCCGAAGCCTGCTCCGAAGCGTACTCAAATCCGAGTACCGAAAGAACGGATTCGCCAACTGCTTCAGCGGGCTGAGCGACAGCACTTGAATGCGATTCGCGATAGTTGGGGCGACATCATGACGAACATCCGAATACAGGATGGTCCAATTTTTGCACTCTTCTATGAAAGTGAGGCTGTCCTTTGTGCAAGTGACACCTTACTGGTACAATTTAAAGATGGAATGACATGGCACTATGAACAAGTAAGTTCGAATGGTCGTACGCGTGATGTGATCGAACAGGCGTTGTTTGAAGTTACGGGAATTCGTCGTGAAATCATGGCGGTGCTTGAAACGGATTGGAATGAATTGAAAAATGAGTTCATCCTTCAAAAACAAGCAGAGCGGACAGAACAAGTCGAAGAGCCGGAAACTGAGGATCCACTGGTTGCACAGGCGATGGAACGTTTTGGCGATGTTGTTGAAATCGAAGAAACATAAGGGAGGCGCTCTGAATGCGTGGAATGGGAAATATGAATAACATGATGAAACAAATGCAAAAAATGCAAAAAGATATGGCGAAAGCTCAAGAAGAATTAAAAGAGCTATCGGTAGAAGGTACTGCGGGAGGCGGCATGGTAAAAGTTGTCGTCAGCGGTCATAAAGAAGTCTTAGATGTCATTATTGCAGAAGATGTCGTCGATCCTGACGATGTAGATATGTTACAAGATCTTGTCTTAGCAGCGATCAATGATGCGATGAAGCAAGCTGATCAGCTTGTAAATGATAAAATGGGACGTTTCACACAAGGGATGAATCTCCCAGGCTTTTAAGTAAAGAAAGGATCGATGCGAGTTGCAATACCCTGAAGCCATTGGACGATTGATTGAGAGTTTTACGAAGCTACCTGGAATCGGTCCAAAAACTGCAGTGCGTTTGGCTTTCCATGTACTAGATATGGAAGAAGACGATGTTTTAACGTTTGCGAAGGCTCTCGTCAGTGCGAAACGGGACATCAAATATTGTACCGTGTGCGGTCATATTACAGATATTGATCCATGTGCTATCTGTAAAGACTCACATCGGGATGAAACGGTAGTTTGTGTGGTCCAAGATTCAAGAGACGTGATTGCCATGGAGAAAATGAGAGAGTACCGAGGGAAATATCATGTTCTTCATGGAGCTATTAGTCCAATGGAGGGGATTGGTCCGGAGGATATCAACGTTTCAAGCTTGCTGACACGTTTACAAGAGAATGAAGCGATTCAAGAAGTGATTTTAGCAACGAATCCAAATATTGAAGGAGAAGCGACTTCAATGTATTTATCACGTCTGCTTAAGCCAACAGGAATTCGCGTAACGCGTCTCGCGCATGGGCTACCGGTCGGTGGGGATTTGGAGTATGCGGACGAAGTGACCTTGTCTCGAGCGATGGAAGGTAGAAGAGAGTTATGAAGTGGTTTCGTAAGTCGTTAAAAGATGATTATGATCAACGACTACTTAATGAGTTGATGGAAGCGAAATCTAAGTTTGAGTCAAAACGCCGTATGCTTGAGGTTAGCATCGAAGATACGGGGGAATTAGCGGCTCAAGTAAAGCAGGCAGAAGCTCTCTACTTCTTCTATTTAAAAGAGGCAAAAAAACGAAATGTATCTTTATCGTCTCTACGTTCATAAGGCGAAGCCGTTGGCTCGCCTTCTTTTATTTTTAGCCGTATATAATGAAGAGAAAATTGAGGCGCGAACAGTACGAGCATAGATAGATAAATTTCTTTAAACTTTTTTATAAAAAGGGTTGCGCGGTTATTATTTTACTGATATATTAATAGACGTCGCCGAGATAAGCGACGAACAAAATAAAAAATATTTTAAAAAGTGATTGACCTTTTGTTCTTCACTTGGTAAGATATTTAAGTCGCCAAGAGCGGCAGACGAACTTTGAAAACTGAACGATGAGGCAAAAAAAGTTTTACAATTTTTGAATGAAGCGCAAGCTTCGTCAATTTAAGAGCTATATCAAATTCT
>NZ_JACSKI010000010.1:0-7445 GCF_018617535.1 Exiguobacterium sp. s35
CCAGGCAAGATCGTTCCGCAATAGCTCAGTGGTAGAGCAACCGGCTGTTAACCGGTAGGTCGTAGGTTCAAATCCTACTTGCGGAGCCAATTTAGGCCCGTTGGTCAAGCGGTTAAGACACCGCCCTTTCACGGCGGTAACACGGGTTCGAATCCCGTACGGGTCACCAATATGGAGGATTAGCTCAGCTGGGAGAGCACCTGCCTTACAAGCAGGGGGTCGGCGGTTCGATCCCGTCATCCTCCACCATCTTTATTTATTCCATCAAACCTATATATATGCCGGTGTAGCTCAGTTGGTAGAGCATCTGACTTGTAATCAGAGGGTCGAGGGTTCGAATCCTTTCGCCGGCACTCCTCGGGGGGGTAGCGAAGTGGCTAAACGCGGCGGACTGTAAATCCGCTCCTTCGGGTTCGGCGGTTCGAATCCGCCCCCCCCCACCAGGTTTGAGCCATTAGCTCAGTTGGTAGAGCATCTGACTTTTAATCAGAGGGTCGCAGGTTCGAGCCCTGCATGGCTCACCATTTTTTGCGGAAGTAGTTCAGTGGTAGAATACGACCTTGCCAAGGTCGGGGTCGCGGGTTCGAATCCCGTCTTCCGCTCCATATTTTCTTCCCTTTAAGGGGCCTTAGCTCAGCTGGGAGAGCGCCTGCCTTGCACGCAGGAGGTCAGCGGTTCGATCCCGCTAGGCTCCACCATATGTTTGTTTCTTAAGTTAGTGATGACTTAAGTTTTTTTTTGCCTAAAACCATGAACCATTCAAATGAGAGTACAGAGAAAGGCAGCCTGCCACCATTCAGGCTGCCTTTTTGTATGTTTATTCATTGCGATGCCGAGTTGAACCAAGTGAATGATAGCGTTTACAATTTAGGTATCAAGTGCTTAAAGGGGGAATGGCAATGCAATGGTCATATATTCATGTGCCGCTACGATACGGTCAAGGAAAACTCGGGGTTGACCAAGGTCCGGCGAAATTAAACGAATTAGGAATGGAAAAACTCCTTCCGACTGAAACGGTCAAACATACAATTCGTGTATTACCGGAATCAGAGATTCGTGAAAATGAAGAACATTTAAAGCGAGTCGATGGTGTCTTACACACTGTCACCGAGTTAGCGGAAGTCGTGCATCGCGAAATCACCGCAAATCGGTTCCCGTTGATCGTTGGGGGCGATCATAGTATGGCAATCGGTACACTTGCTGGACTGGCGCAAACGGGACCATACGGCGTTATTTGGGTAGATGCACATGCCGATTTAAATACCGGAGAAACTTCGCCGTCAGGCAACATTCATGGGATGCCACTTGCTGCAGCAATGGGGATGGGCGATGTTCGTCTGACAGAGGTAGGTGGACGTGAGCCGAAATTATCGCCAGAGCATTTAGTGTATATTGCGCTTCGTGATATCGATGAGGGCGAAATGAATGAAATCAATCGTCTTGGGATTAAAGTCATTACGGTAGAAGAAGTACGTACGCGTGGTGTCGACGTCATTATGCAAGAGGCGTTGAGCTATCTCCGTGAACGAGTCAACCGTTTTTACATTAGCTTCGATATGGATAGTTTAGATGCAGCGCTTGTTCCAGGAACAGGGACACCAGTTGACGGTGGTTTGACAGAAGTCGAAGCCAAAGCCATTTTAACAGAAGCCATGAAGGCGGATGATCTAATTGCTGTTGAACTCGTTGAATTGAATCCATCATTAGATCGAGACAACATGACAGCAAACTTAGCATACCGTCTATGTGAAACGATTATAAAATCAAAAGAAAACCTGTTATTGGAAGGCGAGACAGTCTGATTTCCTTACAGTTTCCAAACCCGTTTGCTACAATGGGGGTGGAAACTTTTTTATTTTCATGAAACCATTTTATAAGTGAGACGTATATAGAAATGACCGCACGTGTAGCGGAGAGGGGAAGTGGATTGATGGAACGGCTGACCACCCGTTTGGTAGATGAATTGAGGGCGGGGAATCACGATTCGTTTGCCGAACTGGTAGAACTATACAAGGATGGCGTCTTTGCAATCGCCTATAAAATTTTGTATGATCGTGGCGAAGCGGAAGACGCTGCCCAGGAAGCGTTCATTCGTGCGTATACACGAATTGATACGTATGACGCACAATATAAGTTCAAAACATGGCTCTATCGAATCACAACGAACGTTGCCATTGATCGATTAAGAAAACGGAAACCGGAGTATTCGATGGATGCTGAAATTGCGGGTACGGACGGTTTGACCTATCAAGACCACTTAGCTGATGAAGCGCCCCAACCCGATGCCCAAGTGGTTCATCGCGAAATTCGAAGTGAGATGCATGAGGCAATCAAGCAACTTCCGGACAAATACCGCATTCCCTTATTGTTAAAGTATGTGGATGATTTGTCACTTAAAGAAATCAGCGTGATGATCGACATGCCGGTCGCAACGGTTAAGACAAGGATCTTCCGGGGAAGAGAAATGTTAAAAACAATCTTTCAAAATAGGGAGGGGTTCAATTGACTCCTGAAGAAAAAGTACAACAATATTTGGAAGATGGCGTTTTGCCCGAAGAATCTGACGAATTGCGTCAGTTGTTAGAGGACGATGAATTATATGAGTCGTATCTACAATATGAACGAATCGACGCAGAACTGAAAGCATTGCCTCGTCCAAAGTTATCAGCAGATTTTACGGCTCGTGTAATGGCGGCCTTGCCTGAAACACCTGCACAAAAAGCACCTGAGGCGGTCATTCCGTTATCAAAACCGGTCCGAAAAGAACGAAAACCGCTCTCGAAGCAAATGGTCTGGTTACAACGACATCCAGGTTTGATTGCAGCAGTCCTATTCTTTAGTTTGATGTCTAGTGCGACCCTTGGACTATGGAACAGTGCATCTGAGACGATGACGTATACAAAAGTACCGGGTGTTGTCGTATCAGAGAACGAAGTCATTGTGCCGGCCGGTGTAACGGTCGAGAAAGATATCACGGTCCAAGGTGGCGATTTACGAATCGAAGGAACGGTCAAAGGTGACGCGACCGCTGTAAATGGTCGTGCGTATTTGGCCAGTGCCGGTCAAGTGACAGGTGAGCTTGAACAGATTGACCAAATGTTCGAATGGATTTGGTATTCGATCAAACAGCTTTTCTAAAGACGCTTTTGGCGTCTTTTTTTCGTTTCAATCTGGTTTCGTTTTGATGTGACGCAATGCGAATATACAGAATTGATGATATAATGGAAATTGCACGATTTAGCTAGGTAGTTAAGGAGGGGAGCATTTGCCGCTACTTGAACAAGTATCATTTTTCTCATTTTTAAATCTTTCAGAAAACGTACATTGGTACGATTATTTGAATGATGTTTTAGATATCGTCGTCGTCACGTACGTCATTTATAAATTAATGATGATTGTGCGTGGGACAAAAGCAGTTCAGTTAATTAAAGGGATCTCGATCATCCTGGTCAGTTGGTTCTTGAGCGGTTTCTTCGGGTTGAAGACGCTCCAGTTCTTGCTAAATCAGGTGATTACGTATGGTCTTCTTGGAATCATCATCATCTTTCAACCTGAGTTGAGACGTGGTCTTGAGCATCTCGGGCGCACGAGCAATTTGTTCGGTCGTACGGGAACAAGTGACGAAGAGCAACAACGACAAATGATTGAAGCAATCGTCAGTTCTGCGCAGTACATGTCAAAACGGCGAATCGGTGCATTGATTGCCATCGAGCGCGATACGGGACTCAATGAATATGTGGAGACAGGTATTCGGATGGATTCTCATATTACGTCTCAGTTGATTATTAACTTATTCATTCCAAACACGCCACTTCATGATGGTGCGATGATTATTCAGGATGGAAAGATTGCAGCGGCAGCTTGTTATTTACCGCTCTCAGAAAGTCCACACATCGATAAAGCACTCGGGACGCGTCACCGTGCAGCTATTGGAGTCAGTGAAGTGACAGATAGTGTGACCCTCACCGTTTCAGAAGAAACAGGAGCGGTCTCTCTTGCGATTGCAGGACGTCTGTATCGAGAGTTGGATGAGGAAGCGCTACGCAACAAATTAATTCAAGAACTCGTCATCGAAGAAAAAGAGACGACCCTCTCGTTCTTCGGTAAAAAAGGAGGGGATAAGTAAGTGATTGATCAGTGGTTACAACATAAATGGTTTCTCCGCTTCATCGCACTTGCTTTAGCCGTCCTTTTATACTTAATGGTCGCAGAGACCAGTTCTTCGAACAATGCGTCGAGCGCGCTGCCAATCGTCGGGCAAAGTTCCATGACGCTCGATGTGCCGGTCGAAGTGTTTTTTGATGAGGTGCAGTATGTCGCATATAATGTACCTGAAGAGATGGGTGTTGAGCTCCAAGGTCCGTCAAGTAGTTTGACGATGACCAAATTGGTGAAAGATTATCAAGTATTCGTCGACTTGACGAACCTCGGGACTGGCTTTCACCGTGTCCCTGTGGAAGCACGAGGGTTCGGTGGCGACGTTAACGTCAAGCTAGACCGAGAAACTGTCGAAATCTACATTGACCGGAAGCAAACGATTGAAGTGCCGGTGTCTGTGAATTTATTAAATAAAGATCAGTTACCGGACGGAAAAGTGGCGGGTGATGTCGAGATCGAGCCGTCTACTGTGAAAGTCACAGGAGGCGCAAGTCGGATTCAAAACGTCAAAGAAATCACATTGAATGTCGATGTCGCAAGTCAAAGTCAGACGTTTACACGAGAAATTCCCCCGACCATTTTAGATGCGAACGGGAATCCGTTGAACGTGTCGGTCGATCCAAATATCATCAATGTGACCGTACCAATTTATGATGAGAGTGCGATGATTCCAATCGAGGTCGTCACGAGCGGAGAAGTGGCCGATGACTTCCGATTAGTCGATACGTTGTTAGGTGAGACGGAAGTCCGTGTCTTTGCACCAAAAGAGGTGCTCGACGCACTCGAAAAAGTCGAGACGGAACCGATTGAACTGGATGACTTAACGAAGTCGGAGAAGGTATCTGCTACTTTACGCCTTCCGGAAGGCACCACATCACTTGGTAAAAAAGAAGTGGAAGTCCAAGTGCTCATTCGTCCGAACGATGAGTCGAAAGATGACACGGGCGAGTTGACAGAACGGATTCGATTGACGGTCCCGGTCAATGTTCGCGGATATGACCGGACGAATTATACAGTTCAAACACAAGAAGTCGTCAGTGTGACACTTTCAGGGAAACGATCTCTCCTAGAGAACATCTCTTCAAACAGTGTCAACGTGACACTGGATTTGACCGGTTTACCGAGTGGGACACACGCGGTAGATGTAGATTATGAAGTACCAAAAGGCGTGACTGTCGTCTCGCCAAAAACGATCGATGTTCAAGTGACGAGCGTCGATGAAGAAACAGAGACATCTTCCATTCAATAAAGATGTTCAATCATACAAAAGTGAGGATTTAATCTTATGGGTAAATATTTTGGAACAGATGGAGTTCGCGGTGTTGCGAACTCTGAGTTAACTGCGGAATTAGCATATCGTTTAGGTCGTGCGGGTGGCTACGTACTCTCGAAACATTTGCCAGAAGGCGAACAGCCAAAAGTCTTGATTGGTCGTGACACACGAATCTCAGGACATATGTTAGAGGGTGCATTGATTGCGGGTCTTCTGTCAATCGGCGCAGAAGTGATGCGTCTCGGTGTCATTTCGACACCTGGGGTCGCCTACTTGACGAAGTCACTAGATGCGACAGCAGGAGTCATGATTTCGGCATCGCATAACCCCGTCGCAGACAACGGCATCAAATTCTTCGGTAGCGATGGTTTCAAATTAGATGACGCAACCGAGCAAGAAATCGAAGACATTTTAGACGCTGCGGAAGATACACTCCCGCGTCCGACTGGAAAAGATCTCGGTTTCGTTTCAGATTATTACGAGGGTGCTCAAAAATACCTTCAAATGTTGAAACAGACTGTAGAAGAGGACTTCGATGGTCTTCACATCGCTCTTGATTGCGCACATGGTGCAACGAGCGGTCTTGCAGCGCGTCTCTTCGCTGACCTTGAGGCGAACGTATCGACAATCGGTAACTCGCCGAACGGGTTGAACATCAATGAAGGTGTCGGTTCGACACACCCTGAGCACTTGGCTGAGTTCGTTCGTGAAAAAGGAGCGGACATGGGTCTTGCCTTTGACGGCGATGGAGACCGTTTGATTGCGATTGATGAGAACGGCGATATCGTGGACGGGGACAAAATCATGTATATTTGCGGGAAATACTTGAGTGAAAAAGGTCGTTTGAAAGACAACACGATTGTCGCAACGGTCATGAGTAACCTCGGTTTCCATAAAGCTGTGGAAGAAGCAGGCATGACGGCGCTCCAGACAGCGGTCGGCGATCGTTACGTTGTGGAAGAGATGAAGAAACATCAATATACACTCGGTGGCGAACAGTCGGGTCACTTGATCTTCCTCGATCACTCGACAACGGGTGACGGGATGTTGTCAGGCGTCCAGTTGGCGGAAATCGTCAAGTCGACGGGCCGTAAACTTTCTGAATTGGCGGCTGAGATGCCAGTTTATCCGCAAAAGCTCGTCAACATTCGTGTAACGAATAAGAACGATGCGATGAACGGCGAGCGTGTCCTCGCAACGATTCAAGAAGCAGAAGCTGAAATGGCTGGGAACGGTCGTATCCTCGTCCGTGCATCTGGAACAGAACCACTCGTCCGTGTCATGGCGGAAGCGCCGACAGCAGAAGAGTGCGACCTCTACGTTGAAAAAATTGCACAAGTCGTCCGTGAAGATTACGGTGTAGAAGGATAAAATTTCAGAAACCGGGAATAACACAAGGGAATCCAACGTTGGATTCCCTTTTTGTTTCCGTTTTGTCATCGAGAAAACAATGGTTCTTCTTGACGAATGGGGGTGTGATTTGTACTATTAAGAGCGTGACCTTGGAAACGGAAGGACACAAGAGTACGAACAAGCGCCAGAACTCTACGGAGTTGACGAGGTTGGAGGTTATCGAGATTTCGGCGGATGCCTCCTCGTCGCCTGTCACGACGAAAAACATACTTTTAAAACGACCGGGTGACCGGACGGACAAAGAAGTATGTGCTGACAGCTCTTAGAAAAAGCCCGTTTCCTTTTTCGAGAAATCGAAGAATAGAGGAGATTTGTTTATGTGTGGAATTGTAGGAATGATTGGGAATACCGGAGCGAAGGAAGTCCTTCTCAAAGGTCTTGAAAAACTCGAGTACCGTGGTTATGACTCGGCAGGTCTTGCGTTGATGCATGAAAATGTCAACGTTCACAAAGAAGTCGGTCGCATCGCTGCGCTACGCGAAATCATCCCAGCAGAAGTAGACGGCACGATTGGAATCGGCCACACACGTTGGGCGACACACGGGGTACCGAGCGTACCGAACGCCCACCCGCACCAAAGTACGACAGGACGCTTCACGCT